>NZ_NKHF01000084.1 GCF_002744175.1 Pseudoalteromonas piscicida
TTTTTCTTCAATCCAACCGCGGCGATGTTCGAAGGATTTGCCAGTGAGTGCATCTTCACCACACAAAAATGCTCGGCGTACGCAGCGTGAGATACAGTGGTAGTATTTGGTGTCGGTTAAACTAATTAGTTTTTTACGGGCAGTAGCCATCGCTTTTTCCTCAATCCTTTGAGTTCAGAGTTAGAGCGTAGACGACATCTAATGAGCTTGCAAATTTGAAAAATGTTAAGGTGGGTGTCAGTGATTGTTTTGATTCAATAAAACCGGAAACTGTTTTTAGGTGGATGTCAGTGCTCCTTTCTCCTGTCGGTGTTCCTATGTTCTCCCCTAGATAAAGTGCACAATTTAACATATACGGCTATATTAGACTGGTAACCATAACGACCATTTATTTAAGGAGAAAAAACATGTCGTTTAAATCAGTAAATCACTTCATAGGCTGGTTCGTTGTCGGTCTGTCCGCTTTAGCATTAGCTCCCAGTATTGTGCCGGGTAGCATGTCAGTTTTAGCGTTTTATTTAAGCCTTGTACTCCTTTTGTTTTCCTTGTTTACCATTTCTACAACCAATCATCGCTTCTTTAGCTGGACAGCCATCATCGTCGGTGCTGGTATGCTGTTTTTGAATGATTACTTGCGAGTGTTAATGCCTTCTCCCGAACCAACTTGGCCTAATCGCATTGCGCTATATCTTGCTTATATCATCATTTTAATGATGGGAATAATGAAGATTAGAACACAATCCAGCAACTAAAGTAGTGTCAAACCTCAGTTATTACCAAACAGCGGTTGCGATTTGCTGCTTAGCCACATACAATTTCGCGACCTGTCTGTTTGTATATTTGCATTACCTTGGCTGTATCATCTATTTTCTCTTCTACGGGCCCGTTAGCCCAGCATTTTCCTGGCTATCAACCAAGACAGCCACAGATAGATATGGCCGTAGCGGTGGAAGAAACCATACAAAATGGCGGGCAATGCGTTGCAGAAGCAGGAACAGGAACAGGCAAAACATTCGCATATTTAGTTCCCGCATTTCAGTCAAAAGGTAAAGTTATTGTCTCTACTGGCTCTAAAGCCTTACAAGAGCAACTATTCCACCGAGATGTACCCACACTAAAAAAAGTACTCACAAGCGGCAAAAAAGTTACTTTGCTGAAAGGTAGAGGCAATTACCTTTGTCCATATCGCCTATCACAACATTTGAGTCATGTACCTACAGATGATCCCGATGTCATGCATCAACTTGCCATGGTTGCAAAGTTTGCATCCGAAACGCAAAGCGGAGATTTAGCCGATTGTGTCGGCATTGAAGAAGACGCCAAAGTGTTACCCTATGTTACTTCAACAGCAGACAACTGTTTAGGTAAAGAATGCCCAAACTACGAAGGCTGTTATATTCGCAAGGCAAGACTCAAAGCGGTCGACGCCGATGTTGTGGTGATCAATCACCATCTATTTTTTGCTGATATGGCAGTAAAAGATTTAGGGTTTGCGGAGCTGATGCCAACCGCAGACAGCTATATCTTTGACGAGGCCCACCAGCTGCCAGAAATCGCCAGTGACTACTTTGGTGAAACTATAAGCACCAAAGCACTACAAGCTTTGATTAATGACATTAGAGTTATCTACCGCTCAGATATTCCAGATATGCTGCAGCTTGGCAAAACTCTAAATAAATTGGAAACCAGTGTTGCCGATCTCCGTCTGGTATTTGGTGGCGATGGTGCACGGGGAGATTGGCGAGAGGCGCTGGCAAACAAACCAATTTGCGATGCAATGCACCGTGTGATAGGTAACCTAGACTTTCTCTACAAAGTGCTCAAACTCTGCCTTGATAGAAGCGATAAAATAGAGCATCCATTTGAAAAGGTCATGACCTTTAAAAGCCAACTTGAGCGCGCATTCGACACCAGCCAAACCGGATTTAGTTATTGGTTTGAAACCACTAGGCGCTTTTTGTCGATCCATATCACGCCTTTAGATGTATCGAGCAAATTTGCGCAAATCATCAAAACCACCGAAGCGAGCTTTGTGTTTACCTCCGCCACTTTATCGGTTGATAATTCGCTGAACCACTTTAGCCGTAGCTTAGGCCTAACACCTACTTCACAGTTTATAGTTGAAAGTCCATTTAACTACAAACAACAAGCCTTGCTGTGCCTGCCACGCTATCTGCCAGAAACCCGCGATGATCTAATGCCGCATGCACTAGTAAAGCTTGCTAAACAAGTGATCGAAGCTGCCAAAGGACGAACCTTTTTACTTTTTACCAGCTATCGAGCCATGCATTTGGTTTATGAGGGACTTAGCACAGCGTTGCAATACCCAATTTTTATGCAGGGACAGGCATCAAAACGCATCATTTTAGAGCAGTTTATACGTCATGGTAACGCAGTATTACTAGGGACAGCCTCCTTTTGGGAAGGGGTGGATGTCCGTGGTGATACCCTAAGTTGTGTTGTCATTGACAAACTACCATTTGCTTCTCCAGACGACCCTTTATTACAAGCACGTATGAGAGATGCTGAAATGCGTGGGTTAGAACCATTCGATGCCATACAACTTCCACAAGCAGTTATCGCTTTAAAACAGGGGGTTGGCCGATTAATTCGTGATGCTAACGATAAAGGTGTACTGATTATTTGCGATAATCGCTTAGTTACGAGAAAATACGGCCAGACGTTTTTAAGTAGCTTGCCCGATATGTCTCGCACCAGAGACTTAAACAAGGCAATTCGATTTTTAGAGAATATTGATAAAAATGAAAAATAACCTGTTGGCCCTAGACGCCTCCACTGAAGCACTCAGTATTGCATTGCATTACGAAGGCAAGTTTATTCGCCACTTTGAGGTTTGTCCGCAGCAGCATAGTCAGAAGATCTTGCCATTAGTTGAACGCATTCTGCGTGAGGCCGATATTACGCTCAATGATCTTGACGGCATTGTATTTGGCCGTGGTCCAGGTAGCTTTACAGGCGTTAGGATCAGTACAGCAGTAGCACAAGGCCTAGCATTTTCATCTGGCCTTAAGTTAGTGGGTGTCTCTACTTTACAAGCAATGGCACAGCAAGCATGGATGGAAGCAGGTAAAAGTGACGTAGTAGCGGCGATTGATGCCCGTATGGGTGAGGTTTACCTCTGCCAATACCAAGGTGACAATAACGGTATTATTCAACCAACCACAGAAGAAACCGTTATTAAGCCAGAACAAATAGACTTTACTGCGACTGGCGCTGTTGGCGTTGGTACAGGATGGCAAGCCTTCAGTGATCTTACCCATCAACTAGAGTGCCAAGTAATTGAAAACATTAGCTTACCAGACGCGTACTACATGCTGTTTATTGCCGATGATGCATTCACGCAAGGGCTGTCGGTCGGCGCCGCAAACGCACAGCCGCAATATGTGAGAGACACAGTAACATGGAAAAAGTTGCCAGGTCGCGAATAAAGGCGTATTTTTATACTAGTGAATCAGTGTTATTGAGCTAAACCGTGAAGCTAAATTCAATTGTCCAACAAGCTGGTACGTATCAAGTAAAGCCACAGCCCAAAAAGGCGGTGAGCTCAGTCGTTGACGATCAGAAGACAACAACACAAAATTCAGCTCAGATCAGGACGAGTGAACAGGGCATCGCACTAGTAGAGCAGTTTCAATCACAACAACATTCTACTATATATGACCGTCCTAACTTTCGTACGGGGCAGGCGATAAGTGAATATAGAGCGATTGCAACTGAAGCAAGAAGAGATGAAATCAAAAGTATGATAGGGGTCTCTGTTTACGCCTAAATATCAACTCAGTTAACCATTCGTTATAATACCAATAAGGTCAGCATCTGCTGACCTTATTGGTGTTTGATAGTCAAAATATTACTGCTTAATAAATCCGATCAGTTTATCAGCAATAGCGGTATTATTTTGTGAACCAATAAAGGCCTCTTTGCCTTTACCGTGCGCAAATACTTGTACATCAATCGCAGTATGACCTCCGGTGGTCCAGCCGGTAAAAGACGCATCACTAATCGCATCTTTTACTACTAAACTCAGAGCTTTAGAACCAAGACCTAATGCTTCTTTTACCTTCAATTCAGTCGCGCTATCATAGTCAAGACCAGTTAGCGTTTCCCATGTTGCTTTCACATCTTTTGACTCACTCAACGCCTTAGCAATTTCGTCACCAGATCCTTTCACCTTAGCGACCACGTCACGCTCCCAACGGTACTGACCATTCGCGCCTAGTGTTAACCCGCCTGTTGAATGATCCGCGGTGATAACCAAGATAGTGTCTGGGTTATCGTCAACAAACGCCTTTGCAAGCATAATAGACTCTGCAAAGTCATCCATTTCACGCATCGCACATGCAATATCATTTGCGTGACCACACCAGTCAATTTGACTGCCTTCAATCATCAAGAAAAAACCTTTGTCGTTTTGGTTTTCTAGCAGTGACAACGCCGTTTTTGTCATTTTAGTTAGACGCTTAGGTTCTTCATCAATGGCATACGGTAACCCAACTTCGGCAAACAAACCCATTGCCGGTATTTTGTTTAACGTATCAAGCTTTGCCAGCTCATCAACGTATTGATATCCAGCCTCTTTAAATTCGCTAACTAGATTTCTATCTTCACGGATAAAGTACTTAGTACCACCACCAAGCATTAAGTCGACGGGAAGCTTGCCAGCAATCTTGTTGTCGATATAGTCGTTGGCAATTTCATCGTAATTGCGACGGGACTCATTGTGTGAGGCAAAGCTTGCAGGGGTTGCATGGTTGATTTGGGATGTAGCCACAAGTGCAGTCGTTTTACCTTTCTTTTTAGCAACCTCGAGCATTGTTTCAAGATCTTCTTTATGCGTATCAACCGCAATCGCGCCATTATAGCTCTTTGTACCTGTACTCAGTGCAGTTGCACCAGCCGCACTGTCTGTCACCACAGTATCATCATCAGGGTAGGTATGAGCCATGCCGACTAAAATCGAGTCAAAGATTGTTGGGTCAACCACTTTGGTTGAAGGGTCGTCTTTAAAATAACGATAACCTGTGGTGTAGGCAGGTCCCATACCGTCGCCAATCATGTAAATAATATTCTTGGGTGCAGCCAAAGTAGGGGCCGCAAATACCAATCCAACAACTGAGGCCAAAAGGCTAGATTTGAAATTCATTGTTATTCCCGTGTACTTATCGTGATGGAAGTTTGCGATTTTCTACTCTTTGATCGATTTAAAACACACTCATATTCGAGTGGGTGTCAGCTAAAAACAAGCTAAAAATATTCGATTAAAAACTCATTCATAATAGAGTGGGTGTCAGCTAAAAATATTTTCATCAAATCAAAGTAGTAAGTTCAAATATGTCACGGTAAGATGATAAATCAATGATCGAACAATGAATACAAAAAGAACCTATAGATGTCTCTAGATGCGATAAAAGAACAAAAAATCGGGCCATTTTCCTATCAAACTTGGGGGCAGGGCGAACAAACTGTTGTTTACCTCCATGGCTGGCAAGACAATGGCAACAGCTTCTTACCATTACAGCCGTTTTGCAATAATAAGGCATATCAACACATCGCTTTAGATTTTGCAGGCCATGGGCGTAGCGACTGGAAAAGTGAAGATGCATTTTACTATTTCATTGACTATGTTTACGACCTAAAGTGCTTTCTCGACCAAGCAAATATCAATCGTTGTCACCTTGTAGGGCATTCTATGGGGGCCATGGTCGCTAACTTATTCGCGGCATGTTTTCCGTCGCGCTGTTTATCCTTAGTGCTCATTGAAGGAATTGGGATTGTCAGTACATTAGAGTCAGATACTCGAACCCAGCTTATTAATGCCTTTAATTCCCGAGATAAATTAAAACAATCTGAACCTCGAGTTTATCCTGATATAAATACATTAGCTTTATTACGTAGCAAAGTGAGTGACATTTCTGTAGAGCTAGCAACGCTATTGATGAATCGAAATTGTGAGCAACATAAAAACGGTATACAGCTTACGCTAGATCCAAGACTCAAGCATCACTCTGGGTTTCGTTATTCGGTTGCACAAGCACAAAGCGCTTTAGAAGGAATTACTACACCCACCTTGCTTATTTTGGCAGAACAAGGGTACGCCATGATCCAGCGTCAATACTCACAGTTCAAACGCTGCTTTGCGACATTAAAGGTTGAAAAAATACCCGGTGGTCATCACTGCCATATGGAAAACCCAGAAATATGCTATAAGCTAATTGATGCACACCAACGCTCAGCATAAAACTATTTATAATGCCGAACGTTTAAAGAATAAACTAATCAGGGAGTGAAAACTTCTTTATCAACGCTAAAGGCCACGTTTCAACAGCATCTTGATTGTAAATCCTCAAATATTGTGGGAATATGGCGTTTTTAGAGTATTTGCTCAATTGTTAAAGTGCCTTACATCGTTTATGGTTTAGGGTGAATATAAAAATAACGAGAACACAGGAGCTAAGAGTGGAAAAAATCTGGCTTAAGCGCTACCCAGAAGGTATGCCTGAAACTATCGACCCAGAGCATTACAACTCATTGCTTGAATTATTTGAAAAAAGTTTTGCAGAATATGCCCAGTACCCAGCCTATAGCAATATGGGTAAGACACTGACTTATCAGCAAGTTGATGAAAAAACCAAAGCAGTTGCTAGCTATATTCAAAATGAATTAAAGCTTGGTCGCGGCGATAAAGTTGCGGTCATGATGCCAAACTTGTTGCAAACACCTATTACTATTTTAGGTGTACTTCGCGCAGGTTGCACCGTAGTAAATGTAAACCCACTTTATACGGTAAGAGAATTAGAACACCAGCTTAACGACTCTGAGTCTAAGGCTATCTTTATTCTTGCAAACTTTGCTCACACATTAGAACAAGCCTTACCTAAAACCGATGTAAAACATGTAGTGCTCACCGAAATTGGTGATATGCTGGGTGGCTTTAAAAAGCACTTGGTTAACTTTGTTGTTAAACGCTTCAAGAAAATGGTGCCAGACTTCAGTTTACCAAGTAGTATTCCTTTTAAGCAGGTGATTGGCGCCGATGCGGCACAATACACAAGGCCCGACATCTCACTGAGTGACTTGGCATTTTTGCAGTACACAGGTGGCACCACCGGCGTTTCAAAAGGCGCAATGTTAACCCATGGAAACATGGTCGCTAACCTCGAGCAGGTTTCGGGCTGCCTAGATAAAGTTCTGGATAAAGGGAAGGAAGTCGTTATTACCGCTTTACCGCTTTACCATATCTTTGCCCTTACTGCGAATTGCTTAACCTTTATGAAGTACGGTGGTCATAATATTCTGATCACTAACCCTCGTGATATGCCTGCATTTGTAAAAGAGCTGTCAAAATACCCATTTACCACCATTACAGGGGTAAATACGCTATTTAACGGCCTGTTAAATACTCCAGGGTTTGCTGAGCTCGACTTTTCTACTTTGAAAATGTCGTTAGGTGGCGGTATGGCGGTTCAACGCCCTGTCGCTGAGCGCTGGCAAAAAGTAACCAATACAAAACTTATGGAAGGCTACGGCCTGACTGAATGTGCACCTTTGGTTACCATCAGCCCACGTGATTTAGAAGAGTATAATGGTTCAATTGGTTTACCGGCACCAAGTACAGATATTAAGCTGGTAGACGAAGAAGGTAATGAAAGTCCTAAAGGTGAACCGGGCGAACTGTGCGTTAAGGGTCCGCAAGTTATGGCAGGTTACTATAATCGCCCAGACGCTACCGCAGAGTGTTTAAAAGACGGCTGGTTTGCGACAGGTGATATTGCAACTTACGATGATGATGGTTTCTTCTATATTGTTGACCGTAAGAAAGACATGATATTAGTATCTGGCTTTAATGTCTTCCCTAATGAAATAGAAGAAGTGGTCGCTATGCACGACGGTGTACTTGAAGTAGCCGCCATTGGTGTACCGCATGAAGTCAGTGGTGAGCAAGTTAAAGTTTTTATTGTTAAAAAAGACCCATCTTTAACAGAAAAAGATATAATTGCCCATTGCCGAGATAATCTAACGAACTATAAAGTACCAAAACAGGTTGAGTTTAGAGATGAACTGCCTAAAACCAATGTTGGTAAAATACTGCGTAGAGCGTTAAAAGAATAACAAAAAAAGCCGGCACTAGCCGGCTTTTTTCTAACTAGCGTTTGTCATGCTAGTTAAGCAAATTGCATGGGAGTAACAGTGCAGTATCAAGTCATTGAAAGTCAACAAGCACTAGATGAGTTTGTCTCTAATATTTCAGCCGCCAACGTGCTTGCCGTCGATACCGAATTTATGCGTCGTCGCACGCTGTACCCCGAAATCGCCTTGTTACAGGTTTATGATGGAAAACACCTAGCACTTATTGATCCGTTAACTGACATTGATTTTAGTCAGCTTTGGGCTTTATTTGCTGACACCCACGTTCTCAAAGTACTTCATTCTCCATCGGAAGATATTGAAGTTTTTCTCAAGTTTGCAGGTTTTATTCCTTCTCCTATTTTTGACACCCAGTTTGCGCTGCAACTTCTTGGAGAGGGAAGCTGTATTGGCTTTGCAAACATGGTAAAGCAATTAAGAGAAGTGGAAATTGACAAGAGTGAATCAAGGACCGACTGGCTGCGTCGACCATTGACGCAAAAGCAACTAGACTACGCCGCGTCAGATGTCTTTCACTTACTGCCATGTTACGAGCAAATTCTCACACAAGTAAATGAAAAGCACCTATTTAACATAGTACTGCAAGAAAGTGAGCTTTTAGCACAAAAACGCAGCTTCCGTCAGCCTGACGAACTACTTTACCTCGACGTAAAAAACGTATGGCAACTTAAACCTCGTGATCTCGCTATTTTAAAAGAACTCGCGGCTTGGCGACGGGCAAAAGCAGAGAAAAAGAACCTCGCACTAAACTTTGTGCTTAAAGAACATAATATGGTGGAAATAGCAAAACGTCGCCCAAGTACTCTAGGTAGTTTACGTAATGTGCCTGGCATTGAACCCATGGAAGTCAATCGCTCAGGTAAAGAGATCTTAGCTTGTATTGAAAGAGGCAAGGCAGTGGGCGAGCAAGATTGTCCGCAACGGGTAAGAAGGCTAATTGACTTTAAAGGATACAAGGCCGCATGCAAAGACATTAAGCACATTATTGCTGATGTCGCGAAGCGCAATAACATTCCAGTTGATGTATTTGCTTCTAAAAAACAAATCAACCAAGTCATCAGCTGGTCGTGGAAAAAGTCAGAACAAGAAAAACAATTATTAATGAAACCAGATCTTGCACTAGGGTGGCGTGCAACATTACTCGAAGACAAGTTAAACAGTTGGTTATAACAAGGCACAAAAAAGGGCTATCGCGATAGCCCTTTTTGCAAACTCTGCCCCTAACTACTTTTCGTCATCAGGCAAGGTAACATTCAATTCAAGAACGGCTAAATCGTCCTCATTTTGCTCAAATTGAACATTAACTGCATCCGAATCAACTTTTACGTATTTACGGATGACATCCAATATATCTTGCTTTAGTTGTGGCAAATAATCTGGCGTACCACGTTTAGAGCGCTCATGTGCAACAATGATTTGCAGACGCTCTTTTGCTAACGAAGCGCTGTTTTTCTTTTCTGAACGAAAATAATCTAGTAATGACACATTACCCTCCAAAAATCCGTTTGAAGATACCTTTCTTCTCGACTTGCAAGAAGCGGAAATCTACAACTTCACCCAACAAACGATTAATCGCATCGCTGTATGCCTGACCGGCATCAGACTCTTGGTCTAAAATAACGGGCTGGCCGGAGTTGGATGCATTAAGCACTGACTTCGACTCTGGAATAACCCCGAGCAAGTCAATCGCTAAGATCTCTTTTACATCTTCAACAGATAGCATTTCACCACTATCCACACGCTCTGGATTGTAACGGGTTAATAGTAAGTGTTCTTTAACCGGCTCTAACCCAAGCTCTGCACGCTTTGACTTGCTCTGTAAAATACCCAATATACGGTCAGAATCTCGTACAGAAGACACTTCAGGGTTAGTCGTTACAACGGCTTCATCGGCAAAATAAAGCGCCATCATAGCGCCAGCTTCAATACCGGCCGGAGAGTCACAAATAATAAAATCGAACTCTTCTTTCATCTCGCTCAACACGCGCTCAACACCTTCGCGGGTTAGAGCATCTTTATCACGAGTTTGAGAAGCAGGCAGGATGTAAAGCTTTTCTACGCGTTTGTCTTTAATTAACGCCTGATTTAGATTAGCCTCACCATTAATAACATTTACAAAATCGTAAACCACGCGGCGTTCGCACCCCATGATTAAATCTAGGTTTCTGAGACCAATATCAAAATCGACAATGGCTGTTTTATAACCCTTTAGCGCTAAGCCAGTACCAATTGCTGCACTTGACGTTGTTTTACCAACACCGCCTTTACCTGAAGTTACGACAATAATTTTTGCCATCTGATTTATCCTTTGACCAAAGCTGTAATTTTTAATGATTCGTCTTGTTGTGTTATTTGAGCAGCTTGACCCCAGTGCTCACCTTGCAGTGAATCACTGATCCAATAACTCCCGTTTATCGACACTAATTCTGCTTCTAAGCGTTGGCAAAATATACTTGTGTCTGGTTGCCCTTGGGCACCCGCGATTGCTCGCCCACGTAAAGTGCCATAAATGTGCACATTACCATCAGCGATAACCTCGGCACCATGACTTACCGCACCTAATACGATTAAGTCACGGTCTTTTGCATAAATTTGCTGACCACTACGTACCGTTCCGTTCACAATCTGAGCTGGCAGATAAACTTGTTTTTCTACTACTTCTGTTGCTTGTGATTGAGATGGGGCACTCGGTTGCACGTCCCTTGAATAGTTTAGTACAGAAAACCCGGCTTCTTTGGCTAAGTCGTGTTGACTTTGAGTACCACTACATACACCCACTGGATTGAGTTGTAAATCCATCAGTGTTTGCTTTAACGCTTTGAATTCTACAGTTTGATCCTGAACATCAGCTAAATTAATCACAATCGGAGCGCCTTGGAAGAATTTTGGCGCCTGTGATATTTTGCTATCGAGGTCTTCTCTTAGTTTTGTTAAATCTAAAGAAAACAACTGTAGCACTGAGAGTGTAAATAGATTTCCTTTTAGTTCGAATGTTTGTTTTGCCATATGCACTCAAATATTTGTTACAACCGCCGCTAAAGCCTTATTTACCTGACTTTAGGGCATAGTAAAACTTTCCACAACTTACTAATAGCATGGTATAGTGAGCGCCAATGATTAGCAAGAATTTATAGGCTTATAATGCTCACTGCCATATACAAAAGTCCAAAAAAAGCGGATACGTACCTTTTTGTAACCAAAAGAGATGATTTTTCCAATGTACCTGCACCTTTAATGGAAACTTTTGGTACACCTGTTTATGTGATGATTGTAGATCTTGCAAGAAGAGACAAACTTGGAATAGCTGATCTTGAAACGGTTAAGCAAAAATTAACCGACGATGGGTTTTACTTACAACTTCCACCGCACACAGAAAGTTTGCTAGACGAATTTAGAAAGCAAAACGGAGTATCAGACGCGTGATAAAAAAAATTTCTCTTTTAGTAGCCTCAGTTTGCCTATCCACCTCAGTGTTTGCTAATACGCAAGCAAAGTTTGACGAATATCTCAAAAACTTAAAACAAGAAGCAATAGAAAAGGGCTACGCTCAACAACTAGTTGATGATGCATTTGCCACCGCCGTGTTTAAAGAAAAAGTGATTAAAGCAGACAAAACTCAGCCAGAAATCGTTGAAACGCTTGAAACCTATTTACCAAAACGCGTGCCAGAATGGAAAATTCAACAAGCGCGCAAGCTGTATAAAGAACACAAAACCACTCTTGAAAAAGTAGCTAAAGAATATGGTGTCCAAGCGCGTTTTATCGTTGCGCTTTGGGGATTAGAGAGTAACTTTGGCCGTATTCAAGGCGGGTATCCAGTAATTAGCGCACTCGTTACATTAGCGTTTGACGGTCGCCGCGAAGCACTATACAAGCGTCAACTATGGGCTGCACTTGATATATTAAGAGACGGTCATATTGGCCTAGACGACTTTAAAGGCTCTTGGGCAGGCGCCATGGGGCAAACCCAATTTATGCCTACTTCATTTACCTCTTATGCTGTTGACTACAATAAAGATGGCCGCAAAGATATTTGGACAACCCAAGAAGATGCTTTTGCTTCGATAGCTAACTACTTAAAACGTGTAGGCTGGAATGACGACCTTACCTGGGGCCGCCAAGTAAAGTTGCCTGAGGGTTTCGACACTAGCTATATTTTAAAACGTGGCACTAAGTCACACAAAGAGTGGCTCAATGAATGGCGTAAGTCAGAACGTTCATTGGCTCAATGGCAAGCGCTTGGATTACGCAGAATGGACGGTAGTGACCTGCCTCAGGTTGATATCACAGCAGCATTGGTAATGCCAGATGATGAGAATGGTCGCATGTATCTTGCTTATGATAACTATAAAGCATTGATGAATTGGAACCGTTCTTATTACTTCGCCACCAGCGTAGGGTATTTATCAGACCGAATCGGTTATCCGAAAATTTAATAATCACATTACGACTAAGCCCGTTTAATTAACGGGCTTTTTTATACACTTAGCTTGAACTTGAATATGGTTAATTAGCGCAGCCCTTAGCAAAAAATAAAAAAGGCAGCTTCCAACTAGCTGCCTTTTGGTTGGGCTAATGTGTGCAAGTGTCAATAGTAAGACAAAGGTTGAACCTTGCCCCAAAAGACTCGGTATGAAAATAGCGTGTAAGCAATTAAGGTCGGAACCACTATCACCACGCCATATAACAAAAAGGTTAGTGCAGACGGGTCTGCAACGGCTTCAAAAATGGTCAACTTACCAGGCACCACATAAGGGTAAAAACTGTACACCAAACCAAAGAAGCATAATAAAAAGATAAAAGCTGAGATTAAAAAGGGCAGCCACGCGCCATTTTCAGGCGACTTAGGTAACTTTTGTAGAACCAGCTCCAAAATCACAAACAGTGATAAGCAAATAATAGGGGCGGGTAACACAACTAGGGCCATAGGTAAGTCAAACCAACGCTCGTAAATCCCAGCATTGATCATAGGGTTAATTACCGATACCAACACCACGCCAACAAACGCCACTCGAGCAAAGTTTTTACACCACCGGATCGCATCTTGTTGAAGTTTGCCTTCACATTTCATAATCAGCCAAGCAGAGCCGATTAAGCCATAAGCACAAACAACCCCAATGCCACTGAATATTGCAAACGCATGTGCCAACGGTGTGTTTTCAAACCCAATCACATACAGCCCCAACATGTAACCTTGTGCAAAAGAGGTCAAGAGGGAGCCGAACTTAAATACTTTATCCCAACGTCGTTGTCGCTTAACTCTGGCCTTAGCTCTAAAATCAAAAGCCACGCCGCGCATGATTAATCCAAATAATAAAAATACAACGGGAATATATAGTGCTTGCAATATCATGCTATGAGCCTGAGGGAAGGCTATAAAAGCCAACCCGACTGCCAAAACCAGCCAAGTTTCATTGGCATCCCAAAATGGGCCAATAGAGGCAATCATAGTATCTGCAGTATCTTTATCCTCTAATGGAATAAGCATACCGACCCCTAAGTCATAGCCATCTAAAATCGCATAAACGAGCACCGCAAGTGCCATTAAGCCTGCATAGATTAGCGATAAATATTCCGGGTTAAACACGAGACACCTCCGCAGAAAATTCCTTCATATCATATTCCTCAACTTCCACAGACTTACTTGCAGTGTGAAATAAGGTTCGAATATAGGCATAGAGTAAAATCGAATAAATGGTGAGATAGCCTATTAAGGTAAACAACACGTTTTCTGATGCGATAGTTGTTACTGCTTCTTCTACTCGAAGCACGCCACTGACAATATAGGGTTGACGACCAATCTCGGTTACATACCAGCCGGCAAGCGTAGCTATCCAGCCCGAAAACGTCATTGCGACCAAGGTTTTTAATTGCCACTTGGGTAGCTCACCTTTTTTCCATAGTGTGAATCTCGTGATAAACGCCACTAAGATCATCAACATTCCCATACCAACCATGATCCTAAAACCAAAAAATACGGGCTTAACAGGCGGGTGTTCACCTTCAAATTCGTTAAGCCCTTTAATTTCACCATCAACGTCGTGGGTAAGAATAAAACTGGCCATTTTAGGAATACCGACCGCATAATCGTTGCGCCTTTCTTCCTCATTAGGTATTGCAAATAGTAATAATGGTGCGCCTTTTTCAGTTTCCCAAACTCCCTCCATCGCGGCGACTTTCTGTGGCTGATGCTTTAGGGTATTTAAGCCGTGTAGGTCACCTACGAATGCCTGAACGGGTGTTAAGAGCGCAGCAACGGTTAATGCCACTGTAAGTGCCTTTTTTGGCGCATGTTTTTCGTCGTTTTTAAGTAAACGATAGGCACTGACTCCTGCAATTAAGAAAGAGGCAGTCAAGGCACTGGCGAGCAACATATGGAATAGTCGATAACCAAAAGATGGGTTAAAAATCACCTCAAACCAATCCGTTGGATAAACAATGCCGTCTCGTAATTCAAATCCTGTCGGAGTCTGCATCCAACTGTTGAGGGATAAGATCCAAAATGCCGATATTGTTGTTCCAATTGCCACGATAAACGTTGCAAGGGTATGAATTTTAGGAGGAACACGTTTCATACCAAATAGCATGATGCCGAGAAAAGTCGCTTCCATAAAAAATGCGGTAAGCACTTCATAGCCAAGCAGTGGGCCTGCGATATTCCCCACCTTTTCCATAAAACCTGGCCAATTAGTACCAAACTGGAATGACATAGTGATGCCGCTCACTACACCCAGAGCAAATGTCAAAGCAAAAATCTTGACCCAGAAGCGATATGCTCTTAACCAAACTGGATGCTCAGTTAAGTCATACTTGAGTTTAAAAAAAGCGAGAAACCAAGCTAATGCAATGGAAATCGTGGGAAAAAGTATATGAAAACTAATATTTGCCGCAAACTGTATTCGCGACAACAACAACGTATCAAGCATGACGCACCTCGCATTTTAAGACTTACGTAATAATTTATCCTTTAAATCTATTACCTTACTCACCGAAGATCCGAGTTTCATTAATGACTGTAATTGTTCAGGTGACAAACGCTGTAATTCTGCTGACCATTTTGTTACGGTTTCAAGTAGGTCGTGAATGGTCTGCATTTGCTGCTGAGCATAAACTTCTTCGGGTGAGTTTGCGCTATCTAGAATTTGGTCACGAAGTAAAGTAAGCGTAGGGTCTATCTCTCTTTTTCTTCTTTCTTCAAACACTCGGTTGGCCAAATCCCATATAGAGCCATTTGGGGAGTAGTACTCTTTGCGGTCGCCTGGAATATGATGAACCTTAACCAGCTGCCAAGATTGCAACTCTTTGATCCCCATACTTACATTACCGCGTGAAATTTTTAACGCATCGGCTATCTCGTTTGCTGTTAATGGCTTTTCATTTATAACCAGCAAACCAACCATCTGCCCAATAGTCCTGTTGAATCCCCAACGGCTACCCATTTCGCCGCAATGGAGAACAAAATTTTCTATTTTTGGTGATAAGTTCATATTTCTAAACTTTCAGTAATTATTGAAACTTTAATATAAAGATCACTTTGACTTAGATCAAGCATTAATTTTGCTCAACTACAACATAGCCAAAATTAACCTTCCCCGAATTGCTATATTTCCCTTCCATTAAACGCAAATCAATAGAAATTTCATCTCTTTGTGCTGTAATGCCCGCGCAATTACACGGAATACGCTATACCAAGTGCAATTGGCCATAGCGTTAGTTTATAAATATGGGATTTTATGTATGTTGAGAACTTTTATTGTTGTTTTAACTTTGTTTAGCAGTACAGCCTTAGCTGAACGAGCACCGACAGTGTTAATTTCAATTGATGGCTTTAGGTGGGATTACATTGAAAAGCATGATGCTAAACACATTGCAAAACTTGCCGATCATGGCGTTAGAGCAATGAAGATGTGGCCACAATATCCAACAAAAACCTTTCCTAATCATCTATCGATTGTGACTGGCTTAAAGCCCATTAACCATGGGATCGTGGATAACTACTTCTGCGACCGAGCGCGCGAAGCATGTTACAAGATGGGCAAGGGAAAAGAGGATAGTACATGGATTAACGGTATTCCACTTTGGAACCTTGTTAAAATGCACGGCCATAAGTCAGCCGCTTATTTTTGGCCGGAGTCGGATGCCCGTATTAATGGCATGGCACCAGATTACTATTATCACTACTCACAACAGGCCGATTACAAAAACCGGCTACACCAAATTCAACAATGGCTAACCCTGCCAAAAGACCAAAAGCCTTTGTTTATCGCAAGTTACTTCTCCTTGGTAGACAGCAAAGGACATGAATACGGCCCTAGTCATCACAAGACAAAAGCTGCGGTTCAATACATAGATAAGCTTATTGGCGACTTTGTGGCAAGACTGAAAAAAGAAAAAATTGCGGTAAACTTGGTGCTGGTCTCAGATCATGGAATGGCCAATGTCGACCCAAATCAGGCCGTACTCATCGATGAATTAGCAATCCCAGAAGGCTGGGTGATTAAAAATAGCGGCACAAGAATCTCGTTATACTCGCATAAAGATAAAGACCTCAATTCTACCGCGCTTAAGCAGGCATTAATTAAAAAAGCGAATGGTCGGTACGAGGTATTAAGCGACGAACGTAAAACTGCTCTTCATGGCGGTGAGTCTCCTCGCATTGGAGACATTATTTTACAAGCAAAGCCACCAATCGTTTTTATGCAAAAAGGTAAACACAGTTACTATGGTACTCATGGGTACGAAGTTACCCCCGACATGGCTGCTTTTTTCGTAGCACATGGTCCTGCATTTAAATCGGGCATTGCAATAGAACAAGCCAGTAATTTAGAAGTTTATCCGACACTTGCACACATTATGGGCCTAAAACCACTAAGCAAACTCGATAGTAAAGGGGAAAATCTATTAAAACTGGTGCGACAATAATACGCGCTATTTACTAAGGTTTAGGCCAATAACACGGCCTGAACCGTCTAAGTTTGCAAGGAGCATAACGCTATAAAAGCTACTTTTTATTTGAATGGCCAACAAATCGTTTAGCTAAGGCAAAAACGATATACACTAACACCAAGGAATTAAGGACAAGTAATGTATCTTTATCAGTTACAAACATCCATATCGCAGCCAGTGCAAAACAGGCCAACGTAAAATGGCCGACAAGTGGATTGGTATTCTTTTTTTTCATTAAAGCTTCGCTGTATTCATGTTCAGATTATTTTACACCCGATAGCGATAACATTGCCAACAATCCAGCCAGAAAACTAAATATTTTTAGCCCAATGGTTATAATACGGGCACACAGAAAAGCTTAGTTAATCGCTATTGGTCTGACCAGAGTTTGATGTAGAGCAACTGTGATACTCGTATAAATAGCTAAGATAACATGGAAGTACTTAAAGAGAGTTTTTAGTGGTACATATAAATAAAACAACGCACTGGTTAGATCTCAAAAAGCTAATATTGATACTCGCAACGCTTTGCGTATTGACCTCTTTACTAAATGCATTTTTTGCAACTTATCAAGTTCAAAAACAAGTCATGGTAAAAGATACCTTAGAAGCGAACCGAGCCTATGCCACTAAACTAGCTGGCGTAACCGACCTATTTTTGCAATCAGTGTTAATGCAACTAAAGGCGTCGAGTGACGTGATAGCAGAGCAATTAGACGATCGAGAAGCCGTTAATAACGAGCTTAAACAAATGCTCATTAGAACCCATAGTTTTGATTCGGTAGTATTGGTTAGTGCCAGCGGCGAAATCATCGGGGCTCAGCCCAGCTCACTTGGTGTTACAGGTACAATTCTTCAGGATGAAATTGAAACATCACCATTAAGAAAACAATCGCCCTATATAGTGGGTCCATTTATTTCACCAGCAGGTAACTTAATGGTAAGCCCCACACACCCGATGTTTGATAAAGCAGGTAACTTTTTGGGCTTTATCGCCGCAGGTATTTACCTAAAAGGAGACAATATTTTAGGTCGACTGCTGGCCAACCATCATCATAAAGACAAAACCTACGTATATGTCACCGGACCAAATGGCAAGTTGATCTACCATCATGAAGACGACCGAATTGGTCAGGATGTCACTAAAAACGAAGTGGTGGAGTCGTTGCTTAAGCGCGGCTCAGGTGCAGCACAAATCGTTAATACCCAAGGGGTAGAAATGCTAGCGGGCTACGCGTCTGTAGAGACCAGTGGTTGGGGCGTAGTGGCTCAGCGCCCCCTCGAAGTCACGATGTCGCAACTATCGAACACCATGCAGCACGTACTAAAAACCACAGTGCCTTTTACGGTATTTTTGCTTATTTGTGTTCTTGGCCTCGGCGGTCTCATTGCCAAACCCTTGTGGCGCCTTGCAAAGCTGTCGGAACAAGTACAAGACGGCAGAAATATCGACTTTCCGCATGTTGCTACTTGGTATTATGAAGCAACTTGGTTATATCAAGCAATGCGCAGCAGCGTAAGCCACTTAGGTGCGCAAGTGCAACGGTTTGACGACGAACGCAAACAAGATCAGCTCACCTTGTTGTTCAACAGACGTGGAATGGAAAAATGGCTCGAGTCAGCCTACGAACAAGCGACACCATTTAGCATTATTGCCCTGGATATTGACCACTTTAAGCGGGTTAATGACACCTATGGCCATGATATTGGTGATACCGTGATTCAAAAACTTGCAGAGCTCATGCGCAATAACGCTAGAGAGCATGATCATCTATGCCGCAGTGGTGGAGAAGAATTTTTAATGTTCTTACCAAACGTTGATATTGATCAGGCAAGTAAAATTGCCGAACGCCTAAGAGCCTGCACCGAAGCGACTGAATTCGGCGAAGCCGGACACATCAGCATTTCGCTCGGGATCTCACATTGGCCGCAGTGTTCGGAAGATTTACATCACGCCTTAAAGCTGGCAGACAGAAGTTTATATCAGGCAAAAGCAAACGGTAGGAATCGAGTGGAACATGCAGTATTGGCTAACCATAATGTAGCGTAATTGAAAATCTTCTATTAATAAGTGAAAAACGCTCCGAATATCGGTAAGATGCTGACAATTTTTTACCGTCATACCTATTTACAATAGCTAGCCGGCCGGTTTTTAGCTGTCTAGTAAGGTAAATTGGTATCTTCTTATTTGGAGCTGTACTTTCCATGGCAAAAACATTGAAAGTTCCTCATACGCTAGTGTTACTGCTAGGTATGATGCTAATTGCATTACTCTCTACTTGGATTATCCCCCAAGGTTTTTTTGATACCGCCACGACCGATTCTGGTCGACAAGTTGTATTGGCTGGCACATATCATCTTGCTGAACAATCCGTTCAACTTACCCCTTGGGATCTACTTAAAGCTATCCCCCGCGCATTCGCTGCGGCACAAGATGTCATTTTCTTCGTTATGATTGTTGGCGGTGTGCTAGCAATCGCACGTGCTACAGGCACAGTAGATGCGTTGATTGGTAGACTACTAGAAAAGCACGGTGATAAGCCACAAAAGCTGATCTTTATGGTGGTATTCTGTTTTGCTATTGCGTCAAGCACAATAGGCACTGCAGGAGAGTACATCCCGTTTGTGCTGATTTTAGTTGCCTTGTGTAAAGCAATGAAACTAGATGCAATGACAGCTGTGGGTATGATCATTGCGGGCTACGGTATTGGTTATGGTGTCTCAGCCTTTAACCCTTTCACCGTGTTAATCGCACAACAAATTGCTGAAGTCCCTGTTTATTCTGGGATTTGGCTTCGCTTTGCGATCTTTATTCCATTTGTACTTATTGGTTTTCATCACGTGTGGAGTTATACCAAAAAAGTGCAACATAACTCCGAATTTTCAATGATGAAAGATCTGCCTTGCCCACTGGCAGGCCAAGCACAGCCTAGCTATCCACAGCTAAATGGTCGCCACAAAAGTGTCCTGATGACGTTTATCGTCACGCTAATGTTAGCGGTATGGGGAATTGCCACAAAAGGCTGGTATTTGTATGAGCTGGGCGGCCTATTTATTGCGTGGGGCATTATTATTTCGTTTTTAGGCAAATTATCTGCCGATGAGGCAGCTAACCGATTTATTGAAGGGGTGTCAGACCTTGTTACCACCGCAGTGCTTATCGGTGTGGCACGTGGTATTGCACTTATTTTAGAAGATGGTCAAATACTTCACACCATAGTTAACGGCCTCTCAACACCGCTTTCATACGTTGCTGCTGAAGTATCAGCGGTGGGTATGTTACTGATCCAAACCTTACTAAATATGTTTATTCCTTCTGGCTCCGGTCAGGCCTATGTCACTATGCCGCTGATGGTTCCAGTTGGCGACCTTGTTGGCGTGCCAAGACAAGTTGCGGTATTGGCATATCAATTTGGTGACGGATTCTCGAATATGATAGTTCCTACAAATGCGGTTCTAATGGGGATCTTAGGCATGGCAGGTGTACCTTACACGCACTGGTTTAGATTCTGCTTACCTTTGATGGTAAAATTGATGCTTGCTGCATCTACAGTACTTGTACTGGCAGTTATGTTTGGCTATGGACTTGACGTTCAGCCTCAAATTACAGGCTAAATAGTCTAAAAGTTTAGCCGATAAAAGGTAGTACCAAGTGTACTGCCTTTTCCCCTCAAAAAATTAAAGTTTTCTCTTCTCTAAGCAAATTTATTGATCTGTATTTATATTGTATGTAGTTTTATAAGTTAAGATTACTCATTAACCAGTTAATTGCCGCGCGGATTTTAGCTAAACAGACTGATATGAATTTAACTTTTAGCCAATTTTACAATTTGACCTCCACAGCAGAACGTTATCAGTTTGCATTAAAACAGCTATATCAGCGTTTTGATGCCGATCACTGTTTCGTGGGCAAGTTTATTGATAACGATAAACGGGTAAAAACCGTGATGTATATGGCTGATGGTAAAGAAGTAGATAACATCATCTATGACTTAGAAGGCACTCCCTGTTTTGACGCTAAAGGCAGCAATGATGTCTGTAATGTAACCTTTGGTCTGCAGCAGCTATACGCCGAAGATGAGATCCTTCGCGTACTCAGCATCGAAGGTTATTTAGGGGTAACATTAAGAGCCCTAGACCATAAGCCGATAGGCATTATGGTTTGCATGTTTAACAAAGAAAAGCATATTAGTGAGGAAGAAAAAGAGTGGTTCCAAGAGCTGGGCCATCTTATTTCCACAGAACTAAATCATAATCTTGAACTTGCCAAACAAGGTCTGTTGCTAAAGCAGCTTGCAAAAGGAGAGCAAATTGCGGAGCTATGCACATGGACATGGCAACTTAAGCAGAATAAACACACTTTTTCTTCTCATCTCAACCACCTATTAAAAACCAACTCAAGACCACCTTCATTAGCATTGCTATTAGAAAAGTTAACAGTTGAAGATTCTGAGCGCTTGCGGGTTGCGCTTGAAAAAGTAAAACTTGGCAGCACTAAGCACATCGACTTGCAAGTGTCGCTCGCCACCCGCACTGAACGCTTTGGTCTTTTTAGGATCATTGGTCAGGTTGAACAAGATGAGCTTCACTCAGATGAACAGGTGTTTACCGCCACAATTCAAGATATTAGTTATATTTCCTCGCTTAACAGACAACTTGAGCTGACTAATGTTGTGTTTGAACATGCAACAGAGGCCATCATGATCACAAACAATAAAAACGAAATTATCATGGTGAATCGTGCGTTTGAACGCTTGACTGGTTACAACGGCCACGAGTTATTAGGGCAAGACCCTGCGGTGCTGTCTTCTGGTAAACAAGATAAAGCGTTTTATGAGTCGATGTGGGACGCATTGAATTCCCGTGGTCATTGGAAGGGAGAAATCCATAACCGTAGGAAAAACGGGCAAATTTACCCAGAAGAATTAACCTTAAGCGTTGTCAAAGACGAACAAGGCGAAGTCTCTAATTATGTTGGGATCTTTAGAGATATCACGGAGTGGAAGCGCAATGAATCCCAACTTACCTTTTATGCCAACCATGAACCACTGACGGCGTTATTAAACCGCCGCAGCTTTATGCATAGGCTAGAAGAGCAAATATCCGGCTCAAGAAGCAATAACACCAGCTGCTCTTTGCTTTTCATTGGTTTAGATAGATTTAAAGAGGTTAACGACGTATTCGGCCCTGAAATTGGCGATAAAGTGCTAATTTCAGTAGCGAAACGACTAAAAAACGCGGTACGTCAAAACGATATCATAGCCAGATATGGTGGTGATGAGTTTGCTTTGCTACTTACCCAAAGTGATGTAGAAAGTGCGTTAAAAGTCGCGCAGAAATTGGCACAGAAACTATCTCAACCCTATGTGTTTAATGAAATTACCATTGAGCTAACTTGCTCAACAGGGGTTGCTCAGCTAGAAGCGGGTTCTCGGATCACTGCGGCAAACTTGCTAAGAAATGCCGCTCACGCATTAAATAGTGTGAAAAAAACCGAACGTGGACAAGTTGCACTTCATAATGCGACCATCCAAAATGCCTATCTCAATAAGATAAAACTTAAAGACAAGTTAAAACAGGCACTGAAAGATCAAGCTTTAACTGTTTACTATCAGCCCATCGTCAATGCCGACAACAACCATATTACTAAGTTTGAAGCCTTGGTACGTTGGTTTGATGATGAATACGGTATGGTCTCTCCAGGCACTTTTATTCCTATCGCTGAAGAGTTCGGTCTTATTCATTTGGTTGGTCAGTTTGTTCTGGAGCGCAGTTGTAAAGACTTGGCCACCATCCACCAAGCAGGCTTTACCGATGTGGGAATTTCCATAAACCGCTCAGTCAGTGAGTTTAAAGCCATTATCAATCAAGTTAAGCTGATCACCAGCGCCATTGAAAAAGCAAACATTCCTTATGAGTCGATCACAATTGAGGTGACGGAGTCGCTAGCCACCAACCGATACACGTGGAAAACACTCAATCAATTAAGAGAGCATGGAATAAAAGTATCGCTCGATGACTTTTGTACTGGTTACTCATCGTTAAGTAACTTAATCGAAAACCAAGTAGACTACCTTAAAATTGACAAGAGCTTTGTTGATAGCTTAATGACTGACTTTAATAAACAAGTAATGATCGACTGTTTAATAAAACTCAGCGACAAATTAGGCATTGATGTCATTGCAGAGGGGGTAGAGCAGTTTACGCAACTCGAGAAACTCAAAGAACTTGGCTGTCATCATATTCAAGGGTTTTTCTACAGCCCAGCCAAGCCTATCGACGCCTGTTTAACCTTACTAAAAACCGATGCATTTGTTGTACAAGCACGTCAACACCAATCAATTGTACAAAGATAGAAGATAGTAGGGGATGCGCTTACACATTCCCTACAATTTTATCTCAAGTGCAGGTTTACTAAATTATCGCAACCCCTTACAGCAAAGGTTTGATCAAAGCAGTGATTGCTTTAATGTGGTCATCACGGTCATTCAGTGCCGGAATATAGCGATACTTTTCACCGCCAGCAGACTCAAACACTTCTCTGTTCTCTACCTCTAACTCTTCTAATGTCTCAAGGCAATCAGCACTAAAAGCGGGGCTCAAAATTGCGACATCTTTAATGCCTTGCGCCGGAAAACTCTCTAATGTTTTGTCGGTATAAGGTTGTAGCCATTCGGCTTTACCAAAGCGGCTTTGGAATGTAGTCATGACTTTTTCTTTGTCTAAGCCGAGCTTTTCGACAACTAGGCGCGTTGTTTGCTGACAAAAACAGTGATACGGATCCCCTCTGTCTAAAAAGAGCTTTGGCGTACCATGGTATGAGAACACCAACTTGTCGGGGTGTCCATGTGCGTCAAGATCTTCTTTAATTGAGTTGGCTAGCGATTCCACATACAAAGGATGTTTATGATAACCATTGATAAAGTGAAGCTCAGGTACCCAACGCCAGCCACGTAAGACCTTAGAAACTTGGTCAAATGTAGAGCCAGTCGTCGCGCTTGAATATTGCGGATATAGCGGGACCACGATTATTCTAGTCACGCCTTTTTCTCTGAGCTTCTCAAGCCCCGACTCAATGGAAGGGTTACCGTAGCGCATTGCCAGCTCTACTTCGATATCCTCAAATCCTTCGCTGCGAAGTTGTTTTTCAATCTTGTCGGTTTGCGCTTGGCTAATTGTGATAAGCGGCGAGCCTTCTTCGGTCCAAATAGATTGGTAGGCATGAGCGGATTTTTTTGGCCGAACACGTAGAATAATCCCGTGCAAAATCATAAGCCAAATCAGCCTTGGGATTTCAACAATACGGGGATCTGACAAGAATTCAGCGAGATAGACTCTAAGCGCTTTTGCCGTAGGTGCATCTGGACTTCCTAAATTCGTTATCAAAATTCCTGTTTTTGAATTGAACCGACCTTCATGTGGATTATCTGTTATGGCTGAAAAGCGAGACACCAAACGCTCCTTAGTTTATCATTTTAGTGATTTTATTTTACAGAAAAGCCAGTACGTGAGTAAGCCTAATTTGGATCTTAACTGCCACAAATCAATTTGCGGCCACAATTTACTCACACTATAGTTGTA
Organism: Pseudoalteromonas piscicida; assembly: GCF_002744175.1. Taxonomy (GTDB): domain Bacteria; phylum Pseudomonadota; class Gammaproteobacteria; order Enterobacterales; family Alteromonadaceae; genus Pseudoalteromonas; species Pseudoalteromonas piscicida_B. The sequence continues at coordinate 24,693 of NZ_NKHF01000084.1, forward strand.
ATTATCGTTAATTAATCCTTTCTCTATTGCTATTGGAGTTATGAGGGCGTATTTTCCTGCCCTCATAAAGGGAAAATAAAATATCTGTAGTTTTGGAATGTTTAAATGAGAACCAATCACCCAATAACTCAAAGAGAAAAGACCTTTTCTCGCGATGTAAAACTCATCTCCGTCACGGATCTTAAAGGTAATATCGTCGATTGTAACCAAGCATTTATCGACGTAAGCGGCTTTTCCCGTGATGAGTTACTTGGGCAACCTCATAATATTGTAAGGCACCCAGATATGCCTCCTGTTGCGTTCAAAACTATGTGGCAACAGCTTAAGACCGGCAAACCGTGGATGGGCATTGTAAAAAACCGTTGCAAAAATGGCGACCACTATTGGGTTGATGCATATGTGACCCCCATTACTGAGAACGGTAAAATCGTCGGCTATGAATCTGTAAGAAGCTGCCCAGACAGAGCCACCGTTGAGCGGGCAAACCAACTTTACACTAGCGTTAATGCAAATAAAGGCAACGGCTTTAGCTTACCTAAGTTAAGAGTTATATGGCCTGTATTTAACATTATTTCGTCTTTATTACTTTGGTATTTTGTTTCTGAGTCTGCAGGCTTCTTCTGGTTAATGGCAAATATGCTTGCCTATTCAGCTTACGCAACTTGGCGTGATAAAGAACAGCTAAAACGCCTAGAGTCAGAGCTGGCTCACAGTTTTTGCGATGAGATTTCTGAACAAGTCTATTCAACTTGGGAAGGCACCATGGCGTCTATTCAAGTGCGCTTAAAGAGCGAAAGGGCACATTTAGATACCATTCTTACCCGCGTTGAACATGCAGCGCAGAATGTTTCTCGCGGTGCGCATACCGCCAGCAATGAGGCGCAGGCAACTTATGCAGACCTACAAAAGCAACAAACCGAAACTGAACTAGTTGCCACGGCCATGAACGAAATGACTACCACTATTAATGATGTCTCTAATAGTGTACAACTCAGTGCCAAAGACGCTCAAAACTCATTGGATTTAACATCGCAAACGGAACAAATTGCCAATAAAACAAAAATTGCATTTGGTGATTTGAGTAACACGATCGCAGACATCCGAAACTCAGTCGAAGGTGTCTCAAAACAAACCGACAAGATAGCAGCCGCAGCGCAGATCATTGAACAAATCGCAGAGCAAACCAATTTGTTAGCACTTAACGCTGCCATTGAGGCCGCTCGCGCAGGAGAGCAAGGTAGAGGTTTTGCCGTTGTTGCTGACGAGGTAAGACATTTAGCACAGCGCACTCAGGAATCAACCAAAGAAATCCATGCGATCATCGAAGAGCTAACAACAAGCACTCAAGCGTCGGTAAGTATCGCGCAGCAAGGCCAGGAAGAGTCATTGCATGGGATAGAACAGTTAAATGAAAGCACGGACATGCTACAACAGATCACTCAAGCGGTGATCCAAATAAGCGATATGTCGATGCAGATTGCCACCTCAGTAGAGCAGCAAGCGGCGGTCTCTGATGACATCAATCAACAGGTTGTTAATATTGCCCAACTGGCAAACAACAGCCTAGATAGCGCAGATAAAGTGCACCAAGAAAGTAAAGACTTAGAATCAACAGCAAAAGAAATGCACGAGCTTATCGTCCGCTTTAAGCGAAATTGATGCTGGTCAGTTAAACAACAAAAAAGGACATCAACCGGTGTCCTTTTTTGTTGCTAGCCTAATCAGCTTGAGCTTGAACTGCCAGAATCTAACAATCGCATACGGCACAGCAGGTAGTGGGGAACGCCCCATTAATAAGTAAACCAAATGCTGGCGGAAGATTTGCTCCGAAAATGGCGTGGCAGTGTTTATTAAACTTAATTTTGTGGCTTATTAGAGATACATTTCACTCGTTTCATATAGCCACTTTGAGTTAACACTTGTGAGCCGGATGGATAACTATTAATGAGTAAATCCCCATTTTCTAGTATCCAAGAAGACTTAGGCATACCAACCAAACTGTATAATTTTTCTATTTTGAAATCATTAGACATTAGATGAATATTTCCGTAGTTCGACATCATATGTGCTAAACCTGAAGTTACGACTATGCCAAATGGCATTTCATAAATATCTTCAACATTCATTTGTTTGATAAGTGTAATTTTATCGTTTTCATCTATTAGCAGTAATTCACCACCAAACTCACCGTGATTAGTACCAGTAATAATCTTGCCACCTAAATTGAAGATAATTTCTGGTTGTATGATTTGATGCTCAATTACTATTTTATTTTTTGAATCATATGATCTGCGAGGAAACGATTTTTTGTATTTCCCAGTTGCTCTATCAACCAATTCAAATAACCGTTGTTCTTGAGATGAATCAGTTTTACCTGTTCCATCAAAAAACTCTTTTACACCAACTTCCGTTACTTCTCTTTCTACGCTGCCTTTAAATTCTGTTTTATTTGGATACTTCGATGCGTCACTTGCACCACATGAAATATCTTCAAACACATTCGCGGATAGCGAAAAAGAGCATAAAAGTAGAATACATATCGAATATTGCAACCGACTCTCCTTATATTGTGATAACTTGCGTAAACGGCACAAAGCGCCAAGATTAGAGATGAGCTAACTCAGCTAAGCAAATACCATTATATCTTACGTTTTAACCCAGATTTAGCACGTTCTTTTATATTTGTTTGAATATAGATTTGATCCGTTGTTGCGATTTTAGCATGGCCTAAGTCTTCAGATAGATGTTTTAACGGGCGATGCTGAGCATCGTGTGTTGCGCCTGTATGCCTTAGCCAGTGCGATGTTGCCGCCTCAAGCTGTTCAGAATCCTCAGTAAAACCATCTTCTTTCAATTTAGCCACCGCCAGATCAAAACTCTGTTGCACAATACGGCGAAGTTGACGAACATTCATTCCGCCTTGACCACGTAGCTTGTGAATGATTGGGTAGGGCTCGTCAACACGGGGCAGGGCACTTAAACCGCGATATTGCCGATACCGCTTCAGATAACCAATAAAGTCCTCACTCAGTGTTACATCTCTTAATTTATTTCCTTTTCCCATGATCCTAAGATACCAAAAATCATCTTGATCTTGCCAAAAGTGACTCATAACCGGAGACCAGTGAGGGCGATCGGAAAGCTCTGAAATACGTAAATACAATCCCTTTAAGCAAGCCAATACAAACAAATTTCGTTCTAAGTCTGGCTGCTGCTCACTTAAGTCACGCGTTACACCAAACACATATTCCCACTGTAAATCGCTCAACGTATCGGGGAGATTAATTTGCGATTGAACTACCAAATACGGGCTATTTTTCTTAACCACAGGTACAAAGTTAGCAAACGACTTTTCTTCCAAAATCGCAAACTTATAAAATACGTTAAGTGCGGTGAACATTGCTGCTAAAGTCTGCTGGCTAGCGCCATTCTCTTTAAGCACAAAAGGCCGCCAGTTTTCATTAACCTGGCGTATACCTTGGTTCTGTTTATAACGCCACTGAACCGACGTTTGCGTCCACGCTTTATCTGGCTCAACCACAAAATCCACATAAGCCTCAATATCTTCGCGTTTTAGTTCAAACACCGACTTTTCGGCCACTAACCAAGACCACAAATAAAATCGCTCCAATTCATTACGAAAGCGGTTAAAAGTTGCTTCAGACTTACGGCCATAGACATATAAAAACTGATACAAAAACTGCAACTCATCAACAACCGGCAATGTTTTATCATGACGCGCTAAAAATTTTGCCAACTCAGGATATTCATGTGCTAACGTATTATCTTCAAGATGCGCAATTTGATACCTAAGCTGCTTTAGGGTATCGACTAAGGGCAAAACCATATTAAGTCCGATATTGGTTAGTATTGGACATATTATAGTAATGATACCGCCTCTTATGCAATACTGTATAAAACAACCCATAATTTACGTTATGTTAAATAGGTAAATATGAGACATTTTGACGGGTGTTTTTGTTGTAAGGGGTTGTTCATTTCTAGATTTGAGTATGGATCGGATTCCAATGAATGGATGCTCTGAAGCCCCTATTAAATCTGGACCTCAGATAATTTCGCTTTAAATCCTTAAAATCTCATCAGGCATTTGTTTTTAGACAAAACCTGATCGTTTTGCCTCATTTCGCGATCATTCCTGCTCATTGTACGTTTAGAATTAGATCGAAATTCGCCGTTTAAAATTGAGTTTAAACGACCTTTAAACGGACATTAAACACGGTTTAAATCTTGTTTAAAGCAACTACGCGATTAAAATCACTGCCAATCTGCACTGTTACCATCACGCCATCAATGGCCAGTTTGACCACGCTTTTATTAAACGAAATGAACTCGCCAGTTTGTACAATGCGCATCAATTCAGATGCTTTCTCGAACCCCAATAGATTGATAGCTGTCATCAGTACTGAGTGCTCGATGACGATGAGTGTGCTCTTGGTTTGTGGTGCTACCTTTATTATATGGTCGAATACTTTGCTTTGCATATGGCCAAGCGTAAATGCGGTTCCTGAGTCTACCTTATTTAATACTTGCTTTGCAGCTGCAGTAGCCATTTGCTTTTTGAAATGACTTTCACCTTGATTGATGATCTCATTAAAAATGGGCGTAGCTACTTCACGTAAATTGTTATCCAAGCGCCCTAGCATTTCGCCCGTGGCTTTGTCAGCGCCCAACCATGCTTTGCCTGGATTGTAGTTCCAGCCTAAATCAATACCCGTAAGTTTTGCTAACTCTTCACCAGTTTGTGGATCAGCCACTTTAAACGGTTTTAATAATGGGTCGACTACATTGTCCGGCGTCACGGTTAAGCCCATGCGTTTAATATCAGCATCGCTCAAGCTTACAACTTTACAGCGGCACATCCATCCGTTTGGTGGATAATGCGAGTCCCAAAACTTATGATCCAATGGCAGTAATATATAGTGCCACTTTTGATGGTCTGCTCTTACACGCTGATCACCTGCCGTTAAGTATAAAAGATACGGGCGTCTGTGCTTTAGTCGTTCTTGTTGTTGCCAGCGCCCAGCTGCTCGCGCTGTGTTTTTGTTATTTTGATAGATAACGCGTGTTCGCCAGCCACGCTTACCGTTATATGACCAACCATGTTTTGCAACTACTTCATCAAATCGTTTTCGAAATGACGTTAGTGTTTCACCTTGCTCAATAGAAGCTACTACTGACTTATATAGGTCATCCAACAGCTCTGTTTTTGTAGCGCCTGCAACTGTAAATGCTCGCGCGTGAATATGGCCTTGTAAGTCTTTATATGACTCGGTGGGTATTTGGATTTTTTGTTTAAGGTTGGAAATGGCCTCATCGAATTTAACGAGTTGGCCATACTGGGGAGATAAACCTGGCATAAGTGCCCTACCTACTCAGCAATTTATTGGTTTTTTCCTTGGAGCCAAGGCTTGAACCATAGAAAAACTGCAGGATTGCACCAAGTGTGGTACCGAGTAAAAAGCCTAAAATGGTATCGGCATAGCGCCTTGCAGGCTCTGAGATGTCAATAAAAGTAATACAGCCTATATAAATGAAGGTTGCGACCGTTAAAAACCACGCGTACTGGTAAACAAATCGCTTTGCCATTTTGTCATCTTGATCTAGCGCTTTGTTTTGCATATTCCGAGCGCTATCCAAATTTTTGAATGCCAGCTCGGCTAAGCTTTCTTCCTTATTTAGCACTGCAAGCCTAAATTGGGTTTGTAACTCGCCACTTTTGCTGATCTTATCAAACGCCTTCGTTGCGTCGCCTTCGCCCGTGAGGGTTTGCGCCATATCAACCACTTTTGTGGCTACCTCTGCGCCATTATCACCACCAATCCATTGGCCTATCTTTTTATCCAGGCCGGTTAGCTTAGCTAGGCCCAAAGCTATCGTAATTGGTTCCATTATTCTGTCTCCAATATAAGGTTATTGAGTTTTTTGAATTGACGGACTAGGCTTGCGGCCGTTGTAAAACAGCAATCATAGTAGACATGCTTTTTATGGAGATCAGGGTAATACTTCTTGCTTTGACGTTTACCAAAAGCTTTCTCTATTTCCTTGATTGTCTTAGCTGAATACATGGCCTTTGTTCTTTTACGCCACACATCCGGAATACAAGCAGGACGCTCATTTTTTTCAGAAAACCAAGCCCCTTTTATCTCACCATTTATATACACACCTAGATGAAAAGTGGACTCAGATACTTTTACTCGTGCTATGCTCAGCTGGTATTCGCCAAATTTAAATTTAACGCATGGGTAAATGCCTTTTAGCTTCTTTTCTATTTCCTGCCATTGCTCGTTTGTTATAGACATATCTCACCTCACAGCTTTGCAATATCAAGTGAAACGGCGTTGTCATTGCCGTGATCATCTTGCTTGTAAAAGCGAATAAAACGGCAGCTATCAATTGACGTTACTGACTCTGCTAGAATGTCCATAGCCTGCTGCCATTTGCCTGTGTCGTCAGCTATTTCAAGGCGGCGCAGGCTCAATATGCGCTGCGGGTTTAGCGTACCTTGCTTATCTGTTGCAAATACCTTGTTCACAATGGCGCGAATATTCTGGTTGCCACCCTCGGTCCATTCATCTAGGCATTTATCAATGAGCTCTTTTGCTAGCTGTAGCTCTGGGCCAAGCTCGATGCGCTCTTGTGCTTGTATCTTTACTGCCAATTTATTATCGAAAGAGCGAAGTGTCACATTACCTTTTTTACCGCCCAGGTTTACGTTGTGCTCTTGGGCCAGTAACTCCATAAAGTTATCGGCTTGTTCCATCTGCAAACGCTTAAACTCGGCAAGTTCCTTTTGCTGTTTTTCAGCCAACGCTACGGCCTGCTTTACAAACTCGTCTTTAATTAGGTCGGTTTGCTTAATATTGGCGATGGCGACTAAGTTGCCCTTGCCGTCTTTCATGTAACCTTCAGGTATATCAGTCATCGTTTATCTCCGTAGAATTGGCTTCATCCATCCCTTGCAAAAACTCCAGTTCAAACGCTTTACTGGCAACGTCTGCCAGTGCGGTACCACTGAGGTTAGGGAATTCAGAAATGATCTTATCTTTTAGTTCGGTTAGGCTTGCTGAGTTCTTGGCAAACTCAAATATCTTGGCAATTTCCACATCAGTCGCTTGGTCAAACTCATCAAAGGAATTTACATCCATGTGGTTGCTATCCTTCGCTGCAAAGTCTTGTTTTGCGGCTGTGGCAATTCCAGCGCCATCATCCCTTACTTCTAACACCGCCTGACCTTCCTGTGGTTTTGGTACTCCTAGTGTTTTATAGGCGTGATCTTCTGTTACTTTTATCAACTTGGCGGTTTCTCTAATGACATTAACCGCATCTAGGTTGATCTCTTTTTTGTCTCGCCAAATGTATTTCGGGGGCTCGCCACCATCAAAATTCACATGGTGAATAGCCTCTAAAATTTGATTGCGATAACTCGATACACGTGCCCTATCCGCACGTTGGTTTTCGCCTGCTCGCTTAGCGTGTGTTTCGCTCGCAGCGCGTGCGCCAGAGTTTTGCTCGGTTGCTAACGTTTGTGATGTGAGTGCTTTGCTCATCTCGGCATTACACATATCTATCAGCTGTTTTTGTACGGGCTCACCGCTGAGCTTGCTTTCGATGATCTCAATGGATGAATCATCCGGTATGGTCGCGATACCATCGGTAATCAGCTTCGCAAGCCCTTCAATTAGCTCATCTACTTGGTCGTCGGTCTTCCCGACTGGGTGCTTGCCAACAGGGAATGGCACGCCAAAACGCTCGCAAAGCTGCACAAAAAACTTAAAACCACCGTGCTTAAACATCCATGGCCAAAAGCAGCTACTCAATAGGGCTACACCGTACGGGTTCTTGGCGCTCGGCATATGCCGAACACACGTCCAGCGCTGGTCTACTAATTCTTCGCCGTGCGGGTTGTCACGGGTTTTGAGTAGTAGTTCGTGGTCAGGCGTAAACACAAAGCGACTGGCTGGCCACATCTCAATTTTGTTTGGTAACCAAGTGTTGTCTTCCTTTTCATATGCGCCGAGGTGAGTCACGGCAAACCCATGCAAAATCGCGCTGTAGTTGTGCCAGTCTACGTCCATCCATTCGGTGTTTATTGCAGGCTTTCTTGCCATTAACGTTTTTGCTAGTTCATAGCTCTTTTTACTCGCAGCGTCATCACCGCCAGGCACCAATTCAGCCGTAAATGCAAACATGCCAGAGCACAGTGTGCGTAGCTCACCAATTACATGCGCATCAGCGGCAATTTCGTCATAAATAAGTGCTGATTTACCTGCTTTACGTAGTATTGGGTCGGGGTTTGGTAGTTCTCGCATCATGGCCCAGTGATTTGGGTCACTTTGGCTCATGTTGAACATTTTTTGCAGGGCTCTATAACCCCGATAACTTAAATGAGGTTTAGACATGGTAGCCCCCTATTGATTTAGTCACTTTTTTGCTGCGTACTCTGGGCATACCACCTGCACCCGTGCTGGCAATCATCCATAAAATGGTGAGCGCACAGCTCAAGTCGTAGTGGTGTGTACTTTGTTTGTCGGGCCAGTTTTCTAGCTCATCCATAACCAGCGGGCATTTTGAATTAAACGCAATTTGGGCAGGTACGTTGGTCACAAAGGGCTCCAATCCCTCTATACGTTCTTCCTGGCTTACCGTTGCGGTTACCCCGCGTAAAGGCAGTGCAATACCTTCGTCTAATCCGCGTTTTATGTAATCTTGGCGCATGTATTCAAAGGCATTGTTATTCTCAAACCCCCACACTAAACAGTTGTATTCACGCTGTAGGCGTATCAGGTCATTAAGTAGCTTGCTCGTGCCTCGCACCTTGCGGCTTTCGTATTCAACATGTAGCTTGCCCAGCTCTTTACAAAACAGGCCAACCAGCAACGCGCTAGGGTCTGCCCCTGCTGTTTTCCCCATGCTTGGGTCACATGCGCCGTAAGGCGTCCATAGATTTAGTCGGTTTACCCAAAATTCAAATTGAAAGAAGATCTGCTCTTCATCGCTCTTAGCGATCCCCTGCATTTCACGGTTAAACTCGCGCTTGTTTGACGCCCACATCACCATTAAGTCATACAGGCTACGCACGCTTGGCCATGATGTTTTTGAGCCTTTACTCATTTGGCGCTTTTGCTTAATCCAAAACTTAAACGATGGTTTATCTTCTTTGGCTACAGCTTGGCCTTTTGCTGCCGCTTTTTTCTCAAACTCTTTGTCTTTAAAAAGCATCAAATCTCGGCATTCTTCCCATAAGTCCATACGCTCTGGGAATTGCTCAATGGCTTTAAAGCGGTGTACCAAATGGCCAGGTGCGTTTTCAGCACGGGAGATTGGGTCGTCGCTGTTTAAAACGGTGTTTACACCAAGGAATTTTACCGTGCCATCAGGTGGGCCAAGGTATTGCACAGCGGCTTCTAAAAATCCCCAACGTGAATCTCGCTCAGTGGCTGAGCGGGCTTCTTTATCCGTAATAATGTCATCGGCCATAAGTAATTTGGGGCGGCTAGCGCCGTGGAATGCACCACGAACAGACTGCTCAGCCCCTCGGCTTTCAAAGCGTACGCCTTGTGCGGTAACAAACTCACCAATCTTCCATGTAGGGCTAGTTTGGCAAACCTCAGGAAAGTCCAAGAGCAAATTATTGTTCTGCAGTAACTCAGTTTTTACCACTTCCAATGTTTTGGCAGGCATCTTGGCTTCAGCGCCAAACAAAATCGCGTAATCAATAAAGAGCGAAGGCTTTGGTAAATCTAACTCTTTGCAAACATCATCGTCTTGTAGCAGGGCCAATACCGCCACATAAACAGGTGATATTTTCACGCCCAGCGTTGATTTACCCTCACCACGAGGCGCAACAAACCAGTTTTTCCAGCCGTTGGTTAGCTTTAGCGCCTCAGGGAACCAGTTCATAAAATAGCGCTGAAACTCGCTAGGCTCTTGCCCCTCGTCCAACCACATATGGTGCGGAAAATACGTATACACAAAAAACTCAAAGTCCCCGCCGAGCACGCGCTTACGTCTTGCCTTTATTGCCTCTGGGCTTGGGTCAATGTCACGCTGCTTAGCCTCAATGTCTAACCGAAGGCCTGCGGTGATCTGCTCAAGTTCTGCCAGGAACTCTTTACTATTTAAGTCGCCCATCAGTCATCCATAATGTTGACAAGCTGCGGGCCAAACGCGGTTAAAATCACAACCAGTTGCGGAGAAAAGTCAGGGTGGTGCTTGCTTACAAAGGCGGTCAGTTTTTTGATCACTTCTACCGCCACTGTACGGCGCTCAATGGTTTTGTTACCCCCGCTTAGCTTCATAACTTTGCTATACATGTCACTTAGCTGAGTGAGCACTTTTACCCGCTCAGCTGGCGTCATAGCGGTTTCTGGGTCTCTGAGTAGACTAAACGTTTCACTGGTTTGAATAGTAAATTCTTCAATAAAGTCTTGAGTAAACTCCCCTGCTGGCCCTACCGCTTTTCTGGCTGCTGTACGGGCTAAATCCCAGTCATCGCCACTGGCTTTGGCTTCGGCTTTCCAGCGTCTTGCTGTGCCGTCTGCCACTTTATGTTTTACAGCCGCAACAGATAGCGCCAATAGCTCATTAACGTAGCTGTGGCGCACTGCATTTTTAATATCAGCAGAGTGCGCCATATCAACCTCCGGTTTTAAGCTTCAGCAGCTCAACGGCGATGGCAACTGCAAGGCCAGCGCCACCACCAAGGCCCGCGATTCTTACACGGTTGTTGGTCACATGGCCTTCCACCTTTTCAACACGCGTTTCTAGGCCGTCAACTCGCTTAGTTAAATCGGCTTTAATGTCAGTGACCTCTTTGAGGATCGCGGTTTGTGTGGCCTGTATTTGGCCAATAGATAGGAATAATTGGTTTTCTTGTTCTGGGGTCATAGGTACCACTCCCCAGAGGCCATTTGCTCGGCGAGTTCGTCTGCGCGGCTGCCTACTTGCACCGCCCAACGAGAGTTAAGCATTTCATGGGCTGCTAACTCCCAATCTCCGTCTTCAACTGCTGCAATCGTGTTTTTAAAGTTGAGTAGGCCAGTAATGCCAAGGTTAAAGGCCATGTTGATAAGCACAGCTTCGCGGGCAGGATTACATTTTGTGGTGTTAATGTTGCTGCGAACGGCGTGGGTGAACTCTGTAATGTCATTACTGAGTAAATAGTCCGACTCGGCTTCAGATATTCCGCGCTGCTCTAAGTTCCTACCAACACCGATTGTGGCGTACCCTGCAGGGCAGTTATACACCGTTAGGTGCTCGCCTTCGTGCCGTTTTAATTGGTTAAATAGGTTAAAGTCCATGGGCAGTCCTACGCTTGAGTTTGGTTTTAACTTTTACAAAGCACTCAGGCACAGGTTTAGGTGGTTTTACGGCACGTTTTTTAGCAATCAGTGTTTTCACACTATTGCGTAACAGCTGTAAATATCGTGGCTCACAAGTTGCAGCAATCGCTTGCTTTTCTTCACGCGTTTTTGCTGCAACGATTAGCTCCGCCAACACCCACACAGGCAATGATTTTGCTTTGCTCATGGGGTGATGATCGCGTAATTATCAGAGGCCAAACATATGGAAAGTAGTTTTCAACGGGGGGAGTAAAATTGTTAAATTAGGCTAAATTAAAATCGGCCATACTGCAATACTGGCCGTTTAAATTAGGTTTAAAGTGAGTTTAAATGCTGTTTAAAGCTCAAATTCTTCATCGCAATGTTGGCAAACGGCAACGCCACTATTGTATTCATATTCATAAATTTCAGTATCCTCATCGCAATGCGGGCAACATGCGATGACGTAAAAGTTAGTTATCTTAGCTTTATCTGTCATAAATTAACTAGCTCCCGTAAAAGTTAAGTGATCAATTGAAAAGCAACCCGACTTACCCCTGAGCTTAACGACGACTTCACCGCTACACATTGTCCAAGCCTCGCTCGTTGTATTCACCGACTCACCTCCTCTCAACGCTATTACCGACTGATAAATAAAGCAGCTGCCAACAGGATATTTGCTATTAAACTGTTCTGCTGTCATCTTATTCATAAGTTCTCCAATTCTCTCTTAGCCTCGGCCAGCTCTTGCTCGAGTTCGAACAAGGGCAAACCGAGGTTTTTACGTTCTGTAATGTGGCTGTTTAGTAAGGCTAAGCCTATTTTAAACATCCACGGTTTAATGGCTTTTTTGCCTGCTAACTGCTTGGCCGTTATCAATACAAAATTATCGCTACGCACTTTTGGCAACCGCCGTGGTAACACCTTGGCCCTCTGCTACCGTTATCTTCCAAAATACCCTCTGGCAGTGATGGCAGCTTGCAAGGGTGTCCCAGTTGCATGCGGTGTTGTTTTGTTGCGTTAGCAACTGCTTTTTACAATGTGGGCAACTAAACTCATGCATGGGAACGCCAGCGGCTTTTAACCGGTCATAATAGTGCTGTGTTGTACTCATAACTTAAACTCCATCTGTTGCTCCTTGTAAGCGTTGCGCTCGTTTAGGATTTTCATGATCCACTGGCGAGTTATCCCAAAGCGTTTAACCAGGGCTTGAATGGTTACACCGTTTTTAACCTCTTCAACTATCACCTGGTCGCGCAGCTGGATTAATACCTTGTTTAGCATGGGCACTTGGTACTGAGTCTCTGCGTAGTTGGCCAGTGCTAGGCACATCTCCTCGCCAAATATCTTTACAAAGTGGCTCTCTGGGTTGGCTGCTTTTGGTATGTAAAACATCTGGCCTTGGTGCTCACTAAGTAGTTGAATGGTTTTTTCAACGCCTAGTACTTTTACAAACTGCCTAATGCCTGCAGGCAGCGCCCGTAAGTCAATGTTTAAGTCACTCATCAAACAGGCCCTCCACGCTGTATTCGCGCTCTATGTCGCGCCTGTCTTGTAGTGCCTCTAAACGATGGCGGGCTCGGCTTAGCGCAATATCCTTTTTACTTGGCTTGCGAGCGGTTAGGTTTTCGCTATAGCGCTCGCGGTTTACCACAATCGTAAATTCGTTAAAGCTGTTGCTGTTTGCCATTGCCTTGCCCTCTTGCTAACCAGCCTTTGAGTATTTCAATCAGCTGTTGCCAGTTGTCGCTAGCGTCTTGTAATGGCACGCCGTCAGTGTGCTTTTTACAAAACGTCTCGCATGCTTGTTTGCTGTCTATCTTTACCAATCCCGCTTTGGCTAGTAATCCCCAAAGACGGTAAATATGGCGCAGTGCTGAGGGCATGCGCTTACGTTTACGCGTGTTTGGGTTTAGCATGCGGTAGCGCTTTAGTAGCAATTTGCGCTCGTCTGTTGTGAGCTTGGTGCACGTAGCCACGCGAAACTTGCTCACCTCCAATACATTTTGGCGGTGGGCATCATCACTAATGTTTGCATAGTGCTGCGCGGCTTTAATTTGCTGGACTAACGTCATGCTACCTCCTCGATTGTAAAGTCTGGTAACAGGCTGAATTTAATGATTTTTACATCCCATGGCTTGTCGTCACTGGTATGTAAACGGGCAATATCTGAATAATGCAAGGTAAATTCGTTGGTAAAACTTACCGATGATTTTACCTTTTCTAACTGCTTGCATTCATATAGCTTAATACCCAAGAGGATGGCAAACGCTGCTTTAATGTTGCCGTTTACGCTGTCGAGAATAATGCCCTGTGTGTCGTGCTTACAGATTGCCGCCAACATTTTGGTATTGTTTTTGGTATCGCTAACCGCAAATTTGGCGCTAAAAAAACCTTCGTTTACTTCGATTGAAAATGCCATAGTGTTTGTTCCTGTTGTTTAGCCTTGTTGCAGCAAGGCTGATTACTTTTGTGTTTTGTTTTAGCTCTCTAGCCAAGTGAGTGTACGGTTTACAATGAAACGATATCTTTCTGAGGTCTTTAGTTCGTTTGCAAATTCAGTGGTACAAAGAAGTACCATTCCTACACGAGCGGCATCGGCAATTGCTGCTAATTGCTCTAAAGTGTTTGAACGACATTTGTCAGCGTTGTAAACGGTGAAAATGAATTTTGAGTTGATGAGTGATTTGATAACTCTATTACGGTCAAGGTGTTCACTTTCGCCTGAAACCAATCCAAGGTGTAGTATTAAAAATTCCGTCATGTTCGTGCTAGCGACCAAGCCTTTCCCATCAATCACCATTGTATTTTCATTGTTTTTGCAGTGCTCTTCGCAATGCGCTTTGTATTGGTTAGCGTCTAAATTTGTAGACACCACCGCAAAGTGGCCAGTTGCTTTAGCTTGTTCAAAAGCGGAGTCATAAAGTGTTGATATGATAGTCATGTTAAGTCCTTAAATAGTGGGTTTGTTTAAAATCGCAGAGAAGATAGAGTTCACCATTAGGCGGTCTACTTTCTTGTTTGGGTTCTTGCGTATATGGGTAAGCAAGTGTGGTAAAAGGTTTTCAACCAGCATGCGAGCGTTCCCCTCAACACGCTTATGTAGCCATTGCCACCACTTGTCGTTGTCTTCAGCAATGGTGATGGTGTTTTGGGTTAGCTCATAAAACAGGGTTTTTATGTCTGCGACTGGCAGCTCACCAACTGGGCTTGGCCAAAAGCACACACGGCTTGAAATCAGCTCGTAGCGCTCTTCACTTTGTAGCTTGTCGATGAGCTTAATGTTGCCAACCAATACAACGCCTACGCGCGCTTGGTCAGAAATGGTACGCAATGGGTCTAGTGCATTGGGGCGGCACTTGTCGGCCTCGTCCAAAATAATCAGCCGCTCAGAATCCTTTAGCGCATTAATGATTTTTTGCAATCGCTTGTAGTTAGACGCTTTAGGAATACCCAGTTGTATCGCTAGGCTCTCTAGCACTTGGGTTGAAGCGGTTTCTTCGCTGCCGTAAATTAGCAAGGTGTCGTCGTGATCTTCGCAATAACGCTCAATGCCTTTGGTTTTGCCAAGCCCAGCTTGCCCTGCAAATACCGCAATGCGGCGTCTGTCTCGTGCTTGCTCACACGCGGTTTTAATCAGGGTGGGTACGCTGGTTTTTACAAAGGGCACTTCACCATAACGAATGCGAATAGGCGGTTTAGCTTCTGGTTCTTGCTGCTCTGTGGGTTTTTCGTCTACCGTTGTTGGCTCTAAAATACTCCATACTTCATGCAAGTATTTACTCGGGTTGGCGGCGTACTTGCCGTTTAACAGCTGGCTAACCATGCCCGTAGTTTTGCGTAAACGCGAGGCCAGTGAGCTACTCGTAATGCCTTCTCCACTTAGCTCTTTGTCTTTCATCCGCTTTTTTATACGCGCAAGCACTAGCTTGTCATCTTCTGAGTAAGTTGGGCTGATGTCTGTTCCGCCTGCTAGTTGCTCAGCATCAAACTCACCAAAAAAGTGGGTCCAAAGTGCATCAACTACTTTGTTTGGTTTTACCGGGCTTTGCCCAGCTAGCACCTTGTTTACTTGCGCTAATGGCCAACCAAGGCAGTACTCTGTCTCGGCAATGTTAAACAGCTCTATCTCGGCGTTTAATACCGCGACTTGTTTTTGTTGGGTTGCACTGTAGTGCTCTGTAAATTTCATTCGTCATCCTCCAATACAAACGCTTCAGCTAGCTCTGGCTCGTACTCGTCTAGGTCAACCGCAAAGTCGTTTATATCAATGCTGTATGTTTGTGGGGCTTGGTGTGTAAGGGCGCTGGTGTCGGCTGCTAATGCTTCAACGGCCGCAACGTCTACAATGCGCTTTTGTGCCGCACGGGCTTGTTTTTCTGCTAAGTGGTTAAGTAAACGTTTTTCTTGGTTAACCAAACGCTCGCTTTGTTTTTGCTCAATACGAGAAGTAGGAATAGCGTGTGACTTGTTCTTAAGCTGGCACACCATAATGAACTCACCCGTTTTCTCGTACAGGTTAATAAAGGTGTCGTCGTGTAGGTCATACCCTGCTACTAGCTCTTGGCCATTAAACTGGTGCAAATAGTCAGCGCTGTAATAGCGGTTATGTAGGCGAATACGGCCACGGCGCACATTGACCTTTTCACGGGGTAAAATCACAAAGTCGGTGGCTGGCGGCGCGTCTTGCTGTAGCCCCTCTTCCCACACTTCTATGCGGGTTTTGCCTTTTATTTCTGGGTGTGGGCTGTTGTGGTAGTCGTGCAAAAATGCCGTAAACTCCGCAACCCATTCATCTACTGTGGGTAAGGTGCGTTTACCTTGGCGTACTTCTTTAAGCACTAGCTGTTTGTGGCGGTCGTTATGGTCGCGGCCACAATAACTCGCAAAGCGTTTACCAACGCGGTCTTCCATATGTAAAAAGAAGCGCTCAATCCACTTTGCTCGTGCGTTACCTGGTATGGCAAAAATAGTGTCTATATCAAACTGGGCATATACCCCCGTGCACTCGTCGGCCATCATTTGGCTTTTATAGCCAGAGCCGTTATCTATATACAAAATGCTTGGTATATGGCTGTGCGTTCTAATTGCACGTGTTAATGCAGTAAGGGTACTGATTGACGACTCAGCCTCACCTAGCTCCCAACCAACAATGCAGCGGCTGGCTACATCCTGAAATGCAGTTAGCTCTGCGCGCCAAGGTTTACCCGTACTTGGGTGTGCAAGGTATACGTCTAGCGTATGACCATCGCCGTTATACAAAAAGCCCGGCGGAATATGCTCGGTTGAGCGTATGAGGTGGTCTTTGTGCTTTTCACGGTAAAGTTTGTTACCAATACGATACGGGCTTTGTGGGCCAAGCTCATGCGGTAGGCCATTAATAAAGCGGCGTACTTGGTAGTCTTCCGCTTTGTAGCCCTCTTTAATTAGTTGATCAGCCACTTGAGCAAAGCTAGGAGAGTTAACCGCATGGTATAACTCAAGCGCACGGTGCGCCCAGTTAGGCTGTTTAGCCGCCCTACCCTTATTATTTGGCAGTAACCCCTCCATGCCATACTCCTTGTACGCGTTGTGCCAGTTGTACAAGGTTGCGCGAGACGGCAACTTGCCAACGGCATTAATGGCTTGGTGTATGGCAGGGGTAATAAGGCCAGTTTTAACGCTACTCGTTAGCTGGTTAAACGCGGCCTCAAACGTGCAGTTCATGGCAGCTAAGTGCTTAATAATGGTAGCGCGTGCCTGCGCTTTTTTACGCGCACTGTCGCTGGCTTGGCTCCAGTTCTTTGTGCCAGGCAAGCTAGGTAAGTTTTTAAATTTAGCTACGGCAGGATGCATTATTTGTCTCCTTTACTTAGGCGGAACGACTCAAGTAGGCGCTCGCGTTCGGTGTCTACGTATTGCCATTCGGCGTCGTCGAATTTGGGTAAGTTCTCTATGCCTTGCACGTACTCACCAAACTCCATATGTAGTTGGCTGAGCATGGTGCCTATTTGGGTGTAGATGCTGGCGTAGGCGTGGTGCACCACTTGCGCCGCTGCAATGCGTGCGGGTAAATCAAGCGAGCGAAACTCAACTAACTGCGTTACCCCTGCTTGGGCCTGTTGCAGCGCGTCGTTTAATAGCTCGGTGGTACAAATAGCGTCTTTGCGGATCTCGCTTACAAACACCGGCATATCAAATCGCGTGGTTGGCACTTTGCGCAGGCGCTCGTGCTCTAGCTCATTGATGGTGTGGGCCAGCGTGTCTTCTAGATCGGTGTGTTTATCCTTTAATTTGCGAATTTCTTTACGAAATTCACGCACAGATAAATCGTTGAGTGTTTCTAAATCGTCGTCATCAAGTGATTCGACGGTTTCAATAGGTAAGCGCGCTATTTCAATCAGCTTGCTTTTGTTCATGTTTAAAAGTGCAGACGTCTGCACTTTTGACTCTGGCAACGCCAAAAACATTTTTGAGACCGCCATTGCATTAAACGCATTACGCCTAGGAATCCCATATTCTTTTAGCTTTTGGTCAAATTCACCGTATTCAGTATGTGATTTAATACTTAAGTACAGTAGACCTCGCTTAGCCGTATCAACCAGAGCTTGTTCTTCCATGCGAACAACCAGTTGCCATGCTTCATCAACTGAATCCGGCATAACAAGTTGTATGTGCCCTGCCATTTTTTCGATTTTAGTGCTTAGTTGCTGTTGCTCCTCGTCACTAAAAATCTGAATTTCAGACGGTTTTTGGTCTTTGATAGTCATGGTTTCGGCTTAAATTAGTCTTCGTCAGGTATAGATAGCGATTCGAGAATTTCTTGTTGAGTTTGAGCTAGCGTTTGCTTTTGCACCTCAAGTTCCGCATGTCGCTGTAAAAGTTGAGCTCGTTGGTCAAAAGCTTTAAACATGATAGGCGATAGCATCACGTTAACTGGCTCAACGTTACGAATTGCCCAAAGTAAAGCTGGTAGGTAATGTGCAGGCAAAAAGACCTCTGTAGCAGGCGATAAATATTTATTTAACTTGGCCTCGGTAATTACGACTTCATTAGTCTTTAAAGCTTGGTTCATCCGATCTGCAATACCTTGTCTAGTCAGTCCACTGGTTCTGGCTGCAGTATTCACGGCATGCAGGAACTGTGTATAGATATCGCAATCAGGTGCTATTGGAGCAGAAAAAATAGAATTAGTAAGTTGCATGGTAAGTTCTCCCCTAATTTCGCCCTTGCTTAGTTTGTTGGAACATTGCTAAATGAACTTGCTGGGTCTAGAGCTAGTACCTTTGCTAGTTCATTTCTTCGCTTATCTCTGCAAGATTTTGAACGCGAATGTACATTTTCATACTCGTCGCCAAAAACGTCTGTAAGCTTCAATTCAAGGCATTTAGCAATTGCCTCAGCTACACGTTTTGACTTACCAAGCCCCTTTGCTATTTGGTACGCATGGGAGCGGCTCACACCCAAAACTTCAGCAATATCAGATAGAAGAATATCCTTTTCATCCAACTTCTCTTTGATTTGTTGATAAGTTAACTTAGTGGGTTTACTGTTAGGTTTCATGTAAAGTACACCTCTAGAATTATTAAAGTATTTGATATCTACATTTGAAGTTGCTCAATCAACTTTAAATGTGGTTTTAAAATTAGCAGTGCTCATATGTGAATGTCAAGATTTAATTTTGATTCACAAAAGTAGTTGTGAGCCACAAAAGAAGTTGATTGTATTTATGATTGCTGATAACTTAAAAAATGAAGAAATCGACATTGATAAGGTTGTTGAACGTTTATCCGAGAAGTTAGGTGTAACCAGTGATCGAGCACTTTCTACGGAAATGGGTTTATCACTCGGTGCCGTAAACCAAGCTCGTAAAAGAGGTTCACTGCCCTATGAAGCGATTATTAAGTTGTGTCAACGGGAAGATATTTCGTTGGATTGGCTTTTTGGCACATCCTCTTCAAAACAACGTGAAGTAAAAAACCAAGTAGCTGAGCCAGAACACACTTATAGCACTCACGACAAGGAATTAATGAAAGTAGAGTTAATTTCAATTAATCAGTTTGTAGAGGAAGTGTTGGATCAGGTGCTGGATAGAAAATTACCGATGGCAAGGCTCCTTGAAGTTAGAAAAGCTTTAGCGCCCATTCTTATTGATGCAGTGATTGAGTATGGCCGAGATAAAGCGATTGTAGCTGCTGTAGCAAGGAGTACGCTGAAACTAATATAGGAATGTTAATGGCTACTCTAAAAAAACTTAAGTTTATTGTATTTTCAATATCTAGTTCACTTAGTCTTAGCGCAACAGCGCTTGAACCACTACCTGATAGAGCGCAGGTTCAAAATATTTATGCAACTCTGTTACTTCCAGATGGGAGCCATTTAAATACAGATATTAGCTTCGATTGTGGCTCTAAATTTGAAAAAACAGGGATAATTATAACTACCGAAGAAGGCGCTAAGTTTCTTGCTCAAGCTTATACCCAACTGTATGGAGTCGATGCTGGTAAGAAAGTAATGCAACTTTGGAAGACTAAAGCCCACCCTGAAGATCCAAGAAAGCCAACTATGTTGTTGATAAATAATTTTAATAACAACGATTGGCCTAGCGATGAAGTACACCTAAAGAGCGACAAAAAAGTTAACTTAGATGATGAAGTTGTGATACAATCCGCTAACAAAGAAGTTACCAAAAGTAACAAACTTAAAGCCCCTGAAATTATTCAGCTGTGCGGCACGAGAGTACACAACAACTACGTTATCGCGAATTAAGTTAATATGGAGGCTGGGGCAATAATGCCCCAGTTAATAAATGGACAGTTTATCTAAGTCTTTTCTTGCTTTGATTGCACTATTTATCAGTGTATACAGCAGCGCCAATAATGAGCCAGCGGGCTACGCGTACGGTATTGACCAAGACAAGGACGGGTATATTTACCAAGCAACTCAAACTGGTGGGTTTCGATTTGACGGACTAAACTATGTACCACTAAATAAGCTGTTCCCACTCCCTTCCAACTGGGTGAAAGACATAAAGTATCTCCCTGAGCAAAATAGATTACTATTTGCTATGGGAGACCAAGGCATTTATCTAGCTGACCTTAAAACTTATGCAATAAACCAATTGACTAAAGATACGTGCTGGAGGTTTGCACTTTCAAAGCAAACGTTAGTATGCAGCAATTCAGGTGAAGTTACTGCGTTTCGTTTTAATGATACTCAAGCTTTACCAATTAATCTTTTTAGCAAAAATATGGAAGCAGCCGCAATTGTAGACGGCTATGTTGATAGCAATTTGGGGTTGTATAAATTTGACGGCGATGAACTAAGTTTGATCGATAAAGAAGCTGCTAAGTTCTCTCGAATGTCTGCAAGCGAAAACGGACTTTTAGCATGGCGCAATGGCTATCTTAAATATTTTGATAATCATGGTAAAACTAAGGAAGTTGAATGGCCAAACTATCCAACTGTGATCAAACTAGATGGTAATACAGCGTTGATAGAGCATGAAGGGCGACTTATGCGTCTGAGTTTATTTGATTTTAGTGTATTGGAAAGTAGCATTGGAATCACAAGTAAGCCTTTCAAGTATCTATTTAAGGATCATAGCGATGCCCTTTGGTTAATTGGCACGAATCAAATTGAGATACTAAGTAGCGAACGCAAGCATCTCCCTCCACCAGTTGCGTCTGAATATAATTTGAAACTAGAGACTAGTTATGGGACGTTCTTGGGCACTGAACGTGGGCTTTTCCTTGTAGATAGTGGCAAAACAACTCTAATTGGTGATCCTAGTCAGTATGGTTATGTTGTTACTGATCTGAAAGCCATAGGTTCTAGATTATATATCGGTACGTCAAAGGGCCTAACCGTGTATGAATTAAAATCAAAAGAGTCCACAAAACTCTATGATGGTTATGTAATTGTTCTGGCCTTAGTTAACGAACAATTAATAGTCGGAACAAATGACGATGGTGTTTTCAAAATTATTGATGATGGCAGCTTGCAGGCCGCAGCTCATATCAACGGAGTAATTTCTACTCAAGAAGTCACAGGTATAGCGCACCTCGATACTACGCTCTATATAGGAACCGGTAACGGGTTTTATATTTTAGATGAGAAAGGATTTATTAAAAGGTTTGGTGAATCACTACGCACGATAATTGGCTTTGCGAAGTTTAATAATAAAACTTATGTGGCAACGTTTGGGCAGGGGCTTTATGAATTTGATGGTGAGATACTTACACGACTAGATACACCTCAAAGCATAACGGCTTTGGCTAGTAGCTCTGAAGCACTTCATATAGGTACGCTTAATGGTGTATACCGAATGACAGATGAACTGTCGCTCTTTCAAAGTACTCAGGGACTAAATATTACCGCTAACTCTTTATATCTTGATGGCGGGAAGCTTGTGTTTGGTAGTCAGTATGGCATTGAAACATTTGATACCAAATACTTGGAAGATACTTCTCGCCTGGCCTTGGCAGGGGTTGAGAACTCGCAAGGTTTTTTCACTGATTTACCTAATAAACTTGAAGCTCAAGATCGTACTAAATTCTATTTCACGTCATTTGATTTTGAGCAGGATTTAAAGTTTGAATATAAGATCGATGATCTTTGGTTTGAAGCAGAAAATGGAGTTGTTGAATTTTCTAATATCGCACCTGGACGATATGATTTGCTCATAAGAGTTAGGCAAGATGGCGGACAATGGAGCGAACAGGAATTCAAACTCAACTTTGAAGGTAGGTGGCACCAGTCCTATTGGTTTATTGGCGGACTACTGCTTATGTTTATTTTGGTTATTGGGTCAAGTGTTATTGCAGGTGTTGTAATCAGCGGACGAAGAAAAGCAATTGCTGAAGAGCAATATTCTGGCTTTACTTTAAGCCCTCTGCACGAAGCATTACATTGGATGTTAAAAGCAAAGGCTTGTTTCAGTATTCCTGATGTAAATAAACATGCAGATGGATTGGCTTGCTTAGATCAGAGTATTGATCAGCTCGTGCCTATGGCGCATGGTAACGCTGTATTGGGTAAGCGTTCATTGGAGCAAGGGTTGCAAGCGATTAAAGCATCTTTGCAATATGAAGCTAGTGATATCGATTTCCAGTATTTTTACTCCGTTGCGCAAACCACAAACTTAACGCGTGAGACTCAACAAGATATTTATGCCGTAATCTATCATGCGGTGAAGAATTCTGTAGAGCATGGAAAAGCTAAAATAATTGAAGTTTACGTAGAACAAGCTCGGGAGCAATTACAAGTTGAGATTATGGACAACGGTAGAGGGTGTTCTTGGTTTCAGCGGAAATTTAAATTTGGACTAGGTATCTTTGTTATTGAGCATGTTGCTACCAAAAATGGGGCGAAATACAATATCTTAAGTAGTAAGAAAGGTACTCAGGTACGGATTGCGTTTAAGTTAAAGATCGATAGCTACCTCGCAGATATGACAACTAAATTAAAAAGTTAGAGTTAACGCCTGATTACTCAGGCGTTTTTGAATTTAACAGCCGCTAACCCAATTTTTGTTTAGCTTCAGCGATCCGCTTCTGCCAATCCCCTGCCCATCCTTGTTCGTCGGCCTGTTGACATAAGTCGATCACCTTTTGCCATTCCTGCTGCTTTTTATAGATAATCGCTAATTGGTAATAACCGCGATGCGATGGTATATAAAACGGCGTTTCCTTTGGTGGCATCCCCCACTCGTCTAACCGCTTTAACATGGCCTTATGTTCGCCTTGCATTGAGAGTATGGCCTTGGCCGAGTTGTCTATTTGCTTTTGGCAATAGAAAATAGCCCTTTGCAGGTTGTTACCTTGCTTGCGATGTTTGTAGTAAAACTTAACCGCGCGGCCGTACAAAAAGTGTAGGTCGGTAGAGCTGGTGTATGGGGTTACTGAGTCTTCAGCTTTGTTTAAGATCTTTTGGCAGAGCTCAAAATCGCCTTCTTTGCGTAAGAACCAACCCGCTAAGGTTTGTAAGAACCTAACTTTGGTGGTTGATGTCCTGTGGACTTTGCCTTCGTCAATCTTGTTGCTACCACCCAATGGGTCGTAATGGTCGTGTATGCGCTTTCGCTCGTACGGCTCTATCTCATTGAGCCACCATCGCTCTAAGCCAAAAAACTTAATCAATCCCTGTGGTGCCGCTTCCTGTTTTGGCTCTACAAATTTAAATACGCTTTCCATGATTTATCTCCTTT
Organism: Pseudoalteromonas piscicida; assembly: GCF_002744175.1. Taxonomy (GTDB): domain Bacteria; phylum Pseudomonadota; class Gammaproteobacteria; order Enterobacterales; family Alteromonadaceae; genus Pseudoalteromonas; species Pseudoalteromonas piscicida_B. Next base: position 48,222 of record NZ_NKHF01000084.1, read on the forward strand.
ATATCTAGCGTTTTGTGAGTATAGTAGATATGAGGTTGTTGGTTAGCTTTTGTTAATTAGCTCAAATAACCTTCTCTTAAGATTACCACTTGTAAGATAAAAAATTTTAAGGAAAGAGAATGATTAAAAGTAAGTTTTTCATAAATAATTCACCTGAAAAGCCAAGTTACTTCGAACAAGATTTAGTAGCCATTCCAAGGGAAAATGAGTTCATTCATTATCAGGGCTCTTACTATTTAGTAGATAGTATTATTTATACTTTGGGCCAGGAAGTTGATGTTGAAATTAATCTCAAGGCTACAGAAAAAGACCCTACACGCAAGAGAGTTAAAGAAGTGTCTACACTTAAACTTGATTTTGGTTAATTGGAATATGCTAACGTTAGCATAATCAGAGCTATAAGATGAGCCTAAGGCCCATCTTATCTTAGTTTTGCAACGGGAATACTCCATACTTCCTTCGCTATTTCTTCAAATCCAGATGCTTTACAAAAGGCTTTGGAGTTTTCATTCACCATCTCAACAGCAATATGCTCTATGCCATACTGAGCTCCTTGCTGCTTTAGGAACTTGAGCAAATCTGTACCATGTCCTTTGCGTGATTGATGAAACCCAATTCGAGCAAGTACCAGGGTGTTGGGTAAATACGGGCTATAATTGGGCTTGTATCTTATGTATAGAACTACTTTTTTCTTCCATGCGTCTATTTTATTTTCAAGCACGGTGACCTTGCTCACACGCCGTTTGTAGTTGAAACGGGCTTTAAGGTAATTGTTTAGCTGCTCGTTAAACTCATGGATCTCTTTTTTCATGGTTTTCTCTTGTTGTTGATGATGCAGTTACAGTAGCACCGTATGTAAAGTGATTTCTATATGCGCTACTTGCTCGCGCGCGCGTAAGCTTGGCTTTGTATTTGGTTATTTACTTAAACCCAAGGGGAGCCTATGAGTGATGTAACGGTAGTGATGAAACCCGTTGTTGCGTGTTTGGAAAGCGCACAAGCAGACTTAGCACAGCTAACACCAGAAGAACTGGCGCAAGCTCGGCAAATGGTTAAGGTGTTTTTTAAAGGCGCGGCAGAGCCAGTAGATGATGTTAAAGAGGCGTTGAACCATATAATTTATAACAGCATTCAACAGGTCGTAGAGGCGGAGCGCGCTCCACCCATGCTTGGCACTCGCCCTGTGATTCCTATGTTACCGCTCACCTCGGTGCTTTTTAAGCTACAAAACAAGCAAGACAAACTCTACGACGCCTTACTAAAAACCTTAACTACGCTGCATAGTCAGGCGGTAGCAGATTAGCTTTTTGTGTCTTTTAAGCTGTCTATCGTTGCTTGGTAGTCTTCACTAAACTCGACATCTTTAGTACTCGCGTAAATGTTGATACCTTGCTTTTTAAGTTGGCTGTATAGGTTAATGGCATCTTGTACCGCGTCTTCTTCGGGAGCAAGTTTTGACGTTGAGTGATTGTCTGCTGCCATTAGGTGCACAGCAGCGTATGCGATGAATTGATTTTTGTTCTTAAACATAGTTATTCCTTAAGAGAGTTAAACACCCTGCAGCCCCACGCTCAGGGTGTTTATTTTTTATCACAAAGTAAGTTTTGTAGACAGCCTTACCCTCTTTTTAAAAATAACGCCTCAAACGCGCTCTAACGGGCGCTAACTAATTTGCAGTAGACTGATTCGTCTCGAAGTGGTTTAAACAAATTTAAACGCCGTTTAAACGTGTTTTAAACATGGTTGCAGTTGAATGTGTTGGGTTGTTTTGTGATTGGGTGGTAAAAAGCGCGGTAAGAGTTACCGCGCTTGCTGCTACTTGGCATTGATTTTATCGGCTACCTCATTTGGGTAGTTACCTACCAACACTTGAGTACCATCATCTAAATGCAGCATTGAGCCAGTGCTAGCGTTACTACTATATGGTTCAACGTAGGTAATGCGTTCAGTATTGACGTAGATGCGTTCACCAAGGCCATATGGTTCAAACTGGACTAGCATCACTTTTACTCCTGTGCTCGCAGTTTTCTCTGTAGCTTGTCAATTTCTGCTGCAATCAACGCCCCCGCTTTAGTCAGTTCTTTTATCCTGGACTCTAGATCGTCTTTAGGCTCTAACTTGGGGTTACTTCCGTCCCAAGGCCAATGATGAACTCGTTGCCCTTGTTTAAAAACCTGCCTGTATTCCTCCCTTAGCTCAGGAGAAACACTGGCAACAGTTGCGTATACAATTCCAGCCATTGCAAGTGCGCCATTTTTATATTGGTCGTCTTGCTCTGTACTGTGGCCCTCTTCAATAAGCTGGCGGTTACGCTCACGCGTTATCAATAGGGCTCCGTTTACAAACCGACTTATCACTTTATCGGACTTTAACGCTACTGCACGCGGGTAGTCACCTACCAGTACCGTAGTCCCATTGTCTAAATAGATGATAGAGCCACAGTCTGTTTCACCTGAGTGGTAGGGCTCAGCAGTTAAAATACGTGCTGTCTTTACGTATACTGGAGCGCCTTTGCCGTAAGGTTTAAATTCAACTAGCATAATTAACCTAATCCCACGAGCCACTATCAGAACTGCTAGAGCATGATGAGCTCGAACCCGAATCATAGGCAGATGACCAACTAGAACCACTGCTGCTGCCGCTTGGTAGGTTAGACACGGCAGAATCAAAGGCGCGTGATGCGCTGTCGCTAGATAACGGGCTGTTTTCAGAATTGAACGGAATGTTGGAGGCGTCAACGGTGCGTGATGTATCGTCAGATTTAGCGAAGTCGCAGCCTACATGCGTAACGTTGAATATGGTATCAATGAGTGCGTGGTGTAAGTCAGTTTCGGTCACATGCTCCCCCGCTGCGTCAAATACGTCATCAACAATTAAATGCCAGGTTAGCCATTCATTTGTTGCTGTATGATAAACCTGTGTGCGACCCCTATGTACACGACGAAAACTAAACTCAGACAGTTTGTACTGTTTCTTTGGCTTCTTTTTAAAAAGTTTGAATAGGTTAAACATGTTCATCTCCTACTTAGACAAATTAATGGAAAACGTGGGTATATCGCCTTTACGGGGAATTACGACATCGAGAACTGAGCGCATTAACTTGTAGGTTTTTGGGGCCTTTTTAGACTTTTCCCACTCAAACCCTGCCTCATCCAAAAAGCATTGCTCTATTTGATCCCAATGCTCGACTAATGCCTCCCAATAGGCACTGACCTTACTCATGCTTTTGAGGTTGCTTTTAACTGCAGGAACGGCATAAATCATCCGTAGGCAACGGTTAAAGTCTGCGGGGTTGTGTGGGTGGTCTGTTTTAGTGGTATTTAGGCTGAGTAAGTTAAATGCTAGCGCTTGTGAGGAGAGACCGGTTTTGCCTTCAGCAATCAACGCCAGGGCTTTACTGTGTTGCTCTTGTAAATAAGTATTCGACATAGTGATCACCAAATATGCTCAAGTACTTCCTCAGAGCTCATGTCTGGGGAGAGATTTTCAAAGATGTTGTCAACTGAGGTTTGATTTATACCGTCAAAAAGCTTGTCTCGTTGCTCCCAGCAGCGGTCGATGTCGGCCTCCAGTTCTATACCAAAATCCATTTCTACATCGTCACTAAAGCGGGTAATAATTGACACCTTAGGCACGGTGCCGTCGTTGGTGTCGTGCGTTGATTTTTTAACGAGCACCTGAAAGCCGTTAGACTCAAACAGTTTTGAAAATTGGTTCATTGGGACCTCTTAAAAAGTTGTTGATCGTTTTTTACAGCCTGTTTAGTCTAAATAACTGGTGCAGTTGCACACTATGTAAACCAGTTTCCCTACTCCCTCCCCTTTATGTAATCGCTAACCTAGCTCCAAGATTTAAACGTGAGCAAAGGCAATGGCGCAAAAAAGACCCAACACAAAACTCAATTGGTTTGAAATTTTTAGAGCAGGTGAACATACCGACTCAAACGGCAAAACGGCGGAGTTTAGCCAAACAGACCTACAAAGCGTGGTGAGCAATTTTAAAAAGCGCAGCTCCCCTTTGGTGGTTGGCCACCCAAAAACAGACGACCCAGCGTGGGGTTGGGCTGAAGAGCTAAAAATAGAGGGCGATACGCTTTACGCCAAAGCGGAAGAAGTAGACGCTGACTTTGCTGAGGCGGTTGAAAAGGCCCGCTACCCTAACCGCTCTGTGCGCCTACGCAAAACCGACAATGGTTACGAGCTCGGCCATATTGGATTTTTAGGCGGTAAGCCCCCTGCCATTGATGGCATGCAATGGCTGTTTAGCAAAGATGAAGACGGTGAAGCCGTTGTGCTTGAGTTTGCTGCCAGTGACCGAATTGAACAAGTCGCCCTTGATGGCGCGCAAGGCTTAGTTCGCCTTGTTACCAACCTTAAAACCTTTATTACAGACCGATTTGGTGCCGAAGAAGCCAGCAAGGTTTTTGCCGACTGGGAAGCTGAGCATATTCAGCAGCAAGTGACGTTGGCAGAGCATGAGCGCCATCAAGAAAGCATAGCTAACCCGCAAAGCGAGTTTGCTGCCCCGCAACAAGAGGAAACCGAAGTGAGTGACAAAAAACCAACCGAAAAAGAACAGGCATTGCAGGCCCAACTGGACGCGGCGAATAAACAAAACGCTGAGCTCCAGTTTAATCAGCGCAGATCAGCGGCACAAACGTTTATTGATAACACGCTCAATGGTGGTAAAGCGCCGCGCATAACCAATACCGAAGGCTTGGCGGAGTTTATGGCGCACTTGGAGCAAGATACCGAGCAAACGTTTGAGTTTGCGGCGGCTGATGGTGACAAAACCAGTAAGCCAGTTGATTGGTTTAAGGGCTTTTTGCAAGCGTTGCCAGAGCAAAAAGGCTTAACCAAGGACTTTAGTAAGGACGACAAAGAAGAACCGGGCGATCTTACTGCTGAGCAACTTGCCACTAAGGCGGTTGAGTTTCAAAAGTCGGAAGCCGACAAAGGCCGCACAATCTCCATTAGCGCGGCAATGGATCATATTAAATCGGAGGCAAGCTAATGGCCATTCCTGGATTAATTCGTAATTTTGCGGCCACAGGCGAAATAAAACCTAACCGAATTGTGGCGGTATCTGTAGGTGATTTTATGGCAGCCGCTGCTGCAGGTGTGGCCGATAATGCGCTGGGCGTAACAGAGCAAGGCACAGATAACCACTTACGCGTGGATGTGGTGATGGACCGAATTGCGCCCGTTGAGCTAGGGGGCGACTTTGACGGTGGCGAATGGGCGGTAAGCGATGCTGAAGGCCGAGCCATTCCGTTTGATAAAGCAACGTTTGCTGAAGACGACACCATTAACGTGGTGGGCAAAGTGCTCGAAAAAGGTGACGCCGGTACTATTGCTGACATTCACGTCACCCCATTTTTAATTGTTAAGTAAGGATTGAGTTATGAGTAATGGCATGCCATTTATCCCAGTCACCCATCAAACGGCGATTGCAATTGCGTACAATAACCGTGCGTTGATCGCCAACACCTTGATGCCGTATTCGTCTGTAAATCGCCGCGAATATAAATGGGGCGAGTACGAGAAGGCCGCAAAGTTTACGCTACCAGATACTAAAATTGGCCGTAAGTCTGGCCCTAACCAGGTTGAGTTTACGTTTAATGACCAAACCGGTTCAGTGACTGACCACGGGTTATCGGATGTTGTTCCCAACGATGATGTAGACAACGCACCAGAAGGCTATAGCCCACTAAGCGTGGCTACAGAGAATATAACTGATTTAATCTTATTGGGCCGTGAAGTACGCGTTGCTGACAAATTTGCAGATCCAACTAACTTTGGTAAGCACCATAAACTCAGTGCCGCTGGTTTTAAACATATTGATGACCCTGATTTAGATATTTTGCCATGGTTGCTTGAACTACTAGACGAACCACTCATGCGCCCTAATGCCATGACCATGTCTTTTAAAGTGGCCACCAAACTTAGAACCAACAAACGGATGATTAAAGCGTACAACGGTTCGTTAGGTGATGAAGGCTTAGTGCCTTGGCAGTTTATTAAAGACCAATTAGAAATTGAGCATATCAATATTGGTCAAGCCCGTATTAATACCGCTAAAAAAGGTAAGTCGCCAGTATTTGAACGAGCCTGGCGTGACAACCTCGCCTTTACATATCACGACCCATTAGCTGGGTTTGAAAACAAGCGTATGACTTTTGCGTTGACCGCTCGATACAAAAACCGAGTGTCGGGTAATCGGCCTGTTTCTGCAGGCCTGTTCGGTGGTACTGAGGTAATGGTAGGTGAGTCAGTCGAAGAGCAAATCATTGCTAAAGACTGCGGCATGCTACTAACCGACGTGCTAACACCAGCACCTTAATTTCCATACTCCTTAAAGTAGAGCCAAAGGCGGGGTCGCCCGCCTTTTATGAGGTCACTATGTTTGTATCTGCCACCCACATTATTAGTTTACTTGGTATGTCTACCCTGCTGCAGTGTGCAACAGGCCGGTTAGAACCAAACTACGATAATCCCATGACTGCTGAAGACATTAAGGCAGCATTATTAGGTGAGCCTGCTGGCGATAACCAGATGCAAATCGCCGGATGGTTTAATGGGGCCGCCGCCAACGTAAATGCGGTGATAATGGGTTATGTGGCTAAATACGATTTATCAGAGCGCGAAGTTGCAGATTCTTTACTCCCGGGTATTGCATCAGAGCTAATGTGGTATGAGCTAAGCAATAATCCGGGAGATGTACAACTGGCCCGTAAAAAGGCTGCACTGCAGATGCTAGATAAAATCAATGCTGGCACCATTCAAATTAAAAAGCCGATGCCAAAAAGCCACGGCACAATGCGCACCGCAAAGCCTACCTCTAACTTTGATTGGAGCCGGTTCTAATGGCTGGGGTGTTTGTTGAAGTCTCTGGTGATGCGCTCGACATTCTGCAGTTGCTACGCCATAAGAGCGGAGACCCAACTGACATCCTAGACGACATAGGTGCATTTTTAGATCAGGACGTAACCACACGATTTTTAAGCGAGCTTGCGCCAGACGGTACTAGGTGGGAGCAGTCTGAAGCGGCAAGAACAGGTAAAGGCCGAGACCCAGAAAAGCCTGGTTTAACACTCACAGACAAAAGCGGTTTGGTGGGCTCGATAACGCACAAGCCTGAGGGTGATGAACTAATACACGGCTTGGGAGAAGAATACGCCGCTATTCACCACTTTGGTGGTAAGGCTGGCCGTAACCATAGCGTTACCCTGCCCGCTCGCCCAATTATAGGTATAGAGCAAACGCAAGCCAGTACCATTGTTGAAATGGTGACCGGGTGGCTAGTTTAAACGAGGTTTAAATGCAGTTTAATTTTGATTTAAACAAGGTGGAGCGGCTTTTAAAGCAGCTTAATTTACGCGTAGGAGCCGCAGCCGATTTTAACGAGGTACGCAATCACCCAATACAAACCGCCTCTGTTTTTGTGCTGCCGTTAGATGATGACTATGCACCGGAAGACGCAGTTACAGGCCAGCAGATTTACAACATAACAGAGCTGTTTGCCGTGATGATTGTAATACCGTGCCATGGTGGCAACCAATACGCCAATAACCAAATTGCAGAGCTGAGAAACAAAATAAAAGCTGCGCTTGCTGGCGTTAAATTTGACGACTGGCAACCCATAGCACCCCACAGAGGCCGGATTGTGGAGTTTAACAGTACGACTAATACCCTAATTTACCAGTGCCAGTTCAAAGTAACCGGCTACGTAACCGTAAACGCGAGGCCCATGCCATGACAAAACCTAAACCAACCGAAACCAAGCCGCCAGAAGCAACACAAAAGGTAACGCGAGATGTGGCAAACCACGCGCTTGCCCTATTGGCTGAAAAGCGCCGTACGCAGGATGTAAGCGGTGCGTACAAAGTTGAGGGCAACACTCTCCTGCCAGGAGGTGATGCATGAGCAGCTGGCGATTTAAAGACAAGTTACTTTTAGTTGATGCACTTGGCACCACGCTCACAGGCCAACATGCGGTGTATGCCAGTGAAGTAGAGTTTGCTATTGAGTCTGAGACCGAAGCCGATGAGCTCGAAACCGCACACAGTGGTGCAAGCTTGGATGTGATTTTTGGTAAGCACGTAACCTTAAATTTTAAAACGCCACTCTCAATGTGTGGCACACCCGGGCAAGCGCCAGCAATCGCGCCACTGTTATTGGCTTGCGGGTTTGTGCAAGTCGCCGATGCTACCAGCGTGACCTATGCATTAGGCAATGCGAGCAAAGCCAAAGCTTTAGTGCGCTTTGGGCAAAACACCCATGAAATCAGTGAAATGCTGGGCAATGTATCGCTCAATTTAGAAAAAGGCATACCTAAGCTTAACTGGCAGTTTAAAGGCTTGTTTAGCCCACCAGTGCAATCGGCCGCTGTCCCAGCTGTTGACTGGAACCGCTGGCAACGGCCAGAGGTACTAGGCGTGGAGTGCGCCTCGGCCTTCGCGCTTAATGAGGTGTCGCGCGTGCTGCATAAGCTCACGGTGGATGTTGGTAATAATGTGATCTTCGACCGTGCCATTAACCATGAGGCCATTATGCTCACCGGGCATGAGTCTAAAGCCCAAATGACGGTAAGTGCCGATAGTTTGGGGAATTTTAACCCATTTAACGACATTGGCAAGGTGCAGCACTTTGAGTTTAGCCACGGTACCACAGCCGGTAAACAGTTTACGCTCATTGGCCGCTACCAACTCCCTACACCTAAATATACCAATTTAGACAGTGAGTTAACGGGCTATGAGCTTGATGGCAAACTGGTGCCAAGTGGCGCAGGCTATGATGAATTAACGTTAGTATTTGAGTGATCCAAATGAAATTAAAGAAATTAGAGCAATTAAAAAACGCCACTATCTTGGCTCCTATCAACTTTGAGTTTGGCGGTGTTGAGTTCAAATTTGACGCCAAAATTAAACTCATACCAGAAGCTGAGATGACCAAATTGGTCGATGGCAGTAAAAAAGATGACGCCATTGTGCGCGAGTTACTGATTGGTTGGGACAACTTTGTGGATGACGGCACACAAGTCGTCTTTAAGCGTGATGTACTTGACGAACTACTGAGTTATGGGGCTATCGCCGGGCGGCTCTCGGTTGAATGCGTAAACGCACAATACCGCGTACAGGAAAAAAACTAGTCGACGTTGCTAGGTGGTATGTGGGTGACCTAGCAACCAGCAACCCAATATTAGATGACGACGAAGCGCACTTTGGTGCGCCAAGTAAAACCAAGCCACAGGCCGACTCGCTGTATGTACTCCCTGAGAACTGGACGGCGGTCTTGGCGCTGAGCACTGCCGGCACACAGTGGCAGTTGTGTAAGCAAGGTATGGAGCTCGCCCTAGACTATGCCCGGGCAGAAGTGGCTTGGCGCTACGCAGACATAACACTCACACCAACGGATTTTAGCAAGCTGCAACAATTAGAGCGGTTGATAGTAGGATTAATAAGGCGGCCCGATGAAAAACCAACTGAACCTGGCGTTACGCTTAAAGTATGATGGTCGAGCGGTTACTAAGGGCGCTCAGAAAAACATAGCTGAGTTAAATCAGATCCCCAAAGCGTTAGATGCGCACAGCAGTGCTAACGAGGCACTAACAAAAACAACAGGCCAAGTAAGTGCCGCTCAAACCGTTGCAATTGACGCTATGGAACGCGGTAGCCAAGCTGCGCGTCAACATAGTCACTCTACCTTGAATATTGCTGAAGCACATCGACAGGTGTCTTCCACTGCTAGGGAAAGTGTAACGAGCCAAGAACGTGCAATAACAGCAGTAAAAAGCCAAACAACATCACAGCAAGACTTAATACAAGCTACAGAGCAAACAGCCAAAAGCCAAAAAATTAGAGCGCAGGCAAATGAGCAGGCTAACCAAGCGGCTAAACGTAGTAGTGATGAAAACCAAAAGCAGGCTAGAACTAACCAAAGCGTTACAAACTCAACTAACCAAGTAGCAAAAGCGACCAAAAATAGGTCCACTAATCAGCAGCAGTCTATACGTTTCACTGAGCAACAGCGCAATGCGAACAGAAAGTTGGTTGCCGCAAATCAGCAGTTAGGCGCGTCACAGAGTAAAGTGAATAGCCAGTTGGGGCAGTTAAGCTCTGGTTATAATCAACTAGCGGGAAGTATTGCATCGGTGTTGAGCCTTGGAACGGCTGCTATGTTTGTGCGAGATACCGGCAATGCACAGCTTTTAGACACGCGGTTGCAAGGGCTCACCGGTTCTGCTCAAGAATATAACGCAGTTCAAAACTATTTGTTTGCGACTGCAGATAGACTCAATACCAAGTACACCACCCTAGCCGATTCATACTCTCGTATTCTAAACCTGCAGGAAGCGGGCGTTGTAACGCAAAGCCAAGGTATAAAAATACTAGAGGGCTTTGCAAATGCTGCTGCTAAAACTGGGGCGAGCAATGTACAGCTCGAACAAAGTTTATTTGGTATGACGCAAGGCATGACTGCGGGCGTGCTACGTGCTGAAGAACTCAACCAGGTCACTGAGCCTTTACCAGGCTTAATGCAAAAATTAGACAAAGCGGCGGGGCAAGCAGCTGGCGGTTTTAGGAAAATGGTGAACGACGGTAAAGTCACCAGCCAAATGTTTAAGCAGTACCTTATTAAAGCGTTTGATGACTATGCCGGTGCAGCTGAAGCCACTGAGGGTAAAATCAATGCCTCGTTTGCTGAAATGAGCAACGAGTACCAACGCCTCATCCGCCACTACGAGCAACCCGTAAACTTTGCGGTAACTACGGTGGTAAGTAGCATTACCGAGGCAATGCAAGCGCTACGTGAAAACCAAGGGATTGTAGATGGGCTAACCACATCGGCCACCCTACTTGCGGTTGTAATTGGTAGCCGCTTAGCTGGGAGCGCGTATCGTTCAGCGGCCGCATTTACATCTAACGCAGTTTCAACGCATAAAGCGCTTCAGGCACAAGTACAACTTGCAGCACAAACCAAGCGCAACGCAGCTATTGAACTACAACACTCTATACAACAACAGCAAGCCGCCCAGCGCCAACTAGCCATGGCACGCAATACCGTGATGCGTACCAATGCCATCCATAACTTAGCGCTAGCCAATCAACGCGCAGCAGCTGCACAAGCAACGCACACAGCAGCCACCACTGCGTATACAGCCGCTGCAACCCGAGCGAGTTTTGCGACTCGTACGCTTTCTGGCGCAATGGGGTTATTGGGTGGCCCTGTTGGTCTTGCGGTTACAGCAGGCTTAGCTATAGCTTACTTTGCGACACAAGGCGATAGCGGTGCACGCTCTGCCAGTGAATTAAAAAGTAAGGTTGATGAACTCGCAGGCGGATTTGAGACGCTAACAGCAAAAGCGCGTGCTGCAAGGCTTGTTGAAGTAAACCGCACATTTGAATCAACCAGCAAGCAAATTCAAGAAGCCAAGCAAGAGATAAAACAGCTTAAAAACGAAGTGCAAAATGGGATCTTAATTTCAAACAATTCCATTTTTGGCGTTGGCCAAATGGCGCGGGTTAAACTCTCAAAGAACCAAATCAAAAAATCGAACGAGGAAATTGCGCTCCAAGAGGCCAAGGTAGAGCAACTAGTTGCAGAGCAAAACCGCCTACTGACATTACAAAAGCAATTAAAAGGCGAGATAGCAAAACCTACCCCTACACAGAAGCCAGAAACGAATACGCAACCTAGCGCGTTACCCGTAAATATCCAGCGCTTGCAATTGAGTCTATTGGATGAAGAAGCGCGCTTAAAAGCAAGCCATGAAAAGCGGCGGCAAATGGTTATTGCTGCACGTGAAAGTGATGCAGCCAATAAAGCAAAATACGATGCCATTTTAAAGCAGCTAGACGCAAAGCACACTGAAGACGTAAAAGCCCTGGCACAAAAGCGTGAGAATGACAAAACCCGCATACAAAACCAAGCAGAAGAAAAGCGCCGTAATGATTTACGCGCAACGCTTGAAAACCGAATAGCACAAATTAAGGGTCACGCTAACCGTGAAGCGCTTGCAGCCTACGAAAATCAGCTGGCGGTTGAGCAAGCCAGGCAGCAGGCTCGAGTCGATGCTGCACGTAGGCAGTCTCTTGGCTTAGCCGCAAACGATGAAAAAGGCGAAATAAAATATAACGCCGACAACCAAATCCGCGACATCGAGCGCCAACAGGAACTGCTCGCTGCTGAGGGATTCCATTCAGAAGTTGAGAAACGCGAATGGGACCATCAAGAGCGCTTGATGCAGTTAAAGACCAAAAATACCGGTGCCATGCAGCAGCACCTAGTGCAGTTTGCTAACTGGGAGAAGAAAAATGCAGCAGAGAAAACCGATGCTGTTTTAGGGCTTGGTATGGCAGGCTTAAAAGCCATGGGCCAGCAAAGCAAAACCGCATTTAAAATGTACAAAGCCTTTGCCATTAGCCAGGCATTAATTAAAACCTATGAATCTGCTACCAGTGCATATGCATCGCTTGCGTCTATTCCAGTTGTGGGCCCTGCCCTTGGCGCGGCCGCCGCAGCTGCCGCCGTTGCAATGGGCTTACAACAAGTTCGCCAAATTAAGTCGCAACAGCCGGCTGCGGGTATTGCCCATGGTGGTTTAGATTACGTACCAAACGAGAGTACCTACCTATTACAACGCGGTGAGCGGGTGTTATCACCCAAGCAAAACATTGAAGTAAGCGCCATGGCCCGCCACTACAACGCGGGCAACAGAGCACAATCAGGTGGTGGCAACGTAAGCTTTAACATCACCAACCATGTGATCGTCCAGGGCGCAACAGATGAGGTCAGTGCACAAAGAACCGGAAATGATGTGGCAAATCAAATTAGAGGGTTGATCCTGCAAGACATTCAAGAAAATGGTGTTATTATTCAAAGCATTCGACGTGTGGCATAGAAAAATATGGACTGGAATAATTTATGGTTTGTGGGGGGAGCGATCTTCGCTCTTATATCAATATTTTTAGTGACTGTGATTGTTATCAAGTGGAATGCTGACAGTATTAAGAAAAAAGGAGTGGATTATGGAACACTATTATTTTCAATTCTATTTTTTCCAATAGGTAGTATTTATCTATTCTATATAAGCAGATTCGACCTTAGCTTAGAACCTAGCCTTGATGTATGGGAGAAGTCGGCGAGCTACTTTAACAATATTCTTAATCCTATTCTGTTGCTGACAACTATCATACTGCTGTATAGAACTTGGAGAACCAGCGACACTGAGTTTTCCAAAATGTATAGCGTTACTGCAAGTAGTCAAATATTAGAGCGACTAGATAAGATTTGCGAAAAAGCAATTAATAACTTGAAAGCTGAATCACTTTTCTTTGTCGATGGAGAGGTTTTAGTAATGGAGGAATGTCGAGCTGGACATGAAAGCGGGTTAAAGTCTTTCGTGGAAACACCTTTAGGTTCAGATTATAAAAATGTGGCTCATTTCAAATCAAACTTTGATGATATATCAATTAAGCTGAGAGAAAATAACCCAAAAATGCTAAATACGATACTTTCTTACTCCGTTCAAACTCAGGGCTTCGATAAAGGTGCGGGTTACAATAATGCTTCAAGTTTTGAAGATATTGACAATGGGCTAAAGAACCACTTAAGAAAGAACGCACTATTTAGTTCTAAACGAAATAGGTATTTTTATACTTTAATCGAAAGCATTGCTGCACATTGTCAAGAACTAACGGAAATTGATAAAAAAAATAATAATGAAACGAGTTACACTCGTGCTGGCTATAGAGCAGTTAGGCTAGCTTTTGGCGATAAACTGCTAATGTTCTTGTATTGTTATTTTGAAAAATCTATCAGAAACAAGCCTATTTGTAATAGTGAAAGTGAAAAATTGATTTCACATCATTTGGAGAAGCTAGTAAGAGATTTGATAATCTAGACCGGCTGTCTGGTAACTCTATGTAAACCACTTTCCCTACTCCCCTTGGCTCCATTAATTTTTACACTCGCTCTAACGATTCGAACACGAGCGATGAGAAATAATGGAGCATCTGCCGCTACCTAAGCCCCCAAAATCTTGCGTTTTTAGACTGGTTCCTAATAGCCAGTTGCACATCAATAAAGCCAATAATGCCTCTGAAGTATTCGATAACGAGGGTGCCTATTGGGAGTTTGAAATTGAATTGACCAATGTGCCAGAAAGCGATGCCCTTGAGCTCGATGGCTTTTTGGCCTCTTTGCGTGGCAGTGTTGGTAGGTTCTTGATGCATGACTACCGCCGTGAGCAAGAACGTTTAGACACAACCGCATATGTGTATGGTGGCTACAATGACGGTGCGGCACTTCCGGTGACTAACTTACCTGCTGGGCAGGTATACGCCCGTGCTGGCGAGAAAATTCAGATTGGTACAGGCTCAGCATCTGAACTAAAAATCTTAACCGAAAACGTACTCCCCTCTGCAACTGGTACAACGACACTTCGTTTTGAGTCGCCTCTTAGGCGTATTCCTGCACACAATACCCCTGTTTGTTTTGTGCGCCCTGCAGGCGTATTTAGGTTGATTGATAACAAGCAAGGCTTAGCCGATGCCCAATATAAAAATGGTGTAGTAACCAGCTGGCGTATACGTGGTAGGGAGGCGTTTTAATGGAGGCTGTAGCAGACTCGCTAATTAACCGTTTAGCGCGTGGCAACCCACGCTACTTTGTCGACCTTAAATTTAAGACTGGCAACTTACGCTTGCACACTGGCGTGGGTGAACGTCGCTTTTTATATCAAACCTGGTATGGCTTAGGTGCACTTGGCCAAGTGAGTGAAATACCCGCCAATGACAACAACTCAGTAAGTAATATTCGGCTGACGCTCACTACTCCAAACCCTGAGATTTTAGGCGAAGTGGCTGCTAATGACCCAGTAGGGGTTGAGGTAGATATTTGGCTTGTAGTAGTCGATGAGCATTACCGTGTTGATGGTTTTCAGCTTATTGAAAGTGGCAGTGTTGCTGCTTGCGATAGTGAGCGCGGTGCGCTGTCAAAGGTTGAGCTAACGGTGACTGGCGAGTCTCAACGCTGGCAGCAGGCTCGACTACATCAACGATGGAATGACGCAACACAAAAGGCCCTTTACCCGGGGGATGAATTTTTCAAAGAGCAAGTCGCTGCAAACAGTACCATTTTGCCAGACACCCAACCAGGTAGACGTATTGGAGGTCGCAATGTCAAAAACCAAAGCCACTAAGCTAAATGAATACTTGGAAAGCTGCTGGCATAAACCATTTAAATTTGGCGAGTTTGATTGCTGTTTATTTGTGGCGGATTGGATACGGGCATATCACGGGTTTGACCCAGCGCCCGAGCGCGGAGCTTATACCACATTTAAACAGGGTTTAAACATCATTAAAAGTGGCTTTAAACATACTTTTGAAACCCGTTTAAACGTAGCGCCTATTGCGATTGACTACGCGGCCCGTGGCGATGTGGCATTGTGTGAATATGATGGTGAGCTGGTTGGTGGCATTGTTGGCCTTGGTTGTGTGTATTGTGTATCTGATGAGGGGGTGACTACCCTACCGCTGGATGCGCTACGTTATGTTTACCCATTGGAGCTTATCCATGAGTAAGGTTGTTGACGTAGTTGGCGATGTTGTTGGCGGTGTTTGGGATTTTACCGTTGGTGCTTTATTTGGCGGCTTGATGCCGGATGCAACTCAGCCTGAGCAGGATGTCGCCACACTAGCAAAAGGGCTGCAAAAAGGCATAGACCAACCTAGGCGTATTACCTTTGGTCGCGACCGTGTAGGCGGTGTGATTGCACACCAAGCCACAGTAACGCGTGGTGAAAAAGAATTTATCCAATTGATTGTGCTTATCAACGGTGCTCCGATTGATGCCCTTGAGAATGTTTATATTGCCAATAAACCCATTAGCGATTATCCAGCTGGTTCTTACGACTACGCTGTTGCAGATGGTCGCCACAGTCATGCAATACAGTTAGCCGTACAGCGAATGAAGGGCTGGACTGTTAAACACATCGGTCGCGACCAAGCGCACATCTTTTTAGAGCTCGAAAACAACCGTGAAGTATTCCCTGATGGCGTGAGCGACTGCGAGTTTTTAATTCGTGGTGCCAGAGTGTGGGATCCACGTGATGCAAGCCAAGATCCAGACGATAGAAATACGTGGAAGTGGTCACAAAATGCAGTGCTGTGCACCCTGCACTACGTTAGGTTTTATGGGGCAAACCAAGTGCCAGTTAGTCACCTGCCCATGAATTGGTGGATAGCTGCGGCTAACGTGTGTGATGAAGAAGCGGAATACACCGATAGCCAAGGCGAGACCCATAAAGAACCCCGTTACACAGTCAATGGCACTTTTGCATTTACCTCACGACCACTTGAGGTTTTACAGCAACTTGAACGGAGTTTTGCCGGCAAAGTATTTAGGCAAATGGGCCAGTGGTATGTGCGCGTGGGTGCCTGGTACGGCGCACCCACTTACACCGTCACCATGGCCGATGTGCTGGGCGATGTAAAAATAAAATGGCACGCGGATTTACGCGAGCGCGCCAATACTGTACGTGCGCAATTCGTTGACCCCAAACAAAACTATGAGCGTACAGATGCACCGCCAGTGATTGCACAGTCTTACCTAGAGCAAGACGCCCAGCCACTAGAGCAAACGCTATCACTCCCCTTTGTGCGCAGTAGCGCTACCGCTCAGCGACTCGCTGCTATACAGCTAGAACAAACACGCTTAGGTGCCATTGAGCTACCGCTAAGACACACAGGCCTACGTGCGGCAGTCGGGCGAACCATTAAGGTAGATATACCCGAGTATCATATAAACAATAAGATTTACCGCGTAATCGATAGACGTTTTAGGCTCGACCGTGGTGTTACTATCCGCTGTATTGAAGATGGTCCAGGTCTTTGGGCTGATGGCATGGTGCCAGGTGTTGAGGATTTAACACCCAATACGGATTATGTGCCTGGTATACCTCTATCTATAGAGAGCCTTAATGTATCTTTAGATGCGGATGGCAATGGCGTGATCAGCTGGTCGCACCCTGCACCGGATGCAGTATATGCGTATGACGTAGAAATTGATGACGGCGAAAATCAAGCATATAAAGCTGCGGTTACCTACCCGGCATTAACATTGCCTACATTCAATATGGGCAACTACACAGTACGTATTTTTGCTCGCAACATTTACGGTAAGCGATCAGCTGCAGTCGCAACACAATTTAGTGTGCTAAAGCCGGTAAAACCGCAAGTAAATATAACCAGCGACTATAACCAACTTACCTTGACCGCGTCATTACCCGCTGTTGGCGTTGGGACGCAATACCAGTGGATGTATTTAGGTACAGATGGTGATCCCCAACAAAGTGAGATGGTGTATGCACAAACTTACAATCGGATTGGACTTAGTCCAGAAACCGAATACAAATTCAAAGTTCGTACTGTCAATTTAATGGGGGAAAGCGACTGGCTAGTTGTAACTGCTCAGACATCGAGTGTTAATTTAAGTGAATTTGTAAATGACTTGCCATTAACCAAGCTAAGTGAAGACGCGCAAACGTTGATCCGTGATATAGATAAACAAGTCGATAGACTACGCCCGAGCACTGAACAAAATCTACCGTCGCTGATTGCAAGAAACATTGATCAGATCCAGAGTTTGCAAAACGTCACTGCAATACTGGATGATTCATTAGCCGTTGGACTTCCCAACCAGTTGCGCACAGTAAACATCAAACTGGATGAGACGGTATTAACGCTAACCGACATGCAGCGTGCAGTATTTGACGTAACGGGGAACTATACATCGTTTCGGCAAGAGTACGAGCGCAAGATGTTGGACAATGAACGTCTGATAGATGCGATTGTTTACGTTGACCCAGATAGCGGTGTCATTGTTAACCGAGCCTATCAATACACCGACAATCAATTTTCCTTGGCTCAAACACATATTAACGGTGTTGATGGTCGCGTATCGTTTGAGGCGCGGCGGATCACACAAACCCAGAGTCAGCTCAATGAAGCAACCGCCCAGATTATGGTACAAGCTGGGCTAATCAACCAGCGCGCCACTTACACAGAAGTGAATGCCCAAATCGCAGGAGCTATAGCAGCCCTAACCCCAGCCTATAGCTGGCAATTTAACACCAGTGCGGAGGGTTTTACTGGTCATAGCAGTCACAATGTCTTGGGCTTTGTTGTATGTAGTCACACTCTAAATAGTCCAGCTATTGAGTACAGCGCTAGTCAAAACCCAATGTTTAGGTTGCGAGTGCGCAGACATCCAGAAAGTACTTGGGCTGGTGAAATCCATTTTGGCGGAGTTCATGCTATCCCTGTGCCGGAGCCAAATAGCCTTGACTGGGAAATTATCCAGATCGACGCGACGGGCACACCAGGATATACCGGTACCATTACCGCGCTGACCTTTGAGTTGGGTGGCTGTGATGTTGACTATATTGAGGTGGGTAAACGTGGTGCTAATGATCTAGCGCTACGCGATATCACTGCGCGTACAACCACCATAGAGCAAGAGCTTGACGCTGGAACTGGCCGTATGGCTCAGTATGCAACCACAGCTTGGACCAATGCGCAGGGTTACCAGACGCAAAGTAACGTGCAGGCCGCGTTGGACTCATTTAACAGCACATACGGTATAAGCGCTGCATTACAAGAACTGGCAGACAATGATGTAATTGTTAAAGCAAACTCCGCTCAGACTTGGATAGATGGAGCTAACGCTACTATTAAAAATCAAGTTACGCAGTTACTGAACGAGGATGAAGGCGTCAACCAAAAGTTGGCATTGGCTGAGCATCAGTTAGATGCAATTGCTGGAGAAATGGGTCAAGCAATTACTCAAATTCAAGGACTAGAGCTAGAAGCCGCAGGTAAATCTCTTAGTGATTTAATGACCGAGTATAACACCCTACTCCGCAACAATGAGTTGGCTGAGCTTGGTGTAACGGTTGCTCACGCTAATAGTAAGTTGAGTGCGCTGTCTGATAATGTCAGTGCTGTTGTAGAACAAACGACTCACCTCATTGCAATGCAAAACCAAAATGTTGCTGGAGTAACAGCCCTGGGTCGTGCCTATGCTAACGAGCGTCAGGCGAGTGCGGAACGTGAACAGCATTTACGCGCCGAGATAACGACCGAAAGCGGTAAAGCCGTAGCAAAGGCGATTGACTTTACACGGGCCGCAACTGGCTATTGTGTTGATGCTGACGGTAACCACGTGGATGAACAAAATGCAGTGGCCTGTGAGGCTGCTGGCCATAATTGGATTGACGGCCCCGTGGTTGAGCGCAGCATGATGCTGGCAACAGCTATGGTGGATGCTCGGGGCTATCAAACCAGTAGCCAAGTTAGTTCCACAATCAATACATTTAATGCTCAATATGGAATTACGACTGTCCTACAGACACTGAGCGACAATAACACTCTTGAAAAGGCCAATGCGGCATCTACTTGGATAGCAGCTGCAGACGGCTATATCCGTGACCAAATCAACATTTATAACAATGCAGATGGTGGTATTAATGATCAGTTTGCCCAAGTTGATCAGACACTAGACGCTATTGCCGGAGAGATAAGCCGCAATATTGTACAAATTAGAGGGAGGCAGCTTGCTGATGATGCTCAGAGTTTGAATGAGGTAATAGCCGCCTATAATCAGTTGGTACAGGGCAACGATTTAGCACAACAGAATGTCAAACTATCAGTGGCCCAAGACAAGTTGAACGCAGTAACTGATGAGTTGGCATCGACAGCCAGCTACGCGTTGGAGCTGGGCGCCCTGCACAACCAAAATCAGGCATATATTACGACGCTAGCAAAGGCTTTTGCCAATGAAGTGCGAGCTAGTGTGACGCGTGATGAACGTTTTGCGGTGTTCGTAGGCAATACCGAAGCTGCGTTTAGCGATGTAACCGAAGCGTTTGCTGAAGTTAACCATGCCAACATTGTTCGGGATCAGACTTTTAGCGCTTTTGCTGCAAATACCGAGGCGGCATTTCAAACAGTAACTGAAGCGTTAGCAGACCAAGAGCAAGCTCTGGCGAAACAACGGACTGACCTGGTCGCTAAGATAGAGCAGGACAACACCGCAACATTAGCCAGTGCGATTACTTATACCCGTGCAGCCGTGGGCTATTGCATAGACGATGATGGAAACATCACCAATGAAACTGATGCCGTACAATGTGTAACTGCTGGGCATAGTTGGGTCGATGGACCACTTGCTGAATACATCCGTAACTTGTCGTTGACCAATGCTGCTGATGAGTCTGTTAGCATTTCGGATATTCGTCAAGCGTTCGAGACACAAAACGGAGAGCTGATTGCCCGTGGTGGTTGGGTGATCAATAACGAAGGACGTATTGTTTCAATAGCCGGTTACAATGACGGCGATGTAGGTAGTATAGATCTAGCTGCTGATATAATTCGTCAGGGGGTGATGATTGGTAACACGTTTGTACCAACATCATACGTTGATAATGCGGACCCTGAAAAACCAGTCCATGTATTTCGCGGTAGACTTGTGTTAGGTAACTACGTTGTTGAGTCGGAGCAGGATATTCGGGGCTTAGATGGTGAACGAGGTCCGCAAGGGATCCCCGGTGAGCCTGGAGCGGACGGTAAATCATCATATACATGGATAAAGTATGCTTATAGCCCTTCAGGCGAAGGCATAAGTAATTATCCAGATGGACGAGATTATATTGGCATAGCATATAACAAGTTATCATCACTGGAGTCTAGCAACCCTGCTGATTACACTTGGACTAAATATAAAGGAGCTCAAGGACCTTCTGGTGCTGATGGCTTGCCAGGAGAGCCAGGTCAAGATGGGCAAACGCTATATACGTGGATTGCCTATAGTGATAGTCCAAGCGGTAACCCTCTTTATCAAACCCCTACAGATGCTACCCAATACATCGGTATTGCTGTAAATCAAGCAACTCCATCTGAGTCTAATGACCCCACAGACTACATTTGGTCAAAGTTTAGGGGAGACCGAGGTTCTAAAGGTGAATCTGGTCGCCAAGGTGACCCAGGTTCTCGCGGTGCGGGCAAGTTTCAAATTGGGACTAGTTCTGGTACTTGGTACGATTCTATCGCAAATGGGTGTTGTACAGGAGGAAGCCCTGTACTTAATGATGTTGTTACTATTTATAAAGTTAGTGACCCTGCACATCAAACTACAAAATTATGGAATGGTTCCAACTGGGAACAAACTTCCCTGCACATACACGGTAGTGCATTAATAGATGGCACTGTGATTGCCAATGGAGTTGTAGCTGCAAAAGGCACAATTGACAGCATCACAGCTGTATCTGGACATGTCAAAATCAATAATGATGGCATTGAAGCGATTAAGGTAAGTTCAAATGCCCAATTTGTTACTCCTCCAGGGGCAAGCGCTGCAAATAATCCCAGTGCAATGCGTATAAATTCCAATAGCGGCATAAGTGGCAGTATGTATATTTATAACCCCAATAGTAGTGGTTATGGTGCTTCAATTTATGCAAAAGGTACGTATGCGCTATACTCTCAGCGTGGCATTATTGGCCCATTTACAGGTGGTCATGAAGGACTGATAGATAAATCTATTCAAATTGAGGCTGGAGATCTAGTAAAGGATATCGAATTGGTCAATATTGCCGACCTGTCTAATGCCATTTGTACCATGGAACCTACCACCCAACCAAATGACAGAGCCGTACGCGGCATATTTATCTCACGCACCGACCTGACCAATCAGATTGCAGCACTACGAGGATATCGTGGTTTTGAGCGGTTTATAGAGTTCCGAGATACACACGATTTGATCTCGTTCAATGCATTGGGTGAGGGCGTATTAAACATTTGCGGGCATGGAGGCGATATCGAGACAGGTGATTACCTGTGTAGTAGTGCGATGCGAGGCAAAGCAATGCGCCAAGCAGATCAGAACTTTGAACGGCCCTACACCATCGCACAGGCGCGCCACCCCATCACATTTACACATCCTGACCAGGTCAAACAGGCTGCGGTCATCTATCTCAGAGGTTAACACTAATGGCATGGTTTAATGCAAACTCAATCAACATAGATAACAATTCAAATGTAGCTCAAATTGTTAGCGGCGAAAGCGTTGCTAATATTAGACCCGGCGATGGGCTTATTGTCGGATCATTTAATCCTGTTGAAGTCAACAGAGCATACGCCACCAATCAAGGGCAATTCATTGAGTTAACTACGCCTTGGGGTAACGCCACACAGTCACAAGTACCTGCCATTGTTATACCAACCAGTGGCGACTTTAATAGTGCCGTAATCGCCCTAAAAAACGCCAATACGATGGTTAATGACAATGTGCGGGCAATGGTGGATTGGCAAACAAAAATGGGGGCAGTACAGTTTACTGATCTGGATGGTAATATTCAGACTGTAAAAACACTTCGCGAAATGCAAAGTGAAATAGATAGTGCAAACCCCTACCCTTGGGCGATGCGAAAAGTAGAATTTGAAGCGCGTAGGCAGCAAAACATAGAGAAGTTTGCTGCAAGTGGGTTTGTGCATTTTGGTAAGCACTATGAGGGGGCTGAGCAATCACCAATAAATCAAGGCCTAACATCGTGGCAAACTCAGCCTAACAAACTCTATATCGGTTCTGCGGCAACCAGCTCTACACATAAGGGGGATTCGCTATCCCCTTTTGCAACGGTGACGATAGCAGGTATAGCCACCTATTTAGCCCATACTGGAGATGCAGTTTATAGCGTTATAAAGCTTCCCCCCGCCGAAGACGGTACGCGCACGTATGACAGCGAGACAGGTGTATCAGTCAGACACGCAACACCTGCAATTGCGTTTGCATCTGAAACAGCAACAAACAAAGTTGTCACAGACCGTGTTGATATGTGGGGTTTCGAACTTTTTCTGAGAGAGATAAACGAGGACGATCCATTTGTGTACGCCAATGGCTTAATTCAAAGTCGCGCTGCCAATATTTGTGGCGTAGCAACGGTAGAGGATGCGGCACGACCTATTACCTACTTTTCTTGGTACCAGGGGGACGATTCTAGTCGTGGACGAGGTGTGAATTGGCAAGCGGCAACAGATGCTCAGCGCATAGCAATCGCCAGTAACCCAAATAACAACATCTATTTTGATGATGCGACAGGTAAATTTTACCAGTGGTGCGTCAGAGGACGCAGTTTTGCAGGAGCGGGAAACGGGGATTGGGCATATTTAGAATCTATAGGTTACCCAGGAGCTGGCAACAACTTGAGCTTTGCTTATCCTCACACTTTAGTTGCGCCGCAAGGTAATGATGATACCCCTACCCCATACGTATCTGGGGCGACTCTGGGTTATAACACATTGTTTTATGCTAATTACGGCAGAAAACAGTCGTACTCGCACAATGGTGTTATGTATTCTAGATACAAGCAGGATTGTTATTTTTTAGTGTGTGGCACTATTACCCGTCTCAATACAGGCGCGTATCACCCTAGCTTTAACCCTTTTGGGTCCGCGTATGCAACAGACGGTATCAATTTAACTGATAGGACATTTTGGTACACAGCAACTGCCGCAATCAAATCTAGAACGGACGCCTTTGTAAATGTGTGTCAAAATCCTAACGCTACAGGCTCATTATCTACAACAACATCGGCAGGAGGTAAATTCCCAAGACCAGATGGAAGGTTTTATGATGCTATCTATGCAAGCGGTCAAGGCGGAGTATGTCGTGACATGCGTTATTCTGCAAGGGGTTTAACCCGAGAAGATTTTGCAGAGGCGGATTTAGCGATTAAATCGGGTGAATACCGTGGTAGAGAGTATACTACGACTAGTAAAGTGTTGGACCCCTCAGCGGCAGGGTCAGGGAATCACCCTAACAAGCTCAGGAAAGTTTACCCTAGTTTCGTGGGTGGGGAAAATGTGGCGGTACTACTCCTAGATACTTTAGAGTACCCTTGCACTTTGGGGGATGTTTTTCATTTGTATAACAAGAGCTTAGGCGTTGTATTCTCAGGTAAAGTAAGTAATGTAGGTGATAATTTTATCTATATACTTTTGGGAGATAAAGTAGTCTCAGATTGGACTGGGGATGAGGTGCTATTGGTGCAAACCAAAAAGTTAAATACCTCGGTAGCTGGTGAATACACCCATACTGAAGTCATTGGGGATCCTGCTGAAATCCTGCTTTGTGGTGATCTGGAGGATGGTTGGGTTGGTGATTGGGTTCCAGAGATACCTGACGGCACAGTTAAGGACTTTAAATTAAACAGACCAACCACATCAACACCTACAATATTGGAGACAAGTGATTCAGGGGTAAATTGGTCAAGTGTGACAACAACATGGAGCGATTTGAAGAATCTCTATGAATCAAAGGCCATTGCTAATTCTGCAATATGGCTAGTAAGTTATAGTACCAAGGCAAAATTAACCAAAGGCAGTGATAACGTTAAACCCTACAAAGATTGCCTTGGCGTTGTATCTATATTGGGTGACAATTTAGATGGTCGCAGAAGTATTGCGTACTCCCTCACTGGCGATATTTTAAACGTAAGGGCTTGGTTGGCTAGTGTAGAACGGTTGCCACTCCTTTCTTTAAGATATCGAGATGGGACGGGAGAGCTTAATCCCTCGGGGTTAGGATTAACTCACACCGATGTATCTGATTTACTCTATAAAGCAGATACAAATTACGTAAAAGTCTTTAACTACGCCGTAGAAAGCAATGGCCTAGCGTTAATAAATTACGCATACAGACAATTGAAATTCGACACTACTGCAGATGACTTTGGAGATGATGCAAAAGTACCTCTCTTTGATAATGCCAATTCTTCTGTGGATGATAATGGGAATCGAGTTTTAGTCGGGACGGCTCAAATAGTAGAACCTCTGGGGTGGATTAAAAATGACAAGTAATTTGCTACAACCAATTGCTGAGTTTATTCAGCGTGATGATAACGAACAGCCAGTTCTCAATGAACAAAGCCTACCTATTTTGCTTAGTAAGCCGGACACCAAAACCACAGCAGACATTGAGCGCCTGATCGCACTCGGAAAACCTCAACATGTTATTGAACGGTTTGCTGAGTTAGTCAATCTCGGTGAGCAGTGGGATTTTGCCTTTAATTACGTTGAGTATTTAAAGCAGTTAGCACAAGTCGAGGCGTTTAATGCTGATTTGCCAGTTATCGGCCAAGATGAAAATGGAGTTGACATTTTAGCTGAGCCAATCGCGCTACCAGTGGCACCAGAAAAGCCAGCGGTCAAAACTGTTGAAGAAGTACTGGCGCCATACGCTCGCACGCTATTTAAGATGCAGCGCGCTGAAAAGGTTTCAAACATTACTGTCGAAGTTGATGGAATGGTGTTTGACGGTGATGAAACATCGCAAGCCAGAATGGCTCGCGCCATCGTGCTAATGACACGCAGTGATGAAAAAACACTGTGGGTTTTAGCCGATAATACCCAAGTTGAAGTCACGAAAGTCCAGCTCAAACAAGCGTGCATGCTTGCTGCAAAAAGGCAAACCGAGCTTTGGGTTTGAGCAATAAGAATCTGAGGGAAAAAGTCCTCAGATTCCATTCTAAAAACAAATGCCTTTATATCTAGAATTCAGCGCCGCATTACAGTTTTCCCCCAGAGGTCCTAGCAAATGGACTATTAATTGAGGTTTGGGACTCGCTGAAGATTGAGCCCCTTGGGACTCATAATCTGACTATTTAAAACGTACTCGTATCTACTTTTAAAATATTAATTCTAAAGGTTGAAATGCGTTTTTATTCTTTCAACAGTATGTGACCATTTTGGTGTTTGAGGTTTGCAGACTGAATTCTGATTTCCAAACAGTCCTGATTCATTAAATGCTTGAGCCAACGGCACTGCTTTAATCCATTCAACAGGAACCAGATACTCTGCATCATCATCGTCTAAATTAGCGAAACTCGAATAGTCACCATCAGTTTCTAAGTCTAGTAAAGTTTTATTATCGTGCTTTGAAAACTGAAAGTTTTCTGCCCTTGATATTTCACCAGCAACTTTTCCTACAGCTACAAAGCCCGTTTGAGGAACTTTAACCCATACACTATCACCAGTATCTAACATGTTTAATGTATTGGAATACCAACGACCTCGACCCGCGGAAACAAAACCATATTTTAATGCATCATTCCAATGGCGCTCTTTACAATGCCCAAAAGAAACGTAAAACTCTCCATTCCAAGGTTCTTTTGCTGATTTTGAAATAACGCGCTCTTGGGTTTCCTCTGGTGCGATCATCCAAGCTCGACTTAAATACTGGTTTACTCCATCCTCAAATACTGTAAAAAACACAGCGTTAACAGGTATTTTCGCTTTGTCATTTAGATAGTTTATGATCCGTTCTGTGCTCGCGTCCAGTGCAGCATCTACAATGACCATTTGATGCGAACCCTCATAATTTATATCTTTGAAAGGAACACCAAACTTTGACTCAAACGCCCTATCCAAGCTCTGCTCTGCTATTGCACATTTCGAACTGTAGTCATGATAAATATCAACCAATTTACTGTCGTCAACTTCGACTACCCAAGAAGCGTAGTCTAAAGCCTGAGCTACGACATTTCTTGGTGTTTTGTCGCGCTTTAACTCAATGATAATGACACTTCCACTTGCATCCATAGCAAGTAAATCAATGTATTTATCAAAATCAGTTCGCACCTGACGACCAATAAGCAACCAATTTGGATTTAAAATAGAAATGTCTGCAACAATCTGCTCCTCCAATTGTTGTTCACTTTCCAAGGTTATTGTTTTTAATCTTGTTGGTTTATTACCTATTTTCCAGATTCCCTGTTCTATAGCCATAATTAGTCTAAGTCCTTCCCAGAAATGAATCGCCCCGATTTCATCGGACATCAGTTTGTTTATATCAACCAACCTTACATGACTCATGTAAATTAACATAATAATTTTCATGACTTCCTTTGTCACTTTAGTGAATTTCCCCCTTGGGGGTTACTATTAAGTACAAATATGTACAAGCCTTATCGGCTTCAATACTAGCGCAGGCCTAGGTGATGGATACTGGTGCTGTTGAGCAATAGCAAGCTCACAAGACACTGATGTGTCGTTATTTTATTTTTCATTGTTCCAAGTACTCAAGTTATTGAGTTTCATACAAGCCCTGATTGATTCACTTGAAAACAAAAAAACGAGGGTCTCCCCTCGCCTTTTATAGTCTGCATTGAACTTGCGCTTATTCGCAGTCGTTGGCTACATATGTTAAGTCATTAATATGTTCTGGACCGTCCATTATATAAGTGGCTGCTGCGGTGCTTGGGTCTAGGGTGTAGATCTTGGCGTCTTCACCTGAATTGCGGCCAGACACATACAGCGTACCATCGTTACTAACAGCTAGGCCAGATGCCCAATTTATGCCGTGTTCACCAATAAGGTCTAAAGTCATGCTGCCTTTATCTAGGGTGTAAAGGGCCTTGCCAGTTAGCACGTAAATCACGTTAGTATCTGCTGAATATGCAATGTCTCCGTGTGAGAAGTCATCTCCTGCATAGCTTAGTTTGCCTAGTACGGTTTTTTCGCCTGATAGGAGGTCAAACTCGTATAAATAGGTCTTGCTACTTGCTAGTAATTTTGTACCGTCGGGCGTTACGGCCGAACGATATAAAGGCCAAGAGACGGTGTTTGCTGCTAATGTTTGTTCAGCGTTATCTAATGATACTTTCCAAAGTGAAGATGCTTTAGTGGTACTATTATTTTGCTCCATAAAATATAGTTCACCGTTATATGCAGCTATATTAGACGCGGTATTGCTCACCCCTTCAACATAAGAGTAGCTATTGCTATTAACGTCAAAGTGATACACATAACTGGTGCTGCCTTCCCCAAAGTTGTTTATGCCGTAAATACCCGTCTTACACGTAACAGGAGGCTCTGGAGGTGAAGTGGCCTCCACTTCAGTAACTATAACATTATCGATCAATGCACCATATGAATCTGATGTGCCTAAACCTTGAAACCGCAATTGAGTTAAGTCGTTTACTGCTTCTACTGTGTATTCGTACTTAGTCCACCCACGGACCGTTCCATTCATGGTTACGAGTGTATTGTCTCCAAACCATGCACGAGCACGGTTAGTTGAATTATTATTCTCGACACGAGGTGAGTAGTAAAAGCTTACCTTGTACTTTTTGCCCACAGTGGTTGGGATATTCTGATAAATCGTATAGTTTGCCGTAGAGTCAAGCTCTAAGTATTGATCGCCATCTTGTGGCTCTATAATGCCAAGACTTTTCTTTTGAATTTCAAATTTAGCAGCTTCTTTACTCCAACCTTGGAGACTATTGAATAATGTCCAATGACCGGCGATATAGCCAGATGTTTCAAATGAGCCGTTGACGACCAAATTGTCTGCAGCGCTAGCCGTACCAACGACAGATAATAACGCCAAGGTTGTAAAGTTAATTTTCATAGCCACTCCAAGAGAGGATGCAATGTTAAATTAATGATAACAAAACACCATTTAAACTAGTACCATTGTCGTACTTTATGCGATACCGGTCAATGATTAAACTAAAAAGCAGAGTTTATGATGTTTTATCTATCTTAACACCCCTTAAAATTAATACTTTATTCTTACTATTTTGTCTGGATAGAAATTTAGAAGGGTTGCTTATCCCTTTATGATTAGAAAAACATGAGGAGGAAGCTCTAATGTGGCGGCGACTATCATTACGATAGTTTAGTGATTGACGGTGCAGTCAGCTGAGTTTTCTTGGTTACAGTAGTGGAAGTCTAAATAATAGCTATCTTTTTCAGGTCGCTTACCAAATTTGATCCGTTGATAAAGTAACTCTGCACCTTTGCGACCCATTTCAAATGGGTTTTGGCCAATGTTCATGGTTGATAAACCGTTTTTTAACGCCTGCAGTTGTACTTCTTCGGTATCGGCTGAAATAATTACCGCGGCGCGGCTTGCTAGCTTCTCTCTAAACGGCAACATCCGCTCGACATAATTTGGATGGAACTGTGCAAATCCAGCAACGGCAAGGAATATCGGTGGCTTATCATAACTCATCAACGCGAGGAGCTGACTTAGCGCATCCTCTCGCTTACCCATCGTAAACAACGGGCAACGTTCAAACTCTACCCAACCATGGCTCCCATTGAGGGGCTCGGTGCTGGTTTGCTCAGATAGCGCATACCTCACGCCATTCATGCGTTTATCTAGATTTGGTGTTGAGTGGTGCCCAGTTTGAATACAGATCTGCTGTGGTTCGCTTGATTTAAATGCTTTTGCCGCTTCACCTAAGGCAACACCGAAGGCAAAGTTATCTGTGCCAACATATGCAAGCCGGTAACTTTTATGTTCCTCTAGTAGATCTGAGTCAAAGGTAATGACCGGAATGTTAAGCTGTTTTGCTCTTTTTAGTGAACGCGATACCAAAAAATTAGACTCTGTGGTAGAGATCAACAATCCATCAACTCTTTTAGCAACTAAATCGTTGACGATTAAACTCTGCGTTCTAAAGTCTTGATAATCATCGGCACCATCATAAATACATTCAACTTCTGAGTGGTGCTTAGCAAAACTTTGGCAGCCCTTGAACGACTGCTCGTAAAAAGTATCGTTTTTGGTTTTACCCACTACGGCAATTGAAATTTTTGCCACTGCACTATCACTAAGAGTCAATGCTATTAAGCTAACAACCGCAGTAAACAAGCAGAATGGACTTTGCTTTAACTTCATGTTTCGAGTGAAATAATATCTTGTACTAGTGCAATCATAACCTATATTTGCAACAACGCAACTCAAAGCAATACCACTATTAAGTGTTAATTGCGCAGGGCGTGTTTTAATACAAACTGATGAGCATCCATATAATTTTTTATCGCATTTTGCGCAATCTGAATTGTCGCTGGTACATCCCGACTTCCTTTGTGAACCGAGTAGACATCCACTTTTTCCAGCTCATATTCGGGTACAACTCGTTCAAGCTTATGATTATCAAACGCAATGAGCTCAGGCACTAAACCAATACCAAGCCCATTTTCAATCAGCCCTATGGTATCAGACACCGAATTAGTTTTATGATGTGCTCTAAAAGACATCGACTTTTTAACTTGCCGCTCAACGTCATAGAAGTCGTAGTGAGACACCTTTGCTTCCCAGGCATTTGCTATATATGGTGCGGTCGACGCCTTAAAATTACTTCCCTTTGCTTTATACAAAACATCTCGAAATGAACCGACATATTGCTGTGACTGTTCAGTTTCATTAATTTTGCCAACTCTTACCGCAATATCTATTCCTCGCGCCACCATATTAAGTGGTTTATCTTCATTAATTAGATGCAAACAAATTTTTGGGTGTGTTTGTATTAGTTTGCACAGCGCTGGCGCGACTATTGTTTGCATCAATGCATAAGACGCAGTAACGGTTAGCCTGCCGCTTAACTCCGACTGTTTTGATCTTGCTTTTTCCCAAGCTACCTCAGAAAGCTGGCTGATCTTCAAACAATAAGCATAAAAATCTTTACCAACATTGGTGAGAGATTGGCTTCGCGTATTTCTATATAAAAGCGGAGTGCCGATCTCTTCTTCTAATTTTTTAAGGTGTTGGCTTATGACTGATTTGGATAGCGATAGTTTTTCTGCAGCTTTTGTTAATGAACCAGACTCAACAACCCCTTTAAATATCATCATTCTTCTTAATTTATTCATTCTGACAACTCTTCTAACGAACACAACTCATAAAAAAGACCGCAGCCCACAAAATAAAATCACAATAAATATACATTTCATTAATCAATTATCTTTAACAGTTATAGATGAATTCGAACACTTGGTCTACACCAAATCTCACCTACTTCTCACTGGACCTACAAGTGACATACAAGCATCACAAGATTATTCGTTTTGCCTCATTCAACTTAAGAAGAGGTATTGCAGCCATCAATGGAAAATAATCGCCAATATAGCAAGTTATGTTCAAGCACTTATGAATACTGCTATTAAAAAAGCGATCAACGCGGTTAAATCAATAAAGGTCTTTAAATATTGCGCACGGTTAGAAACATTGAGTTTGATTTTATGAAACAATTGAATTATGCTCAATTTATCGACAACATTAACGACCTAATCCTTATCAACTGCTTCCATACATCATAAAATTTTGCACACCTAAAGCTCTAGAAAGCTAAAAAACACCACCAAGCTATTAACAACCATTCACCAAAAAAGCTATTTTGAAGATTGTATACACTGCGCTTTAATGTTATTAGAAACGCAATTAAACCTTTCAACTTGTTAAAAAATGTAGAAAACCTTCCCTTCCAATTATCCCTATATCAATAATATTAAAGTACATATGGTTAACATTTTAACTACATGAACATTACTCTTAAGTTGCACGTCGACGACTCAATAAGATCTGATGCAACTAGAAATCGAAAAAATATATTGATTAAGGAAAAAAAATGAAATCAGTTAAATTAAAGAAAAGTGCTATTGCAATCATAACTTCACTTCAGTTACTTGGTCTTAGCCAACTGGCTACTGCGAATACAACCATCCCAGAAATCTCACCAATAATGTACGACACGTTAGAGGGAGATTTAGAAGGTTCACCACTATTTATTGATGTAGGATCAAATGACTTTCTCCTTACCCAGGAACAATGGCATACCATTCAAGTCTTTGCCGAGTCCGCGGTCAGCCTACCGAGTAATGAAGCCGCTTTTAGAAGTGCAACTCGGTATCCAGCAGATACCCCCTTAAATAATGACTACATAGCATTAATGAACACCTTTGAAGCCGTTAATGCATCTGGTCAGAATTGGAACCATCGCCTGTACCCAAGCATTATCGACCTTGCAACTAAGTTAGCAAATTACTCAGACACGCATGTATTGTTAATTCAGCCGTTTATTGATGAATTAACCAAATTACATAACGCGTCATTGAGCGGTGACTTACAGGCTGCAGAACAAAGTCGCCAAGTAGCAATTTCATTTTTAAATACATTTATGAGCTTTGTAGACGGCAATCTCACAAAAACCCAAACCGTGGTTGACCAACTCGTAGCCTTTCAGGGTGACTTAACTACTCACTCTGGACAATTAAACACCCTTGAGGGCACCTTCGAGGACATTTTAAATAAAGACCAACCTGCCAACATACGTGACCGTATTAGCACGTTACAAAGAAGACTCAATGATTTAAATGATGAAAAGAGTGACTTAAAAACCGGTATTGGCTTAAGTAGCCTAGGTGGTGTGCTTGGGTTAATCATTGGCGGTAGTATCCAAGGGGCTCAGTTAGAAGAGGTTAAGAGCGAAATCAACAAAGTCGAATCTCAAATCGAGACTGCGAATAAAGATCTAGCTCATGCAATGAGCCTTGCCGCCTCATATCAAATTGCCAAAGGGCAAGTAGAAGGTATGAACGACAAAATCGAAACCGCATTAAGCAATGTCCGCAAAGTTCAAGTACATTGGCAGTCTTTGTATGGAGACATGCAATCGCTTCGAGATGTATTAACGCAATTAAACAGTGAAAATGCATTACGTAATGCAACGTTATTGTAGCAGGAATTGTTTCTTCACCTCTTGCTAGTAATGCCAGCAACTCCTGGAAAGACATTGCTGACAAAGCAAGAACCTTTTTGCAAAACGCTTACCTGCCAACTTCGCAGCAGTAATACCAATGGTATTAAGTAAATGATCTATTTTGAAGCGGTGAAATAACGTTATTAGTCGGCTATTGGAAGTGAATTCAACGCGGTTAGCGCCAAAGCTGGCTGTTAGAAAGGCATTCATTATCCGAAGCCCAAGTTATTTAGTTTATCTAAATACGGAATTGTTAACGAAGCTAATAGGGTATTTCCCCCTTCAAATTGATTAGAGAATTAATTCAATTGGTATAAAAACACCACACATTCAAATTTAGCATCATAAACCAACACCTATTGAGCAACCTGTGTTTGCAGGGCGCTCAATAGACATGCCCTTTATGTTGCAACTAGGAGTTACTATGAAACCAACTTTACTAAGCTTACTAATTGGCTGCGCATTTTCGAGCCAAGCAGCAACTTGGAGCGAGATGTATAACCTTGAACTAAATCAACATTTACCTAGCGTAACGACATCCAACCAACAACAGATAGACACACAGAATTATTTAGTTTCAGCGCTACATGTCAATTTGAATGACGTGCTTGCCAGTGCAAGAGAGCATAATACCATCGTTATCGCTGCAGATACCCTAGATATTGACCGGAATATGATCTTTGATGCCCCAAATAAACGAGTTTTTATATTAGCACGCAGAATAACGGGTAATGGCACACTAAGCGTCAATGTAGACACCCAAAATGCCCAAGCATCAACGCTCGCCATTATGGCAGATAAGGTAGAGACGAATATCAATATCATCACAACTCATTCACCAAGTGATGGTGAAATAGAACGGTTTAGCGTAGCGCCAGACTCGTTTGGTACACTCTATCAGGTCGTTCAAGGTAATAAGTTCACAACGCCTATTTCGCCCGAGTTGACGTCCCTTATCTCTGTACATAAGGAGTATTTTTTAGACGCGTTTGAAAAGTCATTTGATATGGCCGCTTCTATTTATGATCAAAACCCTGCCTTGAGCATTGAAATGTTGAGCTGGCCCGAGTCTATTTTGAACGCTGCTAGTGATGTGAGAGAGTCATCAGTTCAAGCGAAGAACTTTTATTTACAGCTTGCAAACTTTAAGCAATTTTTATCGTACGCAACACTGAACAAAAACTACGTGCCGAGCCTTTCTCGCGATTTTTATGAACTAACAATTAAAGCTTATATTGATGCGATGGAGGCATATCAGAACAGCTACAATAATTTTCAGCAGCAAGGTCGGAGCTTAGAAAATAAACGTCAAGATCTGACTTTGATGCAAGATAATCTATTTGACATTGCATCTGCGGAGCAGCGAATTATTTCTCGCTCCGTTGAGCAACTGACGAGTCTAGTACAGACACTTGATGAGCAAAAAACCTCATTTGGCGCTCAGGAAAATAATGTGTTCAATTCTGGGGTCGATTTTCAGCAAGGGATCTTGGATTATAAGTTAAATAAAATCACTGAAATTGGCCTTAAAGTGCTTGAAACAGTAATAAGTGCAGGCACTGCATTTGCAGGCGCGGCGGGTGGAGACACGAGTGGCTTAAAAGAACTGGTCGCAAGCCTTCCTGCCACAATTCAAGAAATCAACGAGTTAAAAACTAAAATTGACGATATCG
Organism: Pseudoalteromonas piscicida; assembly: GCF_002744175.1. GTDB lineage: Bacteria > Pseudomonadota > Gammaproteobacteria > Enterobacterales > Alteromonadaceae > Pseudoalteromonas > Pseudoalteromonas piscicida_B. The sequence goes on from NZ_NKHF01000084.1 coordinate 82,502, forward strand.
CGTCATTGATGGATAAAGTACAAACGGTTAGTGGCCAGCTCAATGTACTGTCGCAGAAAACAGCTGATCCGTTTTCTAGTAGTGAGCTTGCACAAGAATTCAATCGCCTTAACTCTTTAATCCCAAACAAAGAAGAAGCAAACAGGATTTGGGATGAATTTTTAATCACCGTTAAAGCGCAGATGAAAAAGGCCATAGACGAAGATATTGATGGTGCTAGCGACTATCTCATTGCTATCGAAAAGTTGATTAACCATGGTAAAGCGATTGTTGCTGTAGAAATAGATATTGCTCAAGAGCAGTCTCGGCAGATAGATCTACGCATCACGGCTGATGCAAAACTTAAACAAATCAATCGTATAGATGCATTCTTACAAAACAATCAAAATAGTATAGACGAAGTACAACAAATGGAAGAGCAACTCTTCCGTACTTTGAACAATCTAAAGCGCCCTATATTTGTCGCGTTAACAAACTATCAAGCAGCATTTAGCTACTGGTCTCTCGATGACTCGATAGTGACGCCAAGTCTTAATCAAAGTTATCAGGAGTATCGTCGCGACTTGGCCTTGTTACGTGAACAAGAAGCCGCCTCATTATTGCGCTTTACCCCACGCCCACAAGACTTTATGTTGACGATCGAAGAGTTAGACTCGCCGCAACAGCTCGCCGACTTTGCGCAAGACGGTGAGATGAGTTTTACACTGTCTTTGAATGATATTGATTTTTCGCAGTTTGATCGAGTTAGGTTAGATGAAGTGAATGTTATATTAGAAGGGCCTGGATTGAATGAGGACCAGCGCTATGATATCGAAGTAAGATCCAGTGGCTCGTACCAAGACAGGTTTAAAGGGCAAAACTATCAATTCAGCGCCGAGTCTTTATACCGATTGATAAGTTACGAATTAATCGATAGCCAAACCACACAGATAAACCCAATTACAACAGGTGCAATATCAGGTGATTATGCGATTAATTACTTTAAACCTACGCCATTTACCACTTGGTCCATTAAGCTCAAAAACCCAGCGCTCTATGACTTAAGTAAAGTAACAAACATTAAGGTTTCTTTTAGCGGGAATGCAATACCCAAACAATAATTTACTTTTGCGGTAGGCCACTTGATGTGGCCTACTTGTTTGTTGCACAAATTTTTGTGGTGATAGCCCACCAAAAAGCTCGCTGGATAAACCTGCTCCTACCCGTTGTAACAACCACTTTATGTGGCTATATCTCACCAAAAAATCGCAGGGTGAACCTGCTACTACCTGTTGTAGGAGCCACTTTATGTGGCGATATCTCACCAAAATAATCGCAGGGTAAACCTGCTCCTACCCGTTGTAGGAGCCACTTTATCTGGGGATATATTACCAAAAAGCTCGCAGGGTAAACCTGCTCCTACCCGTTATAACAACCACTTTATGTGGCGATATATCACCAAAATGATCGCAGGGCAAACCTGCACCCACCTCGTTG
>NZ_NKHF01000180.1 GCF_002744175.1 Pseudoalteromonas piscicida
GAAAAGAGTAGGTAGTGCTTTTTCTTTTGATTGTTTTAATAATTTGGAAGTTGTAAGCGAATTTAAAAGCGTGGTAAAACCGAGTGGATCTGAACCACCGACCTCTGGACCGGGCCGGAAAAGAGTAGGTAGTGCTTTTTCTTTTGATTGTTTTAATAATTTGGAAGTTGTAAGCGAATTTAAAAGCGTGGTAAAACCGAGTG
>NZ_NKHF01000181.1 GCF_002744175.1 Pseudoalteromonas piscicida
ATAGAGAGTAGGTGGTACTTTTTCTTTTGATTTTTTAATAGTTTTGGAAGTTGGAAGTTGGAAGTTGGAAGTTGGTACAACCGAGTGGATTCGAACCACCGACCTCTGGATCGGGCCTTTTTTAATAGTTTTGGAAGTTGGAAGTTGGAAGTTGGAAGTTGGTACAACCGAGTGGATTCGAACCACCGACCTCTGGATCGGGCC
>NZ_NKHF01000182.1 GCF_002744175.1 Pseudoalteromonas piscicida
GGTGGGAGCGAGTTTATCTCGCGAGATGTTTGTTTAGCCTTTAGCATCTTCGACTGGGTGTGTATACACACAAATCGGTGGGTAAACCACCTCCTACCATGTTGAGACTGTGGTAGGAGCGAGTTTACCTCGCGACACAAATCGGTGGGTAAACCACCTCCTACCATGTTGAGACTGTGGTAGGAGCGAGTTTACCTCGCGA
>NZ_NKHF01000058.1 GCF_002744175.1 Pseudoalteromonas piscicida
CGATATGCTCAACATCCTCGCGGGGTGAACCCGCTCCTACCACACAACTTTACCGCGGGATAACCCTCAGATGTCACCTATGGTAGGAGGCGCTTTATGCGCCGATTGAAGTCATAAACTTGTCTTCATTAATAGAATTATCACTCCCCCCTTGCAGTGTATACCTATAATCATTACAATCAATTGCAAACAATAATGATTATCACCATCATGAGCTTTTTCTCAATTATACCTTTGTGGTTTGCGACAGTATTGCTTTATTTGGCTAGCCCGAAGCAGCGCTATTTAGTGACCCCAATCAACAAGCCTGCAGCTTATGTGGCTGCAACTCTGTTAGCTGCTACTGGCTTCATTCTCTTGACTCTGCAATTTCCGCTAGTTTCAGCGGCGTTAGCAACCTTAGTTGTGTTGATGTCTTCCTTAGTTTCTGTGACTTTACTCAGCGGATACCCAATTAAGCGATTTTACTGCACCTCAGCAGTGGTGTTTGTTGTTGCGTTATTACTTGGAGGAATAGCAAATGTGGCCTAAAACCTCTCTTGGATTTTTCGTCGGGTTATTGCTATCTATTTCCTTGGTGTTAAACCTCAATCTCCTACTCCCCTTTTCAGAATCCGTACTATTGATGCTTGGTCTAGTACTGGCTTTTCCGATTTGGGCTGGGTTTATGACATGGAGCTACGCGTTTCCAACAGCCAAAGCCGCATGTAAACCTTTATTGGCTATTTTACTACCCTCAATACTACTCAACACAGCACTGTTGTTAATGAGATAAAAAATGAAAAATCAAACACTCAAATCATTAACTGAGGCGCACGCATGGATCGGCCTGATCATTTCGACCGTTCTATTTATTGTATTTATTACGGGCTCATTAAGCTTGTTTAGAGACAATATAAATGGCTGGGAGCGCTCACAACTTACGGTACAGTCAACCCCCTCTCTCGACACCATTGCTTACGATAAAGCTATCGCTAACCTCGAGCAGCAATTTAACGTAGACACCCACCATAGCTTTTTTATGCGCGAGCCAACTGAGCATAACCCATTTATTGAGGCATACTTTGCCAGTCATTTAGACGAGCCACACCCAATCACAGGTGAAGATCATCAAGATCAACACCTGTTACTCGACGCCAACACTGGTGAAATTTTGGCTGATGCCGATCAGTTTGAATTTTCGAGCTTTTTATACGAGCTTCATTATGATTTAGGCTTAGGCCGCGCAGGCCTATATTTTGTGGGGATCATCACATTATTTTTCTTTGTTGCAATTTTAACAGGCGTGGTGATCCATTGGCGCAAAATTGCAAAAAACTTCTTCCAATACCGAACCACAGGCAAGAAAGACAAATGGTTAGACGCACATAATCTTGTCGGTACTATGGGCCTGCCTTTTCACTTAATGTATGCCTTTACCGGATTGGTATTTAACCTTGTGATTATCTACCAAATTTCGTACGCCGTGTTGCTCTACGGTGGCAATCAAACCACGCTGCTGCAAGCGGCAGGATTTAATGAGCCAACAATCACTGAACAGAATAAAGCAGCTCCTGTAGTCGGTGTTGATTCACTGCGCGCGCAAGCACTGCAAATACTTGGTGATGTAAAAATAACCACAGTAGAAATCACTCACTTTGGCGATCAAAATGCCGTAGTGAGCTTCACCGCAAAAAGCAATGATGCCTTCTCTAACTATAAAGAAGTGCAATATACACTACACGATCAAACACAAATCTACCTTACCGAAAACAACTACGATAATGCCGTGCGAGCCGGACTTTCGACTATCGCCAGCCTCCACTTTGGTGACTTTGCAGGCTATGGAATGCGCTTGGCATTTTTGTGTCTTGGCCTAGCTACGGCTTATCTTATCGTCAGCGGCAATTTAATGTGGATAGACAAGCGCGCCAAACAGAAAAAACAAAGCCCCAAAGGCCTGCTTTTTGTTAAGCGATTAACCAGTGGTGCATTTATTGGTGTATTACTGGCTGTAAGCGTTGGTTTTGCATTAACCACTTTGCTGCCAACAAGTCATGTTGACAAGCTAGAAACCGTGAAGTTTTCGATGTTTTCGGCTTTCATATTTGCCTTGCTCAGCAGTCAACTGGCAAAGCATGTACTGTCTTATAGTAAGGTGTTATTGGGGCTCAGTGGGATCACATTTTGTTTAACGGCAACCATGAACCTAGTGTCATTTGCAACCCAATTCACAACCTTACCACCGACTACTCGCCTTGATTTTATCATTGTGATAGGGCTTTTAGCATTGATGACGCTCATCTGTTGGAAAGCTATTATAAGGATCAATTCAACGTCATCAGAAAGTGAAGCAACCACAGAGCACTCACAGCCGCAACTTTCAAATTAGCAAAAAGGGGCATTATATCGCCCCTTCTTTTGTACTGATACAAGTACAAAAGCGATAAATTCCCTCGACTCCCCACATCTAGTGTCTGGTAAAAACCCAGCATCACAACTACCTTTATTTAAACCCACGTCACCGGTTATGCCAACTTTCTTAATTAAGCAAAGTGGTATTAAATAAGGATCTTTTATGGATAAGCAACAACACACACCGTCGGTTTGCCCCTTTGCACATGGTGCGAATACGTCCTCTGAGCACACTGAGCATCAATGGTGGCCGAATAGCCTTAACCTAGATATCTTGCATCAACACGATACAAAAACAAATCCAATGGACGGCGAATTCGACTACAAAACCGAATTTAACAACCTAGATTATCAAGCCTTAAAACAAGACCTTACCCAAATGATGACTGACTCTCAACCTTGGTGGCCTGCTGATTGGGGCCATTATGGCGGGTTGATGATCAGAATGGCATGGCACGCAGCTGGAAGCTACCGCGTGGCTGATGGTCGCGGCGGCGCGAATACAGGAAATCAACGCTTTGCACCGTTAAACAGCTGGCCAGACAACGGGAACTTAGACAAAGCACGCCGCTTACTTTGGCCCATAAAAAAGAAGTATGGCAATCAAATTTCGTGGGCAGACTTAATCGTATTAGCGGGCAATGTTGCCTATGAGTCTATGGGATTCAAAACCTTTGGCTTTGCAGGCGGCCGAGAAGATATTTGGCACCCTGAAAAAGACACCTATTGGGGTAGCGAAAAAGAATGGCTCGCATCATCTGATAAACCAAATAGCCGTTACAGTGGCAAACGAGATCTTGAAAACCCACTCGCGGCCGTCATGATGGGCCTAATTTACGTCAACCCTGAGGGCGTTGACGGCAACCCTGACCCATTAAAAACCGCCGAAGACATGCGTGTTACCTTTGCAAGAATGGCAATGAATGACGAAGAAACCGTCGCCCTCACCGCCGGTGGACACACAGTTGGTAAAGCTCACGGCAACGGTAATGCCGACGAACTCGGCCCAGCCCCAGAAGGCGCCGATTTACACGAACAAGGATTTGGCTGGATGAACCATACGGCAAGGGGGATTGGTTCTGACGCTGTCACCAGTGGCATCGAAGGAGCTTGGACAACTAACCCCACGCAATGGGACAACGGCTACTTTTACTTGTTGTTTACTTACGAATGGGAACAAACCAAAAGCCCAGCAGGAGCATGGCAATGGCAGCCTATTAACATTAAAGAAGAAGATAAGCCAGTAGATGCAGAGGACTCCACCAAGCGCCGTATGCCTATGATGACCGACGCCGATATGGCACTGAAAATGGACCCTGCTTATCGAAAAATTGCTGAGAAGTTTTATGCCGATCCCGAGTACTTTAACGAGGTATTTGCCAGAGCTTGGTTTAAGCTTACCCACCGTGATCTCGGCCCAAAAAGTCGTTACCTTGGCCCAGAAGTCCCCAATGAAGACCTACTTTGGCAAGACCCAGTACCAAGCGTGAACTACACCCTTAACGACAGCGAAATCAGTGCCCTCAAACAGCAAATTTTAGCAACCAATGTAACGCTATCAGAGCTCGTGGCTACCGCATGGGATAGCGCCAGAACATTTAGATACTCTGACTATAGAGGAGGAGCAAATGGCGCCAGGATCCGCTTGGCACCACAAAAGGATTGGCCGGGCAATGAGCCAGAGCGGCTAGCCAAAGTACTCGCTACATTAGAGACAGTACAAAGTAATTTTACACCGACAGTAAGTATAGCGGACTTAATTGTACTAGGGGGTTGCGCAGCCGTAGAGCAAGCAGCTAAAAACGCGGGCGTCGCTATTCAAGTTCCCTTTAGCGCAGGCAGAGGCGATGCGACTGACGAACAAACCGATGTCGAGTCATTTGACGTGTTAGAGCCTGTGCATGATGGCTTTCGCAATTGGCAAAAACAGCACTACCGGGTTAAACCAGAAGAAATGCTACTCGATAGAGCACAGCTAATGGGGCTCACAGCCAAAGAGATGACCGTACTTATCGGCGGAATGCGTGTGCTTGGCAGCAATCATGGTGGCACGGCACATGGCGTATTTACAGATAGCGTCGGCACCTTGAGCAATGACTTCTTCGTTAACTTGACCGATATGGCATATCGTTGGGATCCCGTTGGAGAGAATCTCTATGAAATCAGAGCCCGAGACACCAACACGTTGAAATGGACCGCAACGCGTGTTGATTTGGTTTTTGGCTCTAACTCTATCTTACGTGCATATGCTGAGGTGTACGCGCAAGATGATAGCAAAGAGAAGTTTGTTCGTGATTTTGTTGCCGCATGGACCAAAGTAATGAATGCCGATTGCTTCCATTTTGCTCGCTAGATTGAGGCAAAAGCGCCCGAGAACTATGCAGTCTCGGGCTTGTTATATCAATTAGCTTAACCTAACTTTTCAATTTCTGCTTTTATTGTGCCTTCAGACTTTTTAAATTGATTTATTTTATCCATTAATGGTTTAAGAATGCGCTTTCTTCTTCCTCTGTTTATAAATAGGTAACACACGCCCTGAACCATCCAAAGTACCGTAAGCGCCATAAATACCGCTATAGGCAAGTGTCTTGTTACCAATGGCATGTCGTAAAGCGGTCGTAACACGGGGTGATACATGAGATCTAGCAGCATCGCATAATCCTTTACCGAAAACACAAGATTTGAAATAAACGCGCCAATGCCTAATAAGAACCAGATTGAAACACTGAGTGTAAAGCTATGGCCCATAAATCCATTTGTCCTTGCCTGCTTACCTTTACTCAGGTTGTAAACAAACTCCCTACGAAAATCGTAACTGTGATTGAGATCAACTTCGCTGTAGGCAAAAGCAAGCCAATCGCCAATATCACACATGCCAAGAATGTCTTCACCTAATGAAAAGCGGGCTTCACCCTCACTGGTTTGCAGTACAATTTGCCCTTCAATATTTGAATTACGTTGTCGATGGCGACTCGTAATGGTACGGTCGGTTGAGTATTGGAAGCTATTTCCGCGATAATGATCGGTGCGGATGGTCTGGGTAGTCACAGTTTCCACATCAGACACTGAACTATTCAGTGGCTTATCAATCACTTTGCCAAATAACATACGGCAATACACATCACCTTTGCCATTGGTATATAACGCATTTTTGTGGGTGTATTGCTCAGTGTACTGCACTTCATACTCTTTCATTAAGCCAGTTTCTAGCGCTTTTACATTGCCAGATGGCACTTCTGCTGTCGTCATGTTTTCACCGCAACCAGGGCAATAACTTAACTGAGCGGGTAAACGTTTTTGGCAAGAAAAACAAAATACGTCCGAGTCACTTTGTTGGCGCTCAGCAACATGATATCCCAGATCATAACGGCTAAAGTTAAGCAAATTATCAAGTGTATTAAGCAACGCTTGATACTTAGCCTTTCGTTCTTCAAAGCGCTTTTTACGCACATTACGCTCAAACAAATAGGTCGCTATAGCAACCACGGCAGTGATCCCCGCTGCGCTGTCGAAGGGTAAAGTGTCGGTGCCGTAAAGCACCCAAAACAACAGAGCTGACAACAAAAACCACACGATTGACAGACTTTGCTCACCCGGTTGATACGCCGACTCAAGTATATACTTTTGACTTCCCTCCAAGTGGTTTATTGTGCCTCCAGGTGCTTGATTATGTTGCACCACTTTTTTAGCCTCTCCGCCAAATATACGGTAGTTCAAGGAGAACGGCGTTGGGTTAAACAAAGTCAGGATATCGCCACGCTTTAAATCCTTGAAGAAGTCTTTTTCCGCACTCACAGAAGTGGTATGCACTTGACCTTTTGCATCTTCAAGCTCAATCCACCAATAAGAATAGGTTAAATTATTTTCAGAGTTATTATAGGTCCGCTTGTACAAGTACGTAGACAATACCCTACCGGTAACCAGCTTGGCATTGGGATAAAAATCCTTTATCTCCTCAAACACGTCAGGTTGCAATGCTTCGATGGTTTTCAATTGCATAGACGTATCAAGATCATCACCACAATGACCACAGTATTTGTCATTAATATAAGTCGGTTGGTTACAATGTGTCATAAATTCCTTGTTTATAACGGGTTAAGATTAATCTCTAGGGTTTGGTTTCCTGCCGAAATACTATGCCAACGGCGATAAGGCTGGTATCCCGGAGCGGTTATCTGTATGTCATAGTTACCCGGCTTTACACTCATCTGATCTTGATATCTTGGTTTGATATTCATAATCCGGATCACTGCGTCTTTAACATTTGGCACAATAGTGAGTGTTGCGCGCTGCTCAATGATGTCTTTAAGGTGCGCTTTGGGTACACTGGTTGCTCCCCAGTTTGGTAACTCAGCATCTAACTTTGCAAGGCTGTGTGTAAAAGGCTCCACAGCCTGATAAATACCAGTATTCGCTTCAAACGATAGCCCCAATGGGTGAAGAATAGGCTGTACATGCAACGTCCAACGTAACGCATAAGAGAATACAGGGTTACTGGCCGCTTCTACCTTTTCTAAAAAATAATTAACTGGACTATTTGCATTGGCGGTAAACTGGTTTTGTACCACCAGTACCGGCAAGATTATCAGCAACAAAGTGGGTGTCACTTTTACGCCAATCGCGCCCCATCTAGGCAAGGCCTTATTCCACTCAGGATTAAATACCTCCATCCCTTTCAGAGGTAATTTCACTAAGGTTAAACAGATCAGAAACAAACTCAGCGACATTGAAATCGGTGGGATCACCACTGAACGTAACGCTTGTTTTCCTGCTTGAGCATATTTACCACCGTCATTAAAGTGCACTCTGGCACCTGCAATCATATCAAGATAACGCACGGTGCGTTTTTCTATGTTGGGGTCTAACACATATTGTTTAAAGTTGGCTTGGTTCCAATCCGCCTGCACATTCTCTACATACATATCGCCCATTTGCTCGGCAATTTTGCTTTGTACACTTGGATGAAGCTGAAACGCATGCCACTGTAAGTTGACTGGCAATAATAACCCCTTACGTTGCATCGCCTCATTCCAGCGCTTATCAGCATCCGCCTTAACTTTGGTTGCCACAGCCTGAGCAAATGCCAAACGTTGCTCAATTCGCCACTTTGCAGGTAGTGCCAACCCTTTTGCGCTTAAAGAAGCACGCAAGCGTTGCTGAGTATTATCATGACTACGAAAAGTAACTAAATCAGGGATCCCCATTGGATAACCCGTTTCCTGTTGGAACTGCGCCTGAAAATTCGGGTGAGCAAGTATCAGGCGCTGGTAATGTGTTGGATCATCGGTATATTTATAACGCTTGTCTTTGATACCGCCGTCACCACCCGTTGCCAAGCTTAGTGCTTGCATTGCGGTGTAAATACCGCCAGTTAGTACACCGGCAAGTACCGTATTGGTTGCATTCTCAAGCCCACTCACATCCTCAACAATCAACCAATAATCCGGCTCGATATAACCCAAACCTGCTTTGTCGATTTCTGCTTTGTATCTTGCGTGTAAACGTTCGATACATTGCGCCCTGCGCTCACGCTCAGAGTATTTTTCATAGCGCTCTTGGCAGCGGTTAGTCTGCTTATGATACTCATAGATTTTAGGGCCATATTTTTGCGCACGAGCCTCAGCACGGCCAATGTAGGCCTTGGTAGCTTGCTGGTATTTTTGCCAACCTTGGTTAACTTCTTGCTCTATCGTTTGCCAGTATTCTTGTTCTCTTTTAGGAATATCCGCCAAGGTTTGATTGTACTTATTCGAGCCCTCTGCATACTCTTCGTAGCTTGTAGATAGGCGAGTGTATAGGGTTGAAAAATCTTGATAATGTTGCTCGAAGTCTTGGTACGCGCGCTTTTGAACAAATTGCTTAATAATTTGGTGTTTATGTGACTCCAAATTACTAGCGAGTTGATCATCGGCATAAAGTAGTCCGCCGAACAAAGCCAAAAATGTAAGGTTTTCCGAGCTTTCTAGCGCCTCGGTATCGTATTCAAGTCCAGCTACCTCAACAGCATTAATCGCCAGTGCATCTCTAAAGGCTGCGCTCAGCACCGCATACTCTCGCTGCGCGGCTGAAGATGGCTCTATAAGCATACGTTCTACAAGCATTTTTTGGCCAAAGTAAACCGTTGGCCACACCAAGCAAGCTAAGGTCAGAAGCGTCACAGCACCGCGAAAAATAGACTGGTAAAAAAATCGCGGCAATAAGTCGGCCAGTAATAGAGTAACACCTATCCCTGAAATCGCACGGCCATACACCTCTAACTGTTCAAGCGCATGCTCTTGGGGTGTACCTAGCCCAACCAAAGAAACAAGCTGTGCGTTAAAAATCGCTTCTGGAATTAAGTAAGCCAAGCTCAAAATAAGAAAGAAAGCTCGCCAAAATACTGGCTTATACTTTGGGTTCATCGCTTGCCTTCCCGTAATTCCACTTCAATTGCTTGATTGGTTTCTAGATTAACTTTGCTTTCGCGCTCCTTTGGTCCGGCTTTTGGCGTTAGCATCACCGGGGTGTAGTTGTGGCTCGTTGCACTACCATTGATCGACTTGAGTATGCCGCCAAGTGCTGGGTATAGGCCATTATTAAAATAAGTGTCCACCTCAGAGAGGCGCTCCAGATCAAGGTCCGCGGGTAATGTGGCTAAACGCCGAGTGAATACCGTTGAGCCAGAATAGTCTAATTGAGCGGGCACACCATACTGAGTACAAAACCCATAGATAGTGTCATCAATGATCACCGAGTCAGGTCTTGAACTCACACCGATTTTCTTTAATAACTTACTGTGAAAATGTTGGCCGTTAATGGTGTACGTTGCCACAGGAAGCTGATAACTTTTCACCAAGGTTTTAGTGCGGCTGGATTGCTCAGCGTATTGACGAATATCAATCGCTAGGCCAAAGTTTCTGCGCAACGCTTTTGTGAGCTTTTTGATCCCCTGATGAGAGTCATAGCGGCGCTCTCGGTAACGACGAAGGCCAAAACCAGCGATATTCTCAATGGTCTCTTGGTTATCTTGATATAAATTATCGCTCGCCACCCCTTTTTCTAACTTAGCCTTTAGTACTTCCATTGAGCGTTTTGCTGGACTTTGGATAAAAGACAAGAAAACCTGAGCGTTAATATCACGCATCCGTTCAAGGTTTCTTAGAGTTAAACTTGAATAAAAGTAGCGGCCTTGTCCAATGGTTTTAAAAGCCAAAAAATCAAGCATTTCCAGCTCACTTTTTGTGGCATCGGATTTAATTTCGATATTCAATAACTGTCCATTACCCGCACTTTGAGCAAATATATTCGCCAATTGACGAAAGTTTGGTGGCACAACATCTAGCAGCTGCCCAGATTGTTGATCGCGAGTGCGAAGATATCCCCACTCCTTTTTGTAATTTATGCGTTCGATTCTTCGACGTTTATTATCAACCGTGCCTGTTTCTCTACCAGTGCGTTTGTCGTGATGCACGACCCAAACACCATCTGAGGTTACTTGGACATCCACTTCAACAACATCAAAACCGTTGTCTAATGCATCGATAACGGCATTGAGTGAGTTTTCAGGATAACGAATAGAGCCTCGATGACTTTGCAGTTGGTAATTGCCACATTGTTTTTGGTGCAAAAAATTAATATTGCCAAGCGAGGTACGATAAAAGCCGCGCGCTTCAAACGCTTGATTGAGGGCAAACACCTCAGGATCAACGGGTTTAACATTGCTGTGAGTGGTGTCTGGGCTGCTGTTACAACCAGCTAGAAGTAAAATAAAGAAAGTGATAAAAAATATAGAGTGATGGCTAGATACGCTCATAGTCCGTTGCGATACGTCTTGATAAAAAATGTAATTAGAATTAATTATTCTTTTAAAGTCAATAAGATATATTTAAAACGAAGCTTCACACAAAAAACATTTTGTTTTATTTACATATCGGACACACAGAGAAACAAAATAATATAAAAGCCCACCGACTGCTTACATAATAAAAGTACCTATACTCAACACTCAGTGCCCTCATTTAGTTCGCTGATTATCCAGTCACGAAAAGCTCGAATTTTGGGCCATTCGAAGTGCCGCTCGGGCGCAACTAAGTAGTAACGGTACTCGCACAACCAAGCAAACCCAGGGTAGATCTCTAACTGGCCAAGCGCTAACGACTGTGTAACTAAACGTCGGCGCAGTAAAGAAAACCCTTGTCCTGCAACCGTTGCTTGTTGCACTAAGGCCGCGTTATCTATTTTGAGATTACTAAAAGTATGGCCTGTTAATCCGAGCTGCTTGTTTAACTCAAGCCAAGCCTTTTCATTATCGCGCCCTTCATCATAAATAAAATTCAACTTACAAAGCTGCTCTCTAATTGGCTTATGAGGGTCGATTAACCCTGGGCGATAGGCAATTACAAGTTCGTCTTCCGCTATCAATTCACTCTTAAGACCTTGGTATTCACCAAAACCAAAGCGGATCCCGATATCGATATCATCATGATTGAAATCTGCAAGTTGCTCAGTGGGATCAATACGGAGCTGGTAATCTGGCAAGGTAGTGTTGAAACTCGATAACCTTGGTAGTAACCAACAAGTAGCAAAAGACGGCAAGACTGAAAGGTTTATGGTGCTTGGGTTAGGATCGGATTTTAGCGTGGCAAGACCCATATCTACTTGCCCAAATGCTTTATGCAAATATGGGAGTAACTCTTGACCTTGCTGCGTAAGCAATACCTTTCTGGTTTGCCTTTCAAATAGCATGCACCCAAGTTGCTGCTCAAGCAGTCGGATTTGCTGACTCACCGCAGCTTGGGTAACAAATAGCGCTTCGGCGGCTTGTTTGAAGCTACCCAATTCAGCGGCGGTTTTAAAATACCAAAGTCCTTTTAACGGCGGTGCTTTCATGATCATTTCACTTAATAAAAACTTAACTATAGGGAACAATTTCTCGTTTGTCAGTTTTATGAATGAGCACAATACTTAGTGATGAAATCAGAGACGGAAGGAGTCTTTATCATGAAATACGCAATTATTATCGCACTTTCTTGTATTACGTTCATATCACATGCCAAGCAGGTACAAACTGAAAAAGTATTTACCGATGCAGGTTACCCCTATAAAAACTTAATTATGAAGGCAGAAAAAGTGGAGCTGGTTTATTCTGAACAGCAAAACAAAACGACCTGCCATGTAAAGGTGTACCAAGGTGATACACTGCTCGAAGGTGAACCGGTTGAAGTATCCAATCAGTCCTTTTCAATTACCCCAGTGCAAAGTTGCCTAGCACGTCAAAACGCAAAACAACTTTTAAGCTTACTCTAGCGCACATTTGACATTTGCCAATCCGATAACCTATTTGGGTTGGCACGTGATACCAACACATTAATTCTCCAACCAATGTGTTGGTTGAAATACTATATTGGTAATTTCTTACCTACCCACCCTAGAAATTGTAGCATTTAAGTTAATAACTTCAATTTTAAAGCGTCAATATGTTGCATAGTAAAAGTGGCTTTACCCCACGGTCATACTCCGTGGTAGAAGCGGGTTCACCCCGCGATCATATCCCATGGTAGGAGCGGGTTTACCCC
>NZ_NKHF01000056.1 GCF_002744175.1 Pseudoalteromonas piscicida
TAAACCACTTCCTACCGTGGTGGGAGCGAGTTAACCTCGCGATTTTTTGCACCGCAAATCGGCGGGTAAACCACCTTCGACTAAGCTAGGCTGTGGTGGGGACAAATTTACCGATAAGATTCATAATTTGTAAGTTTGTTTTATTACACTAGTATTAAGGGCAGGTTTCAGAACAAGGAGTCACGTATGCCAGGTGCATTTGCCCATATTACGGCCGCTAATATCGCGACTGAGAACAATGCGTTGCTGACAATGAATATGCCAACTGAGGCTAAACGCATTCTTAGCAATAAACAAAAGTATGTGGAGCTTGGTTGTGTTTCACCAGATTACCCTTATTTGGCGGTCGGTCAATCGGCGCAAAATAAGTGGGCTGACTTGATGCATTACGAGCGTACCGGAGAGATAATTAAAGCGGCTATAGCATACTGCCAAACACAAGAAGGGCAAGCTCAAGAAAAGTGCTTTGCTTGGCTTTGCGGTTATATGTCTCACGTTGCCGCTGACATCACTATTCACCCCGTTGTGGAATTAAAAGTTGGCCCCTACGAACAGAACCAAACAGCCCATCGCGATTGTGAAATGCATCAAGATTCGTTTATCTGGCAACGACTAAATTTAGGTGAAGTAGGACTTGCCGATAGAGTCAAACTTAATATCGGTTCATGTACTAACGCCGACGGCACTTTTGATACTGATATTCAACATATTTGGCAGCATATCTTAGCACTCGTCCACGCTGACTATACAGATAATGTAGCACCAGACTTTGAAGCTTGGCATAAGGGCTTTCAACTGGTTGTCGATACTGTCGAAGAAGGTTATCGACTTTTCCCTCTCGCGCGACATGTAGCCGCTGGTAGCGGTCTTTTTTATCCACGCCAAGATGAAATAAACCAAGACTACATCGAACACTTAGCTACCCCCGATATCCCTATGCATTACGATAAGATTTTCGATAAAGCCGTTAATAACATTAGGTACTATATAACCATTGTCGCTAACGCTGTGTTTGAGAGTAAAGCATGCGGAGAAATCCGAAACTGGAACTTAGATACCGGTAAAGATGAGTCGGGTCATTTAACCGCATGGGAGCGATAACATGAAATATATAGCACTGGCCGCCGTTATTGTGTTGTCACTGGGCTGCACCAAGACAGCATACAGCAATGACCCTGAAGATATGGCTGATCTTGCTTCTCAACTCAAAGATATTGCTGCCGCTGTGGATGGAACTTTAAAGTTCAGCACCAATAAGTTTGACGATCCACAAACGCTACTACTGGCTGCGATTAATAACGACACCAGCAAAATTGCACCGTTTGAGGGTTATCAACTCAAGGTAGAAACGCAGGCAAACCACGCAGTCCTGTTGTTATGCAAAGATGAGGTGATACTGATTGAAGATGCTGGCTGCACCGCACAGTCTGACATTCAACATTGGCAATCGGAACAAAAGCAGGCATGCCAACTAACCATCAATACCACCGAGGTATGCAAGTCTTAACCTGGTTATTGCCGAGCAGTAGCCTGCAATTTAGCTGGTCACGCTCGGCACAGGGTTCACTTTAGGGTTCAACACTGCGGCTCAATCAAGAACCCAGTTTATAGCTATGTTTTTCACCAAGTACATACCACTTTCTTGTTTGTCACAGCGGCTTTCGCTGGTTCGCGTTATATAAATTGTAGGCAAGTTATGGTGGGATGCTTCCACTTGTTTAGTTTGTTCTGCGCACATTTTCTGCACTACATCACGCAGTGCATTTTCCTCAAGGAGATGACTCACCGACAGCCCTTTATCTTTAATTTTTACCGATGGTTGGGCGTTTTTTGCTACATTATTTAATGTTGAAATAAGGTGTTCACTGCCCGCGGGATAAAATGAGTAGTAAAAACGCTGTGGAGTGAGAGCTGTGATCACAACCACACCTTCTTTACCTATTACAGAAAAGCGTCCGGTGGTATTTTCAAGCTTTAGTGCCGTGGTTTCATCTACACCAAAACCAAACTTTTGTCCACTTTGCTGAGCAAGCACCGCAAGCCGGAAGCTTCTGCCTCGCTCACTGAAATGTGTATCTAAAATGCCATACGAAAAGGTCCCAAGCCCACCCGCGGCGTCATAAGTTAATGAGTCAGTATTTAACTTGCCACACCCACCATGCTTATCGCAATTTTGCGCAGGTGCAGCAGCATTTAGCGCCCCACTTTGCAATGCCTCTATACTGCTACCATTGGTGATCATGGGAACGTTACCAAAGACATTGTTCCCACCTGACTGCACCGCTGTACCAGCACTCGTCCCAATCACTATCGGTACTTGCTTTAATGCCGCAGTCCAAGGATAGGGGGTTTGCGTATCACTAGAGTACATGACTTGTTTGGTCAGCGACTGATCGCCGCCATTGAACATGATAGCATCGGCGCTTTTTATTTGTCGTGTTAGTTGTTCGATACCACGCTGACACAATTTGTACTCACTCAGTGTCCTATCGGGATAAACGGCTTCTCGATTATAAACGCCGTTAAGCGTATTTCGGTACAGCTCTAGGTTTTTACAAGCGTTGTTATTGATTGCAGCGGCTAGTGCAGGAGTTAATGGTAACCATTGTGCGTCAATATCATAGTCTTGAAACAACCCTTGATAAAAATCAGCAGACTCATAAGGATCTCGAGATGACGCAGTCACAAGTAATAATTTTTTATGCTTAGTTTTAGTAATACTCGCGACAATATCTTCTAAAATTTCAGTACTCGCTGCTTCATTATTCCCCTTGGTATTAACCAACTCAGGGATCCGCTTATGCTGATACAACAAAGGCAGCTCGAGCATATCAAAGAAAAAGTAAAACTCTTTATTGCTCCAATCTCGGTATAGTTCACCATCCAACTGTTTAACCCGTTGGATAAGATCAGTTTTAGACAGCGCCTTATTTAGCGGTAACTTTTCCAGTAGTTTTAAGGTGCGCTTAAGATGCTTTTGATTTGCGGTAGGCCAACGACTGGCAAATCTTTTTGTTGCCATTTCATCAACAGAAAATAATAAATGTGTTTTTGCAGCAGCAGAAAACTCGACATTTTTTTCACAATTTTTTGTTGCCATACTAGAGCAAGTTTTAAGTGCACCACCTATTAAATAAAGTGTTTGTGCAGAAGGGGTTAAGCTGAAGAAAAGCGTGCTCACCGTGATAACTGAGCGGATAAAAAACACAACATTCATGATAAATTCCAAACAATTTTGTTAAAAACGACTTGTCAGCACAAAAACGCTTGTGCTATAAATTTTAATGAACATTGCAAAGAGCAAGCTAGCACAAGCCAGTTTGCATTGTCAAAAAACACGAGATGAAACTATGTTGAAGAAAGCGTTCAAATTTGTTTGCTACTTCTACTCACCTCACTACCTTTCTGAGTGGTTCGACGAGTAGACACACGGTGTAATACCGTGGTGTTGTCTATTGAATGCAACCCCACCTCTTAATTTCTTATAAAAATTAAACGGCCGAGTATAGGCGCAGTATCGCGATTTTTCGCAGTGGCGTGATCCTTATTCGTGCAGCTGGTGCTGTAGGCGCTTTGCTATCATTTTAGCAAACACCCAAGTACCAATGTGTCGACTAATCATCACAAAAATAATACCAAATATATTAAGTAAGTGAGCTATTTGAAGCACCGAAATAGCGTGAGTAGCTAGGCAAAAATTTTGCTATTCATTTGTTCTAAATGAGAAGTTTTTAACGACGCTAATATGCTATTTCATCATTCAAATTGATTAGGGAATGAATTCAATTGGTATAAATACAGAAATAACGCCACTTGCCTTTACTAAGCCCCTCATCAACAGAAAGTAGGTGAAGTAATGTACAACAGACTATTTATAGCAATTTCAGCAGCCTTGGCTGCTTCTAGTTTAACAGCTCAGGCGGAAGAACAAGATAATCAAAACACAACCTCGGTTGAGCGAATTGAAGTTACGGGCTCACGGATCAAAGGAGTTGATCTTGAAGGAACACAGCCTATCACCATACTAAGCGCAGAAGATATTGACCGCTCTGGCGCCTCGTCCATTTACGAACTGCTGCAAGATATTCCGCAATTAAAAGGAGGGTCAGGCACCTTCTCTACCAGCGAAAGCGGCAGCACATCGACCTCAACTCCCGCAGGTCAAGCCGCTGCAAGCCTTAGAGGTATGGGCCCTTCAGCCACATTAACCTTAATCAACGGTCGCCGTGTCGCCCCTAGTTCTTTTGCAGCTGGCACTCAAAACTTTGTTGATGTAAACGCTATTCCACTCGCTGCAATTGAACGTGTTGAGATTTTAGCCACTGGCGCCTCTGCAATTTATGGCGCCGATGCTGTAGCAGGCGTAATTAACTACATTCTCAAAGACAATTATGATGGTGCTGAGCTAGAAGTGAGCTATGGGAATAGCCTAGAAAGCTCCGATGAAGGGAAAAGTCAAGTTAACCTCATTTGGGGAACTGAGATCGGTGATGGTAACCTGATGCTATTCGCTGACTTTTATGACCGCAATCAATTCAACGCAACAGACAGGGATTATCTAGCAACACCAAACCTAGTAAATGGTTACTCTTATCTGCCCAAACTCGAGAACACACCAAATATTTATTATTACAGCAGTCGTGATGGCAACGAGCTTGCAGCTCCCGGTTGTATGAGTGAGCTGGTAACCACTGAGTATGGTGAACAGATCTGCGCTTATTATGGCAATCAAGACGATGTGTTACGAACACCATTTGAGAGCATGTCGGGTGGCGCCATGTTTAATCAACAGCTTGGTGATTTAACATGGAAAACCGAGTTTTTCATCAGTAAAACCAAGTCCACTGCATACTCAACACCAGCCGCAATCAATCAGCTAGATGATGGTGAAGGCCCTTGGGTGAAAGAGGATGCCCTATTCATTTTTGACGAGCAAAATGGCAATAATCCATTACTAGAGTCACTCTATATCGACCCATTCGATACCTTACTTGGACAAGAGCAATGGGGCTTTCAGTTTGATGCCCGCTTTAATGCGCCACGCACCATTGAGGTCGAAAGTCAGAATATGCGTTTGGTCTCTAGTTTAGAGGGCCAACTAGGCCAATGGGATTGGGTATCGGGGATCATGTTTTCTGAGTCAAAATCTGATCAGGTAGCTACCGAAGGCGTTTACAATCGCTATAAATTCCACGCTGCTTTGGCCGGAGAACTCTGTAACGATGGGAATATTGCAGATATCAGCAATGGCCAGTTAAGCTGTGGAAATGCTAGCCTACTGGACTTTTACAACCCATTTTTAGTAGGTAATAGTGCTAACGATGCTACCTTAGCCCTGACTCAAGCACGTCCAACAAGGGAAGGAACCAGTCAGATTTATAGCTGGGACTTTACTATCTCAGGTGAATTATTTACGTGGCAAGATATCACGGTACAGTCCTCCTTTGGTGTTGAGGCACGAAATGAAGAGCTTTCAGACACGCCTTCTCGCGATGCCGTTGCGGATGCCGCCAATGATTATCTAGTTGATGTATTTGGTTATGGCTCAAGCATTGCAAATGCGCAGCGAACACAACTAGGTGCATTTGCCGAACTATATATTCCCCTTACCGACACCGTAGAGATGCAGCTGGCAGGCCGTTATGACCACTTTGACGACTTTGGCTCAACATTTAACCCCAAAATTGGTATTAGTTATCGCCCAACCGATGCATTAATGCTCCGTGCGGGCTGGTCAACTTCATTCAGGGCTCCATCTTTAACGCAAGCGGGAGTAAAACTAAGAACCACCACCTCGACTTTTGATTGCGGCGCTAACCAAGCGGTTGCCGATCTATACTGTGAGGGAGATGGCACGCAAGTCACTGTAAATTCACTGGAGCTCGGTAATAGCCAGCTTAATGCCGAAGAGTCCGAGTCACTATCTTTGGGGGTTGCTTGGAGTCCAACTCGTGATACCACAGTTACCATTGACTATTGGCAGTTTGAATACACAGATGTCATCGATACCAACATGACTGCTGTACTCAACCGAGCTATCAACGATGCCTCTTTGCGCCACTGTGGACTTGTTCCTGAAGGCCAAATGGGAATTTCTTACGATGAGGACGTGTGCAGCGTTACCGACGCCCAAGGTTTGAGCATCGCGCAACGTGGCGCAAATCTAGATGAGATTTTAACTGCTTATATCAATGAGTTTGATCCACGCTCACAAAGCTTGCAACTGTATCGTGACCACGTTATCCAGCTAGAGAACACGGGGAGCCAAGACATTGCAGGGCTAGACATTAAATTTGACCATAGATTTAGACTCGAAAACGCAGATTTAATAGTCAAGCTAGATGCCACTCATTACCTTGAATATGAGCGCAATAAACCCGGTTCAGATGAAGCTGAAGAACTCGTAGGCACGTTCAGATACCCAGAAAATATTGGCAGAGTTTCATTAACTTATAACGCCGATGATTTTTATATCTCGCTAGGGGCAAACTATACTGACAGCTACGCTGATGATATTGAAGGGCTACGAGGAAGAGAAATCGATGAACTTGCTGAGCTTGGCAAATTGGATAGCGAATCACAACGAGACGTTGACAGCTGGACAGTGGTAGATGTCAGTGCTGGTTATCAATTATCTGACGATCTAAGGGTGAGACTCAGCATAGATAACCTTTTAGATAAGAAACCACCTACAGTGTATGGCTCTTCTCGAGGCTTCGATTCGATTAATCACAATGCGTTTGGGACTAACTATACGCTGGGATTAACTTACCAGTTCTAATGGAGAAATGGGGGCAACCCCATTTTCGTTATATTTATGCGAAAAACGATAAAAATGCCCGACGCATTTGTTATTTTGCTGGTGATTGCAGGACTCTGTTATGGGGTGTCACACTTCATTTTGCCTGGCGCTTTTGACCTTAAAGGCACACAAGAAGCGGTTGCGCTCTCGCAGTTTTCTCAAGCGCAAGCGCCCGCTCCTATGCCTTTGTTTGCCACCCAAGGCGAAGCAGGTTTGTTTAATGTGCTTTTTGAAGGGCTAGTGAGTGGTGATAGAAATGGCGCAGCTATTGGTGTCATTGCGTTCATTTTAATCACTGGCGGTGCGTTTGGCGTACTGATGCAAACTAAAGCCATCGACAATGGCATCATGGCATTGATCAACTCCACTCAACGTATAGATTGGTTATTTATCCCCTGCCTTTTTATCACTTTTGCCTTGGGAGGAGCCATTTTTGGTATGGGGGAAGAGGCCATCGCGTTTTGTATTGTGCTCTACCCTATCATGCAACGCCTTGGTTATAACGCTCAGGTCACCGTACTGGTCACTTATGTAGCAACACAAATTGGCTTTGCCACCTCTGCAATGAATCCATTTAGCATTGCCATCGCGCAAAGTATTGCACAATTACCGGTATTCTCCGGCGCCGAATTTAGGGTAGCACTTACAGCCTTATTTACGCTGGTTGGGTTGGTTTTTACCATGCGCTACGCCGCAAAAATCAGAACAAGTCATGATGCCATTGCCGCAAGTACCGCTCCAGATAAATTAGCGCTGGTAGACAAGGCCTTGTTACTAGCATTCTTACTGGTTATTGTTTGGGTGATCTATGGCGTCACAGCAAAAGGCTATTATATTCCTGAGCTAGCGACACAGTTTTTTATCCTCGGACTGGTTATTGCCGCCATCGCCAAACTTGGTGGGCGTCAATCCATCAGCCAATCCGTAGATGCATTTAAAACTGGAAGCGCAGAGCTATTACCTGCAGCACTATTGGTGGGACTGGCAAAAGGGCTGGTGTTATTGTTAGGTGGTAGCGATCTACAAACTCCATCCATTTTAAATACCCTACTCTATTACGCTGCAACCTTAATAACCCAAGTACCCGATGCACTGGCCGCTTGGTTTATGTACGTATTTCAATCCCTATTTAACTTCTTTGTGTCATCAGGCTCCGGGCAGGCTGCAATCACAATGCCCATCATGGCGCCGCTTGCAGATTTAATTGGCGTGTCGCGGCAAACCGCGGTATTGGCTTTTCAACTGGGAGACGGACTCACTAATATTATTATTCCCACTTCAGCAAGTTTGATCGGCTGCTTAGGCGTGGTCAAGCTTTCTTGGAATGATTGGGTGCAGTTTATCTGGCGCTTTATGTTACTTCTTTTCACCTTAGCAAGTGTGGTTACCCTATTTGCTCAGCTAACAAATTATCAATAAATTTATGCTAACACTTATTAAAAATGTTGAGCTTTTTACTCCAAAAAAGCTTGGAAAACGCGATGTGCTCTTTGCTGGAGGAAAAATTCTAGCAATCGAAGAAAAGATTGAATTAAACAGCAGTATAGAATTCTCTCTGATTGATGGCTCGTCATTTCTTTTAACCCCTGGGTTTGTTGATGCCTTAGTGCATTTTAGTGGTGGAGGTGGCGAGGCGGGTTTTGCAAGCCGTACTCCGCAAATGAACCTTACTGATGCCACAAAACACGGGATCACCACAGTAATAGGCGCACTTGGCACCGACGATGTAAGCAGAACCCATACTGACTTAATTGCAAAAGCTAAAGGACTTAAACAAGAAGGATTAAACGCATTTTGTCATACCGGCTCTTATCATCTACCTATCAAGACCTTGGGCCATAGTATTCGTCACGATATTATGTATATCGACGAAATAATCGGTGTAGGCGAAGTGGCTATTGCCGATCACCGCGGTACACAGCCGTCAGTCAAGGCGCTGGCAAGCGTTGCCGCAGAAGCAAGAACGGCGGGGCTACTGAGTGGGAAGCGAGGCACAGTTTCCATTCATGTTGGTACAGGTGTTGAGCATTTGCAGCTACTGCACGAGGTTGCTCAGTCGACTGAAATACCACTCAATCAATTTTACCCCACGCATATGAACCGCAATGCTGAGCTGCTAACTGCGGGCATCGCTTTTTGCAAAGCTGGTGGAACGATTGACTTTACCACAAGCACGACTGAGTATGATCTTGCCAATGGCGAGCTCGCCGCAGCTGAGGCACTGGCATACTGTTTAGACAAAGGCGTTAATCCGCAACAACTCACTATGAGCTCAGACGGACATGCCAGTTTACCCATCTATAATGTGCACAATGAATTAGTTGGGTTTGAAGTCGGCTCGGAGTCGTCACTGCTTAGTTCGTTTCAACAAGCGGTGCAACAATTTGATGTCCCCATTGAGCTCGCGTTGCAATCCATCACCGCCAATCCTGCGCATATCTTGGGCTTAGACAAAGGAAGGGTTTGCGTCGAAGGCGATGCAGACCTAGTACTACTTGATGCCGCAACACTCACACCACATAGCGTCTGGTGTAACGGTAAAAAGATGGTAGATACGTATCAGCCACTAGTGACTGGTTTCTTCTCATAAAGTATAAGGCGGCGCACTGCCGCCTTATACTTGGTTGTTCTCCTAGCCTGCAGAAGTAATCTTACCGCGGGACAACAACTTGTACTGACATTAGTTACGTTCAGTAACATGAATATATTTTCATTTTGTTGATTTAACACAATGAAGCTGAAGTCGGCGTTACGAACTTATGGAGCCGTGATCTTGGTCATTAAATGCGGTGTTAATATCCCGATTTTGTAAAAAATGCTTCTGAGTATAAAGTCTTAGATTTATATTTCTCCGGTCGTCAGCTACCGAGATAAAAAACAATGCCAAACACAACAGGTAGGGAAATAAAGTTAAAAAAGCACAGTGTGCTGCTTTCAACCACGGATCTGGACAGTCGTATCACCTATGCCAATGAATCATTTTGTGACATTGCAGGATATAGCATGGATGAAATGTTGGGACAACCTCATAACTTGGTACGTAATCCAGATATGCCAAAGGCAGCATTCAAAAATATGTGGTCAACCATTCAACGTGGTCAGTCTTGGATGGGACCTGTTAAAAACTCAGCTAAGAATGGCGATTACTACTGGGTTAATGCATTTGTCACCCCCATCAAAGATCCTCAAGGTAGAGTCTCAGAATATCAGTCCGTTAGAACTTGCCCCTCTCCAGAGATAATCAAACGCGCAGAGAAAACCTATGCGACGCTTGATTCAGAAGCGCCAATCCGTCGCTATAATAGTCACTCGCTCGCACTTGCTTTAATGTTATTGGCGACTGTATCTGTTGCAATTTTGCCTCTGTTTGATAGTTTTTGGGTAACCCTCATCCCCCTAGTTTTGCTGCTTAGCGCCACAGGGTTAATGCTGCAATTTAGCAAAAAATACACTCATCTATTAAACCAAGCAAAAACCATTTTCGATAATGATATCATGTCGATAATTTACGGTGGGTCTCGCGATAGAATTGCAGATATCAGCTTGGCATTTGAAATGCAAAAAGCCAAAATTGCAGCCGTTATTGGACGAGTGAATGACGTTTCCTTACAAGTTAGCGAAAATGCAAAACTCACCACCCAAAGCGGTCAATCTGTCTCTGAATTACTTAAACAACAAACCAGCGAAGCCAAAGAAATGGTTGTATGCATGGAAGAGTTTTCGCAAACCATTGATGAGCTGTCAGAAAACGTTAATCATGCCGCAGATGCCGCCAATCACTCAGAGCAACAAACAGGGCTGGGGAAATCAGCAGTTAAAGATGTAATCGACTCTATCCATTATCTTGACGAGCACCTGATGGAGGTCAACAATGCCGTTAATCGCCTAGTCTCTGGCAATGACAGAATCCAAAATATGCTGAGTGTTATTAACTCCATTGCCGATCAAACCAACTTACTGGCACTTAACGCAGCGATTGAGGCTGCTCGTGCTGGCGATCATGGTCGCGGTTTCTCTGTGGTTGCAGATGAAGTCCGTACCTTAGCGCAACGAACACAATCTTCGACAGAGGAAATTACCACGCTATTAAAAGAGCTCAACGACATATCTAGCTCAGCAGTCGAATCCGTCCAAAAGAGTAATAACCTGTCAAACCAAAGTGTTGACCTTGCAAAAAATAACGGTTCGAGCTTAGATACAATTCAAAGCCATGTTATGCATTTGGCCGATTTAAATCGCAGCGTTGCCGCAGCCATTGAGCAACAAAGCTGTGTTGTAAAGCAGATAAGCCTCAACGTGGAGAGCGTAACAATGCTGGCAGAAAAAGGGACAGAACATGGCGAACAATCGTTTGCTTTAAGTCAAGAGTTACTGCATCAGATAGAACAACAAACGCGTTTAATCCAGCAGTTTTCTCATGCATAAACGAGATGATTACGGTAAAGTTAGCAGTCGCAAAGCAAGCTAATGTCACTTAAAATTAAGCGCATTGTGGTGCTTATTTAACTTGAACTTGGAGTCAGAAGTTAGTTAACCAACTAAAATGCCTAAGCTCAAAAGCGTAATACCACGCTAGCCAGAAGTTATTTCTTAATGCAAGGCAAGTTTGTGTGTCAATAGCTGGCAGTTTAACGCAGTAGTAAGGGATAACAGCTGCTAGAGAACAAGTTGTTATCCCAAGTTTAGGTTGTTGAGCATAAACCCACAATGCATTAGTTGGTTAATGACCATGTTGCGTTACAGCTCCGCCTCTAATATAGCCAAAGCTTCCTTCTCGGCTTGTTTTACGTTGCCATCAGCTTCAATAACTCGTACAGCAAGATCTTTTGCTAGCTTTCGCATCGGTTCATCAACAATGTTATTCATCCGGTGCTGTACATAAGCTTCAATATCATCATTTTTAATTGCGACTACAGACTTGGATAGGCTGTCTTCTATATAGTCATCAAGTGCGATGGCTGAATTCCATTGTAGGCCTTTCGCCCATTTTCTGACGACATGCTTTTCGCTTTCACTGATCACACCATCGACACCGATAAACAGCAACGCAATGTCGAGCAATGCCTCTTTTTGCATTTGGTCAACACAAATACCTGTATCAAAGTGGTTTAATAACTGTTCAAATTTCATAATTCTTCCTTAACCTTTTTCTGTAGTGCATGTTACAGATAGTTCAAGATGGAACAAAACACCGATAGAATATAAACAATATGCTAACTTTACTCATTTGTCATATTAAAAAAGTGCAAGTTGCATATCCCCCGATAACAGTGTGGTATTAAAAACAGTAAACTACTTTAAATTCAAAACCCTAAACCAACATTAAGGCAAATTAATGTGGTAAATAGTCGACATCCACTGAATCGCTTTTAACAATAAACACAGTAATGGTATTTACGACAGCAAACATCATACTAAACAACTAGTTCATTCCAAATTACGCAACTATAAAGATTGATTTGAGAAGAAAAAATCATTTGCTCCATATTTGATTCATTTTGTTTCAATAATTTGCACGCTCTCAAAATTTCTCATTAAAAGAATAGGAACAATAATGAAAGAGTTAAAGCTAGGAATGAACCTCTCATTTTTTATTTCGCTTTCTATGATTGCGCTAAGCTTACTTGTTTTGGACACCTTTGTGGTTTCAGAGCAGATCAGTTTAATGTCCTTTATCCAGATGGCATCATCAGTAGCGATTATTTTTTATATCGTAGCGGGGTTGTGGAGCATTTTCAGCGGTCAAAGTAGAGTAAGGGTCTGTAATCAAGGGGTAGTTTATCAAAACCTACTAGGTCAAAAACATTATATTCCCGCAGAAGAGGTCAAGAAAATTTCCGTCGAGCGCCTGCTTTGGTTCAGCTATACCAAGCTTTATTTAACAACTGGCGTGCTAAGAATTTGGTCCTTTAAGCCGAGCTCGGCGCAACAACACAGCCTAAAGCAACTAGGCTACTTCTAATACTTAGCAACAGTTTGCTTGCGCTCAGCGCATATAGTTGCTTTCAAATCTGACCATTGCGTATGATGTCACAAATTTATAGCGAGGTTAGTATGCAAAAACAATATCCAATAGGTACGCTAGGCGTACCTTGGAGCGCCGCCGAAAAGCAGCAGTGGCTCAGCACTCAAACACTAAAACGCTCTTACTTCGATGAAGTTGTGACTCAAATCGAGCAATTAACACAAGCCTTTGAAGTAACTGAATATGGGCAACTCAGCTACTCAACTAAAACGTATCCTCTGTTTGCTTTAACAACCAAACGCTGGAACACAGATAACCCAACGATACTGGTTACTGGTGGCGTACATGGTTATGAAACCAGCGGTATTCATGGTGCCTTGGCTTTTGCAAAGTCAGAAGCTGCACAACATGAAGCGGATTATAACTTTATAATCTTGCCATGCTTGAGCCCTTGGGGATACGAAACAATTAATCGCTGGAACCCAGCCGCGGTTGATCCAAACCGTTCCTTTTATGAGGATAGTCCAGCTCCCGAATCGAGACAGGCTATGCAGTTTGTTCAAAACAAGGTAGCCGAGGTACTTTGTCACATCGACTTACATGAAACAACGGATTCTGATAACTCAGAGTTTCGTCCGGCCCTAGCCGCTAGAGAAGGTAAAGAAAACCATAATTGGAATATTCCTGATGGGTTTTACCTAGTAGGACATACCCAAAAACCTGAAGCGGCATTCCAAGAGTGTATTATTGAGGAAGTCGCAGCAGTGACGCAGATAGCGGATGCCGATGAAAATGGTCAACTTATTGGTGTGGCAATTGAGCAACATGGTGTGATTAATTACGATGGGACCGCTTTGGGTCTGTGTATGGGGATGACCGAAGCCCCTTTTGTTACCACTACAGAAGTATACCCTGACGGCAAAAATGCGACCCCTGAAAATTGTATTGCAGGTCAAGTCGCGGCCATTCGTGGTGCAATTAAGTACTTGAAAAAAATAAATAACCTGAACCAGGGATAAGAAGTTAGTTAGCTAACAAAAGTATCTAATCCCAACAGTGTAGTATCGCACTAGCCAGAAGTTATTTTTTAATAAAAGGAAAATTGGTGCGTCGATAGCTGGTTTATTGCAAGCAAATTTAACACAGTTAATAAAGGATAACAGCTGCTAAACAGCAAGTTATACCAAATGTATTAAGTAAATGCGCTATTTGAAGCGCAGAAATAGCGTTAGTAGCTAGGCAGAAATTTTGCTGTTTAGTTGCTCTAAATGAGAAGTTTTTAACGACGCTACTATGCTATTTCATCCTTAAAATTGATTAGAGAATTAATTCAATCGGTATTATTAGGTTGAATACAAGTACACTGCCAGTGTGGCCCTCTAAGCCACACTGCAAACCACATACGCTAAACCAACCAAGCTAAAAACAATGTGATCAATTGATAAGATCTTCTCTGCCACTGACAACACCGAAAATCTCTTTAAATGAAGTTGGCTTTTGCAATATGCTCACAGGAATGTGAAGTGCTCTTGCAATATCACCAGCTGAAATCATTCCCCTTAATCCTTCATTGCCAATTAAGAGCACATGTTGCGACCCTAAGCTCTGCAGGGTCTCAAGTACATCTCCAATGGTACTTCTAGCCACAATCTCATAGGGCACAGCGTATAACGCCTCTTTAGCTACCATTACATCTTCAACACATACATCTTCACGAGAGATTTGCTTTCTTTGTGCCACACTGAGTACCTTACGACCCGACAAATCTCTACAATTCACCACGCCCAAAAAGTTATCGCCTTCATCCACAACGAGTTTTGACCTAACATGGCCATTTTTCATCATATACAAGGCATGATCTATATCGACATCTTTTGCAATCACCTGCGGTTGTCGCCGAGTAAAGTCAGTCACCACTTTAAGAGCACTGCTGTCCATTGTTAACGGCTCAGAGTCAAAATGGTCGCATAGTTGAAATGTCCCTTCTAATTTCACGGTTTTCAATGCGTTATATCGGCCCATTTGATTACTCCTTAGTGAGTAAAAATACCTATTTCTTGTACCAACAGCATCGAATTTATGTGCTTGAGCATAAAAGTTGCAAAAACGCGCGGTGCTTTGGCTGTAATTACTGTCGTCAGGTAGACTCTACTCAATAAAACCCTTGAATTAGCAAGTGCTTGCTGATGCTACTGACTGTATGCTTTGCTACCTTAAAATATGGTTTATGACGGCGATATATTCAAGTCGATATGCTATAAAAGTCCCGTAATCTCAGTGTAATGCGGTGTAATAGCTAAATTTTTGTAAACCGATTAAACTAAACATGTTTGCTAGGACTTGTCAGTCTTTTACCAAACAAGTGGTCGAGTTTTTGGGGTTCCGCGTCAAACTAGAAAAACTGTAATACCACTTAGCCTAATTATTTGTGCTCTATTTTGAGGCGAGAAAATCTTGTCGATAACCAGGCGAAAATTTTACTATTTAGTTGTTCTAAATGAGAAATTTTTAATACCGTTAGCGTCTGATTTACCCTCTCAAATTGAGCAAGTATTAAGACTAAATGGTGTAATTCCAAATCAGACCATGCCAGTTGCATAAATACTGGTGAATTCTTCCCTCAACGAGACCCACCTCGTGGGTCTTTATCATTGAGTAGAAGGGAATAAAATTGTATGCTTCGCGTCACCTATACACTGAGTTTTGTCAAATTGCGGCCTTGTTAGTGCAAGATAACCGAATAATGTATAGGCATGTAATTTTCATCAAAGTTATACGGAACTAACTATGGCTTATTTAATCGACGAACAGAAACTCGAACGAGTCTATCTCAAAAGCTATCACACGGTAGGCCGCTACAAATATAGCGTAGACACCTTGATAGACAAGCCAGGGGTTTCGAGACATCACGCCATCATAGAGCTCAATGAAAACAAATGGTTTATCAGAGATGTTAGCACCAATGGCATTTGGATAAATGATAAAAAGCTCGACAAAAACTTGCCGTATCAATTATTTGAAAATGACAAGATCGATTTTGCAGCGCCAGGCCAAAATTCTTTTGTCGCGGCCAATTTACAAACGGAATGCCAATATTTAGTTTCTCAGTCTAATAATCAAAAAGTAATTGAAGTCACCAACCAACTGCTGCTTCCCAGCGAAGACGAGCCTAAGCACATCATTTATTATGATAAGTTGCTTAATTATTGGTTTTTAGAGGACCTCAATACCTCAGACCGTCAGGCACTCATTGATGGTAGTATTATTTCATTGATGAATGATCAGTGGATGTTTTTTTCTGCAACCACCATCGCAGTCACAAAGCACTTAGAGTGTCAAAAAGCCGCAAAACCTATGGCGCTCGAGTTCAATGTGAGTCAAGACGAAGAAGACACCCAGTTAACGCTGTGCGTTGATGATAAGCACCTCGATTTGGGGGTAAGAAGTCATCACTACCTTCTGTTGTTGCTTGCGAGAGCCCGTATTCAAGACAAAGATGCGGGGTTAGAAACAGACGTGCAAGGATGGGTTTATCGTGATGACCTAGCAAAAGCATTAGGTGTACAAACTAATCACATGAACATCATGGTACACAGAGCACGCAAGCAGTTTGTTGACTCAGGCGGCGATGATTACCCAGAGGCGACGTTTTTACTGGAAACACGTTGTGGCAGAGTGAGATTAAACTGCCAAGACATCACCATCATTAAAGGGTCTAAGCTAGAAACGCGTATGACCACCTAGCCTCATGATTAAGCGGGCAGAAACCACTCTTCTGCCCCAATGCTTAGGCTTTATACTCACCAGCATTATCAATTATCTCGTTTTCTAGCTGTTTAAACAGTCCAAACAAAAACAACAACTCCACCAAAACGAATAGAGGCCCTATCGCCAGCCCAATCAGGTCATCAACAAATGCAGGTTTTTTACCTTCAAAATAATGACCGATAAACTGCAATACCCACCCCACAAAAAAGACACCAGCCCAGAACAGTATCGTCATCACCCCAGCTTCGATTAACAATGGATTGACGATATACACCAACCAATAGAAGCCCCCTAGAATAGCGCCCATCAACAGGGCTAGTACCAGCGATAAAAACGCATAGTAAATGCATAGTGCCACACCAAGTACAAGCGCTAAGGTCACCGTCATCCCCGATACCTCAAACAGCGGGATAAATGTCATACCAACCACAGCAAGCACAATCAGTGGGATCCCAAAAAAGTGGGTGAGTATATTCTTTTTACTACGGTGATATTTGGCATACTGGCTCAGTAATAGTACTAACTTATTCATTTTTATTCTCTCCGTTATATTAAGTTTGATAATTGTTCAAACAAGAAGATTTAGCAATAAAAAATTCACTGAATAAGTAGTCGTTGTGATCAGATTTGTTAGGTCAATTCACCATAAATAACCATATAAACAGGGCTCCGAATGCCAGTGATTGCATAACTAAAACGATTAACAGCTTTAAGTTAAAGCTCGGTTTAATGGTCTTGTGTCTTAGCACGTACATTGCGAAAGGAGTACAAATATTTAATCCAATGAGGCCACACAGCAACAGCGTTTTTTCAGAAACCCGAGACTGAGCCAATGTTGAGGCACGCTTATCCCACCAAAATAAGAGTAGAATAATTAGGTTCAGTACCAATAAGAGTGCTGCTGAGTAGACAGGTTGCCATGGCAGCTTTGCGACACAAACTACCCCTAACCAAACACCAGTTCCCCAAAACAACCCCATTTGTTGATGCATAAAGCGAACCGCAGACATGTTACTGCTCCTGCCTTATGGCGTTAATCTGCAAAAAGATTTCAGTGGCTGCCAAGGCATCATCCATGGCCCTATGGTGATTAACTAAATCAACCCCTAATGCCTGTGATAACGCGCCTAGCGCATAGGATTTCAGTCCTGGTATATACTTTCGCGCTAACTGCACAGTACAAAGTTTAGCTCGACAAAACTCCCCGCCCGCGCGGATACACTCCTGTCGAATAAAGCCATAATCAAAGTTAACATTATGGGCAACAAAAATTGCCCCTTGACTAAAATCCAGCACTTGGTCCATCACTTCACTGAACCGCGGTGCGCCGTTGACCATGGCTTGAGAGATCCCCGTTAACTCCGTTATTCTTGCTGGTATACGGCGCATCGGATCGACCAATGACTGCCACTTGTCTACCACCTCACCGTTCACCACTTTAACCATGGCAATTTCAGTGATCCTATCAACTTCCTTATTGCCCCCTGTCGTCTCAATATCTACAATGACATAAGGTTGCTCTGGTGTAATTTGCCACTCTACAGTTTGTATTTTAGTCGCAATATTGCACGTCAGTAACTTCGCAATACTAACGAGCTGACTTCGACTTAGGCTGTCGCCCGGGGCCTTAATTTCCTCAAATCTAATCCCACTCTCAGGTGCAACCACCATCAGATCAGGGAACCCAGACCTCATAGAATTAAAGTCCTGAGACATTAACCGAAGCACCTGCTTTAGAGTGTCGATATTACTGTGAGAAAGTAAGCATTCAACTGGCTCTAACAGTTGCTCATGCCAGTAAAATAGCCGATTTGGTTCTCCATAATTTTCTATCATCTGCTTTAATAGCCAAGCTGACCATGCTTTTGCACTTGTAAAACTGGCTAAGCGAGCTTCAATATCATGACCCAACTCAGCATAAAACTGATTGTCTTTTAACACAGCAGGGGTACGAGAAAACCCATTTGCCACAGAGCTATTGGGGTGATTAAATAACTCCTGCCAGAAAGTTAGTCCGAACAGAGTTAGCCAGATCTTGTTCTCAACATGATATGCTGCGACCCCATGACGTTGATAATAATCAACGACCCCCGCTTCTGTTTGCCCCTTATACGCTTCATCTACCTTTATTGCCGGGGCACTTTTTCTGAGCATGTCAGTCAATAGGGAAGTGCGTTTCTTATTAAACTTTCGCTGATAAAAATCTTCAGCAAATATCATCAAGGTCTCGTCGTATTCGCCCTGTAAAATCTGCTCAAGCTGCTGTTTAGCTACCTCAATAGCTCCCATTTTATAGTGGTGACGGATCAGTGCTTCAAGTGCTTGAGGATGCTCACTCACCGCCAACAGCCTAATGTAGTGCGCAGATGTCGGCCCCAATTTCTTGGCTAATGTGTATGCGTATTTAGCAAAAGCCGATGTCGCGTAGTGACCAACAGCCTCAGGATTTTTCTGCGCTAAAAGGTTTTCTGCTTGAGCAAACAATTCGTCCTTTGTGATCTCTTTTAGCTCTGCTAGCGCTGTTGTATAGAAAAAAGCACTCTGAGCTTCTGCCCGTTGTTCAAAATGAGCATGATAATGCTTAACAGCGCTGCGCGTATTCATAACCCCGAGATCCCGCATGGAGAACTGTGCCAAGCTAAATCCGGGCTTAGCAAAATATAAAAATAAGAAGTAATCAACATCAGCTTGAAATGTAAGGGTTAAATAGCCTGAAAAATGGCTTTGCTGATGTAATTGTGCCACAGGCATAGCACCTAACAATGCATTGATCCAATCCGCTTTTTTTGCTGTTTTACTAGGTAACTCTGTTATGAGGCTGGCTTCAGCAAGTTGAATTAAATGGGGCTTTGTAAGGCAGCCAAAGAAGGTCCTTAAGTCCTTTTGTACGACACCGCGAAGTAGTTTTTTCTCTTTAAGTTCAAGTGCAACAGATTGAATATCCTCAATTTCTTGGTAATTCAACTGATGAACATCTAGGTATGGGGTTTTACGAGAAATAAAGCGCACCAACAAACATAGCTCGTTCTCAGGTAATTGCTGCAGCCGTTTTAGCAGTGTTAGCTGTGCGTCACTCAATAATGGCTCACAAACCTCAAAGAGGTATGTCACAAGCTCATTGAAATGGCTTAAATAATACTTTGCGGGGAGTTCTTTTCTCAAAGCGTAGCAATACAACTGTTTTTATATACAGTAAATTTATCACATAAAAAACTAATTGCCAATTTCAAACCCTATCGCCGTTAAGTTTGGCGCTACGTCGTTCCCTCTTTATCGTCGTTAGCTAGGTATATGCTTTTATATAACCAGTACTGTAACTTCGTACTCAGTGGCTCTTGAGAGATAGGTTTAGTAAGGTAATCATTCATGCCAGCGTTTAAGCACTTTTCCCGGTCGCCAGTCATGGCATTTGCAGTCATTGCTATCACTGTTAATGCCCGATATACATCACCAGCCTCACCTTCACGAATTAACTCTGTAGTTCGATACCCGTCCATTTCTGGCATCTGGCAATCCATCAGAATAAGTTCAAATTGACACTCGCCATGACTCGATTTAAGTAACTCTATTGCCAATAGCCCATTCTCTGCCACTGTCACCGCTTCGATCCCCAGTTTTTTCAGCATACTCAGTGCAACAACTTGATTAACCTTATTATCTTCAACCAGTAAAATCCGACACGGAGTTGGCCATTTTAACGGCGTGTCGGTGGTTTTTCTTACCAACTTTAAATAATGACTGGTTACTAGTGGTTTTGCTTGTGCAAGCGTCTGACCATCTTCGGCTAAGATCGTCAGTGCATCAAATAAGTCTTTGGTAGTCACAGGTTTGGGGAAATAACCAGAGTAACCACGCTCAGCGTAATACTGACCATCTCCTTTCGCGCCCATTTGCGTCATCATAATGAGTTTCATCGACTGCCATCGCTTATCATTTTTAAGTGCTTCGCCGAGCTGCTCACCAGACATCCCTCGTAATGTCATATCCAAAAGCGCAATATCAAAAACCGTCTTATCTTTTTGATACTCTGATTCGCACAATGACAGAGCCTGGATCCCTGAGTTCGCTTTGTATACTTCAGCTCCCCACAGCTCTAGCTGTGACTCTAATGTTGATAGCGTGGACAAGCTGTCATCTACAAGTAGTATTTTTATGCCCGCTAGATTAATCTCTGAGGTGTTGAGTTCAGCGTTATCACTGGGAGTTAACGAGATAAAGAACGTAAATTCACTGCCATAGCCTAAGCGACTCTGAACGCTAATATCTCCTCCCATAAGTTCACAGAGCTGTTTTACAATAGCTAAACCTAAACCTGTACCACCATACTTACGAGTGGTTGAAGCATCCACTTGTGAAAACTTGGTAAATAGTCTGTCTGCTTTATCTGCCGGTATGCCTATTCCTGTATCTTCAACCGTGCAAAAAAAGCGCAATGGCTCTTGTGTTTTATCGAACCAAGCACGAATAATAATTTCGCCCTGTTCGGTAAATTTAATCGCATTACTTATCAAGTTGGTGAGCACTTGCCGTAGCCGACTCGGGTCTCCTTTCACCACAGGTTCGTTGATCTGAGTAACGTCTAGAACTATCTCTAACCCCTTTTTCTGTGCCTGTAGCGCTACCGACTCTACCAGCTCTCCAAGCAAGCTTCTCACATCAAAGTCAAGCTGCTCTAGCTCCAATTTACCGGCTTCTATTTTGGAAAAATCTAAAATATCATTGATTAAGTTTAATAAGGACTTTGCACTCCCCATAGCCAAACTCACTTTATGTAATTGTGTTTGAGTAAGGTGTTCGTCCTCAAGTAAACTGAGCATTCCAATAACCCCATTCATTGGGGTGCGGATCTCATGACTCATCGAAGCAAGAAATTCACTTTTGGCCTTTGCGCCCTGCTCGGCTTGATGCTTGGCCAACTCTAACTCCTTTTTCGCCTCCACTGCTGCAGAAATATCTTGCTGAATACCGACAAATGCAGTGAGTTGATTGTCTTTATTAAATACAGGGGAAATCTGCAAGCTATTCCAAAACGCTTTGCCCGATTTCGTGTAGTTTATCAGCTCAACTTTTACAAATTCATGATTAATAATTGCCGCTCTAATTTGGTCAAGCGCTTGCGGTTGAGTTTTTTCTCCTTGAAGCACGCGGCAGTTTTTTCCTAAAACCTCCTTTCCATATCCAGTGATATGCTCAAATGTTTTATTCGCAAATACAATCGGTAATTCTGGTTTATTGGCATCAGCAATGGTAATACCAACGTTTGCACACTCTATCGCTTGGGCAAGCAGATCATTTTGCTCTTTTGCCTTTCTCAACGCTTCTTGCCGAAGCTTTTGCTCGGTAATGTCTGACAGCGACCCGACGATCCGCTTTGCTTTGTTATCTTTTAGTGCCGAAGCGCCCTTAAGCCAGTAATAACGATAATTGTTTTGTCTTGTTTTAATTCGACACTCAATGCCAAATGGTTCTTCTTCGGTCATATGATAATGAATTGACTTTTCTAGGTTCGCCAAATCTTCTGGATGCACTCGGTCAAACAAACTGGAGATGTGGGCAGAAAACAGCGCTTTGTTTTCTTGGGTAAACCCTAGTAAAGACTTAAATCTATCAGAATAAAACACCGCATTGCGTTCAAGATCCCAGTCCCAAAGTCCATCGTCACTACCCACGATTGCTAATTTAAACCTTTCTTCACTGCGCTCTAGAGTGCGCTTCGATTCTTCCAACTTTTTAAATGGGTTTAATAGTAACTGCCTGCCAAATAACAATAATAGACCGAATGAAATCAATAAGCCGAATGCTATAGCGCCCACAAGGTCCCAAACAAACCCTGCCACCTCATCGGTAATCAGACGCTTTTCTATGCGGTAATCAAGCCTTAGGCCAGTAGTGCCAATGTCGAGAGACTCAATACTAAAAAAGTCTTCTGGATTTGTAGTATCAGAAAAATTAACCCAGCGCCCTGTGAGTGAAATATTATGGAATCGATGATCCATAGATACCGATAATAAGCTTTCCAAGCTAGTTGAAAGCTCACCGATTAATGCGCCCTCAGCAAAACCGTTATAGTAAATTGGCACCGCCACAGTAAAGTAGTGTTGATTGCCAACCTCTGTTAAATCAATTGCACTGGCTATATCTGCATTGATGACTTTATCCAGCCATTGGGGCTTAGCATCGAGCACTTCATGATGATCAAAGTTTGCGTAAACCACTTCACCAAGCACATTGATCACCAGTAACTTCTCTTCCTTACCTATGATCTGAAAGTCACGGAGAAAGTCTTGCAATTTAGCAGCGGAGAGCCCCGTTCCCATCGCGCCATTAACGACAATTGAATGCGATGAAAGATCGGTAAGAACTTGCTTGCGGCTTTCCAAGTAGAGCGTTAGATTATTGACCGCCAACTGGGCCTGAGTCTCATTGGTTTCCTTCACTAAGTCTTCCACAATGACGTTTGCTCGCAATCCAACAAATAGCGCGCTTAGTACCAGTGAAATGACGAGTGTGAGTATCAAAAAAGCATAAAAGGCTCGATTGCTCGTCAATGAGAGTTTACTTTTCAATGCTGCTCCGAATAGTTATAGATCAGCTTAATACTGCCGTTAGGCTGATATTGACCCATACATAAATCATCAACAGTGAGTGCTTCATGCGCTGAATCATTATTACTAGACCATACACTGAACGGCCGTTTATATTTTTTTACTAAGCCTTGTACTGGCGTGTACAGGTTTTCCAAAGCCGTTTTCAATCGCGCTCTATTTTGAGTCATGGAATCCGTAAACTCGACTTGCTTTGAAGCTGCAATCAGTAATTTTGCAATGTCATAACCATGAACAAATCCGGGGGTTGCTTGTACAAATCCATTTGTCGCAAACGTATCAGGAAACAATTCTCTTGCACGGCTATAAACTTGCTGAGCATTTTCATTAAGGGGTTTATTCTCAAACGAAAAGCAGCTCTGTAGCACGGCTAACGTAACTTCCGAAGCCAGTTTGCTCCCTGCCACTTCAAAAAAGTTACCCGCAGTGATCCCCCAATGGCTCACAATTGGTAGTCGCTGCGCCTCATCAATACTGGCCATTGCATTAATAAATTCAGCGCCCTCGAGCGCATTACCAACAAAGATAACGCATTGCGGATCGCTTTCGATAATATTGCGAGTAATAACTCGCGCCTCACTGGCTTTTGTAGACCAATTAAACCAAGAAACAGGCAGTGCATTAGTCGGTTTAATCTTTTTGTATTCAGTTAAAATGGTGTCGTAGTTCGACCTTCCCCAAGCGGTGTCTTCTAATAGCAAATGTGGTGAAAGACATTTTTGTCCTAGGGTATAGTTAATGAGGACTTTCCCAGCTTTTGTATCGTCAACGGAGAGCCGAAATACCCAATTATTCTCACTTGGATGGCGTGTGATCGGGCCTCCGGCTGCCCAAGGAACAAGTAAAAGTGCCTGGTTTTCATTTATAAACTCTCTAAATTTAATGTACGGAGGAGAGTGCACACCACCAAGCACCAGCAGTGCACTTGGGTCTTTTAAAAACTGCTTAAAATGCAGTAAGCTGCGGTTACTGTTGCCACGATGATCTTTTGGTATCAATTCAATACGATGCCCTTGAAGTTTGTTATCCACCTCATTGAGGGCAGTTAAAAATCCCATTTTTATCGCTTCTGCTGACTCGCTTAAATTGGAATAGTCAGCATCATGATAAATTCGCAGCGTCTTATCTCCTTGAGCTGCCAAACAAATCGAGCTAAACATACAAAAAATGAATAATAATATTTTCATCGCTTCACTGTTCGCAATTCACTTACCTAAAGGTTAGTCCAAATCATTGTGTTTGCTTAGTTTTAAAGTAATTCTTCTGGCTATTTTGAATATAACTACAAAAAAGAAGACGAAGCTTCGCATATCACAGGTTTTTGCTTTAATGCCGTGAATATTAGGTGCATTAGGACTAGAAAGACGGATATAAAAAAGCCGCACCAAATGATGATGCGGCGGCTGGGATCATTCAGAGTGGTTGTTAAGCTGGCTCTGAATGTAGTTTGGTAACCCAATTAATTTAATTAGGTTTATATGTTGTTCGAGCCAATAGATGTGGTCCATTTCCGTGTCGTCTAACAAACTTTCAAGCATAGTTCTCGTGACATAATCTTGCGCTTGTTCACAGACTGCAATGACTTTTTTGAGATGATCTTTAACCAGTACTTCTGCGGCTAGGTCATTTTCTAGCATCTCTTTCACATTTGAACCAATATGGATTGGCGCACGAGATGCCGTGTCGGGTGTACCTTCCAAAAACAAAATGCGTTCAGTGATCCGCTTGGCATGGTCGAGTTCCTCTTCGTACTCATGAGAAAGCTGCTGGTGTAGCTTTTCAAGGCCCCAGTCTTCGTACATTTTGGCATGAGCAAGATACTGATCCATAGACGAAAGCTCTAGGGTAAGTTGCTTGTTGAGTAGGTCGATTACCGTTGAATTACCTTGCATTACTTACCCCTCAATCTGCGACTGCAGATAGTTTTCAATGCCAGTGTTCTTAATTAAGAAGTGCTGTGTTTCAAGCCAATCAACATAGTCTTCTTCATACTCTAAAATAGCTTCAAGTAGCTCACGACTGACATAATCTTGTTCCGTTTCACACAGCGCAATAGCCTCCCTTAGAACAGGAAGTTGATCGAGCTCAAATGCGAGATCACACGCCATCATCTCTTCACAGTGTTCACCAATGCGAAGCTTTTCTAAATGTTGTAAATTGGGTAACCCCTCGAGAAAAAGAATGCGCTCGATAAGGTCATCTGCTTGCTTCATATCCTTAATAGATTTTTTATAAGCTTTTTCGTTGAGTTCTTCCAATCCCCAATTTTTGTACATTCTTGCATGTAAAAAAAACTGATTAATGGACGTTAACTCTAGCGTCAGCACTTGGTTTAGTGCTGTTAAAACTTGCTTGTTACCCTGCATAGGGCCCCCTAATGATTGTCGAGTGACGCTCTATAACCCTAGTTCAATATTTATGCTTCGCAAGATTAAATAAAAATAACAGTTTTCTTGATATACTCTTTTAAAATAAACAACTTATAAGAGTATTAATAACAATTTTCATTACATTTAGGGTTTCGTCTATTAAGCAGGGTGTAAGCCGTTAAATCAGTTGCTTTTTCATATCCAAACCCAAGCGTTTTGCTAGTCTCACCAAATTAGCTCTGTCCATGTCTAACGCCCTAGCCGCTGCGGACCAATTTAACGCGTTTCGTTCCATTGCTTTAATAATCATGTCTTTTTGTAGCGCCTCTACAGCAGACTTCATGGTAAGTGGCGCCGTAGTATCAAACTCAGGGGAGCTCGATTGTGGTGTGGTGTCTTGCTTATGTGACGAGGAAATATCAACCTCATGGATCTCAATAATGTCTGCTTGCCACTGCTGATGTTTGGCTTTTAATGCCGCCCGACTCACACAGTGTTCAAGTTCTCTGACATTGCCAGGCCAATCGTAATGCAGCAAACATCCTAGTGCTTGCTTATCCATTACGACCTGTTTTACATTCAAGGTGGCTCTCAACTGTTCAAGAAAAAAGCCCACCAGTAACGGAATATCATCCAAACGCTCTTGTAATCTCGGTACATGTAGTGGATACACACTTAATCGGTGATACAGATCCGCTCTAAACTTGCCGCGCTTTACCTCTGCTTTTAAGTCGCGGTTCGTTGCGGCCACCACTCTCACGTCAACCACACTAATACTGTCAGACCCCACTGCTTGCACTTCACCACTTTGTAGCACCCGTAGCAGCTTGCTTTGTAAACTTGAGCTCAATTCACCCACTTCGTCTAAGAACAAAGTGCCGCCATCAGCAATGGTAAATTTGCCAGACCTATCTTTATCTGCGCCTGTAAAGGCCCCTTTTTTATGACCAAAGAGCTCACTTTCGGCTATGGAGTCGGGTAAGGCTGCGCAGTTAATTTGTACAAATGGCGCATCTTTACGCTGAGAATGAAGGTGGACATGCTTTGCAACTAACTCTTTGCCAGTACCTGTATCTCCTTGTATCAACACATTAAACTCTGAGCTTGCAACCAACTCAATTTCTGCTTTTAAAGATTGCATTAGCTCACTCTCACCCACCAATATTTGCTTAGTACTGGTTTTTTGAGGCTGAGAGTGTGCTTGCGCTCTAGTGTGTTCATACAGACGAACCGCTTCATAAACCCGCGCAGTATTGCTCGATACAATCGCTTGTAACGTCTTCATATACACATCAGACAAATACTCAAAGCTATCTGGTTTAAGGCTGTCGAAAGTCACCAGCACAGTATTATTCTTAAGCGCAACCTTAAACCCCATACAAGCATGCACTGGCAGACGGTTTTCTTCCGCTAGTAACAAACCATCGTAAGGATCTGCAAGTTCACTTTGGGCAGAAAAGCTCACTACCTCTTCAGAATCATATATAGCCTTAAGACGCGGCTGCTCAGTCAGTAAAAAGCGGCGGCCGACCGCATCGGCACTCAGTCCACTACATGCCAAAATCGTCAGTGCCTGCTGATCACCATACAACACAGCTATCGCATCAGCGGTAACACACTGACTTAACGCTGATAATAAGGTTTTTGCATAGTGTTTTAGCGTACTCCCTCCACCGTTTTGGGCAAACCGCGAAAGAGACATACTCAATTCGAGTAACTTAGAGAGCTCAAGAGAATTCATGTCAAAATGACTCAATTATTTATATAAACACAAATAAAGGTAGGTCAATTTGACTCAAAAAACAAGAAATTAAATTTAACCCTCTGAATTTAATAGAGTTATAAACTTGGCGCGACACCTGCAATATACCGAATAAGTAACATCATTCGCTAAGGCAATTATGAATCGCGTTTATCAACTTTTAAAATACAGCAATATCACTATCGCCGTTTCACTTTGTGCTTTTTTGTTGGCACTACAGGTAAGCTTTTTTAGTGCCGAGAGTTTCAGCCTTATTTCACAAGTTGCTGCCCACATCAGTACCATAGTGTTAGCAGGATCCGTTAAGCTTGCTTACGTTGTCCGTCTCGTGTGTCTCTACCACCTTGGTTTGGAGGTGAGATAAATGGCACTTATACAACTAGAAGAGCACCAAGCAACTGCTTTTAAATGGCAAACCCCAGCAACTTGGCCCGTGTTGATGTTGGGCTTTAGAGCCCTGTTTTTGTTA
The DNA here is from genome assembly GCF_002744175.1 of Pseudoalteromonas piscicida. Lineage (GTDB taxonomy): Bacteria > Pseudomonadota > Gammaproteobacteria > Enterobacterales > Alteromonadaceae > Pseudoalteromonas > Pseudoalteromonas piscicida_B. The sequence continues at coordinate 27,741 of NZ_NKHF01000056.1, forward strand.
GCTGGAATATTTGCTGTGGTGAGCGTGTCTATTTGGGCCTTTATATTAAATGGCGGCTTAGTTTGGACTCATGCTTACCCCGCAACTTACTGGCATGCTCACGAAATGTTGTTTGGTTTTGCAGGAGCCGTAGTTGCAGGTTTTTTACTTACAGCGGCAAAAAACTGGACACAAAGACAAACCTTACATGGCGCTAGCTTACTCCTATTGTGTGGTATTTGGTTGGCTGCAAGGCTGAGCTTTTTTGTGCCCCACTCATCCCTTCTCTTTACTTTATTATTGCAACTAGGTTTTTGGTTGATGGTTTTAGTGAATTTGACCAAAGTTATCTTAGATGCAAACTCGAACAATAATCGCGTGTTTATTTTTGCATTGGGCATCCTGTGTAGCTGTAACACCGTATTTTTACTCTTGCTCCACAGTCAACAATTTCAATTGGTAAGTGCAGTAAGCCAAGCCTCCCTCGTCGCTTATATGTTGCTGATTGGGGTTGTCGGTGGCCGCGTCATCCCCTTTTTTATCGCTCGGGGGCTACAACAACCTCAAAAACCACGTACACCAAAGTTAGATCGCGTGATTTTCTATCTCGCGGTGATCAACGTGGTGGCCTATGTGGTGCACGCCTCTCAACAAACGAGTTACTTTTTAAGTACCACCCTGTTTATCCTCGGTCTGTTCCATTGCGTCAGAGCCATGTATTGGTTCGATTACAAACTGTTTAGTATCCCACTACTTTGGTCATTGTACCTTTCATATTGCGCAATCTCAGTGGGTTTGCTCCTCAACGCTTACAATATCTCCTTCGCTCCTGAGCACCTACGTAGCCACCTTCACTTAGTAGCTATTACAGGAATGGGGTTAATGATTTTAGCCATGATGGCTCGAGTCACCTTAGGACATACAGGGAGGAGATTACAAATTGGCACCCTGACCACGCTTGCTTTCATTTGCATTGCAACATCTGGTCTTATTCGCGCTTTACTCATTCACTTTATGAATCCACACCTTGCTTGGCTGAGCAGCGCAGTCGCTTGGATTATTGGGTTTATGCTTTTTCTTATTTCCTTCGCTCCCATGCTAATGCAAAAACGCATCGACGGGCGAATGGGTTAACACTACTCTCAAACTGGAGACAGTCATGCTTACAAACAACACGATTGCGTTGGTAAAACAAAGTGCACCGCTTTTGGCCCAAGTGGGCCCAGAGATCACAACCCGTTTTTATCAACGGATGTTCAATCAACACCCTGAGTTAAAAGGTGTATTCAACCAATCTCACCAAACCTCAGGAAAACAACCCTTGGCATTATTTGGCGCCTTAGCGGCTTATGCGAACTATATTGATCAGCCAGAAATACTCAGTGAAGCAATTTTACGTATTAACCATAAACATGTCAGTCTTGGCATTTCTCCTGAGCAATACGATATTGTCGGACATCATTTAATTGCCACACTAAAGGCTGAATTTGGTGACGTGTTTACAGATGAAATAGAGCAAGCTTGGTTGAATGCCTATCAATTTTTAGCGGATTTATTTATTACCGCTGAGCACGGCTTATATCAAACAGCACAGCAACAGCATGGTGGCTGGCAGGGCCTTCGTGAATTTGTCATTGAAAAAGTAGTCAGTAATACTGAGCATATCAAAAGCTTTTACTTAAAACCTCTTGATGGCAAAGCACTGCCAAGTTATCAAGCTGGCCAATTTGTTTCTGTGTTTGTACCAGAAGAAATCATTGGGGTTCAGCAGATCCGCCAATATTCCTTATCTGTTGCCCCTAACCCAACTTACTTTAGAATTTCTGTAAAATCCGATGGTTCAGTATCACAGTACCTACACACGCTCAGTGTCGGTGATACGATAAAACTCACTCCACCTTCAGGCGACTTTGTGAGACATAATACTAAGGCGGCAAAGGTATATATTAGTGCGGGCGTAGGGATCACCCCGATGCTATGTATGCTCGGTGTACATAGTCAGTACACACCTGATGTTGAAGCGCACTTTTTACATGCAAACAAAACGCAGAGTGATTTAGGCTTTACCGCAGAAGTACATCAGTTAGGTCAATCTATCCAGCACTTTAGCACGACCACTTGGTTAGAGTCTGATCCAAAAGGCACAGCCTCAGGGTTAATGGATATCCATGCAATAAAAGAGACCCTACCGACCGAACAAGGTGAATTTTACCTATGTGGCCCACTTGCTTTTATGACCTTTATTAAAGGGCAACTACAAGACGTCGGTGTTAATCCAGAACGGATCTTCTATGAGATATTTGGCCCTCACGAAAACCTGCCTAATTAACCTAATCTTCGGATAACTAACACTCCTTAAACCCTTGAGGTAATATGAGGCGAGAAAACAATAGCGCGCATTGTGCCGCGCTTTCTCCCTCATCATAAATAATACCAATTGAATTCATTCTCTAATCAGTTAGAAGGATGAAATAGCTCATTTACTCAATACATTTGGTATAAATGTAACGGTGAATTAAGTATATTTCACTTTTTATCACAGGAATAAATCGGTACACTGCGGCTACGACTTAGCGTATTTGAAGGATACTGACGTGAGCGCAATTACTAATATTCTCGTCGTCTGCATGGGTAACATCTGTCGTTCTCCCACGATGGAAGCCGTGTTAAAAAGTAAATTGGCAGCAACCGAGCTCACTACTCAAGTGGACTCTGCTGGCACCATAGGTTATCACCAAGGTAATCCTCCCGATCCCCGAAGTGTTGCAGCTGGTAGTGCACGAGGGTACGACTTTTCTGGCATGGCTGCGCAGCAAGTAAAACCCAGTGATTTTGAAGATTATGACCTTATTTTATGTGCCGATGAGTCTAACTATCGAGATTTAGTGTCTATTTGTCCAAGTGGCTTAGAACATAAAGTACAGCTGTTTTTAGTCTATGGCGAAGCCACCGAAAGCGAAGTGCCTGATCCTTATTATGGTGGTGAACACGGCTTTGAGCATGTCCTTGACTTAATCGAAGCGGCAAGCGAAACCATCATTAACAAAATTCGCTTATCGACAAGGTAAAATTAACTCACTGGATTGAACGCCAGTAACGCGGTAAAAAGGCGTCTTTTTAGAGGCCCCGCTATTGTTAGATTTAGACTTAGCATTTCCATTCGAGAAGTTAGCACAGGATTTACAGACGACAGGCATTAGTATCTTGCCAAACTTCGTCAGTCCTGACATTTTATCCAAGTTAGAATTGAGAATAGCTGAGCTCAGCAGCGATGATTTTAAACAGGCCGGAATTGGTCGCTTAGCGGATCACGAACAGAATAAAAAAATCCGCCGAGATAAAATTCACTGGTTGGACTCAAATAATGCATATGAGTCTGTCTGGCTAAGTTATATGGGTGAGCTGAAAACCTACTTAAACCGTCGCTTATTTATGGGTCTGTTTAGCTATGAGAGCCATTTTGCTATTTACCCTCCAGGGGCATTTTATAAAAAGCATATGGATGCCTTTAAGGGAAAAACCAACCGAATTTTGACTACTGTGCTTTATTTGAATCAATCTTGGTCACCAGAAAATGGCGGCGAGCTTGTTGTATATCACCCTGATAATCATGATGAAATACTCACCACTGTCTTGCCAAGTTATGGCACTTTAGTGACATTTTTAAGTGATGAATTTCCCCATGAAGTATTAGTTGCGAACGAAAAACGTTATTCAATCGCGGGCTGGTTTAGAGTCAATACCAGTATTAATCACGCAATTGATCCACCTAAGTAAGCAAAATGTCCACTGCCAATTCAGCTTATGAGCCGTGCGTTTTATTAGGTAAGCGGATCTCCACACACAACCCGTTACCATCACGGTTATACAAGCTGATTTGGCCATTATGGGCTTCAACTATTTCTCGGCAAAGTGCGAGCCCAAGGCCAGTACCTGAAGCTTTTGTAGAATAAAACGGCACTAAGGCATTGGCCATCACAGCCTCACTCATTCCTTCGCCGCGGTCGAGTACCCAGATATACAGCTCTGTGGTCCGCTGCTCAGAGTGAACCCATATCTCGCTCAGCTCTGAGCCTGACTCAGTCGCATTCTTTATCAAGTTAATTAGTAATTGCTCGATTTGGGTGCTGTCTGCTTGCAACTTTGTATGCTTCAATTGGCATCTAAATGTCCAATGGTTTTGCAAATCGCGGCATAACGCCTGTAAATCTACAGTCACCATGTTTGGAGTAGGCAGTTTGGCGAATTTGCCATAACCTTGCACAAATTCGCTGAGGTGAACAATACGCTCTTCAATGGTGGCAAACACTCGGCTTAGTCTTGGCTCATCCACTCGCTCTGCAAGAATTTGCCCGCTATGCAGCATAGATGAAATCGGCCCGAGTGAGTTATTCAATTCATGGCTAATGATCCGGATCACCTTTTTCCAAACCTGAACCTCTTGACGACTTAGCTCTCGGGTAAACTGTTTAAAGATATATAATTTATGAAAATGGTTATTCAGCAATAGTTCGCCATTGGCGAGGTGCCACATCTGTGACTCACCGGTTGCATTTTGCATGGAGAATAAGCCATCAAGTTGCTTGGTTGCAGCCTGCTGAAGCTCTTCGGGCACAGCCGATAACAAATGAGTAAAGTGTTCTCCCTCTAGGCGATGTTCACAGTTAAAGAATGTCTTTGCGCTGGTATTTGCAAATACCACTACATCTTGAGCGTCTACCAATACAAGCACTTGAGGGGAAGACTCAAGCACTTTATCCAACATTAATTCGCGTTGATAAATCCACTGTTTTTCTTCCCTAAGCTGCTCTGCCGTTTCGTTAAATAGTTGGCAAAGTTTGCCCAGCTCATTGTTGGCATCATAAGTAATGGAAGTAGAGAACTCGCCATCCTTAAAATTGAGCAACCCCACCTCTAGTGCGTCCCATCCCGCTCTGCTTTCTCGGCTGAGTAACCTTTGTGTAAGCAAAGCAATACTTAGTGAGGCCAATAATACCCAGAAAAACCACGTATGATCTTCAAGTAAAAACCAAACTGGAATAAAGCCCAAAATGATACTGGTTGCGATCACTATCGTCTGTTGCTGCGACGTTTTCATGCCTGTACCTTAGTAGTCAATATCAAACTTTTGCAGACGACGGTATAGCGCTTGTCGGCTCATATTAAAATGTCGCGCCACTTTTGCAATTACGCCCATATGCGTTTTTAATGCTTGCTCCAATTCTTCTTTACTTGGCTCCTGGGATATTTGATTTTCTGGATTTCGCACCGCCTTTTGCTGCTCCAACCCAAAGTCCTTAGCGGTTAACTCTCCCGCAGGGTTAAGCACCTCAGCCCGTTTACAGGCATTTTCTAGTTCTCGAACGTTGCCGGGCCATATATGATTACAGAGGGCTTGCTGCGCTTCATCGGTGAGTACCCTGTCAGGTAAAAAGTGAGATACTAAAGGTAAAATGTCATCAACTCGGTTTGCCAGTGCCGGTAAGTTCAGTTCAATAACATTCAAACGATAATATAAGTCTTCACGGAATCGACCAGCACGAATATCCGCTAATAAATCCGCATTAGTTGCCGAAATCACACGAACAGCAACCTGTTTGGTCTCGACGGACCCTAGCCGTTCAAACTCGCCACTTTGCAACACTCGCAATAACTTAGTTTGCCCAGGTAAAGGTAAATTACCTATTTCATCCAAAAACAGTGTGCCTTTATCTGCCGCTTCAAAACGTCCTATACGCTGCTTATTTGCCCCCGTGTAAGCGCCACTTTCAGCACCGAACAGCTCCGCTTCGATTAACTCACTGGGCAATGCTCCCGCATTCACTTTAACAAAAGGCATTGCTTGTAACGGTGAATTAGCCTGAATGATCTCTGCGATTTTCTCCTTGCCGCTGCCATTGGGGCCTGTGATAAGTACAGACACGTCAGATTTCGCGACTTGTAGCGCCATATCAATCACTCGCTGCATGGCCACCGATTTATAAACAAACCCACATAAATTAGCTCCTTGGCTAAACTGTTGGCGTTCATGCTCAACACGTTCAAAAGTAGCAACTTGTTTTTGTGCTTTACCAAGCGCAATAAGATTCGAAATGGTAGTCAGGAGCTTTTGGTCATCCCAAGGCTTTGCTAAATAGTCTGCTGCACCAGCCTTCACTAACTCTACCGCTGTCGTCAACTCAGTCCAAGCCGTTAGTAAAATAATGGGCAATTCTGCATTTAGCGCTTTAAGTTGATGAAACAGCGCAACCCCTTCTTCCCCAGAGGTTGTATCTGCACTAAAGTTCATATCTTGGATAACCAGCTCAACTTGCTGAAACGACACCACTTTAATTGCTTCTAGCGGCGAGTTCGCGGTCACCACTTGATAGTCGTGCAACTCAAGTAGTAATGAAAGCGAGTCAAGTACCGCAGGGTTATCATCAACAACTAAGATCTTATCCATATGATTTTATTCTTTTTATTAGTGCTAGTAGACAATACTAGCACATCGAGAGCGAAAGTAGAGGACATACCCAAAGTAAACTGCCTTGTACCAAATGTATTAAGTAAATGCGCTATTTGAAGCGTAGAAATAGCGTTAGTAGCTAGACAAAAATTTTGCTCTTTAGTTGCTCTAAATGAAAATTTTTAACAACGCTAATATGCTATTTCATCCTGCAATTGATTAGAGAACTAATTCAATTAGTGTTAAACGCTTCTGGTGGCAATACTTGGGGATATACCCGCAGCTTTTTTAGCCGGTAGGATCACTGACACAACAGATAAAATGATCAAGCCCAACGCGGTTATCCCAATATAACTCATCTCAAGCGGAGGTACAGAATACAGCGACATAAGCTGTTGCCCGAGGTAAATCGTTGCCACAGCGCCAATCACTAGCCCCACGGCACACACCACTAGGTTTTCTACAACAAAATAACGCACGATAGCAGACTTACGCGCCCCTAAGGCCCTTCGAGTTCCTATCTGTTTCGTGCGTTTGCTGATGTTAAACTGTGTTAGGCCAAATATACCAAGGGCAGTGACGGTAACCAGTGCAGCAATGAGCACCAGCAGCATTCTCAACATCAACACATCCTTCGAGTTATATCTAGCTTTTACTTCATCAAGCCCTTTAATGCTAGTGATAACGCGATTTGGATTATCTTGCAGTAGTGCGGACTCTATTTTCTTCATGACTTCATCGCGCATCTTGGGTTCAGTACGAACTAAAAACTTTTGAAAACCGTCGGAATTAACCATGGGAAATACTATCAACCGTTCAGCATTGTTAAAACGCGGCCATGAATTCACCATTTGTTCTACAATTCCGACGACTTGTAGTGGTGCCCCACCAAAATAGATTGTTCCCCCAAGGCCCTTTCCTTCACCAAATATTTCGTCGGTAAATGCTTTACTTGCAATAACAACATCAGGCTGCCTAGCGTACTCACTAGAAATTAATACATCATTGGCAGTAAAATCACGCCCTTCAATGAGTTTTACGCCCATGGTTCGGATCACCTGTTCATTGCCGTACATATGACCTGCACTGATATTCTTACCATCTTCAGGCGTTAAGCTAAAACCCGAGTTACTGCCGCCACCGGACAGTGGGACTGAACTCACTCCCGCAGCTTCAATGACACCCGGGATCGCCTTTAATGTGTTTTCATCAATGATAAGTTGCTTGTTAACATCAATACTTTCATCAAACGACATCACATTAAACGTCAGAATTGCTTCTTCTGGGTAGCCCGTTGGCTTATTGAGATACGTGACCCTTTCGCTAATAATAGACAATGAATTGCTGACAATCGCTAATGTTAGAGCAAGCTGCAAAATGGCAAGTACAGCGCCTACCTTAGCGCGCAGTAGTGCATTAATAATCGGTTTTAACTCCAGCATGGTAGGCTCCTTATTGCACTTTTAAATAGGTTGCTGGTGAGGTTTTACAAACCACCCACGCAGGGTAAAGTCCAGCGAGAATACAAGTTACGATGGCAATAGTTGGCGCGGCCAGTAACATAGTAACATCCATCGTTGCTAGGGTCTGGTAGACATGACTGGTTGTGCGGATCCCCCATAATCCTAGCTGTGCAAAAGCAATTCCGATCACGCCGCCAATAAAGCCCAGCAAAGCAACTTCCACTAGATGTTGGTAGAACACCTGAATTTTGCTCGCGCCAAGTGCCCGCCTTACGCCAACATCTGGTGCGCGTTTAAGAAATTTTGCCAGCAATAGCCCAAGAATATTTGCTAAACATACAGCGAGAAACATAAAACTTAACCCAATCATCACCTTATTGTCTTCACTGACCACATTGTTGTACTCAATCCATTCCGTTACGTTTCTCAATTTTAGTTCTCGCGTGTCGCGGTTAAAACGACCTAGCGCCTGTTGTGTTTGAATATAATTATCGAGTTGAGTTGCCAAGGCTTGCTTTTCTTTCTCACTCTCTAATTCAACCCAAAACTGAGTCCAGAGCAACTCTGAGTTCATTCTGTCGGTGTAGTTATTTATTTCCTCTCGCTTCCAACCGTTAGTATTGCCCCATGTATCAATCTCGTAGGCAGCAGCGTGACTAAACGGAATAAAAACACGCTCAGCATCGGAAAATGCACCATTGTTTAAATCGTACATTTTAACATTGGGCTGCCACTCCTTTGTGACTCCCACCACCTGATACCGACGCTGGGCTAAATAAATACTTTCTCCTACCACGTCAACGCGACCAAATAACTTCTCGGCAATGGTTTCATCAATCACAACCACAGGCGCGGCGTTGTCAGCTTGGCTTTGACTCCATACCCCACCATACAAAAAGCGCAACTCGAACATGGCAAAAAACTCTCGCGTGGTTAGCCTTGTGGTTTGTAGCACAGGGCTCACTTCAGGATTATTTAGATGAACCGCAAAACCAGACTTAAACATGGCAACCTTTTTATCGATGTCGAGCACTTGATAGAGGTTTTTTGCATCCAAGAAAGTAAGTTGAAAGGGAATATCATCCGATGAATGATAGGTCTCTCCTTCGTCCATCACTTGTAGCTGTACCGCGTAAAGTTGGCTGCTTTTATTTGGGATAGGATCAGCCGACATCATGTGATAAACAGACAAACTCACCATCGTTATGCCGATACCTATGGCAATAGCCAGCGTCATTAGGCCGGTCGCGACAGGAGTAGCACGGAGGCTTCTCCAAGCTAAATCGAGATAATGTACAAACATAGCTTAAACCCCTATCTGAGATTTAGTTGGATGTATCTGCGCATCTTTACCTTGGTACAAAGTAAAATCAGCCACTTGACCATCTACTATCTGAATATTTCTTGGGGTACGTCTTGCTAATTCGGGGTCATGGGTCACCATGACTATGGTCGCACCATCACGGTTAATCTGCTCAAGTAACCCCATCACTTGGCGTGCCATTAGGCTATCTAAGTTACCGGTCGGTTCATCGGCAAGTAGAAATCGCGGCTCGCCGGCAAGCGCCCTTGCTATCGCAACACGCTGCTGCTGCCCACCAGATAATTGTTGGGGTAAGTGTTTTGCACGACCGGCCAAGCCTACCTGCTCTAAGCAACTTTCAATTCGGCGCTTACGCTCGGCAGCTTTGATCCCTCTGTAGCGCAGCGGCACTTCAATATTTTCATATAGATTTAAATCAGGGATTAAGTTAAAACCTTGAAAAATAAACCCTATTTTTTGATTTCTTAAATCAGCCCTCTGGTTGTCATTGAGCTTGCCAACATCAATGTCATCCAACAGATATTGTCCACTGGAATATCCCTCTAGCATACCTGCAATATTTAAGAAGGTTGTTTTACCCGAACCTGAAGGGCCAGTCACGGCAATAAACTCGCCCTCTTTCACTTGCAGGTTAAAGTCTCTTAGGGCATGTGTTTGCACCATATCAGTCTGATACACTTTGCCGATATTGTTCATTACTAACATTATGATTTTCCTTCTTATCTTAATAGTATGCTAGGCGCGCGGTCGAACGCGTCATAACTGCTGATGATGATTTGGTCACCTGGTTTCAGACCATCGAGTACTTCCACTTCACTGATGCTGGAAGTGCCAGTGGTAATTTCTACGCGCTCGGCGATATCACCATTGAGTTTGTAAGCAACGTGTCCTCCTTCGCTCATAAAGGCTCCTCGCTTGACCATTAGTGTATTTTCTTTTTGTTCCAATAGGATCCGTGCCGACAAACGCTGGTTTTGCCTAATGCCTTCAACGTCTTTATCCGAGAAACGCACTCGAGCGGTAACTTCTCGGTTATTTACCTCAGGAGAAATAGCGGATAGCACGCCAGAGATGGTTTGGTTACCTATCTTAAGAGACACCGTCATCCCCAACCCCAGCTCTGCGGCATAGCTTTCAGGCACCTGTAGCTCTGCTTCATATGCGCTCAAATCCACCAGCTTCATTAGCCCTTGGTTAGCGTTAACTAACGCATTGTGGTCAACCAACAGATTGCCCACGATCCCTGAAACCGGCGCGGTAATGGTAAGACTGGCAACTTGACGTGTTAACTCCTCAACAATCAAACGTTGTCGCTCTAATTGATTTTCAACCGATTTAAGCTCAAATGCTAAGGTATCTTTACCAAGAGCCACCTCTTGCTCGGCATGATTAAAGTTAAGCTTTGCTCTTGCTAGATTATCTTGGGCTTCTTCTAAGTCTATTTGGCTGATTAGGTTTTTCTCGATAGACAGTTTTGCCCTGCGATCCTCTCTATCAGCCGCAAGAAGCTCAACTCGAGCAAGGTCAAGAGTACGATTGAGCGCTAAGTTTTGGCGTCTGACGTCAAGCTTTTTCCCTTCTAATTCACCGTTTAAGCGCTGTAACTCGGCTTCTTCTTGCTGCAACCGATTGGTTAAGGTTGGACTTTTTACTGTCGCCAATGTTTGCCCTTTATCAACACTGTCACCAGCTTTCACTTGCAAGGCAACATAACCTTGTTCTGGGCTGTAGATTTGTGGCGCATTTGCGGCAACCACACTGCCAGTTGCCGAAATGTCACGGGTAAACTCCCCCTGTGTCACTTTTGCAATCTGCAATCTACTTTTATTTACCGAGCTACTGATACTCGGACCGCCAAATACTACCTGCGCGGCCAGCGCACCAACCAGTAAAAAAATAGCCGTCAAAATAATCCATTTCTTTTTAGGTTGGTGCGACTGAACCACCTCATCTTGGCCACTGGTGTCTTTAATCATGCTCTTCTCCCTTGGATAAATACGTCAAGTGCTGTTGCAATCGTCGCTACAGCTAACATAATCAATGGCGAGATCAAAAAAGCAGTACTTAACCACATATCATTTCTTCTTTATTAAGCTGGTATATGTATTTAGAGGCGAGCTTCGTGCCAAAAGTTAATCTTTTGATTTTATTGGATTATTTAAAATAAATAGACGAGGTAATGTGTCCGCGGACGGAAAAAGTGTCCGAGCCGGACACTTTTTATATCAAATGTATTAAATGATAGGTAACTGAATAGTGGCTATTGTGCCAACACCTACTGTAGATTTAATGCTCAATTGACCACCATGAGATTTAATAATATTCGATGCAACGGTGAGCCCTAACCCCACATGGTTATCCGATGCTTTTGTGGTATAAAATGGATCAAATACACGGTGCACTAGTTTTTCAGCAATACCTTCGCCACAATCTGATATATCAATGATCAGGGTCTCATCTTCAACCATTGTCTTCACATGGATCCCTTTGCGTACCCTTCCGGTGCTTTCCAAGGCATTTTTAATTAAACAATAGAGGCTATGCTCCAGTAAAGCTGGCGCGCAATGTAGCTCCAAAGGCTCACACCTATTCAGTTCAATCAGGCCTAAATTAACCCCATCTAATTCTAGGTTGATCATCACAGAGTCTAATATTTGAGAATGAAAGTCGACTAACTGCAGCTGAGTTTGATTACTTTCGAAAAATACACTGAGCTCTTTAACAATTAACTGAATTCTATCGAGTCCTGCGTGCATTTCTGCCATCACATCATCGCTTTCACTCAAGGTCCAATTGAGCTGATATTCTCGCTCGATTTCATGTAACGCATTAACACTGTCGGGTGAAAGTTGCGCATTATTTGCCAAGAATTGCCATGCTCTGTATAGCTTAACTAAAGCGCCCTGCACAAACTCTAGGTTACTTTTAAGGTAGGCTAAAGGATTATTAATTTCGTGTGCAACCCCTGCCGCAAACTGTCCAACAGAAGCCAATTTCTCAGACTGGATCAAGGCTTGCTGCTGCTGTGCAATGCGATTGTATGCGTCTTTTAATGCTTGGTTTGAGGATTCAAGTTCATGGGTCCGCTGTTTTACTTTTTCTTCTAAGCCCTCATTTAGACTGGTTAATGCTTCGGTCAACGATTCTAGCCGTTTAATATCTCGATAAGACCGTAATGAACTCGTCAGTAGCGTAAATAGCCGTGATTTTGTCAGATCGGTTTTATTTTTGTAGTCGTTTATATCAAAGCGAAGCATTAATTCATGCTCAGGTATGCTACCGGGCTGCCCTGTGCGCAGCACAATGCGCACATTGCGATAACCTAACTCTTCTCGAATGCATTGAACACACTCTAGGCCCGCTTCTTCGCTTTCCATAATCACGTCTAATAAAATTAACGCGATGTCGTCTCGTGATTTCAATACCGCGAGCGCTTCATTTTTGCTGTATGCATGAAGTAATTCGAGTGGCCTTGACTCAAAGCGATACGAGGATAACACCAACTTGGTCACGTCATGGACTTCAGGCTCATCGTCCACCACCAACACCACCCAAGGTTGTATGGGGGCCTCTGTTGTGGGCGCTGTATGCTCCGATACGCTTAAAAAAGATAACGGCTGTTGCTGATTCATGAGATTTTGCACCAATAGATTTGTCCTACAAGCATGGTACAAAGCGTTTATTTTACCAAGTTTAAAATACTAAAAAATCGTATAGGCAAGATTAAAGGTAGGAAAAAAGAATGAATACATAAAGGAAACAAAACCGGACGCGAAGGCCCGGTTGTATTGAGTCTATTGATAGCAAAATAAATTATACCAATTGAATTCATTCTCTAAGCAATTTAAAGGATGAAATAGCAGATTGAAGTGATTAAATTACGAACAAAGCGCCGCTTTATAATGCTTTCGACAAAGAGACACATACCTGTCATTACCACCAATCACAACCTGATCACCATCAGCAATCGCTTTGCCATGTTCATCTGTACGCAATACTCGGTTGGCTTTGCGGCCACAATGACAAATCGTTTTTAACTCGATCAATTTATCCGCCCAAGCAAGCAAATATTGTGACCCTTCGAACAGCTCACCGCGAAAATCAGTTCTTAGGCCATAGCACAAGACAGGTATGCGCAATTCGTCGACGATATCTGTTAATTCTGCCACTTGTGCCTTCGTGAGAAATTGGCATTCGTCAACCAATACGCAGTCAATTTTACTTTCGCTATGGGCAGTGGCGAGAAGCGCTTTCACATCGGTGTGACTTTCAAATACTTGAGCTTCAGCTTCTAAACCTATGCGAGAAGCCACTTTGCCTACACCAGCACGATTATCGATGGCCGCCGTAATAATAAATGGCCGCATCCCACGCTCTCGGTAATTAAACGCAGACTGTAACAAGGTTGTGGATTTACCGGCATTCATTGCCGAATAGTAGAAATAAAGCTGAGCCATGATGCCTAGTTCTAAGTAAAAATTCGCGCTAGTTTACTGGCTCTAGATAAAAAGATCTATTGCTTATCTGGGTGAAATAACTGAGCGTCTAAATAATTTTTATACATTTGATCTAAATCGACTTGTTGACTGGCACGCCAAACTTGCCAGGTTTTTTCTGGATAATTTTGATAAAACTGCTTAGAAAAAGCCATGAAACCAAAGGAGATTTCAATGGGTGGATAAAGCGCTTCGAGCTTATCAAACGGTGGCGATAAAGTGACTGGCATATTGCCTATTTGGCACAACCCAACGGTGGCATCCAATAAATCCTGCTCAACGAGCGCAATCGCATTTTCTAGCGAGTCGGTCTCAAACACCGCAAACTGCTTAGGCAGACCTTCACGAATTGCATACCCTCTTGGTATGGCAAGCTCAACCGGCGTATCAAGCGTAATTTCTGCTTTGTTGGTTTTACTTTTTAGTAAACATGATCCAATGCGGTTAATGGCGTACTGATTATCTATCCCACCATCGGCTTTTTTAGGGTAAGCCATAAATGCTTCGCGAGACTTACGATAACTGGCAACAACGGCATCAACCTTCCCATTTTGTAGTTCATGCAAACAGCGGCTCCAGGGCTTTCGGGTGTAGGTGATATCAACATATTCCAGTAGCCCATCTAGTTGCTTTACAATTTCGATTGTGATGCCAGGGTTAGAATCTGGCATCGTTTGTCCTGCTTCGTGTATAAAGGGCGGCGCGTGTTTATCTTCATAACAGAAGCGAACTTCTGTCGCACTGCTTGCCCAGGTGATAATTGCAAGCGCAAACACAACAAAAAATCTCACAGTGTCTCCAAAAACTCTTCGCGAGGAATAATACTCAGCCTTGTATAACAGTATACGCTATTTTTTGCAGATGATTCCCTCATGACGAAGTAACCATTCTTTTGCCTCCAGCCCACCTGCATAACCCGTTAGCTTGCCATTTGCTCCAATAATACGGTGGCAAGGCACTATAATACTGATCGGGTTTTTGCCATTTGCAGCTCCTACCGCACGCACCGCATTTTTATTACCCAACCGCGCCGCAATCCATCCATAGGTATACGTTTCGCCATAAGGCACCTGAGTTAATACTTGCCAAACTTGCTGTTGAAATTCGGTTCCCTTTACATCAAGTGCAACATCAAACGCTGTGCGTTTACCTTCAAAGTATTCAGTGAGTTGTTGCTTTGCAATTTCTGTATGTTGGTTTTCCCCTTGCGTATATCGTGCTGTTGGAAAAAAGCCCACATAACTGAGTCCAACCGGTGATGCCTGAATTATCCATTGCCCAGTTGGCGATGCTAATGTCGTTTCAATCATAATTGTTGCCATAGCTGAAAAGTTAAATAAGAACGAAAAGGCGCGCACTTGTCTATGTTTATTGTTTTTAGCGATTTTTCCATCGCTTTCTTTACACCTAAGTCACCGCCTAAATAAATATCTGGATGACTTAATCCACGCATTTTCGCATAATCAACGGTCCATGGACCAATACCTTTAATATCTAGCCAATTGTCGAGTTCAACATGTTCAGCGCTAACATATTGTGCTGCAAAAGCTTTAATGGCTGCTTTACGTCTTGCTGGCATTTTAAAGAATGTCAGTTCACTACCGCATATGGCCTTGGCACTAGGAAAGTAGCGGGATTCGCCTTCAGCTTGTGCTCCTAGTTCCTCAACGAGTAAGGCCAGCAAGTTTCTTGCTGCTTGGACACTTATTTGTTGGCCCAAAATGGCTCTCATGCCGGCTTCAAATTCACTCCAAATACCGGGAAGCCTTAATCCCTCTTGCATCGGTAAGTCTGGCGCAGCTTCACGGAGATGAGATTCAATGAATCGGGTATCAGCATCTAAATCAAGAACGCGCCTGATCTGCGCTATCATAGCTACTAATAATGATAAGTCAGATAACGCAACCTCGACTCTAAAGCGATGCTTTTCTGGCTCTATGGTTGCGGTAAAGTGCCCTGTTTCGTTTTGAATTACCACAGTACGCCCATAACTATTCTGCGTTAACCACTCCACTCCCGGTACTATTCGCATAGCTAAAAACTGATGCATTTTTTCCCAGTTATATGGCGGTCGATAGGACAGATAAAGCGTGATAGCAGAGCCTCGCCCCCTCTCTTTTCTAAGCTGACTGGGTGACAGCTGATAGAGTTTTTGAAATGCATCATTGAAACGCCGCAATGAGTTAAACCCGGCGGCAAAAGCCACTTGCGTCACCGCGAGTTCGCTTTGTTGTAGTAGCTGCTTAGCCAAATCACATTGCTTATACAGTGCGTATTGCTTGGGGCTGGTGCCAAAATACTGATTAAAGACTTTGTTTAAGTAACGTACAGAAATACCAAGTCTGGCAGCTAACGCTTCAGTTGAATCGCGTAACAGTCCGCCTTCATCTATGAGCTTTTTAGCTCTGACCGCGGTGGTTTCTGTGCCAAGCCACGCGTAACTGCCTGGGGCACTATCAGGACGGCAGCGTATACAAGGCCGAAACCCAGCTTGAGCAGCATTATGGGCAAATTGAAAATACTCGACATTGTGTTCTTTCGCAGCAGGCGCTGGACATATAGGCCGACAATAAATGCCGGTACTTTTTACTGCAACAAAAAACAACCCGTCAAATCTGGCATCGCGGCTATTTCTGGCTTGAGAGCAAACTTCTGGTGTGTACATGATTTTAGCCCGTAGTGCATTTTCACTTAGTCTACTCGCTATCATTTTAGCAAACTAGCCGTTTTTGGTACTCAATCATAGGTAGAATGGTCAAGAAAAAAGCCCGCTTGGGGCTTCAGTCACTGAGGAAATAGGATGAATTGGTATTAGTCGCTGCGCCTAGGCAACAGCTTGGTTATAGCGCCTTTCAACTTCAGCCCAATTAATCACATGATAAAAAGCGGCAATGTACTCCGGACGGCGGTTTTGATACTTGAGGTAATAGGCATGCTCCCAAACGTCCAAACCTAAAATAGGTGTTTGTTGATCCATAAAGGGACTATCTTGATTCAGGCTACTCGTCACGGCCAACTTGCCATTTTGATCAACCACTAACCACGCCCAACCGCTACCGAATCGGCTTACCGCGGCATTGGTAAAATCGGATTTAAAATTATCAAAGCCACCGAGTTCAGTATCTATCGCTTGCTTTAACGGGCCCTCACCTAGCGGCGCAAAGTCTGGTGTCATAATTTGCCAAAACAAGCTGTGATTATTATGCCCACCCACATGTTCTTGCACCGCTTTTTGTAACGACTCAGGTAAGTTTTTAATGTTTCGTAGCAAGGTTTCGGTATCTTTACCTGCAAATTCCGTCCCTTCTAACGCAGCATTGGCTTTATTAATGTACGTTTGATGGTGCAAGGTGTGATGGATCTCCATCGTTTTTGCGTCAATATGCGGTTCTAATGCGTCATATGAATAGGGTAACTCAGGTAATGTATAAGCCATTCGACCTCCAAATTTTAATGTAAAACGGGAGCATGCAGATGAGTTCTCAGCAATGCATCGTTTATTTGATGAACAAGCTCGGGTAAGTGCGGATAGCGCTGAGCAAAATGGATGAGCGCTTGCCGTGTTTTGTGTAGATGGTGAAGCGCGAGCGGCGCAAGCTCAGTATCAAATTGACAATAGACCGCGTGTATTTTGAAGTGCACAGATATGAGCTGTTGGCATGCCCGTTTAGGCTGTTCAAGTGCAATAAAGGTATCCGCAAGGTTATGTGCAGATACCACTACCGCCGGTAAACTATGCTCAATGGCGTTCATCACCACGCTGTCTTTTTGGCACAACAAAAACTCATCAAGGATCCGAGTGGCGAGTGACAATGCCGCATAATATTCATCTCGAGCGCGCAAAAATGCTTGGGATTTATATGCTTGATTGCCCGATGATATTTTGGCCTGCCACGGAGACAGCACGGAAGATAGCTCGCCAGACTCGCCTGTAAAGTAGATTGTATTGCTGTCTATGAGACTTTTCATATTTCACCCTATAACGATACCAGCTTACTCATACAAGCAAACTGGTTTGAGCTTTTAGGGCACTATATGATCACACAAACATTAATGCAAACCATTTTTATTTGTATTTATGTAATTTCAAAGCAAGCTTCTGCTCTCGCCAGCTCTTCTGTTAATTCAAGTGTGGTATGTGACAGATTAAATTCTTGATATAAAATATTTTTTAAATGAGACAAGGTGCTTTGATCAGCTAAGGAATCAACCACAACCTGTGCCTCTAAAATATATTCATGCTCATTGAGCTGCCACACATGTAGATGACTTACTGCTTTCACGTTATCTTGCGCTTCAAGAAATACTTTAATTTCTTGAATATCGAGATTGTCTGGTGTTGCCTGCATCAAAATTTTGATACTACTTTTACTCAATGCCAGACCATGATAAATAACGTAGGCTGAAATCATCACCGTAGCGATAAGGTCGACTACATACCATTGATATAAAATAATCAAAGTACCTGCCACTATTACGGCAACGGATGCCGCTGCATCGGAGACGTTATGAATAAACGCAGCGCGAATATTTAAACTGGTTTTAGCGCCGGCGGCATAAGTAATGAAAGCCGTGATTAAATCAACAACTAACGCAAGGGCTGCGAGCCAAACAACTATCCACCCGTCTATCGGCTCTGGGTTGATAAACCTAGAAATAGCCTCAAAAAGTAAGTAAATTCCCACTACAATGAGCGTTGCACTGTTGATCAATGCGCCTATGATTTCAGCCCGTTGATACCCATAGGTTAATGACAATGAAGCGGGTTTCTTGGCCACTTTTTGCGCCACTAATGCGATGATAAGGGCGCCTGCATCACTTAAGTTATGCAGCGCATCGGCAACCAATGACAAACTACCCGAGAGAATACCGCCGATGACTTGGGCAACACTGAGCAAAATATTAACAAATACAGCCCAACCAAGTTTGTTTCCATGATGGTGGTGATGAGCATGAGACATAATCAATCCTATTTATTCGATAATGGGGCAGTTATTACTCCCCCATAAAGTTTACGAATTTTTAGTTTGCTTTGAGAATAGTGGATAAAGTGCTGGCAATACAAACAAAGTCAGTAATGTTGAAGTCAGCAGCCCTCCCACAATAACACTGGCTAGCGGCCTTTGGATCTCAGCGCCCACTCCAGATGATAGCAGCATAGGGATCAACCCCAACGCAGAGGTGAACGCGGTCATTAAGACAGGCCTTAAGCGCGAAACAGCCCCTTCAAAAACACTAACATGAAGTGACTCTCCTTGTGCTAAACGCTGGTTTATACTTTCTACCATCACCACGCCATTGAGCACCGCCACTCCAAATAAGGTAATAAAACCAACCGAGCTTGGCACCGATAAGTATTGCCCAGAAAGAAATAACGAGAACACTCCCCCTATCACTGCCAGCGGTACATTTACTAAAATAAGTGTGGCTTGCGCCATCGAGCCAAAAGCGAAATAAAGTAATAAGGCTATCAATGCCAAAGACAAAGGTACGACAATTGCTAAGCGCTTTTGGGCACGCTGTTGGTTTTCAAACTGGCCGCCAATTTCAACACCATACCCCGTCGGTAACTTTACATTGCTATCTATGGTAGAGCGAATATCACTGACAACACTGCCCATGTCACGCCCCTGAACATTGGCTTGGATCACCACTCGCCGCTGTACGTCATCTCGTCTCACTTGAGGCGGACCCGATTGGTACTCGACATACGCCACATCGGCTAGACGGATCCACGCTCCCGAACTTGATTGCAACCGTATTTCTTCGATGGCTTGTTTACTTTGACGATATTGAGGTGCCAAGCGGACATAAATATCATAGCGTTCGTTACCGTTTATGACCTGTCCTGCTTTACTGCCGCCAATTCCATCTTGAACCAATGCCATCACATCCCCTACCGCTAAACCATAGCGGGACAATGCTTGACGTTTTGGGGTAACAATCAGTTGTGACTCGCCAACAATTTGCTCCAGCTGTACACCTTCAGTACCTTCAACCTGTGCTACTGCCGCCTCGATTTCTTTTCCTTTTTTGGCAAGTACAGCCAAGTCAGGACCAAACAATTTAATCGCCAACTGCGCTTTAACCCCTGAAAGTAATTCATCAACACGTGTCGCGATAGGCTGAGAGAAATTAAACAGCAAGCCTGGGTAAACGGATAACTTTTGCTCCATTAACGCTTGTAGTTCGTAGCGATTGCTAGCGCTTTGCCACTGTGAAACAGGCGCAAGGCCGATATAGATTTCAATATTGTTAACCGGCTCGGGATCACCGCCAATCTCAGCACGACCAATCCGGCTCAGGGCGTAGTGCACTTCCGGAAATGTGAGCAATATTTTCTCAAGTTCGGGCGCGACACTAAGCGCGGTTTCGAGGCTTGCCGACGGTGCTAAGGTAACCCTAAGATTGATGGTGCCTTCTTCAAGTTCCGGCACAAATTCAGTACCAATTTTAGTAAATGTCCACCCCGCTGACGCAAGCAATACAACAACCAGAATCACGAGGAATTTTGGTCTATGCAAAACTCCACGCAATGCCCAGCGATAGCCTCTTTCCAATGCGATTTGAATGACACTCTCTCGTGCTTTTACGCCACGTTTAAATAAATAGGTAGCAAGTGCAGGTACAATAACCAATGCCACAAATATCGCTGCAACCACAGCTAGAATAATACTTATAGCCATCGGTTGAAACAGCTTGGCCTCTACTCCTTCAAAGCTAAATAGCGGGGTGAATACCACCAAAATAATACTCGCAGCAAAAAAGATTGGTCGCGCCACCTCTTTACCAGCCAGCTTAACAACCGAACCGACAGTAAGGTCATCACTTCGCTTTTGGTTTTTGAGATGTTTAAAAATATTTTCTACCATCACCACAGAACCATCGACAAGCATGCCGATCGCCACAGCGATCCCCCCTAGCGACATCAAGTTAGCCGATACGCCCAGCCACGCCATCACCACAAGTGCTATAGCAATGGAGATCGGGATAGAAATGAGCACCAACAATGTCGCGCTTAGATTCATTAAAAATAGTGCGAGTACAACAACGATAAATAAAAATGCCAACGCTAAGGCTTCAACCACCGTCTGAACCGCTTTACCGATCAAGTCTGACTGGTCGTAGAATGGCTCAAACGTCACCCCTTCTGGTAAAGCTTTATTGATAAGTTCAATACGTTCATTAATGCTGTCGATTGTGGCTTTGGTATTCGCCCCCATTCTTTTTAGCACAATACCTGTGACGACTTCTCCTAATTGCTCCACCTCGCCGGATTCATGCTTTCTCGACATGGTGACCGCACCTTGACGAATTTCACCTCCGATTGAGACAGTAGCCACTTGTGCAACAGTCACCACGGTACCATCAATGGTTTTAACTGGCACATCGGTGATCTCTTGGATCCCCTTTTTACCACTTTGAAACCAGCCAGTTCCTCGGATCACTAATTGCTCTTGGCCTCGTTGTAAATACCACCCCCCTACATTTTGGTTATTACGCTCTATGGCGCTGACCACATCCTGCTGAGTAAGCTCATAAGCCAGCAGCTTATTGGGATCGATATTTACTTGATATTGACGTACATCGCCACCGAAAGCGAGTACGTCGGTAACCCCATCTATTGGCATAATTAAGAGTTTCACCACCCAATCGTTAAGGCTGCGCAGCGCCATGGCATCGTACTCAGAGTTAGCTTCACTCATTAACATGTACTGAAAGATCTGGCCCAACCCGGAGGTATTCGGGCCCATTTCCGGCGTACCCACTCCACTTGGGATTAGTGCTTTTGCAGCTTGTAATCGTTCAAATACCAGCTGCCTTGCGAAATAGATATCTGTGCCTTCATTAAAGACAACGGTAACGCCTGACAGCCCCGTTTTTGAAATTGAACGTACTTGTTTTACATCCGGTAATGCATACATCACGGCCTCAATTGGATAGGTGATCAGCTGCTCTACCTCTTCTGCTGCAAGCCCAGGTGCCTCGGTATTCACCGCAACCTGAACATTGGTCACATCAGGAAAAGCATCTAAGTTAAGCTTTGGGATAGTGACTCCAGCTGTAACCGTAACAACAAGCAAAAACAGTATGACGAGCAGCCGGTTATTTACAGACCAATCGATAAGTCGATTAAACATAATGAGGCTCCCGCTTAGTGATTATGTGGATCAAAACCAGCTTTCGCTTGCTCTGAGGCAATAAAAAAAGCACCGGTGACAGCCACATGCTCACCAACGGTTAATCCTTTCACCTCAACTTGCGCGCCGAAGTTTTCACCTAAAGTCACCTCTTTTGGGTGAAATTCACCGGGCGCTTCTTCAATGTACACCACCCAATCACCATCAGGGCTGCGACTCAAAGCATCAGCAGGTAGTGCAATGGTCGGCTTAGCTGAGGGGATAATAAAGTTGACGTTAACAAACATGCCCGCATGTAGCTTATCGTCGTTATTTTCAACCAGTAAACGAATTTGCCTAGTTCTGGTAATGGGGTCAATGGTGTGGGCTTCTTGAATAACACGCGCTTCATAGTCTTGACCCTCGAAACTCACCACCGCCTTTGAGTTTAATGCCAGTTGTACTTGCGCGTTTGGCTGCAACCGCGCCTCTACCCATAGCTCACTTTCATCGGTAATAGCCATTAACGCAGTGCCAGCAGTCACATGTTGCCCCTGCGAGAATGCATCTTGAGTGATTACACCTGAGCGCTCTGCAACTAAGGTGTACTGACCAAGTTCACTGGCCGGTTTATTAGCTATCTCTTTAACTTCTCTTTGCGTTACTCCCAATGCCAATAACTTGGAATAGGCAGAACTAAAATCAGCACTCGCTTTCACGCGTTCACGCTCACTGATAGCCTCTTTGCTTAAGCGCTTGACTCTTTCCCACTCAGTTGAAGCGACGAGGTATTGTGCTTGCGCCTGAGCCATATCTTCTGAAAACAAAGTGATCAGGGGGTCATTGGTAGTCACTATATCGCCTAATGTGGCGTGACGGTTGAGCACAATAGAGTCGGCTCGCGGTGAAACTAGGTAACTGGTATAGCCATTTTCTTTCACTTCTGCCGGCGCAAAATAAAAACGGTTGTGGTTTTGCAGCTTTACAGCTGTTGTTTGAATGCCAGCAAAACGCATTTGCTGCGGAGTCAATACTATCGCACTCTCTTCTTCGGCGTGTGCATTATGGTCGCCTTCTGTATGAGCTTCATCCGCAGCGGCTTGCGTGCTTGCGAACATAGTTAGGGTAAAGTAGAAAAAGAAGATTTTAAAATTCGTCATTGGATACTCGTGTACTCTGAAACGCTTTTAACCGTTAACTTGCATTACGAAATGTATAATGTAGATAGTCTCTAAATAAGAGACTCATTCGTAAGTAAGCATGAGCTTCTCTGGCCGATGTGGCTGATTAATGGTCAGGTCACCAACTGAGAAGGACAAACACAGTAGGCAGTATCACTGGTAAGATCTTCAGCTATTTTTTATGCCAATTCGCGTCAAATTTACTCCCTCAAATGGAGCAGGTATTAATGCAGATTGGTATTAGATCAATTCGCTGATGATACAACTTAGCTGCGATCGATTAAACGAACTCAGTAAAAAGCATTGTTACTAGTGAATACTGCCATTTAGGCAATAGGTGGTCGGTGAGCTTGCTCGATAAAAGTGCGTATTCTGTCTTGCGCCTGACGGTAGATTTCGCTGTGACCGAGCACTTTAAAAGGGGTTAAAGACTTGAGTATAACTAGATTTAAATGTGTGCCACTGCAATGACCACAATGATGGCAATCTTTAGTATGGTGGCCATTGGGTTCGGCACTAACATCTTCGGCGTGGTCGTGACTATGCTGCAAGTGAGACACTTCGACTTGGTGGAAGTTTGATTCAGACGCAAACAGGCTAACGGACTGAACCGAAACCAAAAGCATCAAAATAATCATAACTAATTTATTCAAACCAAGTGCTGCACCTAAAATAGATATGGGTCAAATTTACCATTTGCACTTTTCATGTCAATAGCCCTTGGCGGTTTCATTTAACTTTAACCTTACGTTTGCTTGTACCTACAAAAATCAAATAGCAATAATTTGTATTGTCAGACCACAACTCCAACTTAAATGCGAATCATAATCAATATATAACACACTGTTTTATATGGATTTTTTATTGACACTTGCGGTTAATTCGTTAGACTGGCGGCATATTCACAGTTTGAGGTAACAGCATGCAAGGTAAACAAAGAGTCATCGACGCATTCAATAAGCTATTAGCCAACGAGCTTGCAGCAATCGATCAATATTTCATCCATTCACGTATGTACGAAGATTGGGGCCTAGACAAGCTATATCAACGCCTTGAACATGAACGTGAGGAAGAAACAACCCATGCAGATTGGCTGATCAAGCGGATCCTATTCTTAGAAGGCGTTCCAAACATGACTAAACGCCGCGATCTATTGATTGGTCAGGACGTTAAATCTATGATGGAAAACGACTTAACATTAGAGTTAGAAGTAGTCGAATGCGTTAAAGACGCAATCAAGATCTGTGAAGAAGAGCAAGACTATCAATCACGAGAAACATTAGAAAAGCTCCTCTTCGATACCGAAGAAGATCACGTTTACTGGCTTGAGCAGCAAATTCGTTTGATTGACTTGATTGGCGCGCCTAACTACATCCAGTCACAACTTTAAGCAGGAGATTGAGATGAAAGGTGATAGAGACGTAATCGTCGCCCTTAATAAAGTGCTAGCCAACGAGCTTGTTGGCATCAACCAGTATTTTTTACATGCTCGCATGTTTAAAGACTTTGGCTTTACGCAGCTAGATAAAGCTGATTACAAAGTGTCCATTCAAAAAATGAAAAATGCAGATCGGCTTATCGAACGCATTTTATTTTTAGAAGGGCTACCAAATCTACAAGATTTAGGACGACTGAAAATCGGTGAAAACAGTGCCGAAATGATCGACTGCAATATGGCGTTCGAACAAGCATCTTTAATTGACTTGCAAGCAGCAATTAAACTGTGTGAGGAAAAACAAGATTACATCAGCCGTGAAGCTTTAGACAAGATACAAAATGAGCAAGAAGAGCAAATAGACTGGCTTGAAACTCAACAACACCTTATTAAGGTGATGGGAATAGAAAACTACTTACAGTCTCAACTGTAGGAATGTAATTAGGGTTGCGTACGAATAAAGTTACGCAACCTGTTCAGTGACATCAACGATTTCGATCAATTTCTCATTTAAGATTTTCTTTGCGCAGTTACAACACTTACCGCACTGCTTACCCACCGATAATGTTTGACTAAGATCACGCATTGAACGAGCACCATCATCGATAGTCTCTGCAATCTTTTTATCTGTCACACCATGGCATATGCATACGTACATAAATGAAAACCAATCTCAAACTCATTAACTGAAACCAAGTTTAATCTAAACGATAACAATTATCAACCGTGCTGCATGCTATAAATGCGAATAATTTTTCTTTATAAGCTTAGGGCCTATTTATCTATTCTATTAAGTTTGTTTTTACAGCTTTACAGCAGTTAGATTGGTATTTATACAAAACAGAGCCTGCGTGACCCTGCGTGACATAGTTATTTTATGTGAGTCAGGCGATACAGGCTTTGTTTTCTGCAAGTCACCTTACCCCAAATCCTTGTGGGGCAACACAATAGAAATGCTGTTCAAGCGTTGCCTTTTGGGTTCGTCTGAGTGCGTTTTTGTTCATTGTTACGCAATTTTTGCTTAGATTACTAGGCGGCAAGTCGAGCACCGCAACCAAAACACACTAAAAAGAACAAAAACCAAACAGCAAAGGTCAACAGGCCTAATCCTTTTGTCAAAGTGAAGAAAAATCAGTGAAAACTGCTAGGCTAAAAGAGATATGTACAAAAGTTTGTGCCAATGTGCTGCAATCGTCACTAAAGTGGTTGGCTCACCGACTTCCTTTTTGACTTAGCACTGATCAACGTGAAGGAATCAATCCGACATTAAACATGTATAATTTGTTAAACTCATTGCGTAAAAGGCAAGGTTTATATTGATTTTAAGCACTTATTTCCGCTAGACTTTGCTCCATTGCTAACGGGCTATTGGCACAAGTCAGCTTCGCTTGATTTGATAACATGTTGTTAAAGGACTAAGTTGGATTGAATAGAGAAAGGTCTTTTAATGAAGCAAGCGCTATTGTGTTTTTTGATATTATTATTTTTTTGCTTCGTGGCTGCGCCCTGCCAAGCTCATAACTTTAGCCAATATACCTCACGTTTTTCCGTTGAAGAAGGCCTTAGCCAGTCTGCTAT
Source organism: Pseudoalteromonas piscicida (assembly GCF_002744175.1). Lineage (GTDB taxonomy): Bacteria > Pseudomonadota > Gammaproteobacteria > Enterobacterales > Alteromonadaceae > Pseudoalteromonas > Pseudoalteromonas piscicida_B. Next base: position 53,765 of record NZ_NKHF01000056.1, read on the forward strand.
CACCGCCATCACTCAAGATAAATATGGTTTCATCTGGATAGGTACACTTCAAGGGCTCAATCGCTACGACGGTAACCATATTATTAGTATTGCCGCGGATGCTGGTTTAGATGAGCATGAGATTGTCGGATTATTCAACATATCTGATAACGAGTTGCTTGTCTCTACCGGTACTGCTGGCTCCTACCTATTGAATATCAATGACTACACTACCCAACAACTCTATAGAGGCAAGCATCTAGACAATAGCTCACGTTCTAGTCCCATCACAACAGCAGTTGCGCATCGAGAAAGCATTATTTTCTCTATCGATAATTATCTATATACGCTTGATAAAGATACCTTAGAGTCGACACTACTGACACATTTTGAACAACAGCAGCATATTCGCTCCAGTATTGTCATTGGTAACTTAATTGTCGTCGGTACCACACAGGGGTTATTCACTTATTCTCTCGGTACAGGTCAAGTGGAGCGCATTAACTATACCAGTTCAGACTCAGAGTTAAGTCATGATGTTAAGCTACTAAAGCGAGATCCCGCATTGGGGCTACTAGTTGGGACTGTTGAAGGGCTGTTTGTTATTCCCGTCAGTAATCAATCCTTGATAGCCTCAAAGAGCTATGAACTTGTGCCAGAGAAAAACATTTGGGGTCACCAAATCACCCCATATGGTGAGTTTATTGCCACAGAGCACGGCCTTTACGCCATTGACAGAAAGCAAAAAACCAGCTCAAAAGTGCTGTCTTTGATAGAAGGGAGATACCACCTCACCAACCCTAGCATTACGCGCTTATATGCCGATCAAAATCATAATTTATGGATGGGGACCTACAATGACGGTGCGTATCTATGGCCATCCAGCTCATTGCGCTTTAACACTTTATCAAGTAAGCAAGATAGATTTACCAACAACAATATCTGGTCAATCGCGCCAACTGCTGATGGCTCAATTCTGCTGGGCACCGATAATGGTATTAATGAGTTTAGCCTCGCAAACAATGCTCTCATCACCAGCTATTTACAAAATAAAGATCCAAAAGCCCTTTACGGTGCTGATGCCGTTTATTCGATAATGACCTCATCCTATTTTGATAACAACACCTATCTTATCCAAACCGCACAAGACACAGCATTGTTAAATACAACAACAAGAACAACACGCTCGATTCTCGAAGATCAAGATACCAAACAATTCACATACAGTTGGGGGATGGCTAAGTATTCAGAGCAATACTTTCCGTTTCTAAGCAACAAAGGAGCACACCTATTTGATGCGAAAAATAACACTGTCAGCACCTTAACGGGCCTCTCAAAGCAGCTAGATACCTCAAAAAGCTTTTTGTTCTTGCCGCCATTAGACAACAGTGAGGAGAATTACTGGATAAGTACTGAAACCAGCTTGTTAAATTATCACGAGCCAAGCGATACACTCACTACCCTCTACCAAAGAGCAGACAGCCACTCTGTTTCTACCGTAAATAGTTGGGTTGAAGACAGTGCGGGAACACTTTGGTTGGCAACCTCAACCGAAGGATTGGTTGGAGTAAATAAGCAGACTTTCGCTGTAGAGCACAGAATAACGACTGAACACGGGTTAATGAGCAATGCCGTATACAGCCTTTTAGTTGATAGAAATGGCATGATCTGGGGGAGTAGTCAAAGAGGATTGTTTAAATTTGATCCCATTGATAAAAGCCTCAAAACCTTTGGCACCAACCAAGGTATTCCCACCCTAGAGTTTAATGCAGGTGCTGCGGTCAAACTAGACTCAGGGCAACTAGCATTTGGCACCGTAAATGGCTCAATTCGGTTTGATCCAGAGCAATTTGAAGAGTCAAAACTGCAACCTACTTCACTGCTTATTACCCAAATGGATGTACTCAGTAGAAATAAACGATACTTAGCCCCAGATGTTATCACTAAGGGGCTGGATTTCAATTTTGACGATATGGGGATTGAATTACAGTTTTCAGACTTTAATTTTAACGCCAATCATCCAACCCGGTATCAAGCTACCTTAACCGGTCCGAGTAATCTTAACTTTACGACGCTCAAGCGAAATAAGTTATTTTTAAATCAGTTATTACCTGGCAAATACGAGCTCGAGATATTTCCACGCATACTCAGTAAGGAAAATCCGGCACATGCACTTAACCTGAGCTTTAGCGTGGCACACTCACCTTGGCGTTCTCCTCTGGCTATCGCTTTTTACAGTTTGAGTGTACTTGCTCTCCTTCTCTATATCGTTATTAAACATAAACAAAAGCAGCACCAGCTTGAAACCGCTTTAAAAGCAGTCACTCAAGCAGGAAAGCAAACTAAATTGGCGTTAAAATCAACCAAAAGCGGCGTCTGGTCAGCCAATTTAACCACTAGAAAGATAACTCAGCAGCGCGCAGAAGCCCTTGGATTTCAAAATGAAACCATGACTTTGCAAGAGCATTACAATGCCATTCACCCAGATGACCGAGCGCTGGTTGAACGGGCTTGGAAAAAATTTATTTCAAATCCAACCAAAGAGCAACTGTCGCTTTCATACCGACTACGTTGTAATGACGATAATTGGCATTGGTTTCATGACTTTGGGCAAGTCGCTGAATTTGACGCGCAAGGAAAAGCCACTGAATTACACGGTATCTATACCAATGTGACAACCCAAAAAGCGAATCAAATGCGCGCCAATATGTTGGGTGAAGCATTTAGCCAAGTAAACGACTGGATCTTAATTCTAGACCCTAGATTGCAACCTATCTCTGTGAACAGTAGTTTCTGTAAAGCCTTTCAACTGCAAGAAAGCGACGCGTTAACCGCATTAACAACGGAACGATTTGTTAATGCAATAGGACAAAAGCGATTTCATGGCTTGATCGCTAAATTGAAATCCTTGGGCCCTAATCAATACTTAAGGCAAGAAGTGCAAGTGACTGATGGTTGGGATAAAGTTCACCCTGTACAATTAAGTATCAGCGCTGTTTCAAAGGATAATGTGACCCTACAGTACTTTGTTGTGGTGGTTACCGACCTCACCGAACAGAAAAAAGCAGAGAATGAGTTAAGGTATTTAGCCAACTTCGATGCCTTAACTGAGCTGCCAAATCGTAGTTTAATGTTACAACACATAGAATTTGCCTTGTTTAACGCAAATAACACTCAACAAAGCTGCGCCTTACTATTTATTGATTTGGACAAATTCAAGCCTATCAATGATGCGTACGGACACCATATTGGCGACAAGCTATTAATAGCCGTGACCAAGAGGATTCAGCAACAACTGAATAATAACTGTATTTTAGCGCGTCAAAGTGGTGATGAATTCCTTGTACTGATTAAGTCATTTCCAACGATAGAATACATTAGTGAAGTAGTCACTCGGTTAGTTAAACATATCCCAGAGCGGATCGAAATCGACGGCATCACCATGAGCGTTTCTGCCAGTATAGGGATTGCCGTTTACCCGTTTGACGCACCGGACTCCGAAGCGCTGATCCGAAATGCCGATATTGCCATGATCCATGCCAAACAATCGGGACGTAATGCATTTAAGTTCTTTACTGAATCCATGAATGAAGAGGTGAGTAACAAGCTTAAATTAGAAACGGCGATGAAGACAGCGGTAAAGGACAGTGAATTTTTTAATCATTACCAGCCGATTATAAATACCACTACCGGGCAACTCGCAGGCGTCGAATTACTGATGCGCTGGCAGAAGAACGGCGAACTGATCCCACCAAGCGACTTTATTCCAATCGCTGAAGAAAGTGGTGTTATTGAAACCTTGACAGAACAGGCGCTCATTAGAGCATTGACAGAGTTACGCCCACTGTTCAAACAAGCGCCTGATTTTTATCTGTCACTTAACCTCAGTGCAGTACATATTTTACGCTCTGACATTGCACACCAGTTTACCGAGATACTTGCAGCTCATGGTCTCACCAATCGCAGTTTACGACTTGAGATAACTGAGTCGGTCTTTATGTCTGATCTTGCCAAAGCGCGGACAACCATCAATGAAATGAAACGCGCTAACTTTGTGTTACTCTTAGACGACTTTGGAACCGGCTTTTCTTCATTAACTTACCTCAATGAATTCCCGCTAGATATTATCAAGATCGACCAAGGATTTGTCCGAAATATGGGGGCAAAACCCGCTAACAAGTCTATTATTAGAACCATTTACCTCCTCGCCCAAAGCCTAAATATGAAATGCATCGCAGAGGGAGTTGAGACTGAATCTCAACTTAGCTATCTCCGTGAGGTAGGCTGTGAATACATGCAAGGTTACCACTTTGCAAAGCCCATGGCGATTGACGACCTATTAGCATTTTACGAACAGCACGAACGCTCTCAAGCATAAATGCGATCGTCACTGATTCAAACTCGCTTTTTATTCACTGGCTTGCCACTGCGTAAGCTTTTGATAAAGTTCATTAACATCAATTGGCTTGGCAATAAAGTCATTCATACCAGCTTGAATACACTTTTGCTTGTCTTCTTCATAAGCATTCGCAGTGATTGCAATGATATAAGGAACACCATATAAACTGGGCTCATTTCTAATCGCTTGAGTGCAACTAAACCCATCCATGTTTGGCATCTGACAATCCATTAAAATAAGCGGGTAATGCTTCGATTTGAGTGCCGCTAAAGCCTCAATGCCATCGTCTACCTTGTGTAGCTTGCAGGCGGTTTTTTCTAATAGTTTACCGACAACCACTTGGTTAATCTTATTGTCTTCAACGAGCAGAACGTCAATATCGTTAAGAATTGGCGCTTCTACAGCATGCTGTTCTACTTCAAGCGCTTGACCCTCTTTGGCTGGGATCTCAACATCAAATTGACTGCCAACGGCCAGTTCGCTGTGAACGCGAATATTGCCATTCATGGCTTCCACTAGCTTTTTCGTGATGGTCAGTCCCAATCCTGTTCCACCAAACTTTCGTGTAGTTGACAAGTCAGCCTGAGTAAACTCATGAAAGAGCTGCGACTGTTGTTCCTTCGAAATACCAACCCCCGTATCGATAACGCTGAATCTGAGTATTCCAGCTTGATACTGTACTGAGAATTCAATTTTACCTTTGAGCGTAAACTTGCCTGCATTGCTCAATAAATTATTAATTACCTGCGAAACTCGTAACTCATCTAGCTCCAATAATGTAGGCAAGTCCGCAGACTTTTTATAGCTAAACTCTACGCCATACTTAACGTTAGATGTTTTAAATATGCTTACTAAACTTTCTAATACTTCGTGTATATTCACTGCGCGGCGTTCAATTTTAAGCGCTCCCGCTTCAATCTTTGAGTAATCTAAAATATCGTTTAGTATGAGCATCAAGTTCTTTGCAGATTGACGTATAACGGCTAGTTGTTCGTTAATATCAACACTAATCTTCTCATCTCTGATGAGATTATCTGCCATTCCAATAATGCCATTGAGAGGGGTTCTTATTTCGTGACTCATATTAGCCAAAAATCGACTCTTTGACTGGTTTGCCCTGTTTGCAGTCTCGACCGCTTTGGTTAACTCTTCGGTTTTTTCAGCTACCTGCTGCTCCAACTCACGATTAAAATCAGTGAGCTTTTGGTTGAGCCTTTCATTTTCCACCCTCGCCTGATTTTGCTTGGTAAAGCTCAACGTTAACTTAAAAGCCAGTTGATTAAATTGTTGCTGTAACTCGATAATTTCTAAAAAACTACTATCTGCAGTAGCTGAGTTTTCAATCAGTGTAGAAGGTTCATAGGCACGAATATCCCGACTTAGCGCAACAATGGGACGCACCAAAAGTTGCGTGAGCTGGCGAACAAATATTGAACTCAATATAATGATAGCCAGGGCCAACAACAAAGCATCTAGCCAGGCTTCTGCGGCCACAAAGTTTAAGTACTTACGATCAAGTAAGGTTACTACAGACCAACCATATTTATCTGTTGTTGCAGTTTGTTTAAACAAAATCTGCCCTGTTGAGTCTGAAAATGTCGCCGAATCCTTATCGAATAACGCTTGCAGCACTTCTGTGTTCGGCATATCCAACGTTTTAAATTCTGTACTCAACGAGCTAAAAACAACTCGTTTATTCTTATCCAGTACAATTAAATTTGCATCCTCAGCAAGAATTTTAGGAATAAAACGCTCGAATGAACCAAATATGAGTGACCCTTCAACGATACCTTTAAAGTCACTTTCGAGATAAACAGGCGCAGAAATCGCTACTATAGGCGCTTCATCAAACCCCCTCCCCTGAAATATGCCAGACACATACCCGTTTGGATAAGATTCAGCTTGGAGAAAATAGTCTCGGTCGCTCACGTTCGCATTGCTGCCTTGCATTGTTGGCATAAAATGGCGAGGATACAAATGCGTTACGTTTGCTAGCGCGTCAGTGACAATAGCTGTACGGAAGTTAATGTGCGTTTTCAGCAACCTTTCAATAACATAGCCCTTGTCAATCCCCAAAGCGACGTCGTTCGCAGAGATCACAATGGCACGTCTATAAGCATCTAAATAGTCGTCTATTTGCATTATGATTGAGCTTGAAGCAGCATCTAGCTGAGTTTTTATCTCGGCTTCTATGCGTTGATAATAGTTATTGGTCAATACCACCGTCGTCATTAACACCACCAACACGATCACCAAATTTACCGTGGCGTTTAAAATTTGGTTGAGGGGCATACCTTGCCATTTACTACGAGTAAAGAAAAAGCTCAATAAATCTACCACAGCCAGACAAATACCAGCATTGATTAAGTACTTAGCAAGCGCGGTAAAAATGACGAGTAAGGGAAGCGATAGCGCAAAGTAGCCAAAGATGAACAATGCTGGTAACCCAAGCAAAATCCAATATGCTATGCCACGAACAAAAAAGGGCTTTGCAGAGCGTACGCAAACAAATTGCAGCCAGATTACTTCAAATAAGAAAACCAATGATGGCCAACAATGACCCCATCGATACCAGATAAATGCTCCGCCTATGGCGACGGCGACCAGAGCGTAGCGCCAGCCACACAGCAGTAAAATAAATAAAACAAACAGTTGGCCGAAAAGAAATTCAGAGCTATCTAAAAACCATATGGGCAGTAAATTAGCCAGTCCACCTAGGATCCCCAGTATGAGTGTTGTTGTGATAGCTTGCTTTTGATTCAAGTGCGGCACCAACTAATTGAATTGCTAGATAGATATAACAATAATACCGATTGAATTAATTATCTAATCTATTTCACTCATCAATGATGCGGGCAATCATGGCTCTCAATTTGTAGCACGCTGCTATGTACATTAAAGTCCTTTTTAAGTGCCTCCTCCACTTCTACGCGACAAGCTGAGTCGTGAGACTCAATTGTACAGTGATGCTTCAACACTATATGGGCACCAATCACGGTGGCACCATCCACTTTACTTATAGTGATGTTATGAGCACTTTCTACGTGCTCTGTACTCACTATGGTGTTTTCCACGGCGCTCTCCGTTGGTAAAACTTCGGCAGGAGTCGCCAGCCCTTTGATACAGGCCAAAATAACTTTTACACCGGTGAAGAGTACAAAAACTGAAATAAGCATGCTTGAAAGGATATCCACCACCTCCCAACCAGTGAGGTGAATGATCACTCCAGCTACAAATGTAGAAACCGTAGAGAGTAAATCAAAAAAGGAATGAAGGAACACAGCGTATACGTTAATACTGTCTTTACGCCCTTTATAAAGTACCCAAGCAGACGCGCCATGAAAAAGAAATCCAATAGCCGCGATGATCGACATCAAATAGCTGTTGACTTCAAGTTCATGTCCACCAGCATGGTGTGAAAGCCGTTCGCTGCCCTCAAATAAAATAATAACAGCAATAGACAGGTACAAAATACCATTGATTAGACCGCCGGTATATTCTGCCCTTTTGTAGCCATCATTATAAGTATTGGCGAGATAAACCGCGACGCTAGAGGCTATTAATGCGATGAATAAAGAGCTGTTGTGTACAAACAAATGCCCAGCATCGGCAAGTACAGCGAGTGAGTTTGCATAGTAAGCACCAATAACTTGGATAACCATAAACGAGCAGGTGATAGCAAGCGCAATCAATAGCCTGCGACGAGAAGCTTGGTGCGTAGTAATATCTGTCATGAAAGGGGTCGAGTACCTATAAAATATAAAATGCTACGTAAGTTGTGCGCATAACCTGAACCTCTACGTGGCTCAAAATTGAATGTTATCAATGTATACATTGCTACAAAAAACAGAATATTTTCTGCACAAACACATAAAAAGGTTGAATAAAAGAGTACGTAGCGATGATCTAACTTTGCTCTAAATAGCAATGATATACAGTCTCAATTGTAACGCTTCAGCCAACGAATTGCACTAATAATTAAGAGACTTTTGTTATTAAAGCACATTAGATTTTTCGAGTAGTCTTACAATATCCTCTGAGAGCCGTTTTAGTATATCACAGTCACCATCACTAAACTGTCGCGGCTCAAGGTCAATAATGCAAACCGTACCAATATTTAATCCTGATGATGTTGTTAGTGGTGCGCCTGCATAAAACCGTATGTAAGGTGCGTGTTGTACCAAGGGGTTATCTCGAAAGCGAATATCGGTCGTCGCATTAGGCACCACAAATACCTTGTCTTCTAAAATAGCATGGCCACAAAAAGAAATATCTCGGGGAGTTTGTTGCGCTTCTAAGCCAAAGCGCGACTTAAACCACTGCCTGTCTTTATCAACAAGACTGATTAGCGCAATAGGTACATCGAAAACATGTGCAGTAAACTGCGTCAGCCTGTCCAAAGCATGCTCTGGCTCAGTATCAAGAACGCCAAGTTCTCTGAGCGCCTGTAGCCGACTATCTTCGTTTTCTGGTAGTTTTGGAGTCTTCATTGCACACTTATTAGACACAGTCTGTTTTTCTACTATAGTTTGCTTTATGAGATAATGCAGGTGTTGGCTGTGAGCACAAACATTAAAATACTTAGTCTAATTCTTCTTTCCCTCATCTGTTTAGGTGGGTTTTATTTAAAGATAAATGAATTTAATCAAAACTGTGTTGCTCATGAGAGTCAAACACATTATTACGATAACCTGTCTGTATTGGATAAAGTATTTGGACTCGTCTTCAGCCTACAACGAGAAAGAGGCATGTCTACTGGGTTCAAATCTGAAGGAGAACATCAGACCCGGCTCAACGCCTATTACCAAGAAACAGACGAACTTATCTCATCTCTAGTTTCAAGCAAATTAAGTAGCTTAATTCACTTTAATCAAACTCACTTAACCATTAATGATGATATTCAATCACTTAGGAATGCAAATAAGCAAAATACATTAAACAACGAACAGCTCTTTCTGCGCTATACCATTTTAATCAATCAACTCATTGACGCGGTGCGGATAATACAAACAGAACAGTCTTTTATCCATGAGCTCGCAGGTAAACAGCACACCAACCAATATCAAAATATACATAGTTTAATCAGAGCCATAGAGCTTGGTGGTCGCCTTAGAGCAAAAGTCAGTAGATACCTAACTGCAGAGCAAACTACGGTGAGATTTGCAGCGCTGCGCAGCGCGCTACAATATTATTCCACCCACATTGCTTTGTTAGAGGGCCTGAAAGCCAATCCAAACACACTCCAACTCTTTCATTCGACGACGGCCTCTAGCGAATATACTTATTTTACTAAACAAATGGCACGCCTTGCTTTGGGAGTCGAAAGTGACCTGCCTCACTACGTTTGGTGGGATAATAGCACTGCCTATTTAAACTTATTAGCAACGGGGAGTCTCGACTTGCTAGAGTATATGAAAATGTCTGCGGCTACCTCAATGCAAGCGTCTGAAGAACGCGCTCAGTGGTCTCTCATAGTGTCGCTTGTCATCGCTTTGCTCTATGTTGTGCTAGTGTGCATGTTGATCAGAACGATTTCACGTTTAGCCGTATACAGAACGGCGCCAATTAGAACTCAAACCGCTCAATTAATTATTATTTTTTCATCAGTACTCGCGGTGTTGTTTGTTGAGCACTTTGCCAGTCAAAAGCAGCTGCTTTATCTGTCGGAGCTGCAAACTTTGAGACAACTAAACCAGCAATCGATACAGCGTATCAACCATTTAAAGACACTTTGGTACAAGCCCCACATCAAAGCATTACGCCTAGCTAGCATAAATTCAACAATGCTTCAGCATTCTCAGGTACAGGTTGTCGATATCAACAATTGGGGTAACTCTCAGTACTTAAATAAATCACAAGTTGCGGATTTTTATACTCGTCATCAGCAGCGTTTAGCGCAAGGAGGTATTGTATTAGAAGTGCTAAAAAGTGATAGTGGGCACCAAGTTTTAGTGATGGCAGGCCTTGGTCTATCTGCAAAAGGTCTCACTGAGACTCTATATTGGCATGAATCGCAACTTGATGTGCTACTTGGCAGTCTAAGCCTTGACTTAGGTAAACGCCTAGATAACGCCTCGGGTTTTTACACCCAACAAGAGCTCCAAGAGGCTGAATTTTCTAATAGCCAAACGGTGTTGAGCCAGATACTTATCGATAATGGACCTCTGCTAGATACCGTATTGAGTTCAACCGTATGGGACCAAGAACTGCAAATTGGCGCGTTCGCCTATTCAAATGAGGCATTCAATCAAGCGCTTTTTTACACCATAGAAGCAAAGTTTATTTGGCAAGTTGTATTACTCGTCACCTTTTGTTTATTAGGGTTGGCGGTCAGCTACCGAGCTCAACAAAAAGCAAGGTTAGAGAAGCAAGTTGCCAAAGATGCCATTCAAAAACGACAAATTTTACTCAATTCATCAGAGAAGCTCGCAGCCATTGGCAGTTTCGAAATGCCTGTAAAGCAATTTTATGCCCACGTATCAGAAGGCTTTAGAGTGCTATTCAATTTGTCTACAGAATTGGAGCACCACAACCTTAAAAAGATAATACGGTTACTCAATGCCAACAATCGACAGACATTATATTCAAACCTTCGAGCGCTTGCTATTACTGACACTCGGGATTTTCAACTCACTGTAGAGCATGATGGCGAGTATCGGTATTTTAGTGTGGTGCTCAATCTCAAATATTACTCCAGTGAGAAAGCTCAATTTATTGTTGGTGTAGTGAAAGACGTAACCAGTCAAGTAAATGAAACTAACCGCCAACAGCGGATCCAAAAAGAGCTGGTTGCTGCAAGAAAAGAAGCGCTAGATAAAATGCATGAAGCGGAAGTTGAAAGGTCTTCTGCGCAGTATTTACTTAGAGTGCAAAAATCTACCGAAAAGTTACTCCAAGAAGCCATAGATTCGTTCCCAGCATTTATTTTACTCTTGGACGAACATCAGCATATTGCAATGATAAACCAGTTTAATGAGCACACTAAAAAAACCGAGCACAACGAATATCAATTTATGGGGAACAACGTAAATAAGGGCTCAGAGATTACTGAGTTTATTCAGCGGTTACCCCTAGATGATGACTCCGAAATCTTGCTAATGCTTGAGCAAGCGAAAGTAAACTCTCAATTTCAGGCGCAAACAACATGTAAATATGCGCTCGATAAAGGCGTGTATTGGTTTAATGTATTAGTGAAAAACATCTCCACTGATTCAGGTCAATATACGTTAATTTATCAAAATGACATTACCGCTAGCATTAATTCGTCTACAGAGCTTGAACAAGCACGGATCAGCGCCGAGCAAGCGAGCGAAGCCAAATCACGTTTTCTTGCGACCATGAGCCATGAAATCCGCACCCCAATGAATGGTGTGGTGGGTATGCTTGATATTCTTTCTCAATCTAATTTAGACCATGAGCAATCTCATCTAACTAAAGTTGCAAAAAATTCGGCCTTGGTATTGCTCAGGATTATTAACGACATTTTAGATTTTTCAAAAATCGAAGCGGGTAAAATGCAGTTAGAATCAACCCCGTTTAGTTGGCAGGAGATTATCAAGGAACTGGCTGAATTGCTGGCATATCAAGCCGACTCCAAACAGCTTAAGCTGGCCTTCTATCTCTCGCCGCAACTGCCAACTTGGCAACAAGGCGATCCCGTTCGGCTACGGCAAATTTTACTTAATCTGATCGGTAATGCATTAAAGTTCACCAAAACCACGGCTACCACAGCTGGTTTTGTTGAAGTTACTATTGGTCGCTCTAACTGTGACGATTTGATGGAGATCAGTGTAAAAGATAACGGCAAAGGCATGTCAGAGGCGCAAGTAAACAATCTATTCAAACCCTTTGAACAAGCCGACAGCAGTATTCAGCGTCAATATGGCGGTACTGGGCTTGGACTTTCCATTACGCACAAGCTAGTAGCAATGATGAATGGCGAAATTGAGTGCAGGAGCCTTGAAGGGTTTGGCAGCAACTTTATCGTAATGCTTCCCTACCTCGAGGTGCCAAAGCAACCGAGTGAGCTTAACTTGAGCCTAGACAGGTTAAAAATTGCAGTGGTAGGAGACGAGGATAAGTTTGAAAGAGATTTACAAAGCCAACTTCGTATATATGAGGCTCAATGCGAAATATTCCCAAGGGAGTTGTTTAACGCACAACTAATCAATAGCCAAAATTTCGACTATCTAGTCATCACTGCCGAGGCATTTCAACAGCTTACAACTGAGGGGAAAGAGGTTTTCATTGCTGAAAGTGAGTGTAAGTATATTTTACTAGACAACAGCCAAGACCAGCTACCGGAGGCACAAACAAAAAATGTTTCAAGCCTAGCTCTGTATCCCTATTACGCTTATAAGGTTGTGGCCCATATCGCTACTGTTGAAGGGTTGATAGAAAATGAGTCGTCCAACGAAGGAGAAAGCGGTAACAAGGCCGCCTCACCACCCAGCCTTGAAGAAGCACAAGCGCTAAATTCGCTCATCTTAGTGGTTGAAGACAATCACTATAACCAGGATTTATTCAAGCGGCAACTCGCCCTACTGGGCTATCAATGTATTATTGCTGACAATGGCAAAGTAGCATTGCAATTACTTGAGCAATATCATTTTTCACTAATTATCTCGGACTGTCATATGCCCATCATGGACGGATATGAATTCACCAAGCAACGGCGCCAAAATGAACGAGAAGAAAATCTTGCCCATATTCCCATCATTGCAGCGACGGCTAATGCATTGGATGGCGAGCAAGAAGTCTGTTTTGCAGCGGGAATGGATGATTACATTGCCAAACCCATTGTGCTACAAAAATTAAATCGCATGCTCAAACGTTGGCTTGTTCAGCCATCAACCAAAAAACACTCGACCGAGCAACTTTTAAAAGACGACTCAGGTGAGCAATTATCGAAAAACATGCACATAGATTTGGCCGTACTTAGCGAGTATGTCGGCACAGACAATGAGCTTCAAGGTATTTTTTTACGTAGCTTTGTTGAGGACACGAAAAAGCTATTTCAAGGGTTTGACCTTGAACATCCTGAAACTGTCAAGAATATTGCACATCAAGGCAAGACCTCAGCAAAAGCGGTTGGAGCAATGCAACTCTATGAAAAAATGGCTGAACTTGAGCGCTCAGCAAGTGAAGGAAAGCTTGAAAAGATAGAAGGTTTATTGAACCAATGTTTTATCCTTTTTGATAATGCACAAGCGGAAATTGCTTCTATACTTAATGTGGAAGATCTGACGTGATCATGTGCTCAATATCTAGGTCGAGTAAGTATGATAAATGACAAGCACCTTATTATTGCGATTGATGATAGCGAGCTCATCCTAACACAATTGCAATTGCTCATTTCTAACCAAACGCCGTGTCTATTTGAAGGCTTTAGTAGCGGGTTACGTGCGCTTGAAAGTGATAAACTACACCATGCCTCCCTTATCTTGCTTGATATCAACATGCCTGAAATAGATGGCGTCGAGATGTTACGAACGTTTGCTGAGTTAAACATACAAGCCCCCATCGCACTGTTGAGTGGAGAGAAAGGGCTATTTATTAAAAATACAGCAGCACTGGCCGAACTTCATGGACTGACCATCATTTCAAGCCTCGAAAAACCTTTATCTGCAGTTAAATTAAAAGAGCTCTATCTCCAGCTGGAGTCGAATAAAACCAACATAAAGACCAAACATGCCTTACAAAACTACAGTAAAGAAGAAATATATGAAGGGTTATTACGAGAAGAGTTCTGTGCCTATTTCCAGCCAAAGGTAGCCAGTGCATCAGGTGCTATCATTGGGGCAGAGGTGTTAGCTCGATGGCACCATAGTGCCGATGGAACGGTGCCTCCTTCTCAGTTTATTAGCATAATGGAAGATAATGATTTGATCCATTTGCTGTCTTACAGCTTGCTCAAGCAAACACTCGCTCTACTGCAACAAAACCGAAATGTACTTAGCACAGTGCAATTTAGTATTAACCTCAGTGTTAAAGAACTTGAAGATATCAAGCTTCCAGAAAAACTGGAGTCTATTTGTGACTCTTACCATACGTCAACGTCGCAAATTACCTTAGAGCTCACAGAAAGCCACTTATTGGAGAATATCAAACGTGCACTTGATGTGTTGCTACGCTTAAAGCTTAAGGGCTTTAAGCTATCTATTGATGATTTTGGCACTGGTTACTCCTCTATCAAGCAGTTAAACGAGCTCCCCTTTGACGAACTAAAAATAGATAGATGCTTTGTTGATGGCTGCGCTACGCAGTCAAATAAACGTGTCATCATCGCCAGTACCTGCGAGATGGCACACCAACTAGGCCTTGAAGTTGTGGCTGAGGGGGTCGAAGAAGCAGAAGATCTTATGGTGGTACAAAGCTACGAGGTAGAGTACGTACAAGGTTATTATTACTACCCGCCCTGTCCGCCCTCAGAATTTCTACAGGCCGTTACGGAGTCAGCAGTACAAAAGTCGCGTTCCAGTAAATAATAAAACACAGTGAACTTCGCTGTATCAAAATTTAAGAGGGAATCTATGCATCAAAAAGCGGTTGAGCACGCACAAAGACACCCCAAGGTTATCATTATTTGTGATGAACCCGCGGAAATGACTGGTGTTGTAGATATTGTTGCCTCTCAGGTTAATGAATACCGCACACTTACTAACCATAAAGAAATCGCCGAGCTGCTTGCTGAGTCACCACCTGATGTTATTGTTATTGCCAGAAAGACGGTTGCAAAAAGCGTCGAAATATACAGCTTGCTAGCAAAACATGGATTACTCAATTATTCACACGAAAATATTCTGTTATGTGAAAACAAAGAGTCAGGCGTTGCGTTTAGATGCTGTATGAAAGGAATTTTCACCGATTATTTTGTTTACAAACCAATGTACGAAAATTACCGTTTTCGGATGATTTTACACAACGCCTTAGTGCGCACAGAGGGAACATCTGAAGTTGCGAAAATTCGTGAAGAGCATTTTGGCCGCATTGACGACAAGCTAAAACAATTAATTGATGATGCCGCCCTTTACCATCAAAAAGCAGATGAAACCCTACAAACCGTTAGACGTAACCTCGACAACGAAAAAGGGATTAATAAGGTTCAAGATGACTTACTCAACGAGCTGAAGCAAAAGCATTTATCGCCACTGTTAGACGAATTAGAGCAGCAACTGGCTGAAAGTGTTCACGAGCTAACTAAAAGGTTAAAAGACAAGCAGTTTTCGATTGCCGAATTTACTGCGCTACTCGCCGAAAAAGACCATTCGAAAAGTGCGCAATTAGCACAACATGTGCTGCCTGTAGGTGACGCTGGTGAAGTAGATATTAGTGAGTCAAAACCAGTCACGCCGAAGCAAGAAGAAGTTAAAATAATGGTGGTAGAAGACAATGAAATTTACCGCGAAATGATAGCGAAAATTCTCCGCGACGAAGGCCATAAAGTAGAAAGTGTCTCAAGCGGCCTAAGCGCCATCAAAAAATTAAGAAAACAAAAGTTCTCGATGGTATTCATGGATTTGTTTATGCCCGAGTTGGACGGTTACAACGCCACTAAGAATATTCGAAATATACCTCACTGTAAAAAACTGCCTATTATTGCCCTGACCAGTAATAAAAACAAAGATATCATCAGAAAGTGGGCATCTTTAGGGCTCACTGGATACATCACCAAACCCTCCACCAAGTCTTCCATTCTAAAAGCAGTAGAAAAGGCACTGACGGAAAACAACGAACCAAGCTAGAATGGCGATAAGCTCAAAAATACGCAAACATTATCAAATCAACTTCTGTCATTATCATTTATAGCTTCCTAACCTATTTTTATGGGGAGCTTTATACTGGCTGAAACAGACACATAAAGAAGTAAATCATGACAACAAAAGCATCGACGTTAACGCATTACACCCAGCGCTTAAATCGGGTTATTGATTATATCTATAACAATATCGACAGTGAATTGGATGTGATCACGCTAGCCGAGCAATGCCATATGTCTAGCTACCACTTCCACCGTGTATATCGCTCAATCGTTGGAGAACCTATTAATGCGACGGTAAGAAGGATGCGGCTTCAGTTTGCAGCAGCAATGTTAATTCGCTCTCAAGAGTCGATTGCAACAGTGGCAAAGCTCACGGGCTATGCCAGTATCGAAGCATTTAGTCGCGCGTTTTCTCAACGATATAAGCAAGCTCCCAGCCAGTTTCGCCAACAAGAACAGGCCAAAGCACGTCATTGTGCGGCTGACTTTTATATTAAAGATATTGATGAGGACTCAAATATGTTTACTGTTGAAACGGAAAATACAGACAAGATGACACTGATTGGTTTGGAGCATAGTGGTGATTATATGCAGATAGGTCAAGCCTTTGAAAAGTTGAATTTACTCGCCCAACAGCATGGACTGCTAAATGAACAAACACGATTTTTTGGCGTCTATTTTGACGACCCACAAACGGTAGAACCGCAACAACTAAGATCCATGGCGACTATTTTAGTGCCTAAGCTCCCCACTCCTCTACCGGCCGGATTGTGTGCATTTTCACTTCCTCAAGGAAAAACAGCTAACCTATTGTATCAAGGGGATTATGCTTCATTGGAGACCCCATATGAATACTTGTTTGGTCAATGGCTACCAAACAGTAATTTTGAGCCGGCAAACGTGCCAGTGGTTGAGGAATATTTAAACGATGTTCGAGATACGCAGCCGAGCGAGTTATTAACACGCATTACCTGTTACCTAAACTAAGTTTTTAGTTGCAACGCCAATTTGCTTAATAGGAGAAAGAGGAAGCAGGCTTCCTCTTTTTATTGCGTTTATTGCTGTATTTAGAACTTGTAGTTAAAGCTCAACTTGGCGTTACGCTCGTTACCTGGCATACCGCCTAGGAACATAGCTTTACTGTAATAACGTTCATCTGTTAAGTTCTCTAGGTTTAGCTGAACATTAAAGTGTTCTGCATCAAATTTTACTGCAGCATCCCAGCGGGTATAACCGTCAATCGTTGCTGTTGGCAAACCAAATGAAACAGAGTTGATGGTTCTTTCACTCTCATAATTGAGGCCAACACTGTATTCAAAAGCGCCGCTAAACCATTCAACTGGCTGTGTATACTTCACCCAAGTGCTCGCAAACTTTTTCGGGATCCCTTTCTTTTGACCTGAACGTTCATTTGAACGGATCTCAACTGCATCTTGATAAGTGGCGTTGACATTCACACTAATTTGCTCATTTAGTGCTAAGTTTAAATCAAGCTCAACCCCTTGAGATTCATCTTCGTCGTCGAAGAAATAACGCGGCACGCTGACATTATAGTCATCACCTGGTTTATCATTATACTCAGGGTTTGTATACATCAGGTTAGTGCGTTTTGTTTCAAACCACACTAATGAACCCAGTAAATCTTCATCGAACGCAGTAAAACGCATACCAATATCTAGTGTTTCGGACTCTGAGTCAGGTCTATTTTTGCGGTTTGCATCGGCTTCATCCTGAAGGCTACCAATTACGCTGTATGCAGTGCGGCCTTTCGCCACATTGATAAAGGTAGAGAACTGCGGTGTTACTTGATAGTTAAGACCAACATTGTAGGTCATGCCCGCATCGTCTGAGTCTAACTCTTTACTCTCTTTTGGTGATCGTTCAGTGCCTAAGTGCTGGTACTTCTGTTCTAGACGAGTATACGCGAGGCCAGCTCGTGCTGTAAGTGCAGAGGTAAGATAGACCACTTCCTGCGCACTAATACCATATGCAGTCAGGGTTTTATCATAGTTGCTGCGAAGTGATGGATCGTAATCCTCGAAAGTCCCTGTCGGCCAGTTTGGATTGCGAATATCTAAAATATAAGGGATCGAGCCATTGCCATCTGCGTCATAGGCTGACCAGCTTTTTAATCGCATATCACGATTTTCGTAGTTCACACTCACTAAATGCTCACCACTAATTGAGTTCATGTCCCAAGTTAGCTGTAAGTCAGCAAAATATTGCCACGTTTTTTCACTTGCCAGCTGGCGACGATACTCTTGACGACGAGCGGCATACGGATATAGTTCACCATTTAATACCAATGGGGCTCTTGGTGTAGCATTGATGATATCGTAGTACTCATCCTCATACTCCGCCCTACGTTCCCAGTAAACATAGTTATACGCACCGGTTTGACGAACAAAGTCTGAATCATAACTGCGCCATAGCACTTGTTGGGTCAGCTTTGAGTTGCGGTTTAAGTACCAGTCATGACGTAGTTTAACACGTAACTCTTCGCCTTCATTTGGACGTGAAAGAGGTGAAATCAGATTACCATCACCAAGGTCAAACGGCTTCAACCCATCGGACGCTGCAATAGACGCTGCGAGTTGAGCACGCTGCTCATCGCTTAACTGCTGGCCAAGCCACTTGTCATCTTCTGCGATATAGTTGCTATCATTCGGTAAAAGGTCCGCCGTTACAAGCCCAGGTTCAGCCGCAATGCTATCCCAGTTAAGGATACGAACAGGGTCTCCGATTGAGTCAACTTGTTGCGAGTCGTCAATGTAGGCGGTAGAAAACAAAATAGAGTGGTCACTATTTAGGTCAAACCTTAAGCTAGCATAAACTTCATCTCTACCAGACTCAAGGTCTCGATAGCCATCGCTGCGCTCGTGATTTGCAACTACGCGAAATGCCAGCTTATCCGTAATCGCATCAGTGAAATCGACTCCAATACCATAAGTATTCCACGCACCTACTTTTCCGCTCACTTCAAGTGCCTGCTCGAACTTCGGCTTTTTCTCAACTAAGTTAACGACACCACCAGCTGCACCTATACCATACAAGCCAGTTGCAGGGCCTTTTAATACTTCGATGCTTTCGATGTTTGTTAGTGAACGTGTCGGGTTGAAACTATTACCTAAATCAGCACCGCCATACATACCATCATAGGTATAGTTTACACCCAAGCCACGAACCGTTAGTGAATCACCTATGCCATAATTGTTTCCAGCTTGAGATAAACCACTCACATTGCGCAGTGCATCTTGGAGCGTTGCTGCACTTTGCGACTCTAATAGCTCTTTATCCACCACGACTACTGCTGCGGGGGTTTGCATGAGGTCCATATTCGACTTGGTGGCTGTGCCAGATTGTAGAATAATATTATTGTGCTTACCGTAAACACTAATTCTTTCAATTTCCTCAGCAGCAAATGCAGAGGTACTAGCGCCCAGCAACGCTAACTTAACCGCAACCCAAGAAGCAGATAAAACAGAAGAGCGAGAGATTTGCATGTTGAAACTCCAAACTACGCAATTGGATCTTAAAGAAATAGCCGGTTTGGACTATTTCAAAAAATTATTTATTTAAGAGGGTGCGAAGTTTAGCAAAACAATAGTAATGATAACAACTATCATTTAGATTTTATATTTGTAATCTTTTTTGCAACAGATGTAAGATAATTAATTTCATGATAGCAAATAAAATAAAATGTTAACCCAAGGAAATTAAAAGCTCATACTGTTCGGTTGGCTAACGCTCTGAGGTGTATTTCAGCGCTAAAACCAATTGCTTATACCAAATGTATTAAGTAAATGAGCTATGTCATCCTTCAAATTGATTAGAGCATTAATTCAATTGTATTATAGCGGGATAAAGCTCATAGCACGTAAAGCAGACTTCAAGCCCTATGAGTAGTAATAAGAAACTCACTAAGTGCCCTACTTTAACTCTAGAGCACACATAGGCTCCAAGCGGTGCACCAACGACCACAATGGGAATTGCTGCCAGTAGATAGCTGTTTATTTCACTCGTTATAGAATCTAGATGCCATGCATTGATGCTACTACCAACTAGCGACGTAAAGGTCATTACTACAACGGAAGTGGCTGTTGCCTTTTTTACATCAGCATTGTATGCAATCACTAATAGCGCAAATAGCGCGATATCTGCACCTGAGCCCACCAGTCCACTGGCGATACCGCCAATTAACGCAACGAACATAAAGCGTAGCATTTTAGGTTTGATGAATTCACTGCTTGGCTGATGATGTGCCTTACGCCACCACCGTAAAATAAGGGTTAGCGCAAAACAGAGAAGTAAAAAGCTAAAAATGGATTTAACTAACAAACGTGGAGCCAGTGGCGCAACGAACAAAAGGCTTACTGTAACGCCAAGTGCAGCCATAGGTAATGCCATAACGATAACATTTTTGTATACTGGAATGCGGCGACAGAAAATAGTGATTGTTGCGGCTGTCATACCGAAACTTTGAATAGCAAGCGAAAACACTTTTGCCGTTGCAGGGTCAATATCCAATAGTTTAGTCATCACAGGGAAAGCAACAGCGCCTCCCCCTAATGCCGTCCCACCAGCTACAAATGAGCCCAGAGCCATTGTAAGCGCTATGCTCGCTTCATTCATGATCTGGCCAAATGCCTGATAAAACCCCTGCAGCCAAATCAACGTGGCATAAACACCGAGTGTAAAAAACAATGGCCACATTGTTGGTTTTGCTATTCGTTGCAGCATGATCTTTCCGTTAAAATTAAAAGGTTATTTCCTTACCAATCAGTCGTTCTGCTCGTATATACAAGAGCGAGGGCAATTAAACATGATGAGTACATATTTTTCAAATTAAATTTACATTAACAATACTATAAATCGGATCAAAGAAACACGTCGTGAATAGTTGAAACCCGCATCTATCTCCCTTATTATAACTATAAATAATTACTTATTACTTTTGGTTATATAGGTGATTTGTTTATACCTAAAGGCACAGTCATGACAGAAGATACCGTATTACCCCAAATATACTTGGATGCTAATGCAACGACCCCTGTATTAGAACAAGCAGCAAATGCCGCATTAATTACCATGAAAACTATGTTTGGAAACCCAAGTAGTAGTCATATAACAGGTTTGCAAGCAAAGCAGCTCATGGAGCAAACTCGCCAAAAGGCACGCGCGGTTCTGGGTTCAGGTAACGGTAGAGTTATTTTTACCAGTGGCGCCACCGAAGGGATCCAAACTGGCATACTGTCTGCCCTTTGTGAAGCAAAAAAGCAAATCGAGCCTCATAAGCAATATACACTACTTTACGGTGCGACCGAGCATAAAGCCGTACCAGAGTCACTGAAACACTGGAATCACATCCTTGAAATTAACGCAGAGGTTAAAGCAATCCCCGTCGATAACGCAGGTAACCTTGACTTTGACTTTATCGCACGAGAAGTGCCAAACGCGTTAATGATCTGCACTATGGCTGTAAACAACGAAACCGGCGTTTATCAAGATTTGAATGCCTTAGAGTCGGTAATAAGAACCCATAATGCTGATGTATTTTGGATGGTAGATTGTGTTCAAGCGCTAGGTAAACGCAACTTAAACTTAGCCAGAACCACCATTGATTATGCACCTTTCAGCGGCCATAAACTCTATGCGCCCAAAGGCATTGGCTTTGTTTACATTAGAAACAACGCACCATTTACTCCTTTTATTGCAGGTGGTGGTCAAGAAAGCGGTTTGCGTTCAGGCACGGAAAATCTACCAGGCCTTGCTGCTCTCGATATTATCTTTGACGAGTTACTTAAAGAAGATGGCAGCCAATTTGTCAGCGTAGATAAGCTACATGACTATCGAAATCAATTAGCTCAAGCGCTAACCCGCGCTTTTCCAACTATTGTTTTTAACAATCAGTTCAGTAATAGTGTGCCAACAACACTCAACTTTGCCATACCCGGCTTTAGCTCAAAAGAAATCATGGATTTATTTGATGCCGCAAATATCCGTGTAAGCTCCGGCTCTGCATGTAGCTCGAAAGTGACTCGGAGTTTTGTACTCGATGCTATGGGCCTACCCGCTTGGCAGAGTGAATCTGCGATTCGAATGTCCTATGGTCCTGCGACAACACAAACTGAAATTGATGCAGCTTGTGAGCGTATTCAACATTGTGCTCAGGCATTAGGTCACAGCTGTCTAATGCAAGCCCATCATGACATAGATAATAAAGAAGCACTTGATGGCTTAGTGCAGTTTAAAGTAGGAGGCGCCTGCTGTTGGTTGTTTGCAGATAAACAGGCCAAAACCGCCATCATTATTGACCCGCTTCCAGAGTTAGTTGAGCGACTGAATACAATTTTAGAGTGTCAACAGCTCACCCTGCTTGCAGCATTAGATACCCATGGACATGCTGATCATGAATCAAGTAGAGTCGCTTTTTCATTACCAAAACAAGCATGCGATCACTTAGGCTGGCCCACACAAACAACGACTATGGAATATAAAGGGCAGCAATTAGCTTGTATCCCATTTGGCCATTACCACTTAGCTAAGTTACCAACACCAGGGCACACAGAAGATAGCGTAAGCTTCATTTTATTTGAACAGCAGCAAGATACTCCCGTTATTAAATACGTTTTTTGTGGTGATTTAATTCTGATGGGTGCACTCGGTAGAACCAACTTCCCGACCAGCTCAAGTAGCGCGATGTTTAGCAGCATTCAATTGCTCGCAACATTAGCGACGCCCGATACTTTGTTATGCCCAAGCCATGATTACAACAATGAATTTGCCACGACACTCAGTGCAGAAAGTAGTCGTAACGGCACACTAAAGCGTATTTTATGCGATGAAATATCTGTGACGGAGTTTGTCGAAAAGAAAGCACTTATTGACCAAAATATTGTCGATGACGCTGGCAGTGAAATCATGTGTGGTGCGACAGTATGTAGCAAGGATCAGTTTTCACTTCACGAGTACACGGCAAGTGAATTGGCCGAACATATGCAGCACAACAATAATCTGCTACTTATTGATATTCGTGAACCCCATGAGTACGCACTAAACCACAATCGGGCTTTTGACCAAAACGTGCCGCTGACACGACTCACCGATTTTATTGGCAGACATAACCAAGATAAATCGACCCCTTTAGTTTTGGTGTGCCGAAGTGGTAGCCGCTCACAGGTTGCAGCACAAGCGTTAGCAAGGTTAGGCTTTAATAATATCGGACATTTAAAAGGAGGCTATGCCCTTATCCCATCGGCGTAGCCTAGCCATTATCATTTCCTTTCTAAAGCCCCTATAGCAATTGCGATGGGGCTTTTTTAGATCGACCCACGCCCTACGGTCGTACCATAACTAACTTCAGGTTAATTAAGTGAGCTAATTTGCGGCGAGCACATCTTGTCGATAACACCACTATCGCATCCAGCTATCGCGACGCCACTGACATTCACCTCGCAAGACAAGATGGTAATAGTCACCAAAGGACGCTTATGGCACATAAAAAAACACACCTACCTACAAAAATATGCCCAGTTTGCAATCGCCCTTTCAGTTGGCGAAAAAAGTGGCAAAAGGAGTGGGAAAACGTCAAGTACTGCTCAAAGCGTTGTAGCAGCCGTCGCTAATCTAAAGACTTAATTTGTTATAATATTTATAACCTATTGTAACATTTGCAAATTCCAGAAAAACACTATTGATAATCACTATCATCTACAATATCATTTGCACAAAATTAGATCATAGGGATTAATCATGCGCTCATTTAAACACAAATATTCAACCCTGTTTGCCAGTGTAGCATTGGCCTTAGCTTGCTCAGCTAATGCACAAGAGCAGAAGCAAAGTGACGAAGATATTGAAATTATTAAAGTCAGCCCAAGAGGACTTATCTCTTACGTTAGCGCGACAGCGTCAAAAACAGCAATCCCCATTGTAAAAACTCCTGTTTCTGTTTCTGTCTTAACCGCTCAGCGTATTTCAGACTTAGGTGCAGAAACACTGCAAGATGCATCGGCTATGTTGCAGGTGTTTATAATGGCCCTTACGGTGTTGATACCCGAGGTGATTGGTCTAAGATCCGCGGTGTAGATCCGCTGCAGTATGTTGATGGCCTACAAAAACTATTTGGAAACTACAACAATACCCGTACCAATCCTTACGCACTTGAAAGTGTCGAGATCTTAAAAGGCCCATCCTCTGTGCTTTACGGTCAAGGGTCAACCGGCGGCATCATAAACGCGGTATCAAAACTACCAAAGTCAGACACCGAAGGTGAGATCTGGGCACAGCTTGGCAACTATGATCGCAAACAGCTCGCCTTGGACTACAATACAACTTTCGGCGAGCAGCAAGAGTATCAAGCACGAGCGGTAGCCATGTTCCGTGATAGTGGCACACAAACCGACTATGTTGACGACAACACCTTAATGCTTGCACCTAGCTTTAGCTGGCTAGTTTCAGATGAGACTAAGGTAACGTTACTTGCTAACCTGCAAAGAAATGAATCAGGCTCTTCAACGCAATTTTTCCCCCATGAAGGCACCATTCTTCCTGCAAAATATGGTCCAATTCCAAGTGAGCGCTTTATTAGCGAACCGGGCTGGGACAAGTATGATACTGAACAAAAGGCTATTACAGCCATTGTTGAGCACAGCTTTAACTTAGACACCCATATAAAATTCTCTGGTCGATACAGCGACAGCTCCTCTGAGTACCGCACTATTTACTCTTGGCCTCCTAAGTTTGAAGCCGATAAGCGCACGGTTAAGCGCATAGCGAGCCTGACCGACTCGAGTGCAAGAAGCCTGACAATGGACCTGCAATTTCACAAGTATCTAGAGTGGGATTCGGTAACACTGACAACTGTAACTGGTGTTGATTACCAAAGTGCGGATACGGATTCTGATCGCGGTCGTGGCGTTGCAGCTCCACTCGATTTATACAACCCGGTTTATGGTCAAAGTACCGAGTTACCAACAGCGGTAGTCGATAACCCTGAAAATACGCTAAACAACAAACAGCTTGGCGCTTATGCTCAAGTGACTGCAGAAGTAAATAGCTGGGTACTCAACGCCGCACTTCGTTACGATGACGTATCTAACCAAATACAAACCGCAGGAGCTATCAAAAGTACTCAGAATGCCACAACAGGCCGAATTGGTGTTTTATATCAGTTCGACAATGGCTTAGCACCATACGTTAGCTACTCAGAATCATTTAAAGCGGTTTTTGGTCAAAAGCCACAAGGTGGAGCATATAAGCCACTGGAAGGTGAACAAGTAGAAATGGGGTTAAAGTATCAACCAGCAGGTACTGAACACCTTATTACGGCATCGATATTTGACATTAAAGACAAAAACCAAATTCGCAAAGTTTCTCCAGAAGTAGAAGTACAAGATGGCGAAATAGCGGTGACTGGTTTTGAGCTTGAAGCCCAACTTGAATGGCAAAACGTTGATGTATATGCTGCATACTCTTATCTAGAAACAGAACAAGATGTTACACCACTGAGCCCTGACGAGCTTTATATGGCTCAAGATCTGGTGACCTTAATCACAGATGATACCGAGCTTTCAGCCACACCTAAACATTTAGCGTCAATTTGGGCAACGTATCGTGCCGATGAGTTACTTCCAGGGCTTAAATTTGGCGCAGGTATTAGGCACGTAGGTAAAACCTTTGATGGCAGCCGTACCGTTGAGCTTAACGGCCAAACACTGCATCAGAAATTGGTGACGGATAACTTTACCCTGATTGATATGATGATAGGCTACGACATTGACCAGTATCAGTTCAGCCTACAAGTCGATAATGTCAGTGACAAAACGGTGATCACCAGCTGTTTATACCGAGGTGATTGTTTCTATGGCCAACGCCGTACAATCAGCGCTAATGTAAAGTATAAATTCTAAACGCTTTACTTCATCGCCCTGTAGCTGTATTCAACAAAGACAGGGCGATGGCTTAAAATTGATAGCTAATGGTTAATCCGCCATCAACTCGTTTATCATTATATTCCTGACTCTCACCGTAGCCCGCGACCAATTTCACTCGCCAACCAGTCTGATTAATTCCAGAAGAATAGTAACTATAACTCAACCCAAGACCATAGGTGGTTTCACTATCAAAGAGATCGAAAAACGGCTCTAGTATTTCACATCCAGTATCGTCTTGATCTTCACATACTGGTCCCGCATCTCTTGCACCGATAGCACCAGCAATCAATCCTAGTGCATGTTTATTGTTATCAGAAACAGCCTTTTCATAGCCAATAGCAAAGCCATCTCCTAACCCTATTACATAGTTACCGAACCAACGACTATTTGTATCAACTTGAGGAACTGATAGTTCTACTTGACCTAGAAATGGGTAGCCAGTACCGAGAGAAAAATCAACTGAACTTGCAAAGCTGCTAGCACTGCACAGCAATGCCGAAACCCCCACCGTTATTCTTATTAAAGATGACAACATCTGATTTCCTTATTTAAAAATAAAGAACGTACTCACAACTGTACCCAAAGTCAATACAATTATTACATCAGGATCAGGTAATTGCTGCGATCTCATGCACAAGTGTGTCTATATCCGCCCTATCAACTCCTAAGTGGGTTACGAATCTTCCGCCTTGGTATCCAGGGGTAATATTGATCCCTTTTAGCTTTAGCTGTTCGGCTATATCAAATAAGTCAATCTGCGGCTCCACGTCAACAAAAACAATATTTGTCTGTACTTTGTGCTTACAGGGCTTGAAGCCCGGAATTTGCTCTAGCTTTTCAGCCAAATACTGTGCATTTTGATGATCTTTTTCCAGACGCTCTACATTATGCTGCAAAGCATAAAGGCCAGCCGCTGCGAGCATGCCCGCTTGACGCATTCCGCCACCAAGCATTTTTCTTAATCGTCTCGCTTTTTCGATAAATGCTTTATCACCCAGCAATAAAGAACCTACCGGTGCCCCTAGACCTTTGGAGAGACATATTGTAAAAGAATCAAAGTGTTTGACGATTTCTCTGATGTCTACTTTTAATGCTACTGCGGCGTTATACACTCTCGCACCGTCTAAATGCAGCATTAAATCGTGTTCATCACATAATGTTCGAGCCTTTGCAAGATACTCAAGGCTAAGCACCTTACCACCAATGGTGTTTTCTAAACTTAGCAGTTTAGTATTGGCAAAATGGAAATCATCAGGTTTGATGGCTTGCTTAATTCTTTCTAAACAAATACCGCCGTCGGCCTCATTTTCTAGAGGTTGTGGCTGAATAGAGCCAAGTACTGCTGCGCCACCCGCTTCAAACTTGTAATTGTGAGCTTGTTGACCACACAGATATTCATCGCCTCTTTCACAATGACTCATCAACGCAAGGAGGTTTGCTTGCGTACCAGAGCTGGTAAATAGCGCTGCTTCAAACCCATGGCGCTCAGCTGCGAATTGTTCTAGCGCATTGACCGTCGGATCATCGCCATACACATCATCACCAAGCGGTGCGTCAAACATGCGTTGCTTCATCGCAGCAGTCGGTTGCGTAACCGTATCAGATCTAAAGTCCATTAATCATATCCAATTAAAACGAAGAATGTTCAGCATAACTGAAAAATCGCTACAACAGGAAAAAACAGGATGAAAAAAGGAGTGTAGGCGTGCGCCTAATCAGTCCCTAAAAAACCAATGAGCCCTATCGGTTCTATTGCAACCCTGGCCAAGTGCCGTTGTCGATTGCTTTAGGATAACCCGCATCTACTTTATCTAATGTTATGCTATACCTTAGATAACGACCGTCATCTAAAAAGAAGTAAGCGCGTGTACCGTTCCACTTTAATGCTGCGCTGATCTTGCTCGCATAGGCGCCCATTCCCGGCCAAGTGTTGTCGTTAACTGCTCGAGGATATCCGCTATCAACTCTATCTTCAGCTAGATCATAGCGTAGGTATTGGCCATTATTTAGGAAAAAATACACTTTGTCAGACGTCCAGCGTAACGTTGCTGTTATTTTATTTGCGTATGCTGCAAGCCCCGGCCACGTATTGTTATCTATTGTTTTGGGGTAACCGGCTCGAACTCTATCACTTTGCACGTCATAACTAAGGTATTGTCCTGTAGACAAGAAGTAATATACCGTATCACTGTCTTTGTAAAAGCTCGCCTGAATTTGCGCTGCATACTGCTCAAGGCCAGGCCAATTGCTGTTATTCACCGACAACGGATAGCCGTCATCAGTTTTATCTAACACCGTATCGTAACGCCAATAACGTGCATCCTCAGAAAAGAAGTAGCTTTTGCTATTGTGCCACTGGTGCGCCGCGGTTAAGTTCAGTTCAGTCACTCGGTAGCCAACATATACGCCCTGCTGTTCGAAGCTATAGTTATTGATGCCAGAAGCTGGTTGTGGGTCCTGCCACTGCGAAACACCTGCAGGCAATGTTTCAACCAAATGGTTATTGCGATAAACCCGAGTTTGCACATTCGCATCATTTATCCAGGTAAAGAGTTTATTCGCATAATTTAGTTTACGGATCCCTAAGTCGCCATACAGTGGCGTACTTTCAAAGCCCGATTGCACTGCCGTGTCAATTCCCATGTAGGATAAGATAGTTGGTACAATTGCAGTTTGCGCTGGGTAGCCATATAAACCGGAGAAGTCCGTATTAGCAGGGTTAACGGCCTTGGAACTAAACTCCTTATTCAACACTTTGTTTGAAGCGATAAAAATCGTTTTTTCCGGCTCTGTTTGCTCGCCGTGGTGACAACCAACAATTGGCGTGCGACCATGATCGGTAGTAACCATCACCAACCAGTTTTCACCATTTTGTTCTCTGGTTTCAACGGCATCAAGGAGTTTACCTAGTCGCTTGTCAGCATCTTCTACCGCTCTATTGTAGGCAGAGCCAAAGCATAAGCTATGCCCCACGGCATCAGGCTCATCTAAATGTAGAAAAACGAAGTCTGGTGAGCCAGTATTTAACGTCGTCAGCGCTTTATTCAAATTATCATCATCACTGCCTCCTTCCGATCTTCTGTCTATCAAAGAGAGGTCATTACGGAAGAATTGGGTATGGATCGGCCCCCACGTGCTAAAGCTCGAGATATCGGCGCTGTCATCATGTTCGGCGATATAACGGAAAAGGCTAGGATAGGCTTTGTTCGCCAAACCAGAGTCATTGCTTGGGACTTGATGTTTGTTCACCCAAACTCCCGTTAAAATCGTAGCCCAACCTGGGCCGCTTTTGGTTCTTTGCTGGGTTTGAGTTGCTGAGATCCCACCGGTATAGGCTTTGGTCAGAAATAGGCGGTCAAAATTTGGGGTGTGATTGCTGCCGATTTTTTCGTATTGCAAACCATCAATACCAATCAATAATACTTTATTTTCAAGTGCATCAGCACTTGTGGTGAATAAAAGCGCAAATAATGCACTGCTAAGCACGGGTAATTTCATTATCTTTCCTTTAAAATGATTTTCTGGACTAGTCCAAGAAAGATAATAGGACTCAAATATTAAAATCTATTTACAAAAAAATTACATTGAAATTATTCACTCTACTTTGAATCACTTGCTTACCGCAGAACTCACCCAACAATGATGAATGACACCCACACCAATTACTAATGACAATTACTAATGACAATTACTAATGACAATTACTAATGACAATTACTAATGACAATTACGAATGACACCCACCAATTACGAATGACATCCACCATAGAAATATCGAAAATTATTCACCCTACTTTTGAATCGATCGTTTCACCGCAAAACTCACTTAATTGTTCAAGCGTCTTCCCTTTGGTCTCCTCTACAAATAGAAGCACCAAAGCAAAAGATATTATGGAGAACACGCTATAAAGTAAAAAAGTGGTACTGGCACCCAAATATGCTAGCTCCCACGGAAAAACAAGTTGTACCGTAAAGCTAGCCGCATTATTAATGACACCCACCACAGAAATGGCAACCGCTCTGATTGCGTTGGGAAAAATTTCAGAAAACATCACCCACATCACCGGTCCCAGCGACATGGCGAAGGAGGCAACAAAAAGAGAAATACCAAATAGCACCCACTTTGCTGGCATAGTGATACTTTGAGCAAAGATACTAGATTTATGCTGTCTGTATTCATCTGCCGTTAGTCGCTGCTGTAAGGCCTGGTTAAATTCAACATCGGAATGAAAAGTCCGACCGACAATTGGCGTTAACGCTTGGCTTGGAAAATTTGTTGTCTTTTGCTGGATAGCAATAACCCCTGCATCATTGAGTTGATAAGTCGCTTGCTTAAATCCCCAGCTACACAGAGCCATACTTAAACAAATACCTGTTAAGCCCGTCAACAATAAGGGTCGGCGGCCAATTTTATCTATAGTCAGGAGTGCAACTATGGTAAATAGCACATTGATAAGGCCAATCCAAATGGCTTGTAAAAAAGCAGCATCCGTCCCAATACCGCTTTGTTCAAATATCGTCGGTGCATAGAAAAACACCACATTAATGCCCGTTACTTGTTGCGCGACTGCAAGCACAACGCCAACAATCAATGGAATACGCATGCGTTTACTGAATAAACGACCTAGTTTGCTGGCTATCGACACAGAACTAAGCTGCGCGTTTGGCAGTGCTGCTGTAATCGAGACAAACTGCTGCTGTGCTTGGCTGCGGCCAAATAGGCTAATTAGCGCACGTTTTGCCTCTGCGGTTTGGTGCTTCAT
The DNA here is from genome assembly GCF_002744175.1 of Pseudoalteromonas piscicida. Classification (GTDB taxonomy): domain Bacteria; phylum Pseudomonadota; class Gammaproteobacteria; order Enterobacterales; family Alteromonadaceae; genus Pseudoalteromonas; species Pseudoalteromonas piscicida_B. The sequence continues at coordinate 84,602 of NZ_NKHF01000056.1, forward strand.
CAACAACCATCGAGGGCTACGAGGCAATAACAACAATAATAACACCCAAGCTAACGCAGGTATGGCTTCAACACCAAGCATCCAACGCCATGTTTGAGTATCAATATGCCAGCTTGTTACCCAAGCAACGTCACTATGACTCAGTTGCAGCAAAAAATAGTTGGTGAAATAGGAAATAACTAGGCCAATTACAATGTTAAGCTGATTAACAGACACTAACCTTCCGCGCTGCTCGGGTAGACTGATCTCAGCGATATACATCGGCGCGACCATGAGCGAACAAAATGCCATCCCACCCACAAAGCGCGCGAGCACCAAGGCTTCGAAAGAAGGAGCTAACGCCGACCCGATCGCAGAAACAAAATAAAGACAAGCCGTCATTAGTAAAGTACGTTTACGGCCAATTGCATCAGCTACGGGCCCTGCCATCAATGTTGCTATCAAGCCACCAAGAGTTGGAGCACTCACCACAATTCCTTGCTGCCACGCCGTTAACTTGAAGGCTTCGCCGATAAAGCCAATGGCACCAGAAATCACCGAGGCATCGAAACCAAAAATAAACCCGCCTAACGATACAATTAAGGTGTACTTCACTGCACTAGAAATCGTAAGGCCGGTCATAGTTATTCTACTTTTGTTTTTGTGGCGATAGAATCGCGCAAGATCAAAGTTGGTGGATAGAGGTTTTCGACATCGGGTTGATGCTTTTCTTTATACACATGTTTGAGAACCCAGCGCGCTGCAGCGTCGCCCATTTTACGGATTGGGTTATCTATGGTAGTGAGTTTTGGATAGAGGTATTTGGTAAATAACACGTCATCAAACCCCACCACCGACAGCTCAGTGGGAACATTGAGTCCAGCTTCCCTTGCCGCAGTCATCGCTCCTGATGCCATTTCGTCGTTAGCACACACTAATGCAGAAAATGGCAGCCCAGTTTGCATCAGATGAGCAAAACCTGCCATACCATCGGTTTCGTGATACCCTCCCTCGAATGTCAGGGAAGGGTTAAACGCAATATCATACTCAGCCAGCGCCTTCTTATGGCCAGCCAAACGTGCTTTGGCATCAAGCTTAAACAGCGGCCCGCTAATGTAGGCAATATTTTGGTGTCCGCGCTGCAAGAGGGCTTCCGTCGCCAAATAGCCACCCAGTTCGTTATCAGTATAAAAGCAACGCTCCGCCAGCTCTGGAATATGACGATTCACCAGCACCAGCTCAACATCTCGCTCCGCGAGCTCAATGAGGTATTCATCACTGACCGCTTCTGCATGAACAATTAGTGCGTCACATCGCCTGTCTAGCAAAAACTCGATGGCTTGTTGCTCTTTGTCTGCATCACTGTGGCCTGCGGCGATAATGGCATGTTTACCTGCTGTTCTGAGTGTGTTCTCTATGGTACTCATCATGTCACCAAAGAAAGAACCATGCAGTTCAGATACCATAAGGCCCACGCTGTTGCTACGGTTAGAAGCCAAAGATTGTGCGATAGCATTGGGCTTATAGCCCAGTTCAGACATCGCAGCGAGCACCTTAGCCTTGGTTTTATCGCTCACTTTTGCGTTGCCGTTCATCACTCGCGATACGGTGGCTAATGATACACCAGCTGCTTTTGAAACTTCGTAGATCGTTGCCATGTAATTACTTTTTATTCCGTCAGTTGTATCTGCGCACTATACCAATATTAATGCAAAATGCGCATAACTTTAGAGCGCTTCACGACGTGCTTCCAGCATCGCTTGATACGCTTTGGCACTTGCCTTCAAGGTTCGTTGTTGGGTGTTATAATCAACGTGTACAATGCCAAAACGTTGCGTATACCCCTCTGCCCACTCAAAGTTGTCCATTAAACTCCAAGCAAAATAGCCCTGAATATCAACGCCCTGCTCTATTGCTTGATGGACAGCCAACAGATGAGATTGAAAATAGTCTAACCTTTTAACATCAAGCACTTCACCGTTTGCTATTTTGTCCTCAAAAGCCGCGCCATTTTCAGTGATATATAGCGTCGGCAATTGGTATTTTTGGTGTAAATCTAGCAGTAATGTACAAAACGAGTCTGGCACTATTTCCCACCCCATGGTAGTGAGGTGACTCGCAGTAGGCGCGACTTGCTCATACCACCCATTGCCATCGGATTTATAAATATTGCGGGTATAGTAATTTACACCCAAGTAATCTATGGGTGCGCTAATAATCTCTAAATCCCCAGCCTGAATGTCGGGCTGTACATCTTTTGGTAGTTGAGCAAGTAACGCTGGGTAGCAGCCGTCGATAATAGGTTTAATGTACCAATGGTTACAATAATCATCTGCGATTTTTGCCGCTTTGATATCACTTGGGCTGTCAGATGCAGCATCGGCATTGGCAAAATTAAGGACAATACCATGACGACTCTTTGGGCAATGCGTTCTCAATACTTGCATCGCCAAACCATGGGCCAATAACAAGTGATGCGCGGCTTGCCTCCCTGCCGATTGCGAGCGTATACCAGGAGCGTGTATGCCCACTTCATAGCCAAGGTGAGCGCTACAAAACGGCTCATTTAGCGTTGTGTAGGCATAGACCTTCTCGCCAAGAGCCTTACATACAACTTCGCTGTACTGTGCAAACGCCACCGCTGTTTCTCTGTTTAACCATCCGCCTTTGTCTTCAAGCGCTTGCGGCAAGTCCCAATGGTAGAGCGTAACGAATACTTTTAGTCCTTTCGCCACCAACTCATCCACCAAGGCTTGATAAAATCCAAGGCCAGCCAGATTTACCGTACCATCGTCATTGATCACCCTCGGCCAAGAGATTGAAAGACGATAGGCATCTACCCCTAAACTGTGAATAAGCTCCACGTCTTGTTGCCACCGCGCGATATGTTCGCAGGCTGTATCGCCGTTACTCTTGTCTTTTACGGCACCATCGACACGACAAAATCTATCCCAGATAGACTCGCAACGGGCCTGTCTAGCTCCTTCAATCTGAAATGATGAAGTCGCAACGCCGAAAATATAGTCAGCCTGTAACATAGCCGAGTGTTTTGGCAGGATAAATTTATTCATGGTTAACCGTTCCAAGTTGTGTCTTCACGCCAATCTGCAAGTGTATTTTTGCTTCTCTGTGATAGACAAAAACATTTTTTATTTGAATTCACGCTCGCTTTCTGCAATTATCAAATAAAATGTAAGCGCTTTCATTTTTATAAATGTAAGCGCTTTACCAAAAAAAATCAACTAGGAGTTTCTTGTGAGCGTACCGTCTCAACCTCAAGTTTCACCAGCAGCTACGGCAGGCCAAAGCGGCCAATACCGATTTGCTTTGGGCGCCCTAACCTCATTGTTTTTTATGTGGGGTTTCATTACATGTTTAAACGATATTTTGATTCCCTACCTCAAAGGGGCGTTTGAACTTAACTATACCCAAGCCATGCTGATCCAATTTTGCTTTTTTAGCGCTTATTTTGTGGTCTCTGTACCTGCCGGTAAGTTGGTTGGCAAAATAGGTTACCAAAAAGGGATTGTAGCGGGACTACTCACCGCAGGAGTGGGCTGCTTGCTGTTTTACCCTGCGGCACAAAGCGGTATTTACAGCGTATTTTTATTTGCTTTGTTTGTGTTAGCGGCGGGGATCACCATACTACAAGTTGCTGCCAACCCATTTGTAAGCGTACTCGGTTCACCAGAAACGGCTCCGGCTAGACTTACGATGACACAAGCTTTTAACTCGCTAGGAACCACAGTTGCACCATTCTTTGGTGCTATGCTGATATTTAGTGAAGGCAGTGCTGTGGAAGTAGGCAATGCCAGTGCCACACAACTTCCCTACTTGATGTTAGCGACAATGCTAGCCGTACTTGCTTTAATTTTTGCCTTTATTAAGTTGCCACAATTAAGCAGTACAACTGAGGCTATCACGACGGGAGAAACCAAAGCTTGGCAGCACAAACATCTCGTACTCGGCGCTATTGGGATTTTTGTTTATGTGGGTGCAGAGGTAGCAATCGGCTCAACCCTGGTTAGCTTTTTACATCAACCTGACATCGGCAACATGACAGAGGCCCAGGCTGCAAAGCTGATTGCTTACTACTGGGGCGGTGCCATGATTGGACGCTTTATTGGCGCATTAGTTATGCAAAAAATTTCCGGCCGCACCGTGCTGGCATTCAATGCAGTATGTGCGTTTGTGCTGGTACTTATCGCCGTATTTAGCAGCGGGCAGCTTGCGCTTTGGAGTATTTTAGCCGTTGGACTTTGCAACTCAGTGATGTTTCCGACTATTTTTAGCCTAGCGCTAAACGGCTTAGGAAAACAAACGGCGCAAGGTTCAGGCATTCTTTGTCTAGCAATTGTTGGCGGCGCTATCGTCCCACTACTTCAGGGTATGTTGGCAGATGGAATTAATCTTCAGCTGTCATTTTTACTCCCTGCTTTATGCTATATCTACATCGCCTATTTTGGATTAAAAGGTGCAACACCTCAGCGTTTCAAGAGTAACTAAAATATGAAAACCAAACTAACCATGCTAAGCCTAGCGGTTGCAATAGCAGCGCTAACAGGATGCAGCGAGAACAAAGTGCAGTCCCATGTTGAGGCTGAACCCACTCGCCAAGTTGAGAACTGGCCCGCGTTGACTCCTGCCATCGCACAAGATGAAGATCTTGAAGCACAAATTGATGCATTACTTGCAAAGATGACGCTAGAGCAAAAAATCGCACAAATGATCCAGCCTGAAATTCGTAATATTACAGTAGCTGAAATGCGAGAATACGGATTTGGCTCCTACCTAAATGGCGGTGGCGCATTCCCGTATAATAACAAACACGCGATGCCTGCAGATTGGGTTAAGCTCGCAGAGGCACTTTATCAGGCGTCGGTTGACGATAGCCTAGATGGCAGCACTATCCCTACTATGTGGGGCACCGATGCAGTTCATGGCCACAATAATGTGATTGGCGCAACTTTGTTTCCGCACAATATTGGCCTTGGCGCTGCAAATAACCCTGCTCTGATTGAAAGCATCGCGGAAATTACCGCAACAGAAGTACTGGCTACAGGCATTGATTGGATCTTTGCCCCAACAGTTGCAGTGGTGCGTGATGATCGCTGGGGGCGTACTTATGAGGGTTATTCTGAGCATCCAGATATTGTAAAAGCTTACTCTCGCGCCATCGTAAAAGGCCTACAAGGCGCGCCAAATAAAGACTTTCTTGGTGATAATCGGGTGATCAGCACAGTAAAGCATTTTGTCGGTGATGGCGGCACAGTCGATGGTGACGACCAAGGCGACAACATTGCCTCTGAAAAAGCATTAGTTGCACTCCACGCTCAGGGCTATGTTGGCGGCCTCGAAGCCGGAGCACAGTCGGTAATGGCTTCTTTCAACAGCTGGCACGGTGAAAAAGTGCATGGTAGCTATTATTTGCTCACCCAAGTGCTAAAAGAACGTATGAATTTTGACGGCTTTGTGGTGAGTGACTGGAATGGTCACGGACAAATAGCAGGCTGTACTAACGATAGCTGCGCAGAGGCCATTAATGCTGGTATTGATATTGTGATGGCGCCAAACGACTGGAAAGCACTGTATAACAATACACTAGCACAAGTGAAAAGCGGTGAGATTGCGCATTCTCGAATTGACGATGCCGTGAGCCGTATTTTGAGAGTTAAATTGCGTGCAGGTTTGTTCGACAAGCCAAGCCCTGCAAAACGTCCATTAGCTGGCAATTCAGATCTGATTGGAGCACAAGCCCATCGCGACGTTGCTCGTCAAGCGGTACGTGAATCTTTGGTACTACTGAAAAACAAAGGTCAATTATTACCACTTATGCCCAATCAACATATTTTGCTCTCAGGAGATGGCGCCGATAATATCGGCAAACAATCTGGCGGCTGGAGTATTACTTGGCAGGGTACTAACAATACCAACGACGACTTCCCCGGAGGCACATCTATTTATGATGGTATAAAGCAACAAGCCGAAGCCGCTGGTGGTACAGTTACGCTAAGTGAAGATGGTGATTTTGAACACAAGCCCGATGTTGCCATTGTGGTATTTGGTGAAGATCCTTATGCGGAAGGCCATGGCGATAGAGCAACTCTTGAATACAAACCGTCGGACAAATCCGATCTTGCATTGCTAAAGCGCTTTAAACAAGCAGGTATCCCTACCGTTGCCATTTTTATCAGCGGTCGTCCAATGTGGGTAAACCCTGAACTCAACGCATCAGATGCATTTGTGGCCGCATGGTTACCAGGCTCAGAGGGAGTCGGCATCAGCGACGTGATACTCGCAGACAAAAATGGCGAGGCTAAGTACGACTTTACTGGCAAACTGAGCTATTCTTGGCCAAAAACACCGACACAAATCGTTAATTACCAAGATGAACATTACGACCCGCTTCTACCTTATGGCTTTGGCTTAAGTTATGCAGATAAAAATGTGCTTAGTGATAACTTAACCGAGCAAATTGAAACCCCAGCAAACCTAGGCAGCGGCGTAGATTTACTTGTAAGGTCAATCAATAAACCTTGGCAGGGCCACTTATACAGCAGCGCCCAAAACCAAGCGATCAATGCCAATACTCATACCCTTGGTGGTATCAGCTACCGCACAACCGATAGAGAAGTGCAAGAAGATGCTATTCAACTACTTTTTGACGGTAGTCGGAGCAGCGGTTTTAGGCTCGCTAGCGAAAGCTACTTTAGAGAAGATATAAGTCCAAGTATTCCAACAGACGGTGCACTGGCTTTTAAAGTAAAAATAGCTGCAAAGCCCGATAAACCAGTATGGATTGCAATGAGCTGTGAAGGCGAAGCTGACGAAAATGGCTCCTGCACTGCAAAAGTGGATATTGCCGAGCAGCTTCAAGCAATGCCGCAAGCCCAATGGCAATCACTCAGCATTAATCTCAACTGCTTTAAAGCTCGAGGTATGGACTTCACTAAAACCGTCGTTCCTTTTGAGCTTGCAACTAAGGGAGTGCTTGAGATAGCACTATCTGAGATAAAAATCTCAACTGATAGCACACCAACAGTGAGCTGCGATTAGTCCCCTTAGCACGATGTGGGCCTAATACTGCGTCCACATCGTTTTTAGCTTGTTTGATTTTATTAAGACAAAATAGAGCGGTACTGACAACACTTGCTTTTTCAGCCGAAACTTAATGCAAATTTAATAGCTGACATCCATCTCGAAGTTTAATAGCTGACATCCATCTCGAAATTTAATAGCTGACATCCATCTCAATTTTCTTCAAATTTGCAAGCCTCTTCGATGTCGTCTGCCCTCTAGTTCTGAACTCAAAGGATTGAGGAAAAAGCGATGGCTACTGCCCCCAAAAAACTGATTAGTTTAGCCGACACCAAATACAACCACTGTATCTCACGCTGCGTACGCCGTGCATTTTTGTGCGGTGAAGATGCACTCACTGGCAAATCCTTCGAACATCAAATTTAATAGAATTTAATAGCTGACACCCACCTCAACTTTTTTCAAATTTGCAAGCTCATTAGATGTCGTCTACGCTCTAACTCTGAACTCAAAGGATTGAGGAAAAAGCGATGGCGACTGCCCGTAAAAAACTAA
>NZ_NKHF01000183.1 GCF_002744175.1 Pseudoalteromonas piscicida
ATAAGCATTCCCAATTTTTTGTCAACACTTAATTTTAAGTTTCTTTTCGAAGCCTCAAAACCTAAGTTTTACTTGACTCCCAACTCGTTAGCTCGTTGCTTTTCAGCGTTGTGCTCCGTGTCGGTGGATGCGCATTATAGGGAGATCCGATTTAAGTGCAACCCTTTTTTCGATTCCGATTTAAGTGCAACCCTTTTTTCGAT
>NZ_NKHF01000048.1 GCF_002744175.1 Pseudoalteromonas piscicida
AGCTCCCACATGAGTTCTGTGTTGTTGGTAGGAGCGATTTTACATCGCGAGCTTTTTCATCAACCTTGCTGCGTAAAGCAGCTCCCACAGAGGTTTGATGTTGTTGGTAGGAGCTGGCTATTCCTGCGTTCTTTGGCGGTTAACGCACTCTATCAATGGGCTTTCTTAGGTCCGTAGCGCACCATATCTTTGCCATTTTCATATACGTCTTGAGATACCCAGCGACCTAATAACAATTGGTGTTTGTCATCCAAAATTGCCACAAATGGTCTGCCATCACTATTGTTAGTGGCAAGCGCTACTCCGGCAACATTTTGAAGCCCTAAGCCACCATTATCGACCAAGATCAAAAAGGCCTCGAGCTGCTCTAGGGTTTCAATTACATCATTCTCAGGGATCATTCGGTATTACTCTATTACTGCTGAAATCGCTAAAGGATAACAATAATTGCAGGGCGATTAAACCGCTACATGCCCCACAAACTTGTCTTGTTTGTTAATCAATCAAAACTGCATCGTAAGGGCAATACCCGCTTCTCTTGGCGGTGCGAGCCAATATTCGGCAACGCCAAATACTTCGCGAAAATCATTCGCACCAATAAAGTGGTATTCGTCCGTTAAATTATTAACATACAGACTCACACTCATGTGCTTACTCAAATCCAATTGCACCCTAGCATTGAGAAGCCGTAAGTGGTCTGTTTGTGCAAGCGGTGAGTTAAAAACGTCAGTATACATCTTACTGCGATAACTCCAGTCTAGTCTGGTATGGAGCTTTTGATTTGCATCCAATTGCCAGTTTTTCCACACGCTGGCGGTGACCGACCATTTCGGTGTGCGGATCGGCGTACTGTCTAACGTAACTTGGGTTGCATTGCCAACATCAACGAACTCAGCACGAGTAAACGCGCCTGCAAACGCAACACCAAAATCATCATCAAGTAAGCCTTCGAACTCCCATTCTACTCCCTTAGTTTTGGTCTTACCGACGTTATCAATAAAGATTTCCACCCCCTCTTGCGTTGACTCACCACCTCTTAATTGCATGTCTTTGTGCTGTAAGTAGAAAGCAGAAACATTGACGCGTAAACGATTATCGAACCATTGTGAACGCACACCCGACTCATATGCGGTCAAATATTCAGGCTCAAATGGCCGGACCGCAGCAGGTGAGCTTGGCAAGCCGTTAAACCCACCAGATTTAAAGCCTCGAGAGCCTGTGAGGTAAAACATGGTTTGCTCGCTATGCTGGTATTGCACACCGAGCATAGGAGAGAACACTTTCCAACTTGGCGTAACTGCCCCCGCAGCACTCTCTGAGGTACGTGACAGTAGTACTTCATCTGCCTCTAAGGCTAACCCCACAACCTCTTGGCGCTTATCTTCTCGAGTATAGCGAGCGCCAATAGTTACAGACCAAGTTGGTGAAAAGTGATAATTCATATGGCCAAAGACGGCATAGCTAGTGTTTTCTATTTCATTTAGAAAACGATTATGAAAATCGAATGCGGCATTGAGTGGGTTACCCGCACCACCAATATCCGTTGGTGCAGATAACGGTGAACCGTCAAGCGGTGCAGGAATTGCCTCCACTGCTTGGAACAGGCCACCGAAAAAGTTGAAGTCTGCTCGGTAACTTACTTTTTCGTCAAAATAATATGCTCCTAGCAGCCAGTCATAGTGTTCGTATTTAGCGGTTAGATTAAATTCTTGACTACGCTGATCTTGCCATTGCCAATCTCGAGTCACCCCAATATTAACGGGGTTATTATCAAAATCCCGACTGTAAAATGCATCAAGAGAGCGAAAAGCAGTAATAGACTTAAGTGACATTTGCTCATTGATACGATAATCAGCCTGCAAAGCCGCCCCCGTTTGGGTAAAGCTATTTTCGTTCGTTTCTGTTGCTGCACTTAGGTACTTATCATCAAAAGTTTGTAGCGGTGTAATTGGTTCAACCCCATTGCCAAGCTCTGCAAACAGATTGTAGATCTGAATAAGAACAGCATTATCATTTTTAGCCGCCAGCACCGAAGGTGCACTACCTCTATCTTGCGTTTGGCGGCTGAGCAGCCAAAGTAAGGTCAATTCATCATTAACCTGATGACGAAGCTTAGCAATCAAACTAAAGTCGTCTTCTCCTCCTTCTCGCTCCCCATTCACACGGCGTACAAACCCCTCTTTGTCATATTTCGCCATGGCAACACGCATTGCCACTTGCTCCGAGAGTGGCTGATTGATCACCATAGTTAAGTCACGTCGGTTAAACTCACCTACTGTTAAGGTTGATTTAAACGTAGTGTCATCCGTGACCGCATTGGTGCGAATATTTACCGCCCCACCAATCGTGTTTTTACCAAATAACGTCCCTTGAGGCCCTCGCAATATTTCCACCTGAGCAACATCCAAAAAGCGCGACATACTTCCAGCAGAGCGAGCTAAGTAAACACCGTCAACATAAACCCCAACGCTCGGATCTGTGGTAGGAATAGGATCAACCTGACCCACGCCCCTGATAGTAATATTCGCACAGTGTGTACAGCCGGAGTTTTCGCCTGTGGTGGTCACATCCAGATTAGGAATAAAATAGCTAGCACTGAGTAAGTCCGTAACGTTACGCTGTTCGATTTGTTGCTCTGATAGGACAGACACCGAGATGGGTGTCTTTTGTAGGCTTTCTGAGACCTTCCTAGCTTCTACCTTGACTTCTAATAACTGATCTATTGACAGTGAGAATAAATCGTCTTCACTCGCTAGTATCTCCGCGCTACATAAAACCGAGAGTAAGACACACGTTTTCACTTTAATACAGTTGGTATACATGACCACGAAAGCTCTTCGCTTCTCTAAGTAGCTTAAGTTTAGTTCGAATTTTCTCCTTGTGTGAGCAAAAATGGCGAAAACATCGCCATGTATTCAAGTCATGTACACAAACAGAGTCAAGGTAAAACACAAAGACTAACCGATGTTACTACATCTACCAAGTTCATCAGGTTCTGCTAGCTTACGCCTCATTGTGATGAGGTGGCGTTTGCATTTTTTGAAACAACCAGCCAATTCCTACCAAGCCTAAGCCCAGTCCAATGAATGATAAAGCACGTAATAATCCTTCTAGGTTGGCCATGTCGACAATAAAGGCTTTTAAAATAACTATCGCAAGTCCGGCAAACCCAGCATGAAGAAGCGCTTGAAGGTTAAAGCGCTTTGCAACGAAAATAGATACTGTGGAGAGTAACAACCATACGATAGAATAGGTGTATAACTCAGGCTGCTGTATCGAGATAGAAAGCGTAACGAAACCACCATGATACAAACTACGAATTGCTCCGTTGACAAATAGTATTACCAACACTGCAATCACACTGTATACGAGACGATGATAACGCGCAGTGAGCAAACCAAACTTAGTCATGCCTGCAAGAATCACAGCTGGAACAAACCACTGTAAAAACAACCAGTTAACCACGCTCTCACCGACATATTGGCTGACTAAAAATGGCGAGTTGATCAGCGATATATCCGAGTGAAGCACTGAGCTTGCAAGTAGTAAAATAGCTGCCGCTTTGGGGTATAATTTGCTCTTGTGATTGCTTAACATGCCTCGCCACAAGTACACTGCAGCAAGTGCTAACCAGTTTAAAGCAAGCATTACCGACTGTTGATAGGTTAGGTTAGTAAAGTCTGGATATGCACCAAACAAAATGTAGCTCGTTTCGGTAGTAACCAACAGCGCCACAATATGCACAGCTCCACCGATAAACCAAGTAGTTAGAGCTTTTGAAGGGTTATATTTTATCGCAATCCAAATAATACCAAGTACTATCGGATATACAATCAGCGTCCAATGTATGGTTAAAATCGTTTCGTCTCGATAATGAGCAAGCCAAGGCGCAAAGGTGAGCCGAGCCATAACCACCATCAGCGCTATTTTATACAGCCAATCTGGTATCCTTACGTTATATTTCCAGCTCAAATAGCTCATTGAAGCAATCTGCAGCGCAATCGCTAGCGTCAAGGTGCTGGCCGACAACAACATAGTGAAGCATAAACTCAGCATCGTATTTGCTAAGATAAAGCAAGTCACCCGGTTTACCTCTAGGGTCGCTTTATTGGCATAATAAACAGCCCAAGCGGCAATCGCTAACATTTCAACAGCCCAGACAGGATACAAAATCGCCTCAGCAAGCTCTGGTGCGGTCACATAACTTATACCATACAGCGCTAAAGGTGCTAAAACCAATAATAATAAATAAGCCAGCCGCGAAGGAGTACGTCTCAGCATCAACACGCTAAACAAGATAGCAATAAATACGGCAACTTGTATAAATAGGTACTTGCCCGTAAACGGCAGAAGCACATCGTCATAACTGCTCACTGTTGGCATTAAGTTGAAGGAGAAAAGTGCAAAAAGTAACAGGTAAAATGGCCAACTATCCAACGCACTATGCCGATAAGCCACGCCCAACACGACTAAGGCGAATAACGTATTTGCCCACAGAAGCTGAGTAAAATGAGTATTCACAACCAAGGTCACCGCCACCAGTGATAAAGGAAGTAATATTCCCAAGTGTTCTTTTCGTGGCATCAACAGTACTTTTACCGGCAGAGCCCTAGTCATTGTAACAGTCAGTCGCCAGCCTAATACAGCAACCAACACATACAAATATAAAGAGAACAGGGCAAAGAGCATGATTACCCAAAAGTCCAACCGATTAGCTGTGGCAACCGCCGCGCAAAACCATAAAAAATGCCCGATAAAGCTCTGCCACCAGAGCCACTTTTGCTTTACATAATCCGCAACCCAAATGGCCGACAAAGAGACAAAGCCGACATACAACAACAAGGCACCAATATTATTCGAACCAGTCGATACCAAGGCCGGAACAAGATACGCTCCCACACTCCCAATCCCTGCAAGTACAGGCCCGAACCTCAGTGCTAAGGTAGTCGCAACACAAGAGATGATGGCCAGCAAAACAAAGGCGATATTTGCTGGGATAAAGTCATAAAAATCATAAGCAACCAAGGTCATAGCAAAACATGTGACTACGCCGCCGCTTGCCAACGCAGCAGAGATATTAGGGGTGTTAATCTTTAGTTTTTCTTTATATCGACTTAGCACCTCGGCCGTCACTACCAGACAAACGCCAAACAATGCCCCTAAGATCACCCGAACGCTTGGGGGTAAAAGTCCCGCTTCAATAGAATAATTTGCCAGAAAAACGCCACCGAGGGCCAATACAATAGCACCGAGCCAAAACAACCCATTCCCTTTTAAAAGGGCATCGAGGTTGAAGTCAACCCCAAACGCGGGCTTAGCGGGTTTCACTCGAGCAATGGTAACTTTGAGATCTGCACTAAGGTGCTCAGAAGTCGAAACAGTAGGTTGCTCTATAATTTGGGGTTGTTCACTTGAAGAGCGACTGGGCGAAACCGCCTCGTCGGCGCTATTTAGTTGATCGCTTGTAGTAAAATCTCGCGTTTCTAGACGCGCGATATGGCGAGCCTGCTGATCTATAGTGTTTTGTAACTGACTAACTTTTTTGACAAGGTTATTAAGCCGCTTTCTATCCTGAAACGCGACGACAACTCCGATAAATACAAAAAAATAAAAAAGCACTGAAATAAATTCCGTATCCATATAACTCCCCTGTAACGGCTAGCATGCTCTATCAAGTCTACGCATCACTATGAGATCAATCCAGTATATAAATCAATTTGGAAATGTGATATTCACTTTGCTTAGATAAACGACGTAACCCTTAAATTAAGGTTAAAGTAGTGAGAAAGATTGGAAATATAGCGGATTATAAGGGGGTAAACTGCCAAACGCAACCGGCTAAACTCAGCAGCTTAACCCCATGAATTTAAAGTAATTTACACACCTAATGCCGTGAGCTTTTCTTTTAACTCTTCTTTATTAATTAGGCCCATTTCGTGTTGCTTTTTGGTTTTGCGAATTTCGTCAAAGTTGTCAAGCTTCATACGAGCTTTAGCCAGTTTTGAATCAAACTCATCTTGAGAGATAACGTCAAGCTTTAATGCTTTTTCTAACTTCTCTTTTTCACCATCAAACTCTTTTTGGAAAACAGCTTTTTCTTGGATCACGATTTGATCTTTCAACTGTTTTTCAATTTCAATAACTTCAGCCTCTAGCTCATCTTTGCGCTTAATAAGTGGATCAATGCGCTCAATTGTATCTTGCAGTACCGCTTCAAGGTTCGCACCATCATTTTTAATTAGGTTTTCAATATACTTACGACCAATGTCTTGATATGCAATATTTAACTGGCCGTCAATTGAAGCGATATCTGATTTTAATCCAGCAAGTTTTGCGTTGTCTTTAGTAGACGACACAATATCTCCACTTAATTTACTTGTAGACTCACCAATACTGCTGCCAATTGATTGTGCTTGAGTTTTAAATTTATTTAATAAGCTCATTATTTTTTCCTTAAATAGATTAATGTTCTCGATTCCTGCGACAACTTGCACAGCAAGCAAACCGAATAATAAAAAGTAATATAAAAACTGGTTATCGCTACGCTTTACGATAGCAATATACTAGGCTCGTTTTTTCCGCTTTGTTAGCACCCGCTTAGTGCTACTCCATGCTATCCAACAACCGAATAAGACCGCGCCGACAACCAGAGAGTAAATAGCAAAAGAGGCAACTTTAATAATAAAAGCAACAACTAAGACAATGAATAAAACGACAAACAGCAGTAGCTTTGGTGACTTTGCTAGCTGCTTAGCAACAAATGATGGTAGAAACGCATTTAAAATGCGCTCCAACTTTGGAGTATTCATAACACTAAGTTCCTTGTGTTGTGGTGAAGGTTTTTTAAACGGTCGATAGACTATCAGCTTTATTTTTCGATGCCAAATTAAATATTAGTTAATTATGACAATAAATAATCCCATTTTTTAGAGTAGTTATTAATTGCAACTAGACTATAAATAAACACCAGTCATCTATCTTAAACACCTCAATAAAAAAACAAATGTTTAACAAAAAACAGGATTGGTCACGCTTGCCTTTGAATAGCCTCCTATCGAATTCAACCAACACCAAGCCCCCCTCAACTAAGGGACTGAATCAAGACTCTAACGGTAGAATATATTACACAGAGTAATGAAAATTATTGCACCATAGAGTGCCTTGTGCTATTTTTAAACCAATTATTTTACATAGATAACAAAACGGTAAACTAGGTTGCTTTCAGGTCGGCCATACATTACATCGACCACATCGCAAGATCGGTAAGGAAAAGATAGAATGGAGACTTGTGTAGCTAATCAGTTTTTATATATTACTGACCAAACGCATCTAATGCTGGCAATAGCTAGTTTCATTATAGCAATACTGAGTCGTAACACC
>NZ_NKHF01000184.1 GCF_002744175.1 Pseudoalteromonas piscicida
GCTTTCAAATGCCCGATGCCCGGGTGGTGGAATTGGTAGACACAAGGGATTTAAAATCCCTCGCTGGTAACAGCGTGCCGGTTCAAGTCCGGCCCCGGGCACCATTTATAGTGTAATACTGTAAATGAACAATGGAATGCGAGTATAGCTCAGCTGGTAGAGCGCGACCTTGCCAAGGTCGAGGTCACGAGTTCGAACCTCGTTACTCGCTCCAAATTTGGCGGAATGGCAGAGTGGCCATGCAGCGGATTGCAAATCCGTCTACCTCGGTTCGACTCCGGGTTCCGCCTCCATATTCTTTATATCCACATGCGAAAGCAAA
>NZ_NKHF01000185.1 GCF_002744175.1 Pseudoalteromonas piscicida
TGTGCGGAAGTGGCGGAATTGGCAGTTGTCTTGATGTAGACGCTGGATTTAGGTTCCAATAACTAATGCAAAAAGATGTGCGGAAGTGGCGGAATTGGTAGACGCGCTGGATTTAGGTTCCAGTATCTTCGGATGTGAGAGTTCAAGTCTCTCTTTCCGCACCATGTTCTTGATTAGAACTAAAACAATCAAGTTTTCGTTGGAGTATCGCCAAGCGGTAAGGCAGCGGGTTTTGATCCCGCCATTCCCAGGTTCAAATCCTGGTACTCCAGCCAACAATGCGGAAGTGGCGGAATTGGTAGACGCGCTGGATTTAGGTTCCAGTACCTTAGGGTGTGAGAGTTCAAGTCTCTCTTTCCGCACCATGTTCTTTTAAGTCAGAACTAAAAAAGATTTTATTTCGTTGGAGTATCGCCAAGCGGTAAGGCAGAGAAGAGAGAGGTTTTGATCCCTCACTCATCCCCCCCAGATTCAAATCCTGGGTTCAGCAAGTTAGGTTAGATTTGAAATTTCGTTGGAGTATCGCCAAGCGGTAAGGCAGCGGGTTTTGATCCCGCCATTCCCAGGTTCAAATCCTGGTACTCCAGCCAATGGCTATGTAGCTCAGCTGGTTAGAGCACATCACTCATAATGATGGGGTCCCCTGTTCAAATCAGGGCATAGCCACCATTCTTTAAATGCAGAAGTAGCGGAATTGGCAGTTGTCTTGAAATAGGCGCTGGATTTAGGTTCCAATAACTAATGCAAAAAGATGTGCAGAAGTAGCGGAATTGGCAGTTGTCTTGAT
>NZ_NKHF01000085.1 GCF_002744175.1 Pseudoalteromonas piscicida
TTACCTTAATTCAGATGGAGGTGTAGCATATAGTTCTATCTGGTACTTAAAAATTGGGATAAACAGTCGAAGGTATATTTAAGGTGGCAATACACATGAAGTATAGCGAGGGTGATTTCCAAAAACACAATAATGTGGCAAACATAGTGAATCAGCATTCAGAATTTAAAACAGCGCTAACTGATAGGGCTGCTTCTACTTGTAGTAACAGATTGATTTTAATAAAGAAGGGATGGCGGAGAGAGAGGGAGTCGAACCCTCGATACGCTATAAACGTATACACGAGTTCCAGTCGTGCGCCTTAAGCCACTCAGCCATCTCTCCGCACTGAATTGCGGGGCTAATACTATGAAAAGCCTCGCACTTTATCAAGTAGTTTTTTGCTTTTTGGATTTATTTGGCTATAAATCCAACTACCTTTGTAGTGAAGCCGAAAAGTCTAGCATGCGATTAAGCGAACGAAGCGCCCCCTCTCGCAGCTCCATATCAACAAAGACCTCTTTGCCTGTTGGGCTGATAAGTGCTTCTTCAATTGCTTGTAGGCCATTCATTGCCATCCAAGGGCAGTGCGCACAACTGCGACACGTTGCACCCTCACCAGCGGTTGGTGCTTCGAAGAATTCTTTCTCAGGACAAAGCTGCTGCATCTTGTAGAAAATACCGCGATCTGTCGCTACGATAAACTTCTGATTAGGCATTTCTTGCGCAGCTTTAATTAGCTGACTCGTTGAACCAACTGCATCCGCTAAATCTACGATTTCCGCTGGAGATTCAGGGTGAACCAGTACCGCAGCGTCAGGATGTAGCTGTTTCATGTCTTTTAGTGCTTTGGTTTTGAACTCGTCATGAACGATACACGCACCGTTCCACATAATCATATCGGCACCGGTTTTCTTTTGGATATAAGAACCCAAGTGCTTATCCGGACCCCAAATGATTTTTTCGCCTTGCTCATCAAGGTGCTCAACAATCTCAAGCGCGCAAGAAGAAGTTACAATCCAGTCCGCTCTCGCTTTTACAGCAGTAGAGGTATTTGCGTAAACAACCACTTTTCTATCCGGATGCTGATCGCAAAAAGCAGAAAATTCATCGATTGGACAACCAACATCTAATGAACAGGTTGCTTCCAATGTTGGCATTACAACCGTTTTATGTGGAGTTAGGATCTTTGCCGTTTCGCCCATAAAGCGAACACCAGCAACAATGATCATGTCTTTATCTTCTTGCTTAGCACCAAAGCGTGCCATTTCTAAAGAATCCGCTACGCAGCCGCCTGTTTCTTCAGCAAGCGCTTGGATTTCAGGATCAGTATAATAATGGGCAACCAGTACCGCATTCTTTTCAACTAACAGCGCTTTAATACGCGCTTTATACTCTGCTTTTTCTTCGACGGTAAGAGGCGCAGGTTTTGGTGGGAAGATATAATCTTCCGGCATAATACGTTCAGCTAGACTCATTTCTCGACCACTAGTCCACATTGCACAATTAGGTGGAATTATACGAAAAATACAGGGGTAATCCTAGCGATTGTTTAGCTCAAAATGGCGAGTTTAAGAAAGTAATTTGAATAATATATGAAGAATATAGGGATGGTGGGTCATGATGGA
>NZ_NKHF01000186.1 GCF_002744175.1 Pseudoalteromonas piscicida
TTTCGTTTGTTTCGCTTAGGTTGCTCACAAATAAGCCAACTATCTCTATCTAGTCCACTCTAAAAATGAAGGAGGCTTTCCTTTAAACAAAATAGTAACTGATACGTAGAAAAATAATAACGAAACCGCAATCCCTGCAAGGCTAATCATTTCAAAACCATCGATAATAATTCCAGCAACAGCAGCAACACATGCAATTGCCGAAGAAACAGCAATCATAAAAGCACCTAACCTCGGCAGCCAGTCCATTTTTTTATCTTCGTTCATTTAGTCTCCAAAATATCTAAAGGCTCTATTAAGTCCAGTTTTTATAAAAGAACTGTCACCTTCCCATAAGATGAGACATGCATTATTGGTGCTCCTTTTCTTGGGTGCATTTCTTCATTGAATGCTCTTGAGAATGCGCCAGTAATTCTTTGATTAATTAGCCAAGCATCTTTAGGACATCTCGTATATTGAAATACCAGCCTGACTTAACAATATTTACAACTGTATCCGGTAATTTGGATTTATTGCTATCAATATATGTCTGATACTCTTTAAATGCTTCAGAAAACAGCCCTTCACCAGAGCTGCCTAAGACTTTCTCTGTAAAAAACTCTAGTGCTTTCATTTTACAAACTAATTCTTTTCAGAATATGTAATATTAATAGCTTCAGGCTCCCATGTTGAACCAGCTCCGACTGAACTACCCCCTTCCCAAAAGGTTTACCAAAGCGAGGATGAGTTACTCATTTCAAAGGCTAATATTGGACAGACGTCAAAAACATAATCTTTTATATCCAATCACTTTCTTGCTTTTTAGTTACAAACATTCAAGCACAGGGAGTTTTTCGCCAAACTTTCTAAGCTCCCTGTATCGATTAATGTTAGTTCCTGTTCTTATAAGCTCAATTGTTCCAGCTAGTTCCGGCTGTTTTACCTGAAATTCAGTCAAAAGAGTCTTTACGTCACTATTTTTATAGTGTTCATCAATGATGAAGCCATATTCTGGGCCTGGCGACAGGTAGGTAGTTGACAAATCAAGATCATCCAATTCAATAATGCTCTTGCCAAGTTCTAAATACTCAGCAAGAGGCAAACATTGTAAAGTTCTAACAATTAACTGCTTAACTTGAGAATTAGCTTGGCTATCCAGAATATACCTTACGCCGTATTTAAAATGATAACTAGGGTTTAAATACAAACCCTTAAACACATCATTATTAAAAATATAATAATGACCAGAGTCGTGTACAACACTTTCTTTCTCTATCCACTCAGTAAGCTCAAATATTGCTTTCCTATACAACTCATTAGAATTGGCATCACAAGTAGCAGATAAACGACTGGTAATATGTTCCTTCGGGCCGTTGTCACAACCCGAAAGTAGAAATAATGATATGCCAGCAATTATATGTATTAAACATTTAGTTCCCACCTACATACCTCCTATAAACAGTATCTCCATTTGCTCCGGCCCAGCTATTGACGTAATTATTCCTCAAATGTGACCCAGACCAACCAACTCCCATTTCATTTGCTGCCATAACACTACTTCGTAAGAGTCTAGCTAACGACACCCAGCTTGTTTAATGTTCCAAGGTAACAGCGAGTCAAGATCATCAGGCTGCTCAACAAGGTGCTGTAAACAAGTAGAAATATAATCATGCACTACAAGGTCATTGGCCTTTGCGGTTTCAACAAGGCTATAAAGTATCGCACTGGTGTGTGCACCCCTACTGGTATTTGAGAACAACCAGTTTTTTCGCCCT
>NZ_NKHF01000187.1 GCF_002744175.1 Pseudoalteromonas piscicida
GAGCCTTGGTTGTATTTCAAACATCACTGTAAGGCTCGGCGGGTAAACCGCCTCCTACAAAAAGTCTGTAAAACCGTGCGGTAGGAGCTGCTTTACGCAGCGAGCTTTAGTTGTATTTCAAACATCACTGTAAGGCTCGGCGGGTAAACCATCTCCTTCAAAAAGTCTGTGAAACCGTGCGGTAGGAGCTGCTTCACGCAGCGAGCTTTGGTTGTTTTTCAAAAA
>NZ_NKHF01000021.1 GCF_002744175.1 Pseudoalteromonas piscicida
ATTACCAATATCGGATATTGAAGGCTTAGCGCTTACTACTCACAAATAACGAGGACAGGCACTTTAACTATCGATTGGCGATATTGTGACCAATATCGGATGTTGAAGGCTTAGCGCTCACCACTCACAAATAACGCAAATACCGAGGACTGGCACCTCAACTATATCGATTGGCGATACTATGACCAGTAACGGATATTGAAGGCTTAGCGCTTAGCGCTCACCACTCAAAAATAAAAAAATACCGAGGACAGGCACCTCAACTATCTATTGACGATATTATGACCGATGTTAGATATTGAACACATAGCGTCTACTACTCATAAATATCCAAGGACAAACACATGGACTATCTTATCGCTGTTACTTTATTTGCAATCGCGTCATCGGTCACACCCGGACCTAATAATATTATGGTAATGACATCGGGTGTAAATTTCGGTTTAAAAAGAAGCATCCCGCTGCTTAGCGGTATCTGTATTGGGTTTTCCGTGATGCTACTGCTGGCGGGGTTGGGCTTTGCTGCGCTATTTGAGCGATTCCCGGATCTGCATTTTATCCTCAAGTGTGTTGGGGTTGTATACCTGCTTTACCTCGCATACCTAATCGCTGTTTCACCTAGCGACGACAATAGTAACGACAACGTAAAGCCCTTTTCATTTATAAAGGGGGCGCTATTTCAATGGGTTAATGCAAAAGCATGGATTGTTGCGATTGGGGCTATCTCAACTTACACCTCAACTGACGCGGACTTCATGAGTCAAAACTTAATGATAACTTGTGTTTTTCTATTGGTGTCTTTCCCCTGTGTGGGGATTTGGCTGGTGTTTGGTTCATCCCTCAAACATGTGTTGCAAAATAAGCGAGCACGTAAGTGGTTTAATCTTATGATGGCAACTTTGCTGGTGCTTTCTGTTGTGCCAATTGTACTTGAAATTATTGCAGGGTAACTCACAACCCTGCAATAATTACACAGACAATATTACCTGCGAGCAATCACCCATACTGCATGTACGATTCCTGGGATATAACCCAATAGTGTCAGTAAGATATTTAACCAAAAGGCCCCGCCTAAACCGACTTGTAAGAATACACCAAGTGGCGGCAGCAGGATTGCAATAATGATCCTCAATAAATCCATAGTTATCTCCTATACGTTATTGACACTTTAGATTTGCAAACGTTATGCCAGCTCAAAAGCGCAAGAGTAATACACACTGTATTTACTCTTTAACAGTATAGGTGATCGCTACAGCAATGCTGAGCAGTGGGTAGGTTAATTTTAGTCTAATAACTGGACGGTCATATTGAGCGCTTTCGCTTTTTGCTTAAGCTTGGTTTACCCACGGGACGCTCTAGCTGTAGCTTTTCGCCAAAAAAGTAGTCGTACGCCAATACCGAAATAAAGTAGAAAAAACCAAACACACTGACATCAACAAGCAACTTACCAAAGTCAAAGGGGTCACTGGTTAAAAGGTAATCAAATCCCCATACATAGAAGACAACTTTTGTTAAAACAAGCGCGGGAAAGAATGAAATGATAAATTTCAAATTAATGTCCTTTTAATTTGGTTACAGTACTACTATGGGTAGAGTTTACCTACTTTCTTCTTAGATTGCACGTAATATACAATTTATTTCGATAGTTTACAAAGAGTTACCATCCAAGCAAAAGATTAGCTGAACGGAACGCTCAGCTAACACAGTTTAAAATGTAATAACCGTTGATACAGCCTCTTCGTTCGCGGTTTCAATTGACATTTTTAGCTCTCGGTTTTGCCAGTCAATATCAATCAAACCGTAATTACTGCCAGACTTGTTGATGAGATGGCGGTCGGAAGTGGTGAGTTTAGATATCTCTTTACTTATCTCTCCTACACGACCCGTTGGAATAGTCGCCCCAGCTGGCGCACAGTTCCCCCACTCACCTTCGACACCCTTTCGATTGCTATCTACCTCGGTATAGCACCAGGGTTTATCATTGTCTCGCGTAATACATCCTCGATAAGTCACCCCTGCATATTTAAAAGGTAACTGACAAGCTTTAGTGTAATTACCGTCTCCTTTGTTGTCTGCGAAGATTGGCAGTCTAAGTGGGTTTTCGATATGGTAGGGCCAGTTTTGACCAAAGCCAGAAGCCGTCACTTCATACACATTCACGGCTTGACCAAACTGGTTACTTGCTGGAATTGTTTTTTGCAGAAGCTCACCCCAATGCTGATCGCCCGATAGAAAAACAACGGCTTTGGTTTTACCATCATTAATGGACTTTTGTACCAGTCTTAATAAGCGCTCTCTCTGCGCGGGCATTTCAGCCCAGGATTCATAACTTGTGCCAGACATGTCGGTTTCTTGTAATGATGCAACTGCCTGATTAAATGCTTTTCCATCACCATAAGCGCAGTAGCTACTTTTGCTTCTACCTTGATGTAACGGCGGTAGCACCTGAATACCACTAGCAATGAGCTTAATCTCTGAAGGTTTTTGAAGTTCTTTTTCAAGCCATTCCCACTGGACCTCACCTAAAATGGTGCTGCTCTCCCCTTCACAGGTGCCATAGTTTGAAAATGTTGGAGAACGGAAGTAACGGGCATCTAGCGTGATCACATGAGTAGTCTCCCCAGCTCCCCCAAGCATTTTAGCTTCATAAATTCCCGCTTGGCCGTTCATTCTGGGATCGCTGCTATCCACATCGAAATGACGTAAATATTCTTTTTGCGAATTTTCTTTTTGAGGATAATGCTTACCCTCATTGTTCCAACCAAAATCATGATCGTCCCAGGTTGCCATCACAGGGATCTTAGCAGCTAAAAATTTACGGTATTCACTGCTGTTCTTTTTATCATCGTATTTTTGCCGCATCACCGCCATATCGGTGGTGTCCGCATAGATGTTATCACCGAGCCAAAGGAACAAGTCTGGCTGCTGACTAATGAGTTTTGCGAGCGCTTCTGGCATGTCGCCTTTTGTTTTGAAGCACGAACCTAAAGCGACTCTATCCAAACGTTTACTTTGCAAAGGCTGCGTGTGGCTCAGAAGTTCAGGATCAGCAGCGGGCTTACACTCTTCCCAACTGCCGTCTTCAACATAGCACCAAGGAGCGGTATGGTTTTTGGTTGTACAACCGTAAAATTGCTCCCCTTGATACTCAGAGGGCGTGTTACATGACTTGCCTGTCACCGTTTTAAATTCTGGAATTGTCTCTGTTCTAACATGCCCCCAGGTGGCTCCATCAATGCTTTGTTTTAGGTAGCACCACTGGGATCCAGAGTTATTTTTGTCCGTCGTACCTTGGTATTGCGCAGCTAAGTAGTTGAAACTCGTTTTGCAAGACTCATAGTGCACTTCAGGTTCAGCAACGACTACCCCAGTAAATAACACTAGGGCTGCTGGCGTGAGAGTATAAGTTTTCATTATTTCCTCGGTAATTAGTTATGGGCATCCTTGCTAGTTTTCCTTGCGGGGACGGAGTCTAATGAGGAAATGTTAAAATTTAGTTTTAATTTTATTTCAAATTCACATCTAACTGTTCAAGATCGAAATAATCATCACAACGCTCAAGGGAGTTGACTGATCAACCAATCTATAAACACTTGAATTCGTTTACGCTTGGGTGAGTGGGGGTCATACAAAACATAGCGTTGCCATACGACGGGATGAGGCGCATCGAACAGTTGAACGACTAGGCCAGCCTGTTGAAAGTCAAGGAATAATTCTTTAGACACTATCGCTACACCTTGCCCTTTAAGCGCCGCACTTAACGCCATATCATTAGATGACACTCGGGTGTGCGGCCCCTTTGCACAAATGCTTTGCCCACAAACCCCTTGAGACTCAAACCATTGCTCCCAACTGACTTTATCATCATCATGATGGATCAGGTTGCATCTGGCGAGATCTGAAACGGAATGAATTTGGAGCTTTTCTTTGTAGCTGGGTGAGCAGACTGGGTAATTTTTATCTTCACCTAAATATATTTGTTCTAACCCCGCAGGGCAGGATAAATGGGCTTTAGTTGAGAACCGAATAGCGATATCGATATGGTTTAGCCTAATGTCCTCAAGGTGATTGGAGCCCAATACACGGATCTGAATATCATCATGTGATTCATAAAATGAACATAGGTTTGGCATTAGCCATAATGAACAAAATGATTGAGTAGAAGTGATGGTTAAGCTACCAGCCAATTCTTGGGTTTGGATTTGATTGAGCCCATCAATGATCCGCTTAAAACCACTTTGAGTTGACATTAACAGCACCTCTCCAGCCTCGGTTAGGTGCATGTTTCTTCCTTTTCTAACAAAAAGTTTAACCGCCAGTGCGCTTTCTAATTGCCGCATTTGTTGGCTTACAGCTGCTTGAGTAATATTTAATTCACTTGCAGCCTGCGTATAGCTTTGTAATCGAGCTGCGCTCTCAAAACAACGAAGTGTACCCAAATACCTCAACCTTTGATCCATAAGCTCTACTTATATTAATTGTAAATAACTATCGTTGGTATCCTGCCATAATTTAACCCAAGATACAGTCATAAATTAACTCATACATTGTAGGAATGAATATGCGTTACCGTAAACCACGCCCCAAATCCACACTATTTGGATGGCTCAACTTAATCGGCAATTACTTGAAACTCGAACAGGCGGTCAAATATAAATAGCCAGATTACAAGTATGAATCAATCAACTATGCCAGCAAGAAACACAATTAATCACTTGATTTTAATTGAATATGTTGTGAACATCCTGAATAATAAATGAAAATGCCAACCATGAGTGATGCTCCAAATAAGCTGGTGCATCACTATTTCAGGAAGATTATGTATAGATCATTATTCGCTGTATTACTGATGTTGTCCTTTCACACGGTAGCAACAACAATAAAAGATACAGAACGTGACAGAGAGATTCCTATCAAACTCTATCAGCCAAAAAATACCAGTCATTGTACTACAAGTACTCCCTGTGCGGTCGCTATGTTAAGCGCAGGTTATGGGGTTCCCCATACTGACTACCAGTTTTTGGCTGCAACGCTAACTCAAGCTGGCTATTTGGTGATTGCAGTAGGGCATGAACTGCCCAGCGATCCACCGTTATCTGTGAAAGGTAACTTATATGAAACCCGAGCTGAAAACTGGCAACGCGGTGCAGACACTTTAGTATTTGTACGAGATCATTATAAATCTAAATTAGCTGGTTTTGACTTTGATAAAGTGCTCTTGATTGGTCACTCAAACGGCGGTGATATCTCAGCTTGGTTAATTAACCACGGTGCACAATTTGCCAATCATATTATTACACTTGATCACCGAAGAGTGCCATTACCTCTGAGCACCAAGGTTAACGTACTATCGATAAGAGCGAGCGACTTTGCTGCAGACCCAGGTGTTTTGCCAACGGAAGCACAACAACAATTTAATGCTTGTGTTGTTACAATCCCCAAAGCAAAACACAATGATATGTCGGACATAGGTCCAAACTGGTTAAAACAAAAAATAACAGGAATTTTAGAGTCACATTTAGCCGGTACAGCTTGCCATCAGATACGCACAAGCATTTAATAACCACAGCGCTATCCTAAGTTGTTGGATGGCGCCTTCGACTTTTTAAAATTGCGTTTACAATGAAATCATTTGGACAGCTGACTCAGCCATGTCGTTCAGGGTAAATTGCTGAGACGGTAAATTGCTGACACCCATCTTACTTTCTTACGACACGAGCGAGCACTGACACCCACCTCAACGTTTTTCAAATTTGCAAGCCTCTTAGATGTCGTCTACGCTCTAACTCTGAACTCAAAGGATTGAGGAAAAAGCGATGGCGACTGCCCGTAAAAAACTAATTAGTTTAACCGACACCAAATACTACCACTGTATCTCACGCTGCGTACGCCGAGCATTTTTGTGCGGTGAAGATGGGCTCACTGGCAAATCCTTCGAACATCGTCGCGGTTGGATTGAGGAACGAGCGAGCACTGACACCCACCTCAACTTTTTTCAAATTTGCAAGCCTCTTAGATGTCGTCTACGCTCTAACTCTGAACTCAAAGGATTGAGGAAAAAGCGATGGCGACTGCCCGTAAAAAACTGATTAGTTTAACCGACACCAAATACTACCACTGTATCTCACGCTGCGTACGCCGTGCATTTTTGTGCGGTGAAGATGCGCTTACTGGTAAATCCTTCGAACATCGTCGCGGTTGGATTGAGGAAAAGCTCCTAGCGCTAGGCGCTGTATTCTGTATTGATGTGTGTGGATATGCAGTGATGAGTAATCACTCTCACCTTGTTCTACATGTTGACGATGATGAGGCTAAGCGATTGTCTGACAAAGCCGTTGTGATACGGTGGCATGAATTGTTTAAAGGCAACGCCGTAACGCAAAAGTTTGCCAACGGCGAACCGCTGAGCGAGTCAGAGCATGTAATATTAGCCGAGCAAGTTGCCAAGTATCGCGAAAGATTGGCTGATATCAGCTGGTTTATGCGGGTTCTCAATGAGGATATCGCCCGTCGAGCAAATAAAGAAGATGGCTGTACAGGTCGCTTTTGGGAAGGTCGATTCAAATCTCAAGCACTCCTTGATGAAGCAGCTCTGGCCGCCTGCCTTGCCTATGTAGACCTAAACCCCATTCGAGCCAAAG
>NZ_NKHF01000040.1 GCF_002744175.1 Pseudoalteromonas piscicida
CGGCGGCTTTTTTATCGCTTGGCGATGCATTAGCTTCAGATTCAGGGACGTCCTCTGCTGCTGCTTTTTTGGCTTTAGCACGGGCAATTGCAGCAGCTACGGCTGCCTTTTTATCATCTGCTGCGGCTGGCTCAGATTCAGGTGCAGCTTGGGCCGCAGCTTTTTTCGCCTTAGCGCGAGCAATGGCGGCGGCTACGGCATCTTTTTTATCTGAGCTTGCTGTTTGATCGGTTTTCTCTTCTTTGTATTTACGCGCCTGTGCTTTGCGTTTAGCACGCTCTTCAGCAATGGCACTGTTATCCGGCTCTAATTCGCCGTTCTCACCACGTTTGGCCTTGGCGCGAGCAATGGCGGCTTGAACGGCCGATTTATCTGATTGTTTGTCTTTAACGCGAGAGAGTGCTTCTTGTACTTTGTCTTTATCTGCGGCTTTAGGTGCAGCAACTGCAGAGCGACGCTTGTGCTTATTCTGACGTTCCTCTTGTTCACGTTCTAAGCGTGCTTTTCTGGCTTCAAAACGCTCTTTAGCACGCTCCGCTTTAACTTGTTCAAGTTTTTGTTCACGAATGTCGGCTTTGGCCACTCGATAGTATTGCACCAAGGGGATTTCACTTGGGCAAACATAAGAGCAAGCACCACATTCTATACAGTCAAAGAGGTTATATTCTTCTAGCTTTTGGTATTCTTTGCCTTTAGCAAACCATTGTAACTGCTGAGGTAATAAGCTTTGCGGGCAGGCATCAGCACAAGCACTGCAGCGAATACATGCCTTTTCTTCTCCCGGTATGGCAAGTTCTTGATTATCTGGCGCGAGTATACAGTTGGTGGTTTTGACCACTGGGATCCTAACCGATGGCAAGGTAAAGCCCATCATTGGACCGCCCATGACTACGCGCTGCGCCTCTACCGGTGAAAACCCTTGCGAGTCTAGCAGGTGTTTGATTTCCGTGCCGAGTAAGGCCCAAACATTGCTCGGCTGAGTGATCGTGTTACCGGTCACAGTTACTACACGTTCGATAAGTGGCTTTCCTTCAAAAATGGCTTGCCAAATTGCGAATAGTGTTCCGACATTTTGCACCAATACGCCGATATCCGCCGGGATCCCAGTGCTTGGCACTTCTTTAGAGGTTAGTAGTTTGACCAGTTGCTTTTCACCACCAGAGGGGTATTTAGTTGGCACACTACGGACTAGGATATCTGGATTATGCTGAGCCGCAGCGGTGACTGCCGCAATGGCCTCAGGCTTATTATCTTCAATCCCAAACAGTACTTTTTGTGGCTTCAATATGCTTTGTAGCACCTCGACGCCTGCGATGATTTCTTTGGCGTGTTCACGCATCAAGCGATCATCAGCGGTAATATAAGGTTCGCATTCAATACCATTAACGACCAAAAACTCTATCGGTTTTGGGCTGTCAGCTTTGACATAGGTTGGGAATCCCGCACCGCCCATTCCTGCAATACCTGCTTGGTGGATAATATCGATAACCTGCTGGTTATCTAGCGCTGAAATATCGCTAACAGGATGTAAGCTTGTCCACTTATCTTCGCCATCAGGGCGCAGCACAATGCTTAGCTCTGGCAACGCTGACGGGTGCGCAGATGGCATTGGTTTTATGGCTTCAATAGTCCCTGACGTTGGAGCATGTACAGGTAAGGACCAATTTGTTCCAGGAGCGGTTAAAGCTTGCCCTTTAAGGACATGATCGCCAGTGTTAACTAACAGACTACCATTGGCACCAATGTGCTGCTTTAGCGGCAGTATTAGTTTATCTGGCAGCGGTAAGCGTGCAATGGCTTGTTGGTTTGATTGGGTCTTTTGCTCTGGTGGATGAATGCCACCTGGGAACTGCCACAGTTTTCCACTTTCTATTTGTTCAAGTAATGTTTCCACTTAAACCTCTTAATCAATCTGCGTCACAGGAATGGCGTCTAGCTGCCACTTCCACGTTTGCTTGGTCTGTGCAACCGGGATCATATCAATACAATCAACCGGGCAGGGCTCTACACACAGATCACAGCCTGTGCACTCGTCAATTAACACGGTGTGCATTTGTCTTGTTGCACCAACAATTGCATCAACAGGACAAGCTTGAATGCATTTGGTACAGCCAATACATTCATCTTCACGGATGTAAGCCACTTTTTTGACTGGATCAGCTTCTTCACCACCTGCAAGAGGTTTTGCTTCAACGCCCATTAAGTCTGCGAGCTTTTTCACTGTTGCTTCGCCACCAGGAGGGCACTTATTTACTTCATCGCCGTTGGCTATTGCCTCGGCGTATGGACGGCAGCCTGGGTAGCCACACTGACCACATTGAGTTTGTGGCAAGATAGCATCAATCTGTTCCACAATCGGATTGCTTTCAACCCGATATTTGACTGCGGCATATCCCAGCACAACACCAAATACGAGTGCGAGTGCGCCCAGCGCAAGTAATGCATACATTAACGTCATACTTAAAACTTAACTAATCCAGAGAATCCCATAAATGCCAGTGACATAAGTCCTGCGGTGATCATTGCAATCGATGCGCCTTTAAAGGGGCCCGGTACATCGGCTACTGCTAATCGCTCTCGTAGTGCTGCAAATAGGACTAACACCATAGAAAAACCGACTGCAGCGCCAAAGCCATACACCGCAGACTCTAAGAAGGTGTGATCTTTTTTGATATTGAGCAGTGCAACCCCTAATACTGCACAGTTGGTTGTGATCAAGGGTAAGAAAATACCAAGCAACCGGTACAAGGTGGGGCTGGTTTTACGCACTACCATCTCGGTAAATTGCACCACTACCGCTATCACTAAAATAAAGCTCATGGTTCTTAAAAAAGTGAGATCAAGCGGCAGCAAAATATACTGGTTTACTAAATAGCTAGTGACCGAGGCAAGGGTCAGCACAAAGGTTGTCGCCAAAGACATCCCAACAGCGGTATCTAATTTTCCAGACACGCCCATAAAGGGACATAACCCTAAAAACTGTACTAAAACGAAGTTATTCACCAGCACTGTGCCAATGAGCAACATAATGTATTCGGTCATTCTTGCCTCTATAACTTATTCACTTTACTTTAGCTTTGCCAAGTAAGTTGGTGTGATAGTTAATTGTATAAAAGAACTTACTCGATGCGCGTTACGACTTACTAAACTTAGTGTTTAGTAGAAGTTAAGCAACGGCACGGTTCTGCCTGAATTTTATCAATTAAAGCTGACATATAACTAATATCAATTGAATTAATGGTCCAATCAATTTGAAGGGTAAAATACCTTATCAGCGTCGTTAAAAATTTCTTATTTAGAACAACTAAAGAGCAAAATTTTTGCCTTGTTACCGACAAAATTTCCTTGCCTCAAATAGAGCACTTAATTAAACGAATTGGTATAAACTCATCTCGTTTTATTCAACAGAATGCACGGACAAACTTAAATGATAATTCTTGCTAATAGTAACACAGATTGCAACTGCTGTGGCAAATGATAGTGCGGAAGGAGAGGGCAAATATTGCCCTCAAGACGATATTAAAGAGTAAAAATTAAATTTCTTTTGGTTTTTCGATGTAATAGCCCTGAACACCATCTAGACATAAGGTCTCGACAATATGTTTTTCTTCTTGGCTCTCAATACCTTCAGCGAACACATTGACACCAATTCGGTGGGCCAAGTCAACCATAAGACGCATAAAGTACTGGTTGTTTTTGTCTTCTTCAAGGCCGCGCGTATAGCTTGCGTCCATTTTGATGTAATCCGGCTTTAAATCTCTAAAGAATTTGAATGAGGTTAGGCCGACTCCAAAACGTTCAACGGTAATACGAGCGCCTGCACGATGTATCATATCAATAAAGCGCTTACTCGCTTTGATATTCTGTTGTAGACCAAACTCACTGACTTCAAAGACGAGCTTTGCTGCTAAATTAGTTTCTTTTAACAGGCGTCGCTCTAGCCAGATCACAAATTGATCGTTGTGCGCACTAGAGGCTGTCACGTTAATACCAAAGTACTTTTCATTGAAGTTACGTGTTTTGATCAGCTCCAGTGAGGTATCTATGATCAGCTGATCGATTTCGATTGCCATCTCCAGCTTTTCCGCCATCGCAAGGAAGGAAGCGGTTGGTAGCATTTGCCCTTCTTCGGTTTTAAAACGAGACTGGATCTCCGCATAGGCTTTTGAATTTTTGCCAATTGGCATGATGTTTTGCATCATCAAGCTGACGCGTTTGCTGTTGATCACGTCTCTGATCACACGGCGCCAATTCTGATTGCCAAATCCGGCACTGACATTATTTACTAAATCAGACTCGCGCTGAAGGTGCCAAGCATTCGCTTGTTTGCTCTGTGCCATACTCATTGCATTATCAACAACTGATAGTAGCTCACCGAGTGGTTTGCCATTTTCGTAAGGCACTATGCCAGTGTTTGCCACCGAGGATAATTCTTGATTTTGTTGGAACTGAGTAAAACGAGATTGCAGAGTTTCACCAAACTCTTCAGCTTCTTTACTTGGAACATTTGGCAGGATCACTGCAAAGTCAGAGCTATTAAGCCTAAATACTTGGCTGCCTGCATACGTGCCGGTGACATGCTTAATAATATCCGATACCGACTTAATGTATTCATCGCCTTTTTGATAGCCACGGGTTTGGTTAATCACTTGGAGTTCAGAGCAGCGGATCATGGCTAACGAGCCAAATGATTTTTTAGCCGAAGATTCAATGTATTGTTCGTAGTATTCAACGAACATATTACGGTTACCAAGGTCAGTTACTACATCTTTGTAGGCTTCTTGCTTGATAGAGTGAGCCGCGTTCTTGATGTCTTCTTGCTTTGACTTTAAAAAACTCGCTAACCGTTTGAATGAAGGGGTCAAGTCTTGGCCGAGCTCAGCTACTTTTCCGTCATTAAAGTCAAACTCAATGTTATCTGTTACCTGATTTTGTGTGATATATGAGTCAACGGCGCTCGCTACCGTCATGCTGACATTACGGTTAAGTTTTTTATATACACCTTGCATGAAAAATACGGGGATAAATGCGACCAAAGCAGAAATGATGATAAGCAACAGTAGGGCTTGTTGCAGTAACTGTGCTTGGCTCTGTGCATTGATTAAAAACTCAATTTTGATGTCTTTTGTATCATTAACCGCAAACTGTGGCCGGATAGCATTGATGTTTGATTCAATTAAATCTGCGATAAAGGGGAGGTTAGTGGGGGTATTAACTTGTAAAACCGTATTACCATCAAAATCTCGTACGATAAACGTTGAGAAAACATCGCCACTATTTAAAGCTTGGCGAATATGTTCAGGAGAAACTTCGGTTAGTTTTTTGTCTTTTATGTACTCTGTCACCATAGTATGTGCACTTTGTTGTGCTTTATTTATAGCAGAGTCAAAACTTGTTGCGAAAAAAAAGCTACCAATCAAAGAGAATAATAGCCAAGAGGTGACTTGGAGTATGATAAGTTTTCTAAAACCAGCCATAGTACGCTTCTTAAAGAGGGTTATTCCATAGTATCGGGTGCAATGCCAAATTCTTTATCAAATTCATCGATTTATTTTGTTATACGACGGTTTGCAGAGTATTTTGTTTGTATGAGCAAGTGCACTAAGAATGTAGCATGTAGCGTAGTGTAATTGGTTAAAAAAGTCTAATAATTTCTTAGAATTGGCTCCCCCTCCCCGACTCGAACGGGGGACCTGCGGATTAACAGTCCGTCGCTCTAACCAACTGAGCTAAGGGGGAAGCGTGTCTCTCAACGGGGCGAAATATTAATGACGACATTGCAAGGTGTCAACCACTAAAATCACAGAAACGTAAAAAACTCTGCTAAGCGATGAATTAATGCGCTATTTCACGTCATTTTTAACTGTGTTGCTCATCACTTGTACAAAATAGCTGCGGTGAACACCTGCGTTTTTGTGCGCGATGTCGTAAAGCATATAGTTAATAATGAAGGTGGTGGCCACTACAAGCTTAATATGAGAAAGCGTTTAGTCCGAATCTTGAGCACGAAGACTTTGAGACAAGTTTTAAAAAATTAACATATACAGTATTTACTGTTTATCCATCCAGTTCCTTTCTGACTTTAATGTATTTTTTGAACGTTTTGCTTGAATAATGCCCTTAACTGCTCATTTTCTAACGTTTAGACGAGATCTTTTCATTAGCTTAGTTTGCTTTAAATCGAGATCACTATCGTTGAAGTTGACGGGATAGAAAATAAGAACAGAAGATAGAAATATTGCTATTAGTAGCACTAAATCAACGTGGTAAAAATCAAATGGTTAGTGAGAATTTGTTTTAAAACATGGGGTTGCGTTGTTATTGTTATTGTTATTTTAAACCTAGCTTGTTTGTGTAGAAACAAGGTTAGTATAGAGATCTAAATTGATCCAGTGGTGCTGTTGATAATGATCGCTGAAATTCAGTGATGGATCAATTTTTAGCTAAGCTGGAAACCTTTATTCTATTGGCTTAGCGCGACTTATCCACGGAATCTGTGGATAACATTGTTTATTATTATTTGAGAAGTATTGCAAGACTATGAAATCTGGGCGCTACAGCCGTTTCAAGTAAATTTTGAAAAATATTTTATATCTTTATTATCAGTAACTTAGATTTAGTATGGTATTTTTGTTTATTTGTTGCTCAGTGTGAAGGTTTTATGAACTTTTCACCATTATGGTTGTGCAAAAAACATGCTAGTTTGCTCGTGCTATTGTAACTTTTTTGTCAAAACTTACTGAATCTTTATTTTCAAGGATAAACTTTGCTCCTGTTGTGTAATTCTAGGTTTTAGCGGTTAACTATAGCTGTTTGAAGCTCAAAATGTATTGTTGACGTTTCCTGCGTAGCGTCAACTCGCTGAATAGCTTACAATGAGCCGCTTAAAGTATCAGAAATAGGTTGTTATGACTCAAGCTAAGTCAAATTCCAATGGTAACGATATCCTACATGGTGATATTGGGGCGACTTTAAAGCGAATGACGATCCCCATGATATTTGGGATGATCACGTTGATGATGTTTAATTTGGTTGATACTTTCTTCATCAGTATGCTCGGTACTGAGCCGCTAGCGGCGATCAGTTTTACCTTCCCCGTAACCTTTACAGTGATTAGCCTGGCAATTGGCCTTGGTATTGGTACCTCAGCGGTGATAGCAAAAGCGCTTGGTAGTAATTTACTCGATGAAGCTAAATTTGATGCCGCGGTGGCGATTATTATTTCGGCGTGCTTTGTCTCTTTGCTTTCCTTATTGGGGTTTACATTTGTCGATGAGATCTTCGTCTTACTGGGGGCAAGTGAGGTAGTGATGCCATTTATTCACGACTATATGTCGGTATGGTTTATTGGCTCAATATTATTGATCACCCCGATGATTGGTAATTCCGTGCTTCGTGCAAGCGGTGATACAAAAACCCCGAGTTTGGTAATGGGGCTCGGCGGGTTAGTCAATGCGGTATTAGACCCTATTTTAATTTTTGGCTTTGGACCGATTGAGGCGATGGGCGTTAAAGGGGCTGCAGTGGCGAGTGTATTGTCATGGAGTTTAGGGGTAAGCGTTATCTTATATCTCCTAGTGGTAAAAAAGCGTCTTGTATCTTTATCCGCAAGATATACTAGTTTTTCAACTGCCGCGAAAAAGATCCTAAAAATTGGTTTACCTGCGGCTGGGGCAAATATGCTTACACCGCTGGCGATGGCGGTGATGACCGCATTGATCGCAAGCTACGGACCAGAAGCTGTTGCTGCCTTTGGGGTGGGAAGTCGAATTGAGTCGATTGCTAGTCTTGTTGTTTTAGCGCTTTCTATGACATTACCTCCTTTTATCAGCCAAAACTTTGGAGCGAAACATTACCAGCGGGTCCGAGATGCTTATACACAAACCCTTAAATTCGTTCTCGGTTTTCAATTTGTCGTTTATATCTTGTTGGTATTCAGTGCTTATTATATCAGCCACACTTTTGGCAAAGAGCCCGCTGTGGTTGAAACTATTCAACTGTTTATCTATATCATGCCTCTAGGATATGGCCTGCAAGGGGTGATCATTTTAACTAATTCATCGTTTAATGCTTTGCACAAGCCCATGAATGCACTCATGCTGAGTGTTATTAGGTTATTTGTTTTTTATGTGCCGATAGCCTTTTTAGGGTCAAAACTTGCCGGATTACCGGGCTTATTTGCGGGCGCGGCGTTGGGCAATCTATTTACAGCGATTATCGCTTACAACTGGTTTAAAAAAGCGATCGAAGAGATTGCACAAAGCGAGGTTCAACAGGAGGCGTAATGGAAGACAAGTTTCAGTTAGTTTCTGAGTTTCAGCCCAATGGTGATCAACCAACAGCCATTGCGCAGCTTTGTGAGGGGTTAGAATCAGGTCTTGCGCATCAGACCTTGCTGGGCGCTACTGGTACGGGTAAAACCTTCACTATGGCTAATATTATCAATAATCTTAACCGCCCAACGATAATCATGGCCCATAACAAAACGCTGGCAGCGCAGTTATATGGAGAAATGAAGGAGTTTTTCCCACACAATGCGGTGGAGTATTTTGTTTCTTACTATGACTATTACCAACCAGAAGCTTATGTCGTCGCGAGTGATACTTTTATTGAGAAAGATGCTTCTATTAATGATCATATTGAGCAAATGCGACTTTCGGCAACCAAAGCTTTACTTGAGCGCAGAGATACCATCATTGTAGCCTCTGTGTCAGCCATTTATGGTCTTGGCGATCCTGATTCTTACATGAAAATGATGCTGTTACTTAAAGTGGGTGAAACCATTGATCAGCGGGATATGTTAAGGCGGCTAGCCGAGCTACAGTATACACGTAATGATATGGATTTTAGTCGTGGTACTTATCGTGTTCGTGGCGAAGTTATTGATATCTTTCCGGCGGAATCAGAGACCATTGCGGTTCGTGTAGAGATGTTTGATGATGAAATCGAGCGGATCAGCCTTTTTGATCCTTTGACTGGCGCGGTTGAAAAGCACTTAGTACGCGCCACTATTTATCCAAAAACGCACTATGTGACGCCAAGAGAAAAAATCCTTGATGCCATCGAGCGCATTAAGGTCGAACTAAAAGAGCGCCGT
This sequence comes from Pseudoalteromonas piscicida, assembly GCF_002744175.1. Taxonomy (GTDB): domain Bacteria; phylum Pseudomonadota; class Gammaproteobacteria; order Enterobacterales; family Alteromonadaceae; genus Pseudoalteromonas; species Pseudoalteromonas piscicida_B. The sequence continues at coordinate 9,098 of NZ_NKHF01000040.1, forward strand.
GCTCAGCTCCTAGATAAAAACCGCTTGGTTGAGGAGCAACGGATCGCACAGCGGACACAATATGATATTGAAATGATGTCTGAGCTGGGTTATTGCTCTGGTATTGAAAACTACAGTCGCTATTTATCTGGAAGAGCGCCTGGCGAGCCACCTCCGACCTTGTTAGATTACTTACCTGATGATGCATTGATGATCATCGATGAATCCCATGTGACGGTTTCGCAAGTTGGGGCAATGTATAAGGGCGACCGTAGTCGTAAAGAAAACCTAGTCGAATACGGGTTTAGGTTGCCATCGGCACTGGACAATAGACCATTAAAGTTCGAAGAGTTTGAAGCTATATCGCCGCAAACAATCTACGTGTCGGCAACGCCGGGTGATTATGAGCTAAATAAGTCCTCTGGTGATGTTGCAGAACAAGTGATCCGTCCAACTGGGCTATTAGATCCTGAAGTTGAAGTACGACCTGTTGCAACTCAAGTCGACGATCTGCTATCTGAGATCTACAAACGAGTTGAGGTGAATGAGCGAGTTCTGGTGACAACGCTTACCAAGAGAATGGCTGAAGATCTAACGGATTACCTTAACGATCATAACGTGAAGGTTCGTTATCTGCATTCGGATATAGACACTGTGGAGCGCATGGAGATTATTCGCGATCTTAGAAAAGGGGTATTCGATGTACTGGTTGGGATCAACTTATTAAGAGAAGGTCTCGATATGCCTGAAGTTTCTCTAGTGGCCATTCTAGATGCCGACAAAGAAGGCTTTCTACGTTCAACTCGTTCATTGATCCAAACCATAGGGCGAGCAGCACGTCATTTACACGGTAAAGCTATTCTATATGGCGACAGAGTGACAAACTCAATGCGCCAAGCCATTGATGAAACCCAAAGGCGTAGAGAAAAGCAAGAAGCTTACAATGAGGCTAACGGCATTACTCCGACGGCATTGAATAAGAAGATCACTGATGTGATGGATCTTGGCGAGGAGGTTGCTGATGATAAAGCTGTTGATATTGACGCTAAGTTTAAACCAGGTATGCCAGCCATGGATGCGAAAGAGATCGCTAAAGAAATAGATCGACTCGAAGCGGAGATGATGAAATTTGCCAAAGAACTCGAGTTTGAAAAAGCAGCACAAGCAAGAGATCAAGTTCAGATCCTACAAAAGCGCTTGATTAAAGCGTAGTAAGTCGCTGTTGTAGAGAACAAAAAAGCATGTGGTCTCACATGCTTTTTTATTGGTTGGGAGGATTACTTTAGAATCGGTAGCTAATGCCAAGTCCTAAGCTTGAAGTATCTAAATCACCCATATCAAGGTATTTGTAGCCAAGATTAACGGCTATACCGTTATCCCAGTCGTACTGCCAGCCCGCTTCGGCAACGAAACCAATGCCATCATCAGTAACCAACTTAGTACTGCCGCGTGTGATTTCATAATCGTAATAGTTGGCGCCTAATTTACCGTAGAAATAGCTATTATCAGAAATTTGATAGTAACCTTTTGCAGCAACAACAAAGTTATCAAAATCTAGGTTATTGGCACCCATGCCAAAGAGTGTTTTGTTATTTTGAGTACAAGTAAACTTTCGGTCGTTTTCGTCTTCACATTTCCAGTCATCAAGATCTTCGCCGCTGTTGTAGCCAACTTCTAGCGCTAGTATAGGGGTGAAGTGATAGTTGTAATAAAGATAAGCTTGTCCAACACCGTCACCATCTTTACTTGAGCTTTTGTACGAAGCACCACCGCCTGAAATGTCTAAACCGATGCGATGAGTTTCATCTTTTTGTTCAGCAAACGAAGATAAACTTGTTGTAAGTAGTGCAATAGATAAGAGCGCGTTAATTTTCATCATTAATGTCCGTTGTGGTTAACTTAGTTTTAGTATATTCAGGGGGCTTGTGAAGGTCTGTTGGGGGGCTGTGATAAAATGTAAGAAGGCGTCTGAACTTCCTATTTTTGTTTTACAAAAATGAACAATGCGGCTTGCTTCAGACACTCTTTTGCGAGTCAAGAAGTTGTGGATCATTCATTATTGTTATAATAGATAGTATTGCAGTAACAAGCATGCACCATAAATGATGAATGATAATGTAACTTGCAATAAACGAAGGATATCGGACCATCCTTCGAGCAAAAGTTGTTTGCTGAGAAGAATAATATAACCAAGCAAATGAGCTACAAGCGCAACCTTGAAAAGCTTGAGGAACCTAGTTTTTGTGCTTGTGCTCAAGCTATGTAAGCTAACATCAAGCACGATGATAAAGGTGAACAGCAAGTAAGGTACTTCAGCCGCCATAACTAAGTAATGAAGTTTTAATTAACACCGCACAGAGTAAAAAAACTGAGCATAACGAAGATCAAAAGAATAAAAGTATGCAGCTTTTATACGCTTAGGTTTTGAGTCTATTCGATTTATTCTAAGGATTAGGTGGTGATCTTTTACTTGATCACTTTATACTAAAAGCCAATTTTATCAATAGATTGTAAATCGATGTAACATTGCTCTATATTTTAGCCGTCTGTTCCGCTATAAATGCAATACTATGTTGTAGTAAATTCAAATAAAACAATAAATATTACTGTTATTAAGACCAAGTTGGGAACTAGGGAAATGAAATTCGCTTTTAAGGATTTTTTGTTTGATAGCAAAGAGCTTAAGCTCTATAAAGACGATAGAAAGCTAAATTTAAAACAAAAACCTGCTCAAATTTTGGCACTGTTTTTATCAGCGCCGCAAACCATTCATAGTAAAGAAGACATATTAGAAAAAGTATGGCCGGATAGGAAAGTCACAGATCAGGTCGTATTTCAGAATATTGGTCATTTACGTGCCTTGTTTGGAGATGATGCAATTAAGACCTTTTCACGCAAGGGATATCAATGGCAAATTCCCTGTACAGAAGTGGATACGAGCATTGAACCGAGTTCAGCACCGCTTACTGCGCCATCGGACACTTCACCTCCAGTATCACCTGTAGAGTCAAGTTCAGAATCTGCTAAGGTGGCTGAGGTGCCTGAAACTGAGCGGACAGCCAAGCTCCCCCTCTACGGGGTTGCGAGTGCGCTGCTGTTACTAGGGTTGGTTCTCTATTTTACACTAACGTAAAATTCAGGCGATAGCTTCGATGACGCAGGTTTTATATATTACCGGAGCGGGAGTGAGCGCGGAAAGCGGGATCCCAACATTTCGTGGGGAGGATGGGTTTTGGACCATTGGCTCTAAGAATTACACGCCACAGGAAATGGCGACGCGCGCGATGTACAAATCTCGTCCCGATGAGTTCTTAAAGTGGTACTACCATCGCTTCGTAAGTTACCGTAATCACGGACCAAATCAAGTGCACCAGTGGCTAAGTGACAAAAATGTCATTACCCAAAATATCGACGGCCTAGATGGAAAGGCTGGCAATAAGCGCTTTATTGCGATCCATGGTCGAGTTGATCAGGTAACACCGTTTCATACACAAGGCGAGGCTACGAGATGTTTTGAGGCGCCATGGGATGATGTTGATGAAGCGAACTTGACTGACTCACTTTTGTCACTATTTAAGATCCCACAAAGCGGGCCTAAGAAAGGGCAATCTTTAAAGCCTTACGTGTTGTTATTTGATGAATATTACACCGAACTCTATAGAATTAGTGAAGCGCAATCACGAATGTATGAAGCCGAACGCATGGTATTCATGGGGACTTCGTTCAGTGTTAATATCACCCAAATGGCGCTAGAAATTGCAAGGCATAAAGGCATTCCTATTGATGTGGTGGACCCAAGCCCTGCGCATATTCTATATGATAACGTGACTTATCACCCGGTCACTGCCAGTGAGTATATCGCGAGCTTAGCCACTAACTTGTGATTGATAGTAAGTCGCCAATAAAAACTGTTTGTAGTCAGTTAATCGGTGATGCTGTGCTAAATGTGATTCTATGGTGTTAGCATTCATGACTTCGGTAGCAATATGTTGGCGTTCTACCTCAATTAACCCTAATAATGCACTCAGCTCTTGTAAGGCGAGCGGGGCGGTATGAGGGTTGAACGCAAGGTAGCACTCAATAGGCGTTAGCTGTTTGTTATTTCGATGACTAAATGCCTCTTGTAACTGTGCCTTACTCTCAAAATGAAGCAGAGTTCTTAGGTAATTTAGGCCTTGCTCTTCAGCTGATAGCGTAGCTAAAAGAACATGTAGCACATTATTCCCTTGAGAATTTTGATTGGTGATTTGCGCTGTCTGGAACAGGGGGGTCGAAAAGAAAGCGAACTTTTCAATGGAATTGATGGCACTAATCATTGCAGATGGAAAGTTGCCAGCTTGCAGGCAGAGGGTTGTAATATCCTGATAGTGCCCATAAAGCGGATCAGCACTCTTTGCACTTTGGAACAGAAATTTTAGCGCTTCAATTTGTTCTTCTTCGCTACTACTTGAATAGGCAGCTTTTATTTTCTCTACATTGGCGCTTTTCAATGCCAGTAGAAAAGACGTTAGGCTATTTTTGGACATAGTTATGAGTCTATCATTTCTCGTTTTATGTTTATCCAATATCATAGCCCATCTAATCCCAATCCGCATTTCAATCACGATTACACTTCAATACTGCAAATATCTTTTGATGAACTAAACTTTGGAGTAGCCATTTTGAGGTAGTCCAATGATCGATATAGACGATAAAGTGCTGAACGATTTACGCGGTGGTTTTAATTTACCTGCCAAACCTGAAATACTACAAGCACTGCAAAACGAGTTATCACAACCAGAGCCTGAGTTATTTACAGTAGCCGCTATCATTGCCGCCGATGTCGGTGCGTCCGCTGCAGTATTGAAAGTGATTAATTCACCAGCCTATGGCCTTGCTCGCACCATTACAGACATCAAACAAGCGGTCATGTTTTTAGGGGTAACTTGTATCACGCAATTAGTGACGGGGTATCTATTAAAAAGCGCATTTGAACAATCAAAATGTTGTATTCCCCTTGAACAATTTTGGGATAATGCAGCTGATATTTCAAAAGCGGCCATGGTAGTGGGGCATTACTTAAAGTCATCGTTACCGATAGAAAATTTACAGTTACTCGGGTTGTTTCATGATGCAGGGATCCCTGCTATGGCGGTTAAATATTCAGACTATGCTGAGGTCATAAAGCTATCAGTTGAAAGGCCTGAGCAAACTCTAATCTATTATGAACAGCAAAAGTACCCAGTCCCCCATACCGTAGTCGGTTATTTTTTGGCGACTTCTTGGCATTTACCTAAAGAAATATGCCAGATTATATTGCGTCATCATGATGTCAGTTATCTGGAGGAAGTCAAAGATCCCCAACTTGCACAAACCTTTGCAGCATTAAAACTGGCAGAGAATCTATGTTTCGAGGCAAAACATTTTCGCAGTGCTGCTGATTGGCATTTATTCAAGGATAAGGTAATGATTGAATTAAATATTCATGAGGATGAATATCAAAACCTAAAGGATGATGTTGATGAGGTATTTATTGGCTAGGAGACTATTTGAAGTGAATAAAAAAGGCGCTTAAGCGCCTTTTTTATTACTTTTACAGGAAATTATAAGCCTGCAGCTGCACGAAGTGCGTCAGCTTTATCTGTTGCTTCCCAAGGGAATTCTTCACGGCCGAAGTGACCGTAAGCAGCAGTAGGCTGATAAATAGGACGCTCTAGGTCTAGCATAGTGATTAAACCGTAAGGGCGTAGGTCGAAGTGTTCACGGATCAGTTCGATTAAACGTGACTCTTCAAGCTTACCTGTGCCAAATGTTTCTACACTGATAGAAGTTGGCTCAGCAACACCGATAGCGTAAGAAACCTGAATTTCACACTTGTCAGCAAGACCTGCTGCAACAATGTTCTTTGCAACATAACGCGCTGCGTAAGCTGCTGAACGGTCAACTTTTGATGGATCTTTACCAGAGAATGCACCACCACCGTGACGAGCCATACCGCCGTATGTATCAACGATGATTTTACGACCTGTAAGGCCACAGTCGCCCATAGGGCCACCGATAACGAAACGACCCGTTGGGTTGATGAAGAACTTAGTTGCTTCAGTGATAAGCTCTGCAGGTAGCGTTGGCTTAATAATCGTTTCCATCACGGCTTCAACAAGGTCATCTTGTGATACAGAGTCACAGTGTTGAGTAGATAATACTACTGCATCGATACCTACCGCTTTACCATTTTCGTACGCAAATGTTACCTGAGACTTAGCGTCAGGGCGTAACCAAGGTAACGTACCGTCTTTACGAACTTGCGCTTGACGCTGAACAAGACGGTGCGAATAAGTGATAGGTGCAGGCATAAGTACGTCTGTTTCGTTACATGCGTAACCAAACATCAAACCTTGGTCACCAGCACCTTGCTCTTCTGGACGAGTGCGATCAACACCTTGGTTGATATCTGGTGATTGCTTACCAATGGTATTTAGAATTGCACATGAATCTGCGTCAAAACCCATGTCCGAATGCGTGTAACCAATTTCACGCACGGTTTTACGAGTCAATTCCTCGATATCAACCCAAGCACTAGTCGTGATTTCACCACCAACCATTACCATACCGGTCTTAACGTAAGTTTCACACGCAACACGTGCCTTTGGATCTTGTTCAAGGATGGCATCTAGAACCGCATCAGAGATCTGATCGGCGATTTTATCCGGATGACCTTCAGAAACAGATTCAGAAGTAAATAAATGTTTAGCCATTGTATTTATGCTCACAAATATTGCGCTTCACAAACAGCAGGAACAGCGCGAAAAATTAAGGGGCGTATTCTAACCAAAAAACCTACCCATTGACTAGTTATTTTACGCCTAGACGTCCAAAATTGTTCAATCTTTTTTAATGGTCAGAAAAAGTCAGTCTGTACCCAATTTTTTATAGCCTTTGCCGTTGCAGTTAGCCATATAAATAAGTAAGAATGGGCTTCAATCCCCCGCGAAACACATTTAAAGGTAGGAGAATTCATGCCATCTCGCAAAGAACTTGCTAATGCAATTCGCGTTCTTTCTATGGACGCAGTACAAAAGGCCAAGTCTGGCCACCCAGGAGCCCCTATGGGCATGGCGGATATCGCAGAAGTACTTTGGCGCGATTTTTTAAAGCATAACCCAAGTAACCCTGAGTGGTTTGACAGAGACCGCTTCGTATTATCGAACGGTCATGGTTCAATGCTGATTTATTCACTGTTGCATTTGTCTGGCTATGACTTATCAATCGATGAGATTAAAAATTTCCGTCAGCTACATTCAAAAACACCAGGTCACCCAGAGTATGGTTATGCACCAGGTATTGAAACCACTACCGGTCCGTTAGGTCAGGGTATTACTAATGCTGTGGGTATGGCGATTGCCGAAAAAGCATTAGCTGCACAGTTTAACCGTGAAGACTATGACATTGTTAATCACTTTACTTACGCCTTCTTAGGTGATGGTTGTTTAATGGAAGGTATTTCGCACGAAGCATGTTCTTTGGCGGGTACGCTAGGACTTGGCAAACTGATTGCATTTTGGGATGACAACGGCATCTCAATTGATGGTGAAGTGGAAGGGTGGTTTAGCGACGATACACCAAAGCGTTTTGAGTCATATGGCTGGCATGTAATTGCGAATGTGGATGGACATGATAGTGATGCGATCAAGGCAGCTATTGAAGCGGCACAAGCAGAATCTGACAAGCCAACGCTTATCTGTTGTAAAACAGTAATTGGCTACGGCTCACCAAACAAATCTGGCAGCCACGATTGTCACGGTGCACCGCTTGGTGATGACGAAATCAAAGCCGCTCGTGAGTTCCTTGGTTGGGAGCACGGTGCATTTGAAATCCCTGAAGACATCTATGCAAAATGGGATGCAACATCACGTGGTCAAAACCAACAAAGTGAATGGCTAATTAAGTTCACTGAATATCAGATGCATTACCCAGAGCTTGCGGCTGAGTTTGAACGTCGAATGAAGGGTGAACTACCTGCGGATTGGTCGGAAAAAACAGAAGCATACATTGCTGAGTTACAGGCAAATCCTGCGAACCCTGCTACGCGTAAAGCATCGCAAAATACTCTGAACGCCTACGGCCCAATTCTACCTGAATTTATGGGTGGCTCTGCGGACTTGGCGGGTTCAAACTTAACGCTTTGGGAGCAGTCTAAAGGACTTACAGCGGAAGATGCATCAGGTAACTATATCTTCTATGGTGTGCGCGAATTTGGCATGTCTGCGATCATGAACGGAATTGCACTACACAAAGGCTTTATTCCTTATGGTGCGACATTCTTAATGTTTATGGAATACGCGCGTAATGCGGTACGTATGGCTGCGTTAATGAAGCAAAGAAGCATCTTTGTGTATACTCATGACTCAATTGGTCTTGGTGAAGATGGTCCAACTCACCAACCAGTAGAACAAATGGCAAGTCTACGCACGACACCTAACCTTGCGAGCTGGCGTCCATGTGACCAGGTAGAGTCAGCAGTTGCTTGGCAACAAGCCGTGGAGCGTACTGACGGCCCATCAGCTTTGGTGTTTACACGTCAAGGCCTTGAACAGCAGCCTCGTACTGCACAGCAAGTAGCTGCAATTAAGCAGGGGGGTTATGTACTATCTTGTGACGGTGAGCCTGAAATCATTCTGATTGCTACGGGCTCTGAAGTCCAACTTGCGGTTGAGTCTGCAGATAAACTACGCTCAGAAGGGAAAAAAGTTCGCGTTGTTTCTATGCCATCAACAGACATCTTTGATGCACAGTCTGAACAGTACAAAGAAAGCGTACTACCAAGCTCCGTGACACGTCGTGTTGCGATTGAAGCAGGCATTGAGGACTTCTGGTATAAGTATGTTGGCTTAAATGGCGCTATTGTTGGCATGACAACCTTCGGTGAGTCAGCACCAGCAGGTGAGCTATTTAAGTTGTTTGGTTTTACGGTAGAGAATATCGTTGAAAAGGCTAACGCACTATTTGCGTAAGCGAGTAAGAAAAGAAAAACCCATGCTCTGCATGGGTTTTTTATGTTCAAAATTTCTTGCTGGATATGCCATTCAGTCTTAATACTTGCTCAATTTGAGGGAGTAAACCAGACGCAAACTGTGTTAAAAATCTCTCATGTAGAACAACTAAATAGCAAATTCTAAAGAGCAAAACTTTTGCCTAGTTATCGGCCAGGTTTGCTCGCCTCAGAATTGATCACTTAATTAAGCTAAGTGATATTAAACTTTAAATTGATCCACCGATAGACGTAGTTCTTCGGCAAGTTTTGCAACTTCTGAACTCGAGATTGAGGTTTGCGTTGCCCCTTCAGCGGTTTGTTCGGCAATCGTAACGATTGACTCAAGACGCTCACTTATCTCTTGTGCCACTTGCTGCTGCTCATTCGCGGCATTGGCTATTTCTTCACTAACATCATGTGCTTGAGAAACAGCAGTGGTAATAGAGTTTAGCGCTTCATTAGCAAGGTCACTTTGAGTCACACAAGACTCGGCCTGTTGTTTACCTTTTGACATGGCACCAACCGCTTCTTCTGCACCTGCTTGCAAAGACTCAATCATTGCTTGAATTTCTTGCGTTGATTCTTGTGTCTTACTCGCTAGTGAACGAACTTCATCAGCGACCACGGCAAAACCACGACCTTGTTCACCCGCACGAGCCGCTTCGATAGCTGCATTCAAAGCTAAAAGGTTAGTTTGTTCGGCGATACCACGGATAACATCAAGTATACCGCCAATCGAGGCGCTGTCTTGGTGTAGTTTATTGATCACGCGAGAAGCTTCTTCTACTTCTCTGGCAAGCTGCTCAATCGTATGCTTGTTTTCGTGTGAAATACCTTTAACGCGTTCCGCTTCCTTGTCTGCATTTTTGATTTCTTGCAAGGCTTGATGTGCGCTATTGCTTACTCCATGAGAAGTGCTGCTCATCTCTGTGGTGGCAGTTGCAGCCTGTTCGACTTGGGCTTGTTGATTTTTAATCGCTTGGCTCGATTCTGTGGTAATAGTCGATGTTTCTTCAGATGCTGCAGCCAGCTGGGTCGAGCGAGAAATAATCCCTGTGATAAGTTCACGTAAGCTAGAAATCAGCGTATTACAGCTTCTAGATAGCTCGCCAAACTCGTCTTTTGCACTGTCGTCTAAACGCTGTGTCATGTCGCCGCTTGCAACTATGTTTAAAACGCGGTTAACTTCAGCCAGCGGTTTGGTAATACGGCTTACCGTAATGTATGCAACGCCAACGGCCATCAAGGTCGCAACTACCATACCAATCCAAGTCCAAAGGTTAGCAGTGCCAACATCCGTACGCACACCTTGTTGCAAGTTGAACGCGACTTGACTTGCTTCTGATAATAAATCATCAAGCTGAGATAGTGCGGCTTGTGTGGTTTTCTCGGCCTCAGACAGCTCTTTACGCGTTTCTGCTAACGCCAAGATCAATCTTTTTTGGTTTTCAGCAATGCTGTTATTGCCAGTTACTGTATTTTTCAGATCGGTGTAATAGCCTTCAAGATCTGAAAATAAGTCACTATCAAGCGCTGAAACGGGACCGCGGATCAGCTCAATATTGCGACCAAGCTCTTCAACAAGATAGTTCTGCTCATTGCGCACAATTTCTAACGTATTTATGTCTTCAACAGTCACGATATCGTTGGCACTAGTAACGACAGAAGAGAAGTTATTCTCTAAGTTGTTTGCGGCTTGGAAAGCGCGTTGATCGTTGTCGGCTAGGCCGTCTAAGTCAATGATATCAACCGTCACCATAGTGGCATCTTCTGCTGCCATGTCGAGATCAGAGAGCTGCTCTTTGAGTTTATCTCGCAGCGAAAGCTCTGATGATTTTTCGTTGACTAGGCTGTTCATCGCTTTTACAAACGCATCATAGCTCTTACCAACATCACCGCTGCTTGATGAAAGCTTGCTGTTTGAAGCAACAACTTGCTGTAATTCAGAGTAGGTTTTGTCAAAGATCTTTTGACGTTCAGAAAATAGCTTTCTGAGTGTCGCAAGTTCGGCTTCGGTGCGAGCATAAAAGCTGCCTTGAGCCATTTTACTCATCAAAGTGAACTCGACCTTCAGTTCAGAACTTTTAGAGAGCGCAGGTAAAGATAAGCTATTTACCTGTTGAGTTGAGTTGTCAATGTTTGCAATTCTCATAAGAGAATTGCCCCCGATAAGAAGAAGCAACAAGGTGATGGTAACAAAACCACCCCAAATACGTTGGCTAACAGTCAAATTCATAGCTTTCCTACAAAATTTACAAAGCAATACGGATACTTATCGGATTTATTGCGGATAAGTTAAGTATTTTATAGCAGATGTGACAAAAAATTTCAGTAAAAAAGGTCGGATTACAAAAAATAGCAGCTAAATGGATATAAAACTATCAACCTAACTTTTCTGTTAGTGTAGCTCAGCATAATAAAATTTAAAGCAAGTACTTACTGGCGCGTGATGCTCCCAAGAACTTGAAGTAATTCCCTCTTAAGGAGCCTAGGTTTGATTTTGCTGATATTTTTCACCGGTATCAATATTCATCATGGTCATCCTGCCGCCCCATACGCAGCCAGTATCTAATGCAATGATGTTGTTTTTATTCGTTTGCCCTTCTAATGCGGCCCAGTGGCCAAAAAGGAAGGTCGCATCACTATTGGAGGGGATGAATTCGAACCAAGGGATTAGGTTGCCTGCGTCTTTTAAGCCTGATTTGTTATTAAGGTCGAGCTCAGCGTTTTGATCTAAAAAGCGCATGCGAGTAAAGACATTGACAATGGCTTTAAATTTGTCTTTTTCGCTGAGGTTATTGAGTTCAAGCCCAGGGTGGGCGCCATACATATTTGCGTAAAATTCAGGTGCGTTTTCAGACTGATAAATGGTTTCGGCAAAGCGTGCGTATTGCAGTGCTTGCTTAACATCCCAATGTGGATGTATACCGGCATGGGAGATAAACGTTTTTTGCGTTTCGAGCCAGATAGCGAGTGGTTGGGCTTGGAGGAAATCTGCATATGTTTGACATTTAGGGCTGGCAAATAGGGTGTCGAGCTTATCCTTGGGATTGGGGGCTTTTCCCAATGCGAGACAGGCTAAAAAATGTAAGTCATGATTACCCAAAGTGACACTGACAGAGTCTGCATGTTGGTAGAGAAACGCTAGGCAAGCCAGTGAATCAGGGCCTCTGGCAATAATGTCTCCAACAAAATACAAATGGTCTTGGCTAGGGTTAAAATTGACTTGATCTAACAGTCCCATGAGAGGGGTGAAGCAACCTTGTAAGTCTCCAATTGCGTATTTAGCCATTTATAACCTTATGTGCGCTTTTTGTGGGTGTTACAAATTTTATTTCAAGATCGCGAGGTAAACCCGCTCCTACGAAGAGGTTATCGTAGGTTGGTTATTTTTGAGATAGCCGTAGCTTTTGGCTATTTCAAGATCGCGAGGTAAACCCGCTCCTACGAATTGGTTTTCGTAGGTTGGTTATTTTTGAAATAGCCGTAGCTTTTGGCTATTTCAAGCTCGCGGGGTAAACCCGCGTCTGCGAGTAGTTACGAGTTATAGCTTGGCTGTATCGAACGTGCGGGGGATAAACCCGCACCTACGAGGTAGCACTTATCTCAATGTAAGATATTTGGGCAAGATAGCCTAAACACATTGATAGGCGTTTTAAACTCGGTCCCAAACTCATTACGCATGAGATAATATCCCTCCATGGTGCCAACAGGGGTATCTAACACTGCACCACTGGTATATTGGTAGCTTTCACCAGGACGAATGGTGGGCTGCTCGCCAACAACACCTTCGCCTTCTACCTCTGTCTCTTTACCGTTGGCATCGGTAATGAGCCAGTAACGACTTTCTAGCTTGGCATTACATAAACTATGATTTTTAATGGTGATGGTGTAGGCAAACACATATTTGTCTTTTTCAGGCTGTGATTGCGCTTCAACGTAAAAGGTCTCTACGGATACTTTGATCGGTGAGCCAATATTAGTTTGAGTTGTCATATATCCAATTTGCAATTTCAATAAACTGGTTAAGCGACAAGTTTTCAGCTCGTAGTGTCGGATCGATACCTAATTCTCGCAGCTGCTCTTCGCTCAATAAGTTAGATAAGCTGTTTCTTAGCGTTTTACGGCGTTGGTTAAACGCCTCTAGGCAGACGGTGTTTAACAGTTTAGTGCTTTTAGCTGTACGTTGTGATGAGTCTTTCGGGATCAATCGCACCACTGCAGAGTCCACTTTTGGTGCTGGCTTAAAGCAATGTGGCGGCACTTCAATCACAGGTATGGCGTGACAGTAGTACTGAGTCATGACGCTAAGGCGACCAAAAGCTTTGCTTCCTGGGCCCGCTACCATGCGATTTACAACTTCTTTTTGCAACATGAAGTGCATGTGCTCAACCTGATCGGCAAATTCAAACAGGTGGAATAACAAAGGTGTCGAAACGTTGTAAGGCAAGTTACCAAAAATCTTCAGTTTGTCTCCTTCATTGATCAAAGAAGAAAAATCAAACTTCATCGCATCGCCTTGATGAACCGTTAACTTTGGTCCTAAAAAAGGGTGATGGATCAAGCGCTCGGCAAGATCTTTATCTAGCTCTACTACGGTTAAGTGGCCGCTTAAATCACAAACGGGTTCTGTAATAGCACCTAAACCAGGACCAATCTCAACAAGGTTATCACCAGGTTTAGGGTCAATTGCAGTTACTATCTTGTCGATAATATTGTTGTCATTTAAGAAGTTTTGACCAAAGCGTTTACGTGCTCTGTGTCCGAGATGTACTTTATCTGTCATGCATTCTGTGCTTTTTTGGTTGCGAGCTTAATTGCTTCGCGGATCGCTAATTCAAAACTACCCACTTCAACATCACCAGAGCCCGCTAAATCAAGCGCGGTACCGTGATCAACTGATGTACGAACAAAAGGTAATCCCAAGGTAATGTTCACTGAGTTTCCAAAACCTTTATATTTTAACACAGGTAAGCCCTGATCGTGATACATTGCGAGCACAGCATCGGCATTATCTAAATATTTAGCCTGAAAAAGCGTATCTGCAGGTAATGGCCCAACTAAATTCATGCCTTGTTTGTTAAGCATTGCTAATGTAGGTTCGATTGTTTCTATCTCTTCACGACCAAGATGTCCGCCTTCGCCTGCGTGGGGGTTTAATCCGCAAACCAATACTTTTGGCTGTTCAATACCAAACTTGGTTTGTAGGTCATGATGTAGAATATGGATCACTTTGCTTAAGCGCTCAGGCGTAATTGCCTTTGCAACATAGGCTAAAGGAATGTGAGTGGTTACTAATGCAACACGCAGTCCTTCAGTTGCCAACAGCATGACTACATCTGCTGTATCCGACTGCTGAGCAAAGTATTCCGTATGACCACTGAATGAAATACCGGCTTGGTTGATTATACCTTTATGAACAGGGCCAGTTACCACCGCCGCAAAAGTGCCATCCATATTTTTCTCAGAGGCAATACGCAGTGTTTCTAGCACATAATGGCCATTGGCTTCATCTAATTGACCTGCAACAACCTCTGCACCTTTATCCACTTGTAAGTAATAAATGGCGCCCGCAGGTGCAGCTTCTGGCGCTGCACTGCTATCAAACGGTAATAATTTTATCTGTTCACCAAGCTCTTTGGCCCGTTTTTCTATTATGTGCTTATCAGCCACCGCAACTAACTGAGCAGGCCAAGCATGCTGAGCCAGTTTGATCACGAGATCTGGGCCAATACCTGCCGGCTCACCCGGTGTAATTGCGATTCTGAGTGTCATAACCGTTATTCCGTTTCCATTATTTCAATGTGCGCCTGATCGCGCATTTCTTTAATCCATTTAAAGCTTTCTTCTTTAAATTTACGGTTAAATAACAGACGGTGAGCTCGGTTTAACTTTGCTTGTTCTGTTTTGTCTGCCACGCGCTTATCAAGCAGTTGTACGATGTGCCAGCCAAAGGTACTTCTAAATGGCTCACTGATCTCATTTTTTTCGAGTGCTAGCAAGTTGTCTCTAAACGCAGGCACATACGTTGTTGGATCTGTCCAATCGTATTCACCACCTTTTAGTGCTGAACCAGGATCTTCAGAGTGTTCTTTGGCTAATGCTGCAAAGTCGGCTTCACCAGCTCGTAAGTCTTTGACAAAACCTGCAAGCATTGAGCGTGCTTTTTCTTCGCTAAGAATGATAGACGGTTTGATCAAAATATGACGTGAACGTACTTCAACTGTTTCTACAACTTCACGGCCTCGGATATCTTGTACTTTAAGAATGTGGAAACCCGCACCTGAACGTAGTGGACCGACAATATCGTCTTTTTTCGCGCCTTTTATCGCTTCGGCAAAAAGCGTTGGCATTTCGTTAATACCCATCCATCCTAATTGACCACCATCAAGCGCCTTAGAGCCACTCGAAGAGGCGATAGCGATACGTTTGAATTCTTTGCCTTCATTTAAGAATTTGATTACGTTATCGGCACGTTCACGAGCGTCTTCGATTTCTTCAGGTGAAGCTTTCGTTGGGATTTTAATGAGGATGTGACCAATATCGTACTCTTCAGAGTTGCCAGTTTGCTCGCTCAGAATTTTTTGTAAGTTAGTGACTTCTTGAGGGCTAATATAAATGCGGCGATCTACGTTGGCACGGCGAACTTGATTAGTGGTGATTTCTTTGCGGATTTCCTCGCGGTAGGCTTGGAAGCTCTCGCCGCTCGCTTCTACTGAACGACGTAGGTCTGCAATTGTTCCACCTTGATCTTGTGCGATATTGGCAATGGTTTGGTCTAGTTGAGCGTCTGATATCTGCATACCCATACGCTCGCCCAATTGCAGCATCAGCGACTGTTCAATCAGCTTATCTATGGCTTGCAAACGCAATGTTCTATCACTTGGTAGCTCAGTACCTTGTTGCTCAGCTTGCTCTTTTACTCGGTTAATAATTTGGTCGACTTCGCTTTGTAAGATGACGCCATCGTTGACTGTGGCAACCACAGTGTCTAGTTTTACACGCTCAGCATGAGCTTGGGTGAAAAGGCCAGCGCTTAGCGAGGCGACTAATAACAACTTTTTTAAATTCATACGGCTTTCTAAATTCTATTTATTCAAAAAATACGGTCTACGGTAACCAAAAATTCCCTGTTGAAGGAGTTTACTTGCATCACCACTGCTTTGGCTTCCTAGTCCTGAAAGAACAAATTTCAGGCTAAAGCCAGAATCAAACACCGCTTCATCGTGGGTTAGTGTTTGGTTTAAGTTTGTTTCAATTTGACGGTTTGCAGTCACCTGAATTGCCCAGCAACAGGACTGATATTGAATACCAACAAAGGATTCCACACTTCTGTTAGCGGTCATATCTCGGTGGTAGCTTGCTACAAACTGCCAGTTATCGTCAATTGGTAAACTTGTGAATAAACCGACTTGGTCAATTTCATAGTCTGAGACATCATTAACATAACGATGGTTCAATTGTACCAACTGCTTATCGTCTCCTTTATAGTCTAAGGTAAAGTGGGACTGTACTAATTCTTTACTGTCGACATCGTACTGAATACCGCTAGAAAGATACCAACGCTTGTGCCAATGTAACATGGATTCGGCTGCGAACAGTGAATTATAGTTAGTATCATCAGTAAATAACTGTTCAGAAGGCTTTACAGATGATTCTAAGTAAATGATTTGTCCTGCACTGAAGTTAAATCGTTCAACGTTATTGCTGTCAAAGATGCGTGTAGTCGCACCAATGGTAAACTGGTTCGCTTCTGCAATACGGTCATAGCCTGAGTAACGACGAGCTCTAAATAGACCGACAAAGTCATCTTGTAATTTTGCGGTATCGTACCATCCGATTTGGCTTTGCTCTCTATGTGGTGTATAGAGGTATTGAATTTGCGGTTCAAGGGTTTGTACGCCTTGATCAAAGAAAAACTCAGTACCACGCTCAAAGTTTAATTGCCCATGGACGCGCACGCTGGGTAATGTGCGTGTCACTGACTCAGCATATTCAGTGTCAGGAGCTTCGATGGTTTGCTCATATCGAGTATGCAGCAAGCGGGCTTCTGAGGTAAATGACCAAGCATAGTCGCTGCGAGAAAACGAGACTCTAGGCTCTAAATGTAATCTTGAGGCTTCTGTAATCGCCAAGGTATCGTTTTGAAAGTACGCAAATTCACCTTCAAAATCCCAATCGACACTCGCTAACTCGTAGCTATCACGGGTGCGGAAACTAATTTGCGGGAGCGTTGTATATGATTCTCTGTGGTCACCGAGGACTTCAAAGTCTTGCAGTTTAAAGTCAACTAGCCAGTCTTCGCCTAAATAGCTTACGCTACCAGTACGGTATAGTTGCGTATCGGTTTCGTTGGCATATTCAGAGGTCAAATCGGTCAGATAATTATCATCACTAACATTGGTAATATCGACAAAGGCACGCCATTTATCGCTGAGGTAGCTTCTTTGTTGCCAATGAACTAAATAACGATCGTCAAGCTGAGGCTCCGAATCATCTTTATTCAGATATTCAATACCGACTTTGCCTTGGTGTTGCTCAGTTAAATATCTAAACTCAGTGATCAGCTGAAAGCCTTTATTCGCCATATAACGTGGCGTTAATGTGGCGTCATAGTTTGGCGCAAGGTTCAGGTAATAAGGAGTAATCAGTTCCAAACCGAATTTATTCGAACTAGAAACCGTTGGGGTCAATAACCCAGATTTACGTCGATTATCGATTGGGAAAGTGAAGTAGGGCAGATAGATAATCGGTGTGTCCATAATTTTGAACACTGTATTATAAGTTTCACCCCAGCCATCTTCACGAGATAGTACGATACTACTCGCTTCTATTTTCCAAAATGGATCATCACTTGGGCAAGTGGTAAAACTCGAGTTATCGAGTGAGATCTGATTACCCGAGGCGTGCAGCTTCTCCGCACCACCACGGCCTAGTTGTTCGGTAAGCTCATATTCAGCACCAAGCAAGCTAACGGTGTTAGCATTCAAGTCTGCGAATAGCCCATTACTGTGAACTTTGGTAAATTGGTCTCGGTAGGTTAGTGGGCCTGACGCACTGAGCAGGCCTTCTTTTTTGTCGATCAGTGCGCGTCTTGCCGCCAAGCTCATGGTTTCGGTATTGATGACAACATTGCCTGAGAACTCCGCACTATCTGTGCCTTGTAGCTCTAAGTCATCAGCAACTATATCAATGGCATGTTTGGGCAGCGAGGCTATTGGCTTCCAGCTTTCTGGCTGCATATAGTCTTTACATTGTGCAGCGACAATGTTCGTATTAGCAAAAGCGGTAGAGTGAATAGCGGACAATACAGCTAAGCCCAAAATTTTGCGCATTTAATAACCTATTAGCTGAGCATTTAGTAATAAGCTCATCATAATAAATGAAAACTGTCTGAAATACAGTAGCATTTAACTATTTACAAGTAGAAGGTGTAACAGTAATCCCATGCATAGCCAAAACCAACGTGTCGAATTTATCCGCCAAGCGTTACAAAATGACGACTTTACCTGTGAGGCAATTACCTCGGATGCCAGCTTTCGTCGTTATTACCGTGTGCAAATGAATACAGCATCCTGGGTTGTAATGGAAAGTCCGGTTGATAAATTAGATAACACACCTTTTATCGAATTGAATAAAGTTTTTGCCGCCCAAGGGTTAAAGGTGCCTAACATTATCGCCGAGGATAAAAAGCAGGGTTTTGTACTATTGCAGGACTTAGGCTCTGAACATCTTGCTGATAGAGTAGAGCTGCCCTCCAAATTAGCCGATTACCGAGCACTTATTGACTTAATCCCTCTCATCGCTAAAACGCCAAACAGTAAGTGGATGAAGCCATATGATGCTGAGTTCATTGAGATGGAATTGGATATTTTTTACCAATGGTTAGTAACGCAGTGGCTGGGACTGAACCTGACTGAATATCAGCAGGTGCAATGGCAAAATGTAAAAATCAGACTCGTTGATGCGATGCTTGCACAGCCACAAGTCACCATGCACCGAGATTTTCACAGTCGTAATGTGATACGAAAGCAGTCTCAATGGTACTTAATTGATTATCAAGATGCAGTGCAAG
This sequence comes from Pseudoalteromonas piscicida, assembly GCF_002744175.1. Classification (GTDB taxonomy): domain Bacteria; phylum Pseudomonadota; class Gammaproteobacteria; order Enterobacterales; family Alteromonadaceae; genus Pseudoalteromonas; species Pseudoalteromonas piscicida_B. Next base: position 28,162 of record NZ_NKHF01000040.1, read on the forward strand.
GCCCTGTGACATACGACGCGGTGTCATTGCTAAGGGACTGTTATACGCGATTAGCAAAATCAGAGTTTGATGCTTTGCTGGAATATAGTTTTGACAGTTTGAAAAGTGCGGGACTATTAGCCAACATAGACTTCTGTGCCTATCAACGCCTTTTTGATTTTACTGGCTTGCAACGGCACTTAAAGGCCGCGGGTATATTTACACGCTTGTTGCAACGAGATGGTAAAGGGGGATATGTAAATAATATCCTGCCAACCTTAACTTACATTGTAGAAGTAGCTGACAAGTACGATGAATTTCAGTGGCTTGCAAGCTGGCTAAAGAATGACATAATGCCTCAAGTAAAAGCAAAACTTAGCGCAAAATAGAAGTAAAATGAAAGCGATAATTTTATCAGCAGGGCGTGGCAAGCGTATGATGCCACTAACGGCAAAGCAGCCCAAGCCGATGTTGAAAGTGGCCGGTAAGCCATTGATTGAACATCATATCGAACGCCTCAAGGTTGCTGGGATCACCGATATAGTGATCAATCTAGCTTGGCAAGGTCAGGTTATTAAAGACTACTTTGGAGATGGTAGCGGTTTTGGTGTGCAGATCACCTACAGTGAAGAACCTGAAGGGGGGCTCGAAACCGCTGGTGGCATCATTCAGGCACTACCGTTACTGTGTCAAGACGGAGAGTGTTTTGTAGTGGTTAATGGTGATATCTTTACCGATTATGATGTCACTAGTTTACAGCAATTGCAGCTTGGAAAAGCAACTGAAGGACATTGTGAAGCGCATATTGTATTAGTGGAAAATCCTAGCCATAACCTAGACGGTGATTTTCATTTAGCACACCAGCCACTCAATCAAGAAAAATACACCTTTTCAGGAATTGGACTCTACCATAAGCACTTTTTTGCCGAGCTTGACGCTGGATTTGTTAAATTAGGGCCTTTACTACGTAACGGCTTAGCAAAGCACAAGGTGTCTACAGAACTTTATCTTGGACAATGGGATGACATTGGCACCCCTGAACGGCTAGAAGCAATGAATACAAAGTTAGGATATAGCGATGTGGGGTAAACTTTTAGGCACTATGTTTGGCTTTTTATTTGGTCGTTGGCTCGGTGCTATTTTGGGGTTTTACCTCGGCCATCTATTCGATAAAAGCCTACGTCAGGATTTTGATAAAGTCGGTGGCTTCCAAGGTTTTATGAAAGGTGAAGAATTACACGAGCGACAAGCATTATTCTTTTCAAGTTGCTTTTCTGTGATGGGGCACATTGCTAAGTCCAACGGTCGTGTTAGTGAAATCCATATTCAAGCGGCATCGGCTTTTATGGACGAGATGGGGCTACAAGGTGATGATCGTAAAGAGGCCCAACATGCGTTCACCGCAGGAAAAAGCAGTGAATTTTCGATAAAAGAAGCGGTGACCGATTTTAAAGAGGCTTTTGCCAGACGGTACGATCTGAGACAACTGTTTTTAGAGATCCAGATTCAAATGGCTTTTTGTGATGGTCACGTATCGGATGCGGAAAAAACTTTACTGAAGCAAGTAAGTAAGTATTTAGGGTTTGCAGAAACGCATTTTCTGTTTTTGCTTAAGCGTTATCAGGCTGAATTTGAGTTTCGTCGCTCTCAGGCCTCGGGGAGATCGCAGCAGCATCACCAAGGACATCAACAAACGCCTCAACCAGCAGGGTTAAATCGTGCCAAGGCGTTAGCTGTTTTAGGGCTTAATGAAGGGGCCAATGAACGAGACATCAAAAAAGCCTACCGTAAGCTGATGTCACAACATCATCCTGATAAGCTGGTGTCGCAAGGCTTACCTAAACACATGATGGAAGTGGCTAAGCGTAAAAGCCAAGATATTCAGTCAGCTTATGAATACTTGAAGAAAAATTAAAGGATCCGTAAAAAGCCGAGCAGCTCTTTTCGCAAACGCTGATGTTGGAGCGGGTCGGTTTTTTCTCCAAACAATTCACGCTGCCGGTAATCCAGTTTACTATTTTTTCTTGCCCACCTTGCTCTATCAGCTGTATTGTCGACGACAAGCGGATTGTCATAGCTGTAATAGATATCAAGTAACGCGGGACTGATCAAAGAAAGGTTGGAAGCTAAGTGCTTTTGCCTGATTGCACTTGGCAGTTGTGGGCTCACCACCGTATAGGCGTCAATACGAAGATTGGGTAACGTAGCCAAGTGCTCTGCGAATAAGCCCGCACTATTACCGAATGCGACGACGACTAACTTTTCTGTTTGGGTCATAGATAAGGTGTTGTATAAGACTTCGAAACGACTGATCAATGCCATCTTATATTCATCAAGATTTGTTCCCGGTATCACTTCAATGGGTCTTTGCTGCTCTGGACCGGGTATCGCTAGGTCTTGCTCGAGTATACTGGGTGCATAAGATAGATCTGGCGGTGTAATGGTGTAGGTGTCGTAACCGTCATCACTTAAGCGTTTGGCTAAAAAGCTAATACCGCTGTTATTGAGGGGTGGGGTTTGCATATCAGGCAGTAATATGACGACGCCTTCGCGAGCAGATGCCATATACTCTTGATAAAAAACATAAAAAGGCTCATTTTCACTCTCTAACTTCAAGAGCGCTGAAGGCTCGTAAAAGCGATTGGCATCTTGCTGATAAAGCGATGTTAAGGGCGCTGGATTAATATGTTCGGCACCAAAACAAGTTATTGATAAACCAATGAAGAATAAAAAAAGCGTCTGTCTTATCATGATATCAGCGGGTTACTTTTCATAGTTACGTATCGGCTTCTTTAGCAAAAGCTTTAGCAGTCGCGTTTATTAGTTGTTTTAGGGTAAACTGCGAAGCCGAAAAAGTGATACCATTTTGTCTTAATATTTGCTCAATTTGAGGGAGCAAATCAGACGCTGACTGCGCCAAAAATCGTTAATTTATAACAGCTAAACTAGAGGGGGTTGCCATGCCGATATGGACTTCGGTCCCCTAGTGTGAGGGTGTGGTAGCGGAGTATTGGTAAGGTTTTCTCGCCTCAAAATAGACCACTTAATTAAGCAAATTGCTATGAAAGGAGAAATTTGTGCAGTATAAAGATAGCAAACGAGACTATCTCTTGATGTTTTTAAAAGGGGCGGGCATGGGTGCGGCGGATGTCGTACCAGGTGTTTCCGGTGGTACTATCGCGTTTATTACTGGAATTTATGCGCGTTTTTTAAATGCGATTAAAAGCGTCAATCTACAAGCCTTAAGCACTCTACGTCATCGTGGCGTTAAAGCAACGTGGAACTACATTGATGGTAGCTTTTTACTCGCCGTATTCTCTGGCCTATTAATTAGCGCAGCCTCTTTGGCTAAGGTGATCACTTACTTACTTGATACGCACCAGATATTAGTGTGGTCGTTTTTCTTTGGATTGATTGTCGCTTCTTTCATTTATGTGGCTAAGCAAGTTGCCAATTGGCGAGGTCAAAATGTGTTTGCCTGCTTGATTGGAGCTGTGATTGCTTTTGCTATTACTTCCCTTGCCCCCGCTGAAGCACAAGCCTCTCACTGGATGTTCTTTTTTTCGGGCGCGATCGCGATTTGTGCGATGATCTTACCGGGGATCTCGGGGAGCTTTATTTTATTGCTGCTAGGAATGTATGGGCACGTGTTAACTGCGGTAAATCAACTTAACGTTGCTTATGTCGGGTTATTTTTACTGGGCTGCGTTGTGGGTCTTATGTCTTTTTCCCGTTTACTGAGTTGGTTGCTCACACATTATCAACAACTCACGTTTTCATTATTAGCGGGTTTTTTACTTGGATCGCTCAACCTGCTATGGCCTTGGAAACAGGTTTTGACTACTTACGTTAACTCCAGTGGTATTGAGAAACCATTGACTCAAGCTAATATTTTACCTCAGCAATACAGCAGCCTGTACGGACAAGACCCAAATACACTCGTGTGTATATTACTAGCGCTTGCTGGTTTAGCCTTGATCTTAACCATTGAAAAGATAAGCGAGCGATATAATCGTCATAGATAGGCTCAAAGTGAGCCTATCTGGCTATGCTTACGTAATCGTTCTAAACCAGCCGGTTACTGATAGGCGTGGTGCTTTTGCAAACGGTGTAACGTAAGTCACTGAGTGAATCTTCCTAACATCAAAAACGACTAAAGAATTGAACTTAGGTGCATAACTTTGTGTTGGCGTACCATCTCGCTCGAAAAACTGTAGCAATCCCCCCCAGTCAGGATGCCAATTTTTGCTTAAACTTAACACGTATGCGTAAACCCTGCCTTCAGCCTCGACCACATCATTGTGGCGCGTAAGGTACTGACCACCGATAAACCGAGTAGCTTGGGCCGAGGTGTGAATAATTTGTTGTCCAGAAATATGGCTAAAGCAAGATTGTACAGCGTCACTATTTAGGTTGTTATACAGAGATTGCAGTATTTCAGGGCTGCCTGCATCAACCGAATGACGGCCATACATAAAGCCTATTCCGCGAGAGGCATAGCTATGAAGATCTTCAAGTAACACTTGTTGTTCTTGTGGAGTAAGGGCTAGGATATCACTGTCTTTGACAGACTTGGATACGCTATTGTGAAAAATAGCAAGTTTATAGTCTAGTTCACATAGAGATTGATGAAGTGCTTGTGCTGTTGAATCTTCGAGAATATTTTCAATCCGCGCAAAACCGGTTTCGCTCAATTTTTGCTGTAAAACAGATTGTTGCTGCTGCGAAAGTTGAAGCATAAATACCTACCGTTGATGTGTTGGCCCTCATGAAAAAATGATGGGGGGGACTGTCTTAGACTTCTGTCCAATGCTGATTGTTTTTTGTCTATGCTAAAGTGTGTGTGGCTGAAAAGCCATCCCTCTGCACTCATCGATAGGCAAGAAAATGAAAATCAATGGATTACTGCTATTCTGTTGCGCATGGGTCATTGCTATGACTCCATCTCCAGCCTTGGCCGCACAAGGCATCTTAGATCTTACCAGCTCGACGCTTGGTTTTGTGTGTATCGCCATTTTTGTATTGGCATATACTCTGGTTATGCTTGAAGAAAAGCTCCATATGCGAAAGTCAAAGCCTGTCTTGGTGGCTGCTGGCTTAATTTGGCTAATGATAGGTGCATTCTATGTGAACCAAGGGCAGCCAGATATCACTGAGTATGCATTTAGACATAATTTACTTGAGTTTGCAGAGTTGATGCTGTTTTTACTGGTCGCGATGACGTATATCAATGCGCTGGAAGAGCGACGCTTATTTGATGCGCTAAGAGCATGGATGATCCAAAAAGGTTTCAGTTATAAGAATCTATTTTGGATCACTGGATTCTTGTCCTTTTTTATCTCACCGATTGCAGATAATTTGACAACGGCGCTCTTAATGTGTGCTGTGGTGATGAAAGTGGCCGATGGTGATAAAGAATTTATTAACTTAAGTTGTATCAATATTGTTATTGCGGCAAATGCTGGTGGCGCATTTAGTCCTTTTGGGGATATTACCACTTTGATGGTGTGGCAGGCGGGTATGGTTCACTTTAGCGAGTTTTTGGCGCTGTTTGTTCCATCATTGGTAAACTACATTGTACCTGCTTTGGTGATGAGCTATTTTGTCGCAAATAGAAAGCCCAGTGCTGTATACGAGCGTGTGGAGCTAAAGCGTGGCGCACTGAGAATTTTAACCCTGTTTTTATTAACGGTGGCAACGGCAGTACTTGCTCATAGTTTACTCCATCTGCCACCGGTTCTGGGGATGATGATGGGGCTTGGATATCTACAATTCTTTGGTTACTTTCTTCGTATGACACTACCAGGGTCATTGGCCAGAAAGCGGGCTATGGCTGAAAGGGAAGGAGATAAAGCACGTCTTGAAAAATTAGGTAGTGTTGTCCCTTTTGATGTGTTTAGTAAGGTTTCCCGAGCTGAGTGGGACACCTTATTGTTTTTCTATGGCATTGTAATGTGTGTTGGAGGACTTGGTTTTCTGGGTTACTTGAACTTAATGTCGGGGCTATTATATGGTACTTGGTCAGCTACCTATGCCAACGTCTTTTTAGGGATCATTTCTGCGGTGATTGATAATATCCCCGTCATGTTTGCTGTTTTATCGATGCAACCTGAAATGTCACATGGTCATTGGTTGTTGATAACACTAACAGCGGGTGTTGGTGGCAGTTTGTTATCGATTGGCTCGGCCGCCGGTGTAGCCTTAATGGGACAAGCTCGAGGCTATTACACCTTTATGGGCCATTTAAAGTGGGCACCGGTTATTTTACTCGGTTACATCGCCAGCATTTTATGTCATTTGTGGTTGAATAAGTCGGCATTTAGTGTATTTGGATAAACTTTATTGAGAATGAATAGTGGTTGTACTATTCATTCTCAATAGGTCTATTGGTGCTTGAGTATTCAGGACTCTGCAAGAAAATGCTGATAGCGCTGCACCCACTGGGGTGAAACTGGTTTGTCTAAGCCTAATACCTGCTCGATGGCTGTATGGCTCAGCATGCCGTTTATTTTACCAATCATAATTGGGCAAAGGTCTGCGTGGATTAGCTCTTTGTCATGTCTTACCGCTTCAACCGCGGCAACACCTAGCTCAGTGGCTAATATTCTATCTTCAACTGATGGTGCGCCACCTCGCTGTATATGACCTAATACACATAATGCACAGTTAGTTGCGCTTGTTTTGTTGATCTTATCTTTAAGCGCTTGTGCGCCACCAGGCCACAGGTTTTCAGCCAACACAATTAAAAAGCTACCATGTTTTTGCTGTTGTTGCTCTATGGCTTTTTTTAGGTGTTGTAGTATCTCAGGGGCATTTTTAGGATTACAATTTTCAAATGAAATAATGGCCTCTGCACCTGTTGCGATACCGACATGGTAGGCAATGTGGCCGTTATGCCGCCCCATGACTTCCGTAATAAAAACGCGTTCGAAAGCATTGGCGGTATCACGAATTTTATCTATCGCAGATGTCGCGGTATTTACCGCAGTTGAAAAGCCAATGGTGTTGTCGCAACCCGCCAAATCATTGTCAATTGTCCCCGGTAAGCCGATTAATTGACCTTCCCAGTGCTCAGAGAGGGCCTGCATACCTCGAAATGAGCCATCTCCACCAATAACAATAAGCACATCGATATGGAGCTTTCTGAGGGCATTGACAGCTTGTAATACACCAGCAGGTTCTAGCATAGCAGGGCAACGGGCACTTTTTAATATCGTCCCACCTAGTTGGGTGATATCAGTCACTGTGTGCGTATCTAGCTCGGTATATTCTTGCTCTATTAGGCCATTGTAGCCGTGAAAAAAGCCAAAGCATTGAAACCCCGATTTAATAGCGCTTAACGTGATGGCTCTAATTGCGGAGTTCATCCCCGGCGCATCACCGCCACTGGTCAGCACAGCTATCCTTTTGGTCATGTTGCCACTCTAATTTTTTGTATCGTTTCTTTTTGTATACTATCAGAGCTTCGTTGTGACAAGTTGATCGGGATTAAAAAGGCAGATAATAACGAAAAGAAAACGGCATTTAGTACATCCAAATGCCGTTTTTTTTATTGCTGTGAGACCTTTTTTGCAAGCTCTTCACGTTGTGCTGTTGGTAGGTTATCAACGACGATTTGATAAGAATCATCGATCATCTTCTTTATTTCGTCTTCTGGAATAGTGCCATCCAAGATAACAGTGTTCCAAAGGCGCTTATTCATATGATAACCAGGTACAACAGACGAGTACTTGTCTCTTAACAAGAGTGCTTCGTCAGGGTCGCACTTTACATTCAACCACCAAACAGGTTCACCATTTTCATCAACTTGCCCCTCTTTCCCCTCAGTTAGAGTGGCAAACATTTTATGCTGAACTTTGTACACATCGACGTCTTGTGCAAAAGGTTTAGTGATAAAGGTTGCAGGCTTGGCCTGCAAATATTCATGTACGCTTTTCTGATCCATAGCCCGTGTCCTTGAAGTAACAGTTAATACTACATGAGAGTAAGTTTAGCAGCTCTTGTGATAATACTGTAATCGTCTATCAGTAAAAACTATCAGAAAGTCTATACTATGGCGTTATAACGCAGACAATTATTGAATAACCGAGCGTTTTATATCGGTTTAACTCACAGTCAACGATTAAAATAAATACAGTGTTTAAAAGCACCAAAATTTCAATCGCCTACAATATTAGAAAAGCTAACTTTTAAATTCCAGCTAAGGACTAAGTTGGCCTTACAAATTGTGCTAAAAGTACACTCATAACCTAAATGGACTAAGCTAGGAAATCATTGGTAGTTGACCGTTAAAAATTTCCCACTTGCCGCTGTTTCCTAAATTAGGAAAATCTATGACATAGCATCACTCAGGTGATGCTATACCTCTAAACAGTCCGTTATTTAATTAAATAATACAAAAATATGCAACAATAATTTCGTTATTGATTAAATTATAAACGTTGTGTAGACTCCCTGACCGCTTTAGTAAACAGTATCGAAATGCCATGTTTCTGCACCAATCAGTGCGCAACGGTTTTCCCTGTTAGATAAAAACTTTAGGAGTATCAGTGGCTTTTATTATTATTTCAGTTGTGAGTGTTGTCGCTTTGTACCTGCAAACTTTATGGACTGGAATGCCAAGAAAGCGCTGGTTAAGTTTAGCCCTAGTGATGGGGCCTTTAGCGCTTATTCTATTTCGCGTGCATTACCGAAGAGCGTGGATGCGTCGTTGTGCAAGTTTAGTGATGTGGCGTGCGTAGCTGTTTTGGGAATGTGGTGGTGTTACTGAACCAGCTGTAAGTTCGGTTTTTCGTTCGGAATATGTTGTTTTAAAAATTGCTCGAACTCAGTACTTGAGAGCGGTTTTGAATAGTAGTAACCCTGCACAGTTTGGCAGTTTAATTGTTCTAAGATATTGAGCTGTACTTCATTTTCGACGCCCTCAGCAACCACATGAAGATCCAAGTTGTGCGCGATCGTAACAATAGAATCGACCATATTTTTACCACGTTCATTGCCCATATCATCGATAAATGCTTTATCTACTTTTAGGGTGTTAAGCGGAAATTGCTTAAGGTAAGCCAAAGACGAGTAACCGGTGCCAAAGTCATCCATGGCTAAGTGTATTCCTCTTGCACTTAACGAGCGCATTATTGAAATTGCTTCTTTTGGATCATCCATTACCGTGCCTTCAGTGATTTCTAGTTCAAGAAAATACGAAGGAAGTTGATTTTTTTGCAAGATAATGTCGATACGTGTCGTCAGGTCGGGCAAACTGAACTGTTTTGCGGATAAGTTAACGGCGACTCGACCATTGAACAGCCCCTTATCAATCCAGCGCTTGACGTCATGGCAAGCCTTGTCGAGTACCACTTCACCGATCTCAATAATTTGACCCGTTTCTTCTGCAATGGGAATAAATACACCTGGGCTGATCACGCCTTTCTTTGGCGTAATAAAACGAACTAATGCTTCCATGCCCACAAGCTCACCCGTTTTGATATTCATTTTCGGCTGGTAGTAAACCACGAAGTGGTCTTCTTTAAGACCATAGCGCATCAGGTTTTCAATTTGTAGTCGCTTTACTGCCTGCTCATTCATTGAGTCGTTAAAGAATAAATAGTGGTTACCTTTTTGCTTCGCGTGATACATGGCAGTATCGGCATTTTTAAGCAAACTTTCTGGTGATTTACCATCTTCTGGGCACAATACAATGCCCACCGAAGAGGTGATCACTAACTCATGATTAGCAATTTTAAACGGAGTCGCAATAGCGGCTAAAAACTGTTTTGCAGTGCGTGTAATGGTGTGAATATCGTTAGTGCCAGTAATAACAAGTGCAAACTCATCTCCACCTAAGCGATAAAACGTATCTTGCTGTCGAGCCAGTTTATTCAGACGCATCGCTAGCTTTGCCAACAAGGTGTCTCCAAGCTGGTGCCCTAGCGAGTCGTTGATCTTTTTAAAGTTATCCAAATCGAATACCAGCAAAGCATGGTGTGCCCCTTGTTGTGACAGCTTTTGCAAGTTGGTGAAAAATAGGTTTCGGTTAGGTAAGCCTGTCGTGCGATCGCGATTGGATAAATTGTGCAGTTGTGATTCTGCCTTTTTCCGTTCAGTTAGGTCCGAATAAACCACCACATAGTTACTAATTTGGCCATGGTTGTTCTTGATTTCATCAATAGTAATTTCAATTGGTAGCAGCACATCTGCGGCATTACGCAGTTTGAGTTCCTCTTGCCAATGTTCTGTTTGTTTGAGTTGAGACTTTACTTGCGCAACAAACTTATTGTCATAGCCGGGTAGGGTAAATTGTTTATTTAAATAATGCTCGCGTTGACCACCAAAGAGCTTAAGATAGCTTGGGTTTAGGTCCACTAAGTTATAGTTCTTGTCATAAATCGCAATGGCATCTGTCAGCGATTCGACGCACTTGGCAAACAGGTTCAACCTTTCTTCTGTGCTTTTAAAGTGGCTAATATCACGAACCGTTCCTGTCATTCTTAACGGGTTGAGATTTGCATCTTTTTCAATAATCTTGCCACGGTCTAACACCCAGTGATATTGACCGAGCTCATCTTTGATCCGATAACTCGCTTCAAAAAAAGGAGTCTTTTCTGCGAAATGTTGCTTCATTAACTTTTCGACAATTAATAAATCTTGAGGATGGATCCGATGCTGGTTTGGAATAATATTCCCGGGCTTCGCCGAATTCATACCATATTTATCATTGATACGAACGATATCGCCAGATTGAATATTCCAGTCCCACAGGGTATCGCCGCTTCCTTCGATGGTACTTTTAAAGCGTTGTTCTGAGTGCTTAAGTTGCTGCGTTGACTTTTTGAGTTGATGGTTAGACCAAATAAGATAGGGAACACTGAGCAATGCGATGATACAAGGCACTAGCCAAGCGAGCTGAGCACTTGTTAATACACCAGCATCACCGGCACAGGCTAAGTGCGGCATTAGTGCTAATAGAAGTGTATTAATAGTTATTGTTTTTATTTTTAGGCTCATAAAGTGCATAACTCAAAACTGCGATCTCTAATCTAAATCAAGCCTGTGTCGTAGTCAAAAGGAAAACGTTGATTAAGGGAAAATTCAGCTTAATTCAGGTTTTTAACAATAGAGAAACAAAGTTTTGGATGAAATTCATTATGATAAAAAGAAAAAGTAGGCGCTTTTTGCGGTGTTTGCAGCGCCTATTATTGAGTGGTTAAATGAGGAAAGTTGCAGTTGGAGTTAACTTCCCCGTTAGTTGCACCGCAAGAGCAATCTTGGTGCATCAGGTTTAAGCATTTCATCGATATAGAGGAGTATATCTTGACGCTCTAATTTCGCTAAGGCATCAATTAGTCGTTGTTGCATATCAAATTGATGAAAATCATTGGTGATAGAGATCCAAAGTCGCTGCGCTCTTAGTCTTAGGTTTTTGTCTTGTTCGGAGATCTGTAACAGCAGGCTCTCTTTCGAGCGCTGCCAGTCAGTCTCATCAAGTTGGTGCAATTGCGCGGAGAAGGCACTTAAAAACTCATAGTGACGTTTCAGTAGATGTTCACTGTCAAAATTAGGTGACTGAATATAAAAAGCGATCCCTGCACGGGTATTAAATGGTGCGTAGCCTGCGCCCACCAAATAGCCAAGTTGTTCTTTAGTACGCAGCTGCTCAAAATAGTCTTGATTAATAAGGTTGTTGACCGCCATCATGGTGACTTTTTCTTTTACTGAATCCGTTCGTGATTGAAAATATTCTATAAAGGCATGATCGCTTCCTTCACGTTGAACTTGCTGAGTTTCAACTGTGGTTATTTCATTAAGCGGGCGTTTTAAATCATCCAAGATTTCACTGCTTGAAAATAATCCATGCACCGATGTTTTTAACTTTTCAGCGTGCTTTCGTTGCCAGTTACCGTGCATAAATGCTTTAACATGAATGGCTGAAAAAAATTGCTTTCGGAATAACTGAAACTCATTAAAGCTCGCGCTTTTCAGCGCCACAGCTAAATCTTCGGGACTTGGATTCCATGGCATAAGGTGCGCACGAGGCGGCTGAACAGTTCGCTAACGGGTTTATTTTTATTGTGGTTTTTCCAGTGTCGGATCAATTGCTTTTTATATTCGGCAAAACGTGCGGCATGAATAGGTTGATTGAGCAGTGCTTCCACAAGCTCTAATACCAAGGTAATTTGGTTCCCTGTGAGGCCAGCCGTATGCAGAGTTAACCCACCTTGATGGGAGTTAATATGGTAGCTGAGCCCCGCCAGTTCGGCACTGTAAAAGCGCTCGGCCACCGCATCCATAAAGAGATCGGCAAATAATCGTGATAGGGCCATATGTTTATGGCAGGTGACCGAAGGAGCCGAGTCTATTTCTAGATAAAAGTGGCCTTTGGTAACCCGGAACGTTAGATCCTGTTTAAACCAAAACTCGAATCCTGGCTGATCCGCCAACCGGATCGGGGTGTCTTGTTCTGATTCAACTTCATGCAGTGGATTCTTTGCACTGAGATAAGGGTTAATTGAAGGCAATGACATCTGCGGTAGTGGCATATGCACATTGTACAGAGACTCTATCCAGTCTTTCGCAATGGGCGCTACACTATACGGTGTGTTGTACCATTTGGCCTTTTTATCTACCGTTACATTAGGGTGTATTAACACCAAGCGCATATTGGTTGGGCAAAGGTGCATTAATAGCTTTTCGTGCTGCTCAACCGAAAAACCATCCATGCGGTAGTCACCGTAAAGAAAGTCTTCTTGTGCATAGTGGTGCATATTGACGCTAATAGAGTTAACCCAATCCAGTATACGTCCTACTTCTTGGTTATCAAACGCGATGTCTAGCAGTGTGCTTTTATCTTGATATAGCCGAGGAAGTGCAGCTGTGTTTTGTTTGATCAGGGCCAAGTATTCAAATAACATCTCGACGATGTCTTCGTAATATTCAATGCCTTCATCGGTTAGGGCAAAACTAATATTAAAATCACGAAAATTACTGCCTGTGATCCCGCCGCCTGCGGAAAGAGCGTTTATCCATCCTTGTGATTTAAGGATTGAATACAGTGAGCCTTTGCCCTCATATCCCAAAAGATGTGCCAGAAAGCTCACACTTTTGTGGCGATACAAGTCTTCGGGGTTCGGCATAGCAAAGCTGACGATAAGCTTTTGCATATGCTTTCGAGGCTTAATTTGTAATTCCAGCTGTAGATCGTTTTCCCGATACATAGGCGCTTGAATAGCGACCTTTTTCTTTTGTGTGCCTTTGATATTGGCAAAGGGTAAGCAATACTTGTGGAGTGTCGCCAGTGGTTGTGGCGCAGCAATAACTAAGGTCATCCACTGGGCTTGGTAGTGGGTATTAAAAAAGCTGCGTAATTCCGACGCGATATTTTTCCCCCGATCTGCCAGTGTATCTCGAGTACCAACTGAAAACTTAGAAAAAGGATGCTGAGGATTGATGGTCTCTTTATGCACTTGATAAATGCGGCGGCCATCATCTTTTATTTTCATTTTGAATTCTGCATCAATGGCTTCGCGTTCTTTTTCTGTGTCGCTCTCACTGAGTAGTGGTGAGACAAAAAACTGGCTAAATCGGTCTAATGCTTCATCTAGCTTCTCAGCGTCACAATCAAAGTAGTAGCTTGAGTGCTCAGTACCCGTCCAGGCATTGCTTTGCCCGCCATACTGACTAATAAATTGAGAAAAGCCGCCTGAATCAGGATGTTCAACTGTGCCCAAGAACAACATATGTTCTAGAAAGTGAGCCATTCCTTGACGGTCATCAGGATCGTCAAAGTGACCGACATTGACGGTTAATGATACGGCGCACTTTGCTGTTGATTCATCATTGATCAACAAGACTCTAAGACCATTGTCCAGTGTTAAGTATTGGTACTGCCGATTATCATTATTACTCAGTTTCAATATGCTGCTGCCGATAAGTTAGTTAAAAGATAGATGAAGGTAAGTAGAATTTCATTTCATGTTAATCCTTCATTTGTTTTAATATAGCGAACAAACCAGTGAGATAGCTACCGGTTTGAAAGAAAATAATATCAAGCTGCTTAATTAAAGTAATCAACGCGAAAGTGGATCAAGCACACCATGGACCAAAAAGGTATTAAAGATAACCCACAGGCCCATTACTAGAGCTTGGTGACTAACTCATTTAGAGTGATACAAATTATAAGGTGTTGAACAGTATGAAGACTATCTTGATAATGCGCCATGGTGAAGCTCAACCTGTTCAGGCTGATGACGCAAGTCGAGCGCTTACAGAGCAAGGTGTGGATCAGGCCAAAGCGATGGGAGAGTGGTTGAAGCAATACTTTCGCATCGATGCCGCCCTGGTTAGCCCATTTGTCAGAGCACAGCAGACGGCGGAGCAAGTCCTCGCATTACAATCTCCACAGTTTATAGAAACGTGTCCCGATATCGTGCCTAGTGGCTCTGCAAGCACTGCGATTGATTATCTTGAAACCTTAATTTCCATGCATCCAGAACATCAGACGTGGATAATGGTTGCACATATGCCAATTGTCAGCTATTTGGTTGACCGTTTATGCCCTGACACTATGCCTATTTTTTCAACCGCTGCGGTGGCGGTTATTGAATATAATGAAGCAACAGGGCGAGCTGAACTCACCGCAATGCAATTACCGTAAACCTTTCAATTAACTAGATCGATTAAAGTTCACAGTAATCGGTCTAATGTCCTCTTTTTAATTTTCATTGAACTTTATCATTACGCCAATGTCATAGCTTTGACATTGCAATCATGAATACCCTTTTAACTGATGCATTTGTTTGGGCGCAAATGCATGAGTTTATTTCACTGTGGAGTTTCGACCCTCTACCGTGGATTTGTTATGGGTAAAATTGGTTTTTTAGAACTGATATGCATATAAGTTTAAAGGACAATTGTCCGCTTTTTTATCTTTTTTGTTGCTAAATGTTGTAAACTGTCAGCTAACGTCGCTGAAAGTTGCAAAAAAATTGATTTTTTAGTTCGGTTTAACAAGCAAAGTATAAATTACCTGCTATAATTAGCGCCGTCTCGTTCAGCCTTACAAAGTTGTCTAGCACTCTCGACAGTAAGGTCCGCGATATGTCTATTAATCGCGAAAAATTGAACGTTCACGCCAAAGTGAAACGGCGCCCAAATATTAAACCGTTGAACAAAGAGTGCACTAAAAGGTCGAAAACCAACATGAAAGCAATGAAAAGATCTACGTTAGCTACCCTTATCAATGCTACGTTGTTCTCTGCTGTGGCAGGTACTTCATTTTCTGCACTTGCTGAGGAAGAGCAAGCCAACAAGAATCAACTAGAAGTTATTCAAATCACCGCACGTAAACGTGTTGAAAACGCTCAGGAAGTGCCTGTGTCTGTTTCAGCGCTACAAGGTGATAACTTGAATGCTTATAGCTCTGCGGGTATGGACATTCGCTTTATGAACGCGAAGATCCCAAGTTTATCGGTAGAGTCTTCGTTTGGTCGTACTTTCCCACGTTTTTATGTACGTGGTTTAGGTAACACAGATTTCGATCTAAACGCTTCACAACCAGTATCATTGGTGGTTGACGAAGTTGTGCAAGAAAACCCTATTCTAAAAGGTTTCCCTGTATTTGATATTTCACGTATCGAAGTGCTACGTGGTCCACAGGGAACACTATTCGGTCGTAATACACCTGCCGGCCTAGTTAAGTTTGATACCGTAAAACCAAGCCAAGAGTTTGATGGTTATGCTGCACTCTCTTATGGAAGCCGCGGCGCTACTGACTTTGAAGGGGCTGTAGGAGGCTCGGTAACTGATCGTTTATCGACACGTATTTCTGCACTATGGCAAGAGCAAGAAGATTATATCGATGTAAAAGCACCAGGTTTCGAAAAAGCAGATTCTTTAGGTGGTTACAGCGAACAAGCAGTTCGTTTACAATTCTTATATGAAGGCGACGACTTCACAGGCCTGTTAAACTATCACTATCGTGATTTAGATGGGCGTCCTATTGCATTCCGTGCAAACTTAATCGAGCAAGGCTCAAACAACATCAATCCGCTATACGATAACGATGTTGTTTACCACGACGCGGCATCTCGCTCGACACAACAAGTTGAAACTCAGGGCTTGAGTCTAAAACTTGAGTGGGATCTATCTGAGCATACGGTGACCTCGATAACCGCATGGGAAAGTGCCGAAATTTATTCACGTGCAGACGTGGATGGCGGTTACGGTCCAAATGATGATGGCGTATCAGGCCCGGGTTTGATCATATTCACTTCAGAAACTGCGGATGTTATTCCTGAGCATAATCAGTATACACAAGAGTTGCGCTTATCAAGCAACTTCTCTGGCGATTACAACTATCAAGTAGGTGTTTTCTTATTTGAAGAAGACCTAAATATTGAAAGCTATAGCTTCAATACTAATGGTTATGATTCTGCGTATGCGCAGTATGGCGTGCAAAATGGTTACGCATTCCAAGATCAAGATACTTCTGCATGGGCTATCTTTGGTTCATTCGATTACTCAGTATCTGATGATTTAAAAGTAACAGCTGGCTTACGTTATTCTGATGATGAAAAAGACTTTTACGCTAAGCGTACGCAAAGTCCTAACGGTGCAGCAGACTTTAAAGAAGTGTGGGCAAATCCAAGCGATAGTCACGTCAGCTGGGACTTAAGTGCAACTTACAAGTTAACTGACGATGTTAACCTGTTTGGTCGCATTGCAAATGGTTTCCGTGCACCAAGTGTTCAAGGCCGTATTTTATTCGGCGATGAGGCGACAGTTGCTAAGTCAGAAACGAGTAACTCAATCGAAGCTGGTATCAAGTCAGACGTATTAGATGGCCAAGGCCGTGTAAATGCAACTGTGTTCTATTATCAAATGGATGATCAGCAACTGACAGCTGTTGGTGGTGGTTCTAACTTCAACCGTCTAATCAATGCCGATAAGACTACGGGTTATGGATTTGAACTAGACACTGAGTGGGTGTTAACAGATGAGCTGAATGCGACATTCAATCTGAGCTATAACAACACCGAGCTTGACGATAATGACCTAGCTGTTGCTGTTTGTGCGCAGTGTACTGTTACTGACCCAACTTATATGGTTGAAGGCCCGTTTGGCCCTGAACCGCGTGCAATCTTAGATGGCAATAGCTTGCCTCATGCTCCAGAGTGGATTGCCAATGCGACACTTCGTTACACCAAAGAGTTAGAAGGTGGTGAATTCTTCGTATACGGTGATATGTCTTACCGTAGTGAAATCGACTTTTTCCTATACAAGTCGGTAGAATTTGAAGGTGAAGCATTATTCGAAACCGGTTTACGCACAGGCTACATGTGGTTCTCTGGTGACAACGAGTATGAAGTATCAGCATTTGTTCGTAACTTATTCGATGAACAAGTTGTGATTGGTGGTGTAGACTTCAACAACAACACTGGTATGTTAAATCAAGAACGCTTCATTGGTGCTGAATTTAAAGTGAAATTCTTCTAATTCACGCTACAGTGACTATAATAGCGTAACGAAAGCCCGCATCAAGCGGGCTTTTTAATGAGCTTAGACTTGAAGCAATACCATTTTATCTTAATACTTGCTCAATTTGAGAGAGTAAATCGGCGCCAACAGCGTTAAAAATTTCTTATTTAGAGCATCTAAATAGCAAAGTTTTTGCCGTTTTGACGTCTTGGCGTGAGTAGGATGCGGCAGCAGAGTTATCGATAAGGTTTTCTCGTCTCAGAGAGCACTTAATTAAGCTAATTGGCATAACATCGTGTTTTTAGTCATGGTTATTTTGGCTTCAAGTTAATGAAATTTTTATGATAGGAGTGGTTATGTCAGGTTTTTGGAATTATCGAGTGATATATTGTGAAGCAACGAAAGAAGAAGCAGCTTTATATCAAATCCATGAGGTAGAGTATAACCTTAATGGCAAGGTAACAAATTGGTCTGAAACTGGGGCTGCACCATTTGGTCGCACCATTGAAGAGCTACAAGCGGACGCAGAGAGACTAAAATCGGCATTTGATAAACCAGTCTTAAAAGTATTAAGACAACCTCGTGGTTATACACTTGTAGAAGTGGAGACCGGTGAAGAAGCCACTGCAGAGCCGCCTGCTGGACTAAAATAACAAAATGAAGGGGTGCGAATGCGTTTTCAAGCAGTTTTATTTGATTTTGATGGAACTTTAGTTGATTCAGAAGCACTCCACTACCAAAGCTGGATGGAAGTATTAGCTCCTTTCCATATTGATTACACCGAACATGAATTTTGTGACGAGTTTTCAGGTGTGCCGACGCTTGAGGCTGCCCGGATCCTTAAACAACGGCATCAGCTAACTAGCTCACCAAGTGCTTTATGTGAGCAGAAAAATCAAATCTTTGTTGCTAGTGCTGCTTCTGTATTTCCCCGCCTAATGCACTTTGCTTCAGAGGTGGTTGAGCAAACTGCTAAGCAATGTCCAATCGCGTTGGTAACTGGTAGCAGTAGAGCGGAAGCTATTCCTGTGTTGAAGCACTATAAGCTATATGCACTGTTCAGTGTTATCGTGTGCAAAGATGATGTGACAAAGCCAAAGCCCCATCCAGAGCCTTATTTGCAGGCGCTAAATGCACTTGAGGTAGCACCACACAACGCAGTAGCAATCGAAGATACATTCACAGGGTTAACGTCGGCTAAAGCTGCTGGATTAACAGCGCTTGCCGTGCCCAATACGCACTCCAAAAAGCAAGATTTAAACATTGCAGATCAAACTTTTACAGATCTAGAGAGCACATATACTTGGCTATTGGGGCAGAATTAATAGCCCTTTGTTTGATTTTACAAATGCCAATTTTTGTGTAACCTTTAGGTATTAAATATGTTAATTTTGTTTTAGTGTTAAATGCTCTAAGGTTGCTGTAAGCCAGTCTTTGTTCGAATCTTAGGTTTAGTATCCAATGCAAAGGACCATGCTATGCGATATCTATCTATTTTTTTACTGCTATCTTTTCTGTTTTGCCCGCATTTATGTGCCAGCCAATTCGAGCACAAGGTTCAACTTGCCTCTGTGTTTGAAGGACAAGAAGATATTACCCAATATCTGGTGAGTGAGAAGTTTGATGGTGTACGTGCTATTTGGGACGGTACTCAACTGATCACACGAGGCGGCCATGTTATTAATGCGCCAGCTTGGTTTACCGAGCGACTACCAAATGTCTGGCTAGATGGCGAGCTATGGGCCGGTTATAACAATTTTGCATTTGTGAGCGGTGTTGTCAGGCGCCATGCACCTAACGACGAGCATTGGCGACAAGTGACTTACTACGTGTTTGATGCTCCAAATGACACCATCAGCTTTGCTAAACGTTATGAGTTTTACCTTAGGTTACTAACAGGCAATGGCTTGGCTCACATAAAGCCAGTTAAGCAGCATGTTTTTACTTCCTACGATAAGCTAGATGAGTTTTATCAATCCGTGCTGGCGCGCGGAGGGGAGGGCGTGATACTGCATGCAAAAGAAGCCAAACATGAAAGTGGCCGAACGACGAATATTCTTAAATACAAACCCTATTTAGATGATGAAGCGATTGTAGTGAAGCATTTACCCGGCAAAGGAAAGTATCAAGGAATGATGGGCTCGTTATTAGTAAGAGACGAGGAGGGCAATGAGTTTAGGGTTGGCTCCGGCTTTAGTGACGAACAAAGACTTTCTCCCCCCCGATTGGCAGTCAAATTACCTATCGCTATCAAGGATATACCAAGTATGGAAAACCTCGTTTTGCTCGCTTTTTAAGGGTTAGACCTAAACTGTAAAGATGAAGCGACTGCGCGGTAGCAATGTAGTGAGTAGAGCAAAGTGGTTTAAGATAGCGAGCAGTGCTCACTATCTTAAAAGTATAGGGTTATTCTGCACGGCCCATAAACTTAGATTCAGCGGTATTAATCTTAATTTTATCACCGCTTGAAATGTGCTCAGGAACTTGAACGACCAAGCCTGTTGTTAATGTTGCAGGCTTAGTTCTAGCACTTGCTGACGCGCCTTTAATTGAAGGTGAGGTGTCTTCAATCACCAGCTCTACACTTGAAGGCAGGTCGATAGAAACGGGCATACCCTGTACAACAACGACAGACAAGCCTTTAGTTGATTCATCAATAAATAGCAGCTGCTCTGCAATCGAGTCTTTATTTAGATGATAAGGTGTGTAGTCTTCTTCGTCCATAAATACGTATTCATCACCATCAACGTATGAGAGCATTGCAGGACGGCGATTAAGGTCTGCTAAAGTTAGCATCTCTTCCGCTTTGAAGGTTTCATCGACTTTAGAGTTATCCACGACATCGTACATACGCATACGATATAGGCTTCCACCAGCGCGGCCTTGTGGTACTGAACGCTCAATATCACGAACAATCATTACACGACCATTGTACTCGATCGCGGCATGTTTTTTTATTTCACTTGCCTTTGGCATAGCTTGATTCCTAATACAAATAAAGTTGGCACAATATAATCATTTTTCGGCATTTTGGCGAGCTGCAAAGTGCCTCAAATACCATATAACACTTTCATCTCTGCGTATTTAATCCCAAAGTGCTGGTCAAACCAACGGTTAATATAATCATGACTTGGCTCGAGCTTGCGCAGCGCAAAATGTTCTCGCCTTTATCTGTGCCAAGCGCTTGACCACAATAATTTTGTTTCCATGTTAAGGTGAGGTCGTCCGCAAACTTGTCGGTTAACGCAGTAAATTGCTTTTCTGTGATCTCTGCGAGATTTAAAAACTCAGGATAGAGCGGTTCAATATCCAGCTGTTCAAAATCAGCTTGGTGTGCGCGCGTTTTGTTATGCTTACTATCACTGGCATTCCCCTTTATGTAGCGATGAGCTAAGCTTGCCTCGTAACTGACGTTAATATCAAATTTTTCGTCGTAAATGGTTACCGGGTAAGTAAATTCTCTTGTTACCTCAACACTATGTGTTTTATCAGCATCACTGGGATCTGGCCTTTCAACTTCTTGTTGATAGTGCTTACGTTGAATATATTGATTACTGGTACGGTAATAATCTGCATCAGTGAATAGTGCCAATGAAAGCTGCTTGCTCCCTTCGCTATCAAACCATAGACTGTTATTAAAAGCCGCGTTCAGGCCTGAAATAAATGCGCTATATTGCCCTCTAATCGAATTTCCATAGCGTAAGCTAATATCTGCTCTATCACGAATATTCATCGCGTAATAGCGGCTTTTGTCTTGTGCATCTACGCGCAGACGCTTCGGGGTTTGCCATGCCAAGCAATATTTTTCAGTGAAGCTTTTGAGATAAAAGCGCTGGCCTTTTACCTGACTTGCGAGCTCTGTACATTTTTGCTGAGCTTGTGTTTGCAAAGCATCATAGTGGGTGCTCATGGCACTGGCAAGTTGGGCATTCCCAATCAAATGGCGATAGTTATATTCAAACAGCTTGAACTTATCTGGGTAGGGAGTATTGGAGAGTGACTGGGCTTCATCTAGGAGCCACCGCCTTGCATAGTCTAACTCTTCCCTTTGCGTATTTGCCATTGCACCTGTGGGTTTCATTTGCCACTCAGCCTGGTTTTTGACAATTTCCTCAAGTCGAGTTGCGGCGGCCGTGTAGTTATTCGCTAGGCGTAACATGCGAACATCAATAAGGCCTTTATCTATTAGTTTATCTCGCGCAAGCGTTAAACCTTGTTTTGCCTCTAAATCTTCAGGGTCCTCAGCAAGGGCTTGTGAGTAATACTCCGCAGCTTGACGGTACATGCCGGCTTCGTAAAGTTTATTGCCTTTATAAACTAATGATTTACAGCCACTGACAGCAGCCAGTATTGCAATGATGATGGCAGTTTTCTTGATCATAGTGTCATTCCATTCAGCGCACAAAGTTCCATAAGCACAGTGATTTTTGTTGGTCTTTACTTGGTTGGAATACAGTCACACCTGTCCCCAACTTCTAACTGGTTTATAATACAGGGTTCTGGTGAAATCTACACCACTGAATTGTTAAGATTTTGTTTTGATGGCGCTGAATTTTGATGGTGAAAATGAATATTACACCAGTCAAGGTAGGGGGGATTTTATAGGTCATCAATATTGACCGGAATACCTACTTCAGATCCACGTCCTTTAACAACGGCTATAAGTTCAAGAGCTTCTAATCTGTCGAACATCATTTCGTACACTTCGGCAGGTCGCAATAAAATGCTGGCTCATTTCGGTTTAGTACAGCAATAACTGGTTGGCAGTGTTTTTGTTGGCAAGGTAGTCAGGTTTGACCAAGTGGTGGTTAGTCAAACCTGAAAGGTAACGCTTAGGCCTGTTTAAAGAAGGCGAGGTTACTGATTTAGTTTGTCTTGGGTTTTAGTATCAAAGTCGCTGGCATCGTGTCTTTCATGCAGCTGCTCATGAGGTTCGCCCCACGTCCGATTAACCATTTTTCCGCGTTTTACTGCCTCTCTTGAGGCGATGAGTCCTGCCCAGCGGATCACGTGTTCATAGCCGTTAACGTCTAAGAACTCAGCGGCATCATATAGGTGGCCTTGCGCGAGTACTCCATACCAAGGCCAGATAGCTATGTCTGCGATGGTGTATTCATCACCACAGATATATTGTCTGGTGGCTAAGTGTTGATTGAGCAAGTCTAACTGACGTTTCACTTCCATAGTGTAGCGGTTAATGGGGTATTCGTAATGTTCAGGTGCATAGGCATAGAAATGGCCAAACCCACCCCCTAGCAAGGGAGCTGCACCCATTTGCCAAAATAACCAATTGAGGCACTCCGTGCGTTTTGTGGGATCCTGAGGAATGAATTTTTGGAACTTTTCAGCCAAATAAAGCAAGATTGAGCCTGACTCAAATACTTTGGTTGGCTCATTAGTGCTGGTATCGAGTAGAGCTGGGATCTTTGAGTTCGGGTTTAGTGCAACAAACCCAGAGCTAAATTGCTCGCCTTCCATAATATCAATTAAAAAAGCATCGTATTCGGCATCTTTTATGCCAGCAGCAAGCAATTCTTCTAGTAAAACTGTCACTTTCACACCGTTGGGGGTGGCTAGGGAGTAGAGTTGTAGGGGGTGTTTGCCTTGCGGTAGGGACTTTTCGAATCTTGCGCCTGCGGTCGGGCGGTTAATGTTTGCGAATTTACTGCCATCGCCACTTTGCCACGGCCATTGCCATACTTTAGGTGGGGTATAACCCGATGTACTCATTTCATTAACTCCTTCTGTGACTGTCCTATTTCATTATAGAGGCTTGAAGTGAAATGGAAATGAACAAGCCAATTTTGTGAACCGCTTTGATGAAATACAACATGTGATAAGTTTGGCGGGATAAAAAAATGCCGATCAAAAGACCGGCATTATTGAATTGGTTGGGAGTTAAAACACCACAGTTTGAGTCGTTGAACAGGCTGCTGTACTGCCTTGCTCACATACTTGATAGCCGTAAGTACCGCCACCTTTAACACTGATGCTGTCTGTGTGGCTATTATCGTTGCTAGTTGTGACAATTTTACTACCATTGCGATAAATATCGACCTGAGACGTACTCGCACCGTTCCAGCTTAGGTCTACATAGCTGCTGCCTTTTTGCTTATAGCCTGAAGCTGAAAGCTCAACGCTTGCCGTGTTATCACCGTCACCTGAACCTGTACCACCGCCAGCACAACCGTTAGCAGTTAAGTAAGCACTTGCGTCTGCTGCTTTTACAATACCGTAACCAAAATACACATCTTTACCCGCCGCACCAGCATCTGCCGCTGTCGCTTTTAAAGCGCTACGGATTTCTTCACCAGTACACTCTGGGTGGTTAGACCAAACGAGTGCAGCAAGGCCAGCAACTGCAGGTGTTGCCATAGATGTACCGCTCATTAAACCGTAGTCGCTAGTGCCAATGCTGATATTTGCTGTTGTTGCAGCCATCAGTGCGCTGCGATCTTCAAATGCAGCACCTACAGCTGGAATTGACGTGCTGTTAGTATCGCCAAGCGTGCCATAGAGCATACCTGCTTCATTATTGATGATAATCGCGCCGATCCCGCCTGACGCCTCACAGTTTGCTACTTTGTCGTGGAATGAAATATTACCACGGTCGATTAAACATACCTTACCACCTGCTGCGCCATCAGTAGCTTCAGCTGTGCCCATAAAGTAAAGTGAGCCAGAAGCATCGCCGCTGTTTTCCATTGCTGAACTTGCAAACGCTACACCGTCAGCAGTCATACTCGACGCTGTTGCCATATCGGCTGGATAAGTCGACAGGGTATCAACACCACCAGCAGTGACTTCTACGCAAATGTGTTCGTCGTTAGTAGCGCGTTTACCGCGACCAGAAGTACAGCTTGGATACTGAGAGAAGTCTGCAATTTGATTGTCGGCATCGTTAGCACCGATCATCATAACCGATGGGTATCCTGCAGGGTATGAGCGGACATCATTGCCATCGTTACCTGCGGCTGCAACGACAAGACCACCTGCATTACGGAAGTTTTCGAATGCATTTGATTCTGTATTATTTGAGCCGCCGCCGCCCAAACTCATATTGATAATGTTTGCACCCGCTTGCGAACATAAGTTTGCTGCGTGGGCCAGATCAGAAGAGTAACCCCAACCTTCTGCGTTAAATACTTTAATGATATGCATTGGTACGCCAGGTGCCATACCAATAACGCCTAGATTGTTGTCAGCAGCACCGATAGTACCAGCTACGTGGGTGCCGTGTGGACCGCCGTTTTCATACCAGTTGCCTGTGCCGCTGTCATTGTCACCTGTGATATTACCCCAGATAAAGTCAGGGTTGGATTGGTCGAGACCCGAATCAATAACACAGACTTTCATACCCGCATTTGCATCAAAAGTAAGTTGATCAGCCTGTGATTGGTATACAGCATAAGGCGTTAGTTGCTGCTGCATCGGGTTACCAGCATCATCATTGTAGATACTCATTGGATAACGCTTTTGATCAGCTTCAATCAGTTTGATGTGTGGGTTATTTAATAGTCCCTTTACTTGGCTTAGATCTTTACCACTGAAAGTTGCAGCAAAAAAACCTTCTCCATCAACGTGTAGCTCTGCACCTAGTTTTTTCGCGAGTGCTTTTACAACGCCTTTTTTCGAATTATCGACCTGAATAATGTATCTATCGTCAGATGCTTGTGCCTGTGTCATAGCGCAAGCGCCAGCGATAAGTAGTGCCCCAGTTAACTTGTTTAATTTCATTATTATTTTCTCGGTTACATTGCGTGAATATTGTTGTTAATTAATTATAACAACTTCTTAACGGTGGTTAGCATATAACCAATAACAGGAACTCGTAAAGGGTAAATTATGCAGTTTTATGGAATTGATAAGAATATTTAATTACTTTGATATAATGTATGGTTATGACGAGACGTCTAACCATACATTATAGTTATTATAAGGGGAACTGTACTGATAATAGCTTTTATATCAATTGCTATTAAGTGGCGCTATGGAGCTGGTGGCGGTGTTTAGTCGCCAGTAGCAATAGGAAAGGAAGCGCAAGTAAAAGGTGTAAAGCAAGTTGAATGGGCGCATCCAGTGCCAATGGCTGGCTTATAGTTGCAAGGAGCCCAGCGCCACTCATTTGTAATACTCCTATCAATGCTGAAGCCGTACCTGCTTGCTTGGCAAATCCACTAAGCGCTTTTCCCGCTGCTGCACCTATCGTAAATGCAAAGCCGATTGATGCCATATACATAGGCAATACAAAGTGCGCTATTTCGGTTTGTGGCAGCGCCAACAGAAGAAAACCGCTCACACTGAAAACGCTTAAGCCAAAGGTGAGGGACTTTTGACTATTACGCTTGATGAAATGCGGAGCAATAAAGCTTGCTGCAATGCTTAGTATTGCATTGCCAGTAAACCAAAAGGTAAAGTCAGACACGCTGCCACCCATTTTTGCCATGATCCACCCTGGAGCTGAGATCACGAATACGAGCATGGCGGCCATACCTAGCATGGTGAGGATCGCATTATATACAAAGGTGCCACTGCTTAGCATAGGTGTAAAACGTCTCAGGTCGAGAATGTGGCCACTGTAATGGGTGTCCTCTGGGCGAGTTTCTTTATACAGTAAGGTGACGAGCAGCAATCCAACCAAAGCAAACCCAGATAAAAAGCTAAAGTTACTTTGCCAGCCAAATTCTAACGTTAACCAAGCACCAAGTATGGGAGCCAGTGCGGGAATAAAGCACACAATACCATTGAGGTAGGTGATCATTTGTCCACTGCCTTTGTGACCAAAACTGTCTCTGACAATGGCAAATGCACTAACAAATGTGGCACATGCCCCTAAGCCCTGTAAAACACGCGCTACCATCATTAACGACCATGTTGATACTAAGCTTGCCATGACAGCACCCACCGCAAATAAACCAATCCCAATAAGTGCGATGGGTTTTCTTCCGTATTTATCCGCAAGCGGACCTGCTATCAGCTGTCCAAGACCTACAGCCAACATATAAATACTGACGGTTTGTTGAATGTGACTTTCTGACACCTGCAGACTATTTTGCATCTCCACAAAAGCAGGCAAATAGAGGTCGATACCCAAAGGGCAAAAAATCACGAGTAAAGCGAGAATAAAAATCAAGGCTTTTGGGGTTGGTTCAGTCATGGTGTCTCCTTTTGGTCGCTATTGTATTGCGGAGAATTTGAAAAGACAGGACAAAGCGCCGATTTAGCGAATTTTTAAGATATTTTATTTCGGTTCGATCTTCGGAGGTTGATTAACTGGTCAGATGTGTTAATTTTAAGCAAAATAATTAGTGATGAAATCTATGTCTGCACCACTTTTAAAAATTTATAAAAGGATGAGTTGGTTGCCCTTTGGCAAATGGATGTTTAGTAAAGCGGTATGCCGTAAGGCGCCATATTTTGGCACCATTAAACCTAAGATCACTCAGTTACAGCCAGGAGTATGTAGAGCGAGTATCAAAAACCGCAAAGCAATTCATAACCATATTGGTACTGTCCATGCTATCGCGCAGTGTAATCTCGCGGAGTTGTGCGCTGGGGTGATGACGGATGCGACCATCAATCATAAAACCCACCGCTGGATCCCTAAAGGCATGTCAGTGCAGTATCTCGCAAAGGCCGAAACAGACTTACATGCCGTGGCTAAAATTGAATACCCTCGAACTTGGCAGGACAAAGAGGAACTAGTCGTTCCTGTCGAGGTGTTTAATAATGTAGGTGAGAAGGTATTTCACGCCGATATTAATATGTATATCAGTGCAAAAAAACCTTAACTACTTTTGGTTTGCTCAGCTGAGGAGTCAATTGACGTGACGTTATTGGCTCTTTCATTGCGGTGAGTAAGTTTGCCATCAACATGGGCACCTGCTTCGATGGTCAGTGTTTCATGTTCTATGTTGCCAAAGACCTGTGCGTTTGGTAGCAGTGTTACTTGGCTTGCATCGATATCGCCCTCTACCTTTCCAAGTACTGTCAGGTCAGTCGCCTTAATATTACCGACTACTAAGCCTGTTGAGCCGATGATGAGCTTTTCTATTTTGAGGTTACCATGCACTGTACCATCAAGTTGAAGCTCGCCTTCACACTCTATGTCTCCGTTGACTTTGGTACTTTGTGCAATAATTGCAGGAATGTTATTACGCTGACTTTTAAATGAGTTAAACACGGGTGCCTCGCTACCGCAGCGCAAATGCAATGAAATGTTACTTATTGAAAGCGCGAGCGATTTTTATTGGGTTTAGGTGTTTTTTACCTTGAATCACTTCATAGTGCAAGTGGGTTGATGTACTTCTGCCTGTGCTGCCCATTAAGGCAATCACATCACCTTTATTGATTTGCTGGCCTTTTTTTACCTTAATAGTATGAAGATGGCCAAAACGCGTCGTGATATCATTGGCATGCGCTATTTCGATAAAGTTGCCATAGCCACCATTTTTCCCCGCTCTTTTTACCACCCCCGCTGCTGGGGCAATGATTTGCGTTTTGTGCCAACCCGCCAAGTCGATACCTTTGTGGTAGGCTCTGCGACCGGTGATAGGGTCTTTTCGAAACCCAAATGCACTTGAAACATAATACTTTTCTTGGGCAACTGGTAAGGTGTCTGGTACTTGTCCAATCATAGTTGATAATTGAGCATATGTTGTGTACTGGTCGATAGCCTTGATAAAGCTAGCCTCTACTAGGGCTAAGTCGGCCTGAAAGTAAGGACCGCCTTGCGCCTCTGCTGAGTCTGATAGTTGCAACCCGGCGTTATCAATAGATGCTTTCATCTGCACGATTTCAGACTCGTATGTTTGGCCCAATGTTTCACTTAATGTTCGCTGTTGGATCAATAGCCGATTCGCTTGAGGTGCAAATTCACCATTGTTTGTCTGAGAGGTTTTATTGTTGGCTGTTGCGGCTTGCTCGTTAGTTTCGCTTTGCTGCGCTTGCAACTCAGTTGAGTCAATGAGTGACTCTAGTACCGTGTGTTGTTGTGATAACTGCTCAAGGGTGCTTTGCTGTTGGGCTAGGGTAGCCTTTAGCTGTGCCTTTTCGCTCTGCCACTTTGCTTGCAACTGAGCTAAATTTTGCTGCTCTTTATTAAGCTTAATGGTGTTTTCTTGCAGTTGAATTACTGCATTTGCAATCCATAGCGCAACGGCCACAAAAATTAACAGCACACACGCTTGCACCCAAGATGGTAATTTCAGCATCTTGACGGTCGCGTCTTGGCGAACAATTAATTGGGTAGGCTTAAACAGCTTTACGTATAGGCGCTTGAGAACTTGCAACATTTAACCTCGGACTTCAACTAGCGCTACACTCTAACAATTTTTAGTCAAATTTCCAGTTTTTAGAACCAAAAAAAGGGCATGAATTCATCATGCCCTTGATTTAAAAGTAAATAAATTTGCGATTAATGCACAGATAATTGCGATTATTTGGCTGGAAGTACGGTGCCTTCTACAGAGCCAAATCCAATACGCTTGTAACCTTGTGCTTCACACCAGCCACGCATAATCACTTTATCGCCATCTTCTAAGAACTTACGTTCTTCACCGTTTGCCAGAGTGATGGTTTCTTTACCGCCGCGAGATAGCTCTAATAATGAACCGGCTTCTTCGTGCTCTGGACCTGACTGAGTACCTGAGCCTAACATGTCACCAGGTACAAAGTTACAGCCGTTTACCGTATGGTGTGTAACCATTTGTGCAACAGTCCAGTAGCTATGTTTGAAGCTGGATTCAGACAGTTTGCTTGGCTTGGCATTTTCGCTACGCATTTTCTCTGTTTCTAGTAATACATCCATACGGATATCAATGGCACCTGATTCACGGTTCTGAGCCGACTCTAGGTAATCAAGTGGTTGCGGGTCGTTTTCATCACGGTGCCAGTTGGTGCGATATGGCGCAAGCGCCTCAGTAGTCACTACCCAAGGAGAAACCGTTGATGCAAAGTTCTTCGCAAGGAACGGGCCTAATGGTTGATACTCCCATGCTTGTAGGTCACGTGCTGACCAGTCATTGAATAAGCAAAAACCAAATACGTGATCTTCTGCGTCTTTAATCGCGATAGAGTCACCGAGCTCATTACCTTTACCTAGGTAGATCCCGAGTTCAAGCTCGTAGTCTAGGCGTTTACAAGGGCCAAATGACGGCGTATCCGCGTCAGGGGCTTTTGTTTGGCCTTTAGGACGAGGGAAAGCTTGTCCTGACACGTCAATTGATGATGCACGGCCATGATAACCAATAGGAACCCACTTATAGTTTGGTAGTAATGGATTATCAGGACGGAACAAGCTACCTACCGCAGTCGCGTGGTAAATTGAAGTATAAAAATCGGTGTAATCGCCAATGTGACAAGGTAAAGCGTATTCAACATCGCCTTGTGCCACTAATGCACCTTCGAGGCTCGATTGCAGTTCAGAACCTGAGCGTAAAGCACGAGAAAGAGCAAGTCGAAGTGCTGACCAATACGGTTTACCCATGCCCATAAATTCGTTTAATGCAGGGGCATTGGCCGCTTCTACCGCTTCTTGTGCCTCGCCTGAGAATAGTTTTGCATCTGCAACGGCACCAAGGTCTAGTACTTGATCGCCAATAGCTACACCACCTCGAAATTCTTCATTACTGTTTTTACGACGAAATACCGCAAATGGTAAGTTTTGAATAGGGAAGTCAGTTTCAGCAGCGTTTGCACTAGTTACCCAACTAGTTAGTTGAATGTCGTGTGTTTCATTTATTTGAGACATTGCCTTTCCTTTAATTTTGGCTTTCAACTTGAGTTATGGTCAAAAGTGAAAAACTCAAGTCGTAATAGCAATTTGATAAACCACAAAAAGCAGCTATCGCTAGCTGCTTTTTTATTAACTCGATGTTGGTGTTTAGATCACACCACGACGCTCTTGGTCGCGTTCAATCGACTCGAACAATGCTTGGAAGTTACCTTCACCAAAACCGCCATCATCAACACGTTGGATCATCTCGATGAAGATTGGGCCAAATAGGTTCTTAGTGAAGATCTGTAGTAAGTAGCAGTCTTCGCTTTGGCTATCAACTAGGATTTGGTGTTGCTTGATTTTTTCTTTGTCTTCTTTAACCCAAGGCACACGGTCAAAAATAGTGTCATAGTAGTGATCTACGATATCAAGCGTTGCAATCGTGCTCTTGTCTAGCTTATCTAAAGAACCAACTAAGTCGTCAGTTAAGAAAGCTAAATGCTGTACACCTGGACCATTGTACTCGTCTAGGTACTCATCGATCTGGTTGTTGTTGTCGTCTTTACCTTCGTTAATTGGAATTGAGAAGGTGCCACAAGGCGACTTAAGCGCGTATGAAAGCAACGCAGTCTTTTGGCCTTTGATGTCAAAGTAGCGAACTTCAGTAAAGCCGAATACGTCTTTATAGAAGTTAGCCCAAGTTTCCATCGTGCCTTTGTATACGTTGTTGGTAAGGTGGTCGATGCGCTTGAAGCCTTTGTCTTCAACAATTTTTTGTTCTTCTAGGTCAACAAAGTCTTGCTCGTAGATTGAGCCTTTGTCGCCGAAGTTTTCGATAAAGTAAATTAGGCTATCACCAATACCGTAAATCGCTGGGTACGGTAAATCTTTGTGAGTTGAGTCAGTAGCTGGCTTTGCACCACGCTCAACTGCTGTTTCAAACGCCTTTTGCGCATTTTCTACGCGCCAGCCCATAGAACAAATTGCAGGCCCATGGCTCTTTGCAAACTCGGCAGAGAAACCATCACGTTCGTTGTTCAGTAAAAAGTGAATATCGTGTTGGTTGTAGTACACGATATCTTTGTCTTTAAATTTCTTTAGCTTTGAGAATCCAAAGTCAGTGAAAACCTTGTCCATGTAATCAGCGTCTGGCGTTGCGTATTCTGTAAACTCGATGCCGACTAGGCCTAGTGGATTATTTACTTCACTCATTGTTTTACTCCCGTATTAAGCACTGGGTGACTTGTTAGAATTTATGACTGGATGATTAATCAAATTGCACTAAAGGGGAAGCCAAAGGCAGTAAATAGCAAGGTACTGCTTTGTAAATTTAGTTGCACAATTGCCATGGAAAAGACACAAAATTGACACAGGCGTGACGAATTTTATTTTTGTCTAAATTTTGACTTGATACTCGTGGGGGTTTTTATCGAAAAACCAGGTTAAATCATCTTTATCTTTATGATTTATAATAGGTTTTTTATTTTTGCACTGAAACTGAGGTAGCAATGAGAGGCTAGGTTAAATTGTGCTATTTGGATTGCCAATTGCTTTTTGTGTATTAAAATCTTTACAAAAGTATCGACTGAATGCGGTAAACCACGCTGCAACAGCGTGGTTTACCGTTAATATTATTGCTTCTCAGCAGAGACTTCTAGCTCTTCAGCTAAGTAATGCTCTTGTGTATGCGGCTCATGATTGCCTTCTGCACCATGCATCCAGTCAACCAATTTATTGCTTAGTAAGTACATAAGTACTGCAGATATCAGCGCAACGCCACCTAAGCCGATAAAGATGCTCATCGCATTTTCCATCGCTTCTTGGCCTTCACCGATGAACGAACCTACCAATCCAGCAAGTTTATTCGCAACCGCTGTACATAGGAACCAAATACCCATTAGCAGTGACGCTAGACGTAGTGGTGCAAGTTTACTCACCATAGATAAACCGATAGGTGAAAGACAAAGTTCACCTAAGGTGTGGAACATATAGAAAAGCACCAACCAAATCATACTGATCTGAAGCGTGTCGCCAGATTTTCCGCCTTCAGTCGCAAGTGCTAACATCATGGTCAAGAAACCTAAGGCTAAAAATACCAGACCGATGGCAAACTTAACCGGTGAGTTAGGTTCTTTGTTGTCTAGTTTTAACCAGATCATCGCAACTAGGGGGGCAAATACAATGATGAAAATAGAGTTTAGAGACTGGAACCAAGAAGCTGGGATCTCAAAACCCATCAGCATACGATTGGTATAGTCGTTAGCGAAAAGGTTCATCAGGCCACCAGCCTGCTCAAAGCCCATCCAGAAGATAATAGAGAATACACTCATCGTGAAAATAACACGGATACGATCTTTTTCTTGTTTCGTTAATGGCGCTTTGGTTGCTGAATCAGACATTTGCTGAGAAAGCTTTGCCGCTGGCACTTTACCGATATCACCAAGGTATTTTTGGCTAAGGATAAGCTGCATAACAACTGAGATCACCATACCAATACCGGCTGCAATAAAGCCTGCTTGCCAGTTGATCACAGACGCAACATAACCTGCGATTAATGGACCTAACGCACCACCTAAGTTGATCCCCATGTAGAAGATGGTAAATGCACCGTCACGACGCTTATCGCCTTCTTGGTACAAGTCACCTACCATCGTTGAAATGTTTGGTTTGAATAAGCCGTTACCTAAGCAAAGAAGCGTTAAGCCAAGATAAAAAACGTTTTCTTCTTGTCCGGCAACAATGCCATGGGGAATACCCATAATAAAGTGGCCCGCAGCCATTAAGATACCACCAATGATAATGGCCTTGCGTTGACCTAATACGTTATCAGCGAGCCAACCACCAAACAGTGGTGTAAGGTATACGGCCATCGTAAATGTACCGTAAAGGCTTAGTGCGTCGGCATTATTCCAACCGAAGCCACCATTTTGCACTTGGGCAACAAGATAAAGAACTAAAATGGCACGCATACCGTAGTAGCCAAATCGCTCCCACATTTCGGTACCAAATAATAAGAAGAGGCCTTTAGGGTGACCCAAAAATTCTCCGGCCTTCGGAACTGAATTCATATGTACTTCCTAATCTAATCAAAGTGTTGTGTCTGGCCATTTTTATATTGGATGCCAATAGGCATCGGATGATTTCAATCAGCACTGAATAATGAGCAATGCACTGTGGATCTCTTGATAAAAACGAGTTCACAGAAAATAGAACACTTTTCAATGCAGATTGCTGCAGCCTTGCTAGCAAATCAACCATGCAATAATTCATGGTTCTTTACTAAGTTTGGCTTGCCTGTACTTTTTTTGAACGGGTGGCCAGTACCTATGTCAATTAGCGTTTGCTGTATGTAACGACTAACTAATTTAAAAAAGTGCGTCAGTATACTCAGTGAGAATTGATAGGGGAAGAGTTTGTAGTCAGAAAGCGAATAAAATGCGGTCAGTGATTCAGGTCAGGATCATTACCGAGTATGGTGAGTATATAAATTCCACCTTTCAAATAGAGCAGGTATTAATGCGGACTGGGAGCAATTCAATGGGTATTACTGTTGTTGTTCAAAAACGCAAGTTTAATCTTGCTGTGTGGCGCTAGGTTGTCATTGTGTGATGTAGCTCCTATCTTGTATTGCAAGATAGGAGCATGTTTATCTATGCCTCTTGGCTTAAATACTGTTGAATAAACTCTGTAGCGGCTAAGAAGTCTTGCTCCAGTTTATCGCGCATGTGGATGAGCTGATCACTTGTAAGCGACCCCTCTTTACACAAGGTTTCAAACTCTGTGGCTGTCGCGGCAACTTGCTCGGCACCAATGGTTTTAGAGATGGATTTAAGTTGATGACAGGCCTCGATGATTTCTTCTTGGCTCATGGTGATCACCGCGCCATTAACATCGCGAGTCAATTGACTACTTTGTTCTAAATACATTCTGAAGAAGCGATTACGCTTAGCATCATCATGGTTTACATATTTGTTGAGCATTTCCATATTAATTGCAGGGCTAGGCTCCGCATTAGGCGGTGCTTCAGCTGTCACCGTTTCTTCAGCCGTTGGTTCAACGTCAACCGACGCTGGCGACGTGACTTCTAGTTGTTGGGTATCGGCCTGTGTGGCAGGCTTGCCACTACTAATTTTTGGCTGTTCTGAGTTAGGTAATTGCTCAATACATTTAATAAGGGTTGCTTCTAGTACATTTAGCTCTACCGGTTTGGTGATATAATCATTCATCCCAGCGGTTTCGCAGCGCTCTCGCTCTCCCTTTAGGGCATTGGCGGTAACTGCAATGATATAGGGCTGTGTAATATTGTCTGTTGCGGCTTCAACATAATCTCTAATGTTTTTTACCATGTCGTAGCCTGACATCTTCGGCATGTGTAGATCTGTTAATACAATGGGGAAATGCTCTTTCTTCCAAAGTTCGAAGCCTTCTTCGCCATTTTCGGCAACTTCAACGCCATACCCTAATAGGTGAAGTTGATCGGTTAACACTTGCTGATTTAGGACGTTATCTTCTACGAGTAGCACTAATTTATTCGTTGCTCTTGCTTCATCGACACTTAAAAAGTCATTGATGGTACGAGCTGGTTTTATTTCTCTTGGTTTATGCAGCCCCGCAGCAACTAAAATGGAGGTCATAAAGCTAGACTTACAAAGTGGCGAGGCATTGAGGTAGAAAATATGTTTATGGTTGAGTGCTGCTTCGTCCATTTTACTTAATACAACCACTTGTTGCTCATTCTTTTCTAGTGAATAAACAACCGTTCTTAGCTCCTCGTTCACTTTGTCCATGCCATCTAGGCCATCTAGCACCCAAATGAGCTTATCCTCATGTTGATGATCTGTGATTTCAGCATCATCTATTACCATCACATTCGCTCCCATAAATGAGAGATAACGGTTGAGAATATTTTGTCTTTCTTTATTAGCGGTAATTAAGGCGACACTGCGACCATGTAGCTGCTGTTTGTTGGCGTGATTGACTTTGCCATCAACACTAAAGGGGAGCTCAACAACAAACTCGCTTCCCATACCAATATCTGAATTGACATGGATACTTCCAAGCATCAGCTCAATAAGACTTTTACAAATAGATAGACCAAGACCAGTACCACCGAACTCACGAGTGATGGAACCTTCGGCCTGAATAAATGGATTAAAGATCTCTCGTAATTGGGCTTTTGTCATGCCTTTACCGTTATCAGTGACGGTAAAGCGCAGGGTGTAGTGCTCAGAGGTGTTTTGAGACACTTCCACCGAGATTTTCACATAGCCTTGGGTAGATTCATCGGTCGTGGTAAATTTTATGGCGTTACTACATAAATTATAAAGAACCTGTCTAACCCGGACCGTATCGCCAACTAAGTTGGTTGGAATATCGGGGGCGATAAACAGTTGTAGGTCTAGTTTGCGCTTTTTTGCCACCGATGACAGTACGCGAGCTACTTCTTCGGTCGTTTCAGCAACTGAGAATGGACTGTTGTCTATGCGTAATTTACCGGCTTCAATTTTTGAAAAGTCGAGAATATCATCGAGAATACCCAGTAAAGAAAACGCGGAGTCTCTGATAATGGTTGTTAGGCGGTGCTGAGCGCCATCGAGTTCAGTTTGGCGCAATAAGTCGATAGTGCCGATGACTCCGTTCATGGGAGTACGAATTTCGTGGCTCATGGTGGCCAAGAAAGTAGTCTTGGCGTCGCTAGCTCGCTCTGCATTTAGAATGGCTTTTTCTAGTGCTAATGTACGAGCCTGAACCTCAGTCTCTAAGCTCTCTTGTAGCTGCTTTAATTCATTTTGGGTTGCTTGATCAGATTCAATCGAAGACTGTACTTGCTGTAACAGCGCATTAATTGCTTGAGCAACTTCGGCTAACCCGCCGCCATAGTAAGTTCCTAGCGTAGACTTGTAGTTTTTATCTGTCGTAACATGATTTATCTCATCAATAAGCGCTTGGGTATCATTAGACGAGGCGCCAGATAGCTTTCGTTGAACAAGTAACAGTGTGATTATGCCACTGAACAAGGCAATGGCCAGTAACCCATAGGCAAGGGAGGCGCTTCCGGTTGCCGTTGATTCTATTGGTGGCGTGTAAGTGAGAATAAGCTCACCTACATTTTGTCCGTCCAGTGCAAGGGGCATGTGATACACATGCATCTGACCTTTGTTGTAAGTTTCTTCGCGATTTAAAGCACCTATCTGTTCCCCTAAACTTTGTTGCAGTACTAAGTTAGGTTGTCCCATACCAGTATTGATATATAGATATGCGCCTAAGTGTTGATTGGCAGTAAGTAATGCCGATACCAGCTGTTTGGCACTATCAAAGCCATGCTGAGTAACCACTTTGGCCAACGGTGATGCGATGGTATTTGCTTGTTGTTTTAGGTCAACTGTTGGCGTAGTAGGAGCTGAGGGTTGTTTTGGAAGCAGGTAAGTACCTGCGGCGCTACATAATCCAACAATGAGTATTGCTATAAATAAAAAAAGTACCTGTCCATTTGCATTGGTGTTTGCGCTATTTGGCATGCTTCGTCCCGCAAGAATTATTTATACATATCACTTGGTGCAATCCTATCACCTTAAGCAAGTTTTTACCTCTCGTTTTTTAACCAAGAGCCTAAAGCAGTAAAAACGCAAGTGATTATTTAAAATTTTAGAATAATCATTGCATTATGCATTTTATCTCTTCTTGTTGTTAGGCGATGAATTTGTATGGGTTAAATAATATTTAATTATTAAGTAACGTTTTAATAAAGTAATATGAGACAAGCCAAATATCTACAAGGATTGCTTATGTTTGTGCGTAACTATGTACTCGTGATCGCAAAGTTGTTGTTGGTGCTGGTTTTGTTGTTGGGATCTGCTTGCAACAGCAACGGCTCTAAAGTGGCTAGCGCTATAGAAAGCAAGCAAGCTAAGGTGGTTAAAACCGCAACTTCTTATGGAAAGTCTGGCGATCTGCAGTTACATCAGCAGCTCGAATTTATCCGTCGTGAATTCAATGTCCCCGCTCTCGGTGGTTTTATTGTACAGGGTGATAAACTTGTTGAACTTGATGTGTCGGGTTTGAGAATAAGTACGGGCACGACTGTTGTAACTAAACTTGATTACTGGTCAATTGGGTCATTCACCAAAACAATGACAGCAACGCTGGCAGCCAAATTGGTAGAGCAAGGCCTTATTCGCTTTGATAGCCGTGTGATCGACGTCTTTTCAGAGTTGTCTGGGAAAATCAATCCAGAATTTGAGTCGACTACGTTAAGTGAACTGCTCTCTATGACAGCAGGGCTAACACGAGATTTAGACTCGATGTATACCGGAAAATGGCATCGAGATAGGCGAAGTATTATAGCGCAGCGTTATGCGTGGACTAAAGAGCTGCTCCGCACTCACCGCGAAGTGCCCGTCGGCACTTATCTATATAGTAATGCAGGTTTTGTAGTTGCTGGTCATATGTTGGAGCGTGTCTCTGGGATGTCGTGGGAGACTTTAGTCGCAACTGAGATATTTACACCGCTAGGAATGGGGAAGGCATTATTTGGCCCCGCAAATAAGGTTAATGCTCAGAATCAACCTAATGGACACCAAATGCGACAGGGAAAGTGGCATCCTATTTCGCCTGCCGATAAAGTGGATTTACCTGCGGTGGTTGGGCCCGCAGGCCTAGTAAGCGCAACGTTGGGGGATCTATCACGCTATTTACGTGCTTACCTAGCTGGCGCAAGAGGTGAAACAAACCTCATTAGCGCCAGTTCATATCAGCAACTTTTGACTCCTGTTACGCCAAAATACGGGCTTGGTTGGATCCTCTCTCCTGAGCACAGCCGTTTTCATCACAATGGGTTTACAGGTACCTTCTATCTAGACAACTTAATACTCCCTGAGAAAAACCTCGCGGTGCTTGCGGTAACAAACTGCGATACAAAGAACGCTAAGCTAGCAGTGGAGAAGGCAATGGAGGTCATGTTAAAACGATTTGAGGCGCGTTAGCCTTATAAGGTATCTATTGTGTCTTGCTATAACACTTAGGGTGAGTAGTGAAATATTTTGGTGCTTTTAGATAAAGCGTCTCCTTTTATCTACTATTTACCTACCAAGAGAATCTAGCAACGGGCAGGGTAAAGCTGAGGTAAAGTAGAGTAAAAGCGGGAAAATATCCTGTGTAGCACGTTTTTTCATCGAAAAAGCGGTATTTTAACCGCTTTGTCTGAAATCTGTTCAAACGATAAATGTATTTAAAAAAAGGGTTGACTTAGAACCGCAAAACCCGTTTAATACGCCGCACGCCCAGATAGCTCAGTCGGTAGAGCAGAGGATTGAAAATCCTCGTGTCGGTGGTTCGATTCCGCCTCTGGGCACCAGAATTAAAATCATTGCAATTGCAATGTGGTGCATGCAGTAACTGTATGGTACACGAATAAGTGTGCCGACTTAGCTCAGTTGGTAGAGCAACTGACTTGTAATCAGTAGGTCATCCGTTCGACTCGGATAGTCGGCACCATTTAATTTAGGCGTAAGCCTGTTTTTTCTAGATAGTTTATTTTATTTAGATAATAAAAGATTTGCCCAGATAGCTCAGTCGGTAGAGCAGAGGATTGAAAATCCTCGTGTCGGTGGTTCGATTCCGCCTCTGGGCACCACTAATTTAGTGTGCCGACTTAGCTCAGTTGGTAGAGCAACTGACTTGTAATCAGTAGGTCATCCGTTCGACTCGGATAGTCGGCACCACTTTATTTAGGCGAAAGCCAACAATTTCTAGTTAGCTCAGTAAAAAGCGTTTTCTAGATATAAAAAAGATTTGCCCAGATAGCTCAGTCGGTAGAGCAGAGGATTGAAAATCCTCGTGTCGGTGGTTCGATTCCGCCTCTGGGCACCATAATTTAAAAAGCCTCGCAATCGCGAGGCTTTTTGCTTTCTACTATTTGTAAACGTTAGCTTAATGCGGTCTATACCTGCACTAAGCTACAACACCGATGAGTCTTTCACTTTTCCATTTAGTCTTAACAGCAATTCGCTTAATTAAGCTAATTGCTGTTAATTCCCATGCAGCTGGCGTAAAAGCTGGTGGTGGTAGGCCAATCGCTAAACACTGCAACTACGCCAACTTGTTTTGCAAGTATGTCTAAAACCTTAAGAATATCGCCATCATTTTTAATCGCGTTGTTGACAGATTGATAATACCAACCGCCACCATTCGCTAAAGGACCAGAACGCTCTAAAGACCAAGCAATGATCTTTAATCCCGCGCGTTTTGCTGCCAGCGCGTATTGTGATGGTACGATATCGCCGTTTTTGTCGGATGTGATCAGCATCCAAATAGGAGGCGCGATGATTTTTACCTGATCCTGTACTAAATCGTCCAT
This sequence comes from Pseudoalteromonas piscicida, assembly GCF_002744175.1. GTDB lineage: Bacteria > Pseudomonadota > Gammaproteobacteria > Enterobacterales > Alteromonadaceae > Pseudoalteromonas > Pseudoalteromonas piscicida_B. The sequence goes on from NZ_NKHF01000040.1 coordinate 67,683, forward strand.
TGACGGTTGCCAAGTACTGGGGCTGTTAATATCAAAACGTTCACTGGCTTCTCTACCATCAAGAAATACCGCATTGTTCGCAAACTCTGGCGCATGCTTTATCCAGTACTGAATATCTTGATAAGAAAAGGACTGTGGAAAAACTTGAGAGGGTAGAACATTGTGCTCGGAATATTCGTCCAACATTTTTTGTGCTAGCTGACTTTGGCTTAATCCATTAAAGGGCATAGGCACCTCTGGTGCTTTTAGTTCAGGAGTCATGTTTACAGCCAGCTGTTTGAATAAAGCGATGCTTTCACTGTGGGTCATCAAGGTCCCGGAGCTGGCATAAAGGTCTGTACGCCAATTGGGAGTGCCTTTAACAAATTCCGCCACTGTGGTTGCTTGATTATTCACACCATCCATTTTTCCTTTTAACTGCTTGAACTCTGCTAAAGTAATGTCTGAGGTACAGCATTGGGCAGATGCAGGTATGCCAGAGTCTGGATCCGCTGGCGTGAAGGGTTGTCGGCACTTGCTTGCAAGCTTTGGCTGTAACAAGATATCGGTTGTTGCATGAAGGTCGCACTGTGCATGGCGGCAAACGAGTTTTTTATCTTTGGTAAAGGTAACATCGCACTCTAGCGTGCCTGCGCCCATTTTTGCAGCCGCAAGATAGGACTCTTTGGTATGTTCAGGGTAAAACAGTGGCGCACCACGATGACCAATAGAGAATTGCGTACGCTTGACTGGTTTATCTAGGCAGCTTTCTAACTTGGTTTTAAGCTCACCAGCTGAAAGCTGAGAAACTAAAAACTGAGGTCTAGTACCTACATCGAACTGTTGAGTTGTTTGGCAGCCTGTTAACACAACTGCCAACCATGTAATCCATATTATTTCGCGCATACCGGCCTTATTCTAACTTAAGCGTAAAAGGCGTAAGTAAAGCATGCATTTTTTACAGTCCGATGTCATACCTCAATGTGTTTAACGATAGTGTTGACGGAAATTTTCTACCCACAGCTTGGTTGCTCCACACACCGCAACAGGCATCACAATTAGATTAATAAATGGAATGGAGGTGAGTACAAACACCGCGAAGCCAAATCCATAGGAGAGGCCTTGTTTGCTCTTTAAGTCATCTTTCATTCGCTTAAAGTGAACTTTATGGTTATCAAACGGATAGTCATTATATTGCACGCTGTACATCCAGCAGGTAAACATCACCCATAGCACTTGTCCAACAATGGGAAGTATCCATAGTAAAATAAAAAATCCAATGGCTCTTGGCAGGTAATAGCATAGTTTTGTCCATTCGCGCCCGAGCATGCGCGGCACATCTTTTAGGGTATCGAGCAGTTTGTCGTTATTGATAGGCTGATTAGTTAAGTAAAGCTCCACTTTTTCTGATAGCAACCCATTGAAAGGCGCAGCAATAAAATTCGTTATTACGGTAAAAACCATACTATAACTGAAAAGAATCACTAAGATAGCGATTGGCCACATTAACCACTCAAGCCAGCTGAGCCAACTCGGTAAGAGTTCATTGAGGTAATTAAAACCTTGAGTAAGCCAATCAAAAAGAAAAAATAGGGAGGCACCAAATAGTAAGATATTGATCGTAAGTGGAATAAAGACAAAGCGTTTTAGTCCTTTTTGAGTGATCAAAGAAAAGCCTGCAATAAAGTACTCAATACCGCTTGATAGTTGCACCGTACACCTCGTGTTGTAATACTAATTTGACTTAATACTTGCTCAACATTGAGGGGAAACCTGATCTTAACCGTGTTTACAACGCAATACTTAGCACAACAAATAGCGAAGTGCTTATCTCGCCTATAGATGAAGCGATTTTGGCTAAAACAGCCTGCAAACCCGGTGCCATCGATAAGATTTTCTTACCTCAAAATCGACCACTTAATTAAGCAAATTGGTATGATTAAATTCTGTAATTTAAAGCACATACCAAAAATGTTAGCCCTAGTATAACGCTAAACTAAACACAGCTCACAAGATAATAGTAACAATTCATCTCAACAGTTTTGTGGGAAGCCCGGAGAACAAAAATTAACCTTAATAGATTGAATGGCTTAGAAAGTAGACTAGAAATAATACTTGTAAACGCAAGAAACTGCCCATACACTCAAAGTAAGGCAGTAGAATTGAGAATACTATGCGGCTAGTACGTTGGATGATTACATTTTGTATGTTGAGTCTGTTGACAGTGTCAACGGCCGATGCTGCTCAATGTGATACAACGCTTGCGGTCGCCCCAATTGTTGTCGACCTCGACAATTCTAACTTAACCCCAGATCTAGATGATTGTGTCGTTTCAATAACGCACCGTTTTACGGTTACGAGTTGTTTTGCCTTTGAACAATCACAGCCAACCTATTTTTATTCCAATACCTTATGTGAGTCAATTAGAGCACCACCTTTAAACAATTAATTTAGTTATTTACGTGCTTAATTAATTTTGAAGATAGAGGTGATCTATGAATACTTATACAGTTTTGAAAACTCAACCTGTTGCGACTTATGAACTCGCTGAAAATAACTTTCCTGCTTGCAGTACAGATAATTTAGAACAAGCGCCAGCGCACTGCTTGATGCACAACTTGCATCTCGCACCAATGCAACATATTGATGAGAATAGCAGCATAGATGAGGCCGTACTGGTATTAGATAAAACGCATCGCAGAGCAAGTTTTGTAGTAGATAGTAAAGAGCAACTGGTGGGGATGATCTCAAATGCCAGAATTGGTAGTCGCTATGTATTGAGCATCGCTGAAAAACGCGGTTGCACCAGACGCGATTTAAACGTTAATGATGTGATGATCCCCCTTTCTGAGCTTCGTCAAATTACGCTAAAACAAACCAGCCAAACCGTCGTCGGCAACGTATTAAAAACCATGGAAGAGGGTGGCTTTGAATTTTTACTCGTGATTGATGAAGTGACTCAACATCCTGTTGGTTACTTTGATCTGATTGACATGATGAAAGCCTGTGGACGGGCAGTCAACTCAATTAAACCTGCGAACAAGTTTAGCGATATTGTTGGTACTATTTTGCACCACGCAGAAATTTAGAAAAGAATCCCTATAGTTAATGTAAATTAAAGTTACCAAGGCGTCGTAAGGCGCCTTTTTCATGCTCCTGATTTCATGTCATTTTGTCTTAAAGTTTGCTCATTTTGCGGGAGTAAATCAGGCACTAACTGCGTTAAAAGTGTCTTATTTTAACCTGACCTCGGCAGAGCAAGCTGTTCTCTTGCAGCTGTTATCCCTTACTACAGCATTTAATGTGCAGCGGTTGACGCACAAATTTAACCCGTAGTAAGAAATAACTTCTGGCTAGCGTGATATTACACTTTTGAGCTTTCGCTAGTTATTTTGCGCCGGCAAAATCAAGTTGTCGCCAAGACTCATAGACAAATACCGAGACAGCATTAGATAGATTCATACTACGGCTGTCAGGGCGCATTGGAATACGGACGCGCTGAGGCTCTGGTAACGAGAAAATAATGTCTTCTGGCAAGCCTCGAGTTTCAGGACCAAAAAGTAAACAGTCGCCTGCTTGGTAGGCAACTTCGTGGTGATATTTGGTGCCTTTTGTTGTACAGGCAAATACTCTTTTGGGGTTGTGCTTAGCTAGATAAGCTTCAAAGTTAGGGTGTCGTTCTACTTCACTAAATTCGTGATAATCTAGACCTGCACGTCTGACTCGTTTATCGTCCCACTCAAATCCCAACGGCTCAATTAGGTGTAGCGAATATCCAGTATTGGCACACAGGCGAATAATATTACCAGTATTAGGTGGGATCTCGGGTTGGTATAAAACGATATCTAACATGATAAGCCTCAATAAAAATTTGCACGGCAGTATAGCCCATCCTCAGCAACATTTGCACGTGTTCATGGTTGATAAACGTGAAGATAAGGTGGTTGTGTGCTGGTGCTAGCAACAGGGTATAAGTCATCGCTTTTGCTCGTACATCAGGATGGGAGCATTAAGAAAGCACAAAATACTTGGATTGAGCACTGTTGCAAAAAAATAGACAGTCGTAATCTGTTTTTCATTTCAAACCATTACCCTGTAATATAACCATATCGCGATGCTTTGGCAGTTCGTGAGTTGTATAATAAAGAGTTAAATTTGTAAGGGGTGCCAGTGGATCGTAGCTACGAGTTTTGGGTTAGGTTTTCGAGTATATTTACCATCGTTATGGTGGGGCTGATGATTGCGGCAAAGTGTTGGGCTTGGCTGTCTTCAGGCAGTGCCGCGATGCTTGGCTCGTTAACAGACTCACTGCTAGACATCAGTGCTTCATTAATGAACTTTTTTGTGTTGAGTTATGCGCTACGCCCTGCTGACGATGATCACCGTTTTGGTCACGGCAAAGCAGAAGCGCTCGCTGGGCTTGGTCAGGCGGCGTTTATTGCTGGCTCTGCGAGTTTACTGGCTTTTCATGGAGTAGAGCGGATCATTAATCCCACCCAAATCCCACACTCACTTTTTGGTGTTTGGGTTAGTCTATTTGCGATTGTGTGTACACTTTTGGTGGTTGCTGTGCAATATCAAGTGGTTAAACGCACTCAGTCGATAGCAATAAAAGCAGACTCCTTGCACTATAAAGGCGACATCTTGCTAAACTTGGCTGTGCTTGTTGCCGTGTTACTTAACTTTTATGGCGTTGGCTATGCCGATCCTATCTTTGGTATTGCCGTGGCAATGTATTTACTTTACAACAGCTGGGATATTGCAAAAGAAAGTGCCGCCCACCTGATGGACAAAGAGCTACCAGACGAAGAAAAGGCACAGATCATTCTTATCGCATCGAGTCATGAAGACGTTTATGGCGTTCATGATTTACGTACAAGACAAGGTGGTAAAATCAAGTTTATTCAGCTGCACTTAGAACTTGATGATGATATGCCACTGATGCGCGCTCACCAAGTGGCCGATGAAGTGGTTGCTAGCATAAAAGCGGAATTTGATTGTGAAATGGATGTATTGATCCATCAAGATCCGGTTTCTTTGGCTGTCAGTAGCTCGGCGGTAAATGTATAAAAGTCCTCAAGGACGGCTTTGCGCGTAGTATCTTGCTCGCAAAGCAACTCATGCTTACCTAAAAATTCAGCTCGAGTTGCGTTGGGTTGTTGCTTGGTAAATAACTTTTGCGCTTGATTATCTACAATACTGTCTTGGCTGGCGGTGGCAATACGCAGTGGCGTATCAAGCTCGAGGCCTTTGAATGCTCGGCATTTTTGCAATGCTGTATAAAGCCAGGCAAAACTCACCCCACCAAGTTGCAGTTCAGGATATTGGTCGTATAAGCCTCTAAACAGCGCATATCGAATTGGGCAATCAGTCAGATCGTTATCGTAAAATGGTTTACTTTGATAGTGCTGCTGACCGATTGCATACTGCTTACCAAACCCAACTAAGCATGCCAGTCCCGCGAGCGCTTCTGCAAACCACGCGGGGTAGGGGGCTGTGTTGATCCCAAGCATAGGGGCAGACAAATAAGCACCTTTAATGTGACTGGGTTTAAATAGTGCTAAGTAGTCGCAGGTAATGGCGCCACCCATGGAGTGGGCAAGCATAAATAATGGCAAGGAGTTATGCCGGTTGACCACTTGCTCCATAAAGCAATGCAAGGTGACGGTGTAATCTTCAAAGCGTCTTACATAGCCAATTTGTTTGTCGCGCAAAAGGCGTGAAGAATATCCTTGCCCTGGGTGATCATAGGTAAATACGGCGATGTGGTTTTGTGCTAATTCCCACAATAACTCTCTGTATTTATGCGCGGACTCAATGCGACCATTCACCAATACCAGGCTAAACTTCGCCTGTTCAGGTATATGATAAGTGTAAAATAGTCGGCCATGGGGGGTGTCAAAGAAACCTCGTTGGCAGGCTTGCCAGTGCTCGTCAATTGCATGTAGGTGAGACTCTAATTGCTGGCTTTGGCTATAAAACATGACTACCTATTGAGTAATGGAATACGAATACTGACTTCTAGGCCAACATTATTACTAAATTCGATATGGGCGTCATGTACTTTTAACGCGTGCTGCGCAATCGCTAACCCTAGACCAAATCCCCCTTTTTGGTTTTGCTCAGGGGTTCGCGCGCTTGAAACCCTAAAAAAGGGAATGCAGAGCTTGTCTAACATGTCGGCACTTACACCTTTTCCGTCATCATTTATTGTACAAACAAGCTGTTCATCACTTTGGCTAACATCAACACTGATATTGCATTTGGCATATTTTATCGCATTACGAATAATGTTTTCGAAGGCACGATTGAGCAGCATAGGATCGCCATACAAGGTTACGTCAGGTAACGGTGATGCTGTCAGGCGTTTGCCCAATTGTTCCGCTTCAAAATGGGCGTCTTCTATTATTGGATCGAGCAGTTCACTTAGCTGGATAGACTGCTTTTCTATCGGAACTTGGTCAGCCTCTAATTTAGACAGATGCAAAATATCGCTGAGCATGTTTTCTACCAGCTGTGCTTCACGCTCAATTCGCTCAATGTAACTTTGGCTCTCTTTGGTGGCATACCCTGCGGCTAAACCGGTTGCCATTTGTAAACGCGTGAGCGGTGAGCGTAGTTCATGGGAGATATCAGCAAGTAGGCGCTTTTGGTTATTGACCAAAGACTCAAGCCTGTCGGCCATTAAATTAAAATCATGGCCTAGTTGGCCCAATTCGTCTTGGCGTTTTTCATTTATCTCTGCACGGCTTGCCAGTTCCCCTTTCGATAAGCGTGCAGCCGTTTTTTGTAATGCTTTAATGGGGGTGAGTAAATCTCTAGTAAACCAAAAGCATAGTAATAGGCTGGCACCGAGCACAACCGCAATCTTTATCCAAAGTGGCAAGGTTCTCAGCTTGATAAGTGCACTGGGCGTATGGTTTTGAAAAATAAGGTACAGTCGATAACGCTCGTTATCTAGCGTCACTTCTAGTGGTCCAAATGCTTTGTACTCAGGCGTAAAAATCGCCAGCGGTTTAGTGTCTTCGGTAAAGCTCAGTAAGTCTAGGTTTAGTGCCGTTATCCTTGGGTTGGCGGCAAAGCTTCTTTCTGGATCGCGGTGACTTAAATAGATATTTCGGGCTTTTCTTTTTCGCAGCTTGGCTACATCATTGAGTGTAAAGTCTGGGTGTTTACCCGCTTCAGTGATGGCGAGCTCCAGATGCCGCAGATTTTGTAGCATAGGTTTAGAGATACGGTGAGTTTCTACCACATCCGGTTGAAGCATGCTAATCCCGAGTAGCAATAAAATGGTGGCGATAATGGTTACCCAAAACCAGACAAAGACTTTAACTAATAAGTACCGCTTCATTATTTAGGCCTTCAGAAAGATATAGCCTGAGCCACGTATGGTCTTAATATAGGTGTGCTCACTAAGAGCAGCAATCTTTTTCCTGACGTTAGAAACGTGCATATCGATGGAGCGATCATAAGGGACGAGCGCTCTGCCAAGTACTTGGCGTGAAATCGTTTGCTTATCTACCACTTCACCTGCCGATCTTACTAGCAAATGGAGCACTTCGTATTCTGTTCCGGTTAACGCCAGTATTTCACCATTAACCGATGCACTTCTAGCACCCACATCAAGGCTAAGGTGGTGGATGGTATAGGTATCGTCTGGACTATGTTGTTTGTAGTGATCTACTCGGCGAGTAATGGCTTTGACGCGTGCAAGGAGCTCTCTGTGATTGAATGGTTTGGGAATATAATCATCTGCGCCCAGCTCTAAGCCAAAAATTCGGTCAAAGTCATCTCCTTTGGCGGTAAGCATGATAACTGGCGTCATTTTGTGCACGCGTAATGCCTTAAGTACTTCAAAGCCATCCATGTCTGGCAGCATGACATCTAATAGGATCAGATCAAAATTCTGTTTTACCGCTCGTTGTAGGCCTTCTGGACCTGAATGCTCCATCGCGACAGCAAAGCCTTCAGCACTAAAATACTCATTTAATAGGCTACATAAATCTTGATCGTCATCGATCAGTAAAATGGAGTGTTTCATAGTCATACTTGGTCCAGCGCTGTGATTGAAGTTTAGCTTATACCAATTGAATTAATTCTCTAATCAATTTGAAGGATGAAATAGCATATTAGCGTCGTTAAAAACTTCTCATGTAAAGCAACTAAATAGCAAAATTTTTGCCTAGCTACTAACGCAATTTTTGTGCTTCAAATCGCTCATTTACTTAATACATTTGGTATTAAAAGAGGTTGTCTCAAGCTTATTACACCTTACTTTATTGTGTTATGTAAATTGCCTTTGCTTTTTTTTGCAAAGCCCTGACAAAACTTTACCTCGGTCTGACGTTCCTTTTCTTACTGGTTGCTAGATTTGATAACGACAAAGCAATGGCGAACAAGGAGCCAAAATTATGAAATTACTATCAACCTTAGCGTTAGTTACTGTACTTGGCGTGTCTACTTTAAGTTTTACTGCAAGTGCTGGTTCTATGGGAGGGAAGCTAGAGCATTCGGCAAGATTGCTACTGTCAGAGAAGGGGCAAAAGTTACTGGAGCTGACAGACGCACAGCAGGTGCAGCTAAAAACGATTTATGCGGATCACAAAGCTGCAAAGCAAGCACTAAAAGCACAAAGTAAAGAGACACGCACTGCTTATCGTCAGGAAATGAAAGCACTGATGGAAGCGGAAGTGTTTGATAAAGCACAAGCACAGCTTCTACTGGAGCAGGGACAGGATAAACAACAAGCTTGGGCACTGTTAGCTATGGAAACTCGTCATAAGGTGATCCATGTACTTAGTGAGGAACAACGTGAAAAGCTCAAAGCGCTGAAGTCGCACCGCAAGCACAAACGTACGAAAAAAGCCGAGTAACAGTACGCCGTTAACTTTCCAAGTATCACACTTTTGAGACCAAGCTCTTGCCTGTATAGGTGAGAGCTATTTTTTGCTGTTTTTCTTTCCCAGTGTCCACAACAGAGCTCATACTCAGTTCTGAGAAGTCACTTTTCACGCCTCGTTAGCGGCAATCAAAGCTGATAATTTGTCGCTATTTGAGTTACATGTTGATAACATGTTTAGGTTGTGGTACTTTTCGATTAAGAGGACATCTGGCAAGTCTGCTGACAACTCTTTGAATCGTGTTTAAATTTAAGTAACCATTAATTTTTGCGCACAAACTTTCCAATGACTTTTACCTTTTTTAGAGTAACGATGCGTATTCTTTGTTATTGGCTGTTTGTTACTAGGTATCACCGAGGGAGACATGCAGACACCTGAAGAATACGAGGTGACACTTAGGATCCGTGAGCTGTTAAAAGAGCTCAAAAAACGCAAAGGCTATACCAAAAAAACGATTAGCCAAAAGCTTGGAATAGGTCTCACCACATTAGATGATTACCTTAACGGAACCAGTTCGTTTCGGTTAGGGACGTTAATTAAGTTATCTGAAATTTGCCGAATCCAATTAAGTGATATTTTGGATGGCGCAGGGCATATTGCCAAAACTTATGAACAAGGAAGCAAACGTTCAAAACCTTTGCCTGAAAAAGCAGATAACGAAGAGCATAACTAGCTTATTTTGGCCGTGTTGTGTTGGCTGTCTTAACGGGAATAGATAAAATAATACCAATCTTGTTAAGTAGATGATTAATTTTAAAGCAGAGAAATAGCGTTAGAAGCACCGCGCTTGCGTCTTGCTACTGTCAAGGTGCCTATATGCATTTGGGGAAGGCAAAAATTTTTGCTATTTAGTTGTTCTTAATTAAGAAGCTTTTAACCAGTTAGCGCCTAATTTACTCCTTCAAATTGAGCAAGTATTAAGGCTAAATGGTATAAAGTGCTGCATATGAAGCAAAAAGGCCGCTGACAGGCCTTTTTATGTGTTTATTCTTTAAAAAAGCTATCGTCGTTTTTAGCCAACATCGCCTCGATGTCTTCAATCAAGCTTTCGGTATCCTGCTGAGTCAATTCGCCACTTTTCATCGGCGTGGAAATTTTATTAGATTCATCTGACCAATCCCCCAAGTCAATAAGCTGGCAGCGTTTGGAACAAAACGGACGAAACTCACTTTTCTCAGACCATTCAACGCTTTTCTGACAAGTTGGGCATTTCACTATGGTTGTCATAACGTATTACTACTCACTACTTCTTGATGGGGGTAAGTCTAATGGTATTTATCCAGTTTGTGAACCAAGTGTAGTACCGCTTTGCGTTGCAATCTGAAAGAAACTGCTAAGCTTATGCCTGAGTAGTTCAGAAGTAGTTATACTACTTCTGAACAGACATGATTATGCCGCTCCATCCATATGCTTTTGCTTTAACAAGCGGCTAGTCACTGTGCCTGCGGTCATTGAGCCAGATACATTAAGTGCTGTTCTAGCCATATCGATTAAAGGCTCGATAGAGATCAGCAGCGCCGCAATTGTCACGGGTAATCCCATTGCTGGTAGCACAACGAGGGCTGCAAAGGTGGCACCACCGCCCACACCAGCAATACCAAACGAGCTAATTGCAACCATAGCAACCAAAGAGATGATAAAGTCGATGGCAAATGGGTCGATCCCTACTGTTGGGGCAACCATTACGGCTAGCATTGCCGGATAAATACCGGCACAGCCATTTTGTCCGATTGTTGCACCAAACGAAGCGGAAAGGTTTGCAATAGCAGGGGGCACATTGAGCTTGTGGATCTGTGCTTCGACATTAAGTGGAATGGTTGCCGCTGAGCTACGAGAGGTAAAGGCAAAGGTTAACACCGGCCAAATTTTTTGGAAGAAATGCTTTGGATTCTCACCAACCACCGTCACTAACAAACCATGCACTACGAACATCAGTAAAATCGCGATATAAGAGGCGAGAATAAAGCCGAGTAAGCTGATGATATCAGCCATGCTTGATGTGGCGATTACTTTTGCCATCAAGCCAGCTACCCCGTATGGTGTAAGTGCGATGATCATGCGTACAAGTCGAAGTACCACTGCTTGCGCACCCTCTACCGCATGCTTTATCGGGCCACTAAGATCTGACTCTTCCATAATGGCTCTGCGAGCAGCAATTCCGGTAAGCACGCCGAATATCACAACGGCAATAATAGAAGTAGAGCGCTCACCGGTTAAATCTGCAAATGGATTAGTTGGAACAAAGCTCAATAGCATTTGTGGGATAGTTAAGTCGGCAACCGTTGTTGCTCTTTCCTCAAGTATTGCAATTCTTGCTGTTTCACGAGCACCTTCAACCAAGCCTTCAGCGCTGAGTCCAAATGCTTGAGTGATAAAAATACCAATAAGCGCGGCAATTGCGGTGGTAAAAACCAAAATTGCGATGGTGACAAAGGAGATTTTGCCAAGAGAGCCCTGATTGTCGAGTTTAACAACTGCAGCAATCATCGACACTAATACCAAAGGCATGATAACCATTTTGAGGAGGTTAACGTAGCCGCTACCAACGATGGACACCCAGTCAAGCACCGTTTGTTTGGTGGCCTGATCAGCGGAGAAAACAAATTGCAGTGCGAGCCCAAACAAACTACCGGCAACTAGGCCGAGTAATACCGTTCTTGATAGGGTTTCAGCGCGCTGTTGAAAGCGATATAGACCGAAAAGTATGGCAACAAAAACCACCAATGCGGCGATAACAGCAAAAGACATCAGAATACCTTTCGAAACATTAAAAAATAACGCGCTACTATAGAGGTTTTGGCGCTTTTGCTAAAATATTCTTTCACTATGGAATAGAACAAAAGGTTATCAAAACAGGTGAAAGTTTTTCGGTTAGCTCTTTTAAACGCTACTATCTTGTGGTGAGTGTGCACTAACTGACTTCTGCTCGGGCTGAACTGTCTGAACAGGCATTAGAACATGACGTATTGGATCAGAGAAAATTTAGTTTAGGTAACGGCTAAATGAAATAGAGGAAGGTTGTTCCCCGGCTTCGCGGATGCCGATGTCAGCCCTTGAACCCTGAGGTTCAAGGCGGAGAGCAACAGCCTACCGTAGGCTTCTCGGTACATGCCGAGCATGCTCAATAGTAAGCAAACTGCCATCCTAAACGAAATTTATCGGCTCAGGGACTTAATCAGCTGTCCTACGAGCTAGGGAACAATTACAGTATATAAAACATCTGCCGATCACGAAACCATAGTATTGCAATTTTTGTATCAACCGCATGGTTTTTACCCGCTTTGTTTAGTGACTGACCAAGCGTTAATCTTAGCGTTAATTAACAAGTCAGCATTTGCTGTATTTCAATATGAAATTGCAGATGGCATGTTGCAGCCTATGTATGCCTCTCCAGCTTGAGTAAAACCTATCATCACAATTAAACCTGCCTAAATGAGAGCAAATATACTGAGTTGGTAAGTGACGCTTGTGGTGGGTGTCAGCTAAATAAATTGTGGTGGGTGTCAGCTAAACAAATTGCGGTGGGTGTCAGCTAAACAAATTGTGGTGGGTGTCAGCTAAACAAATTGTGATGGGTGTCAGCTAAAAGCTGTGTCAGCTAAATAAATTGCTGGGTGTCAGCTAAAAGCTTAAATTAGCCTCTCCAGCTTGAGGGTTGGATATGCGTTGGTGGATCTGGGTTTATGTCTTTCAGAAAGGGACGGGGGCGGTAAAGGTCATCATCTTACCGGTGGTGGGGTGTGAAATTTGTAGCATCTCAGCATGTAATTGAAGGCGTGATGCTGCCGCTAATGCCTCTTTGTTTGCGTACAACCTATCACCAAGAATAACGTGCCCAAGTGCGAGCATATGTACTCTAAGTTGATGAGAGCGCCCTGTGATGGGTGTCAGCTTAACCCGTGTTGCCTTCGCTTCGTATTCCAGCACTTCGAAGTGAGTCAATGAAGGCTTTCCTGTTTCGTGGCAAACCATTTGCTTTGGGCGATTAGGCCAATCACAGACTAAAGGTAAGTCAACAGATCCAGTTTGCTGCTGTAACTTGCCATAAACTCTGGCGATGTAATGCTTGTGTGTTAAGCGGTCTTGAAATTGGATGCTAAGGTGGCGGTGGGCTGTCTTGTGCATTGCCAAGCAAAGTACGCCCGACGTGGCCATATCTAGGCGGTGTACTATTTTTGCTGTGGGGTAAACAAAGTTAACGCGGGCAATGGCGCTGTCCCAATGCTTCGGATCTTTACCTGGCACGGTGAGCAAACCGCTTGGCTTGTTGATCACCAACATATCTTCATCTTGATATAAAATATCAAGGTAGGGAGAAAGGGGGGGAGCGTAATTTAGTAACACTAATTGCCTCAGCAAGACTATCTATTCACGAAACGGGGTATTATATCTGAGTTACCAACAGAGAGGTAGCAGATAAAAGAAGAGAGCCGCAGCTCTCTTGTACTTTTTACTGGTTAGCCACCACGATCAGGCGGATAGCGTCCAGCTTAAGTTGTGCTTTTTCAATGTGCGTAGTTAGCGCTTCTCTTTGCTTATCAAAAACCTGAATTTCTTCATCGCGAATATTCGGGTTGATAGTTTTCAGTGCTTGTAGACGGCCCTGCTCATCACCTAATTGCTTTTGCATTTTGTCCAAAGCATTTGCTTGAATGCTTTCAAGCTGAGTTTGGGCAATATCGCTGGCTTGCGTAATAAGTGGGTGGATAGCGCTTTGCAGTGCATTAACTAGTTTACTACCTGTTTGTCTGCCAACAGCTGAAAGTTGTTGATTAAATGCATCAAACGCGACATTTTGCGCTAAGTCATTGCCTGCTTTGTCCATTAGCACACGAATAGGCGTTGGTGGTAAAAAACGGCCTAACTGCAGTGATTTAGGCGCGGAAGACTCTGCCACAAAGATTAACTCAACAAAGAAAGTACCCACAGGTAATTTATTGTTTTTAAGCAGTGCGACAGAGGCACAACCAAAGTCATCGTTGCAGATCATATCCATCACGCCGCTAACCATTGGGTGATCCCAGCTAATGAAATGAGCATCTTCCTGAGACAACGCGGTATTGCGGTCAAAGGTTACCGTTATCCCATCTTCTTTTAGGCACGGGAAAGAAGGATTGAGCATATGCTCAGTCGGCTTCAAAATAATGGTATTTTCGCCTTTGTCCTCTTGATTAACACCAAATGTATCGAATACGTTGATCATAAATCCAGGCAAAATAACGTCGTTATCGATAGCTTCAAGGTCCGCTACGATATTGTCTGTTTTACCTTGACCGCTAGAGTGCAGCTCTAGCAGACGATCTCGACCTTGCTCCATTTTTGTGCGTAGTTGTGCGTTTTCTTTCGCCGCTTGCGCTAATAAAGGGTCTAGCTCATCTTCGTCGCAGTTGTGCTCTGCAATCAGTGCTAATAACTCGTCAGAGAACGACTTATACAGCATTTGTCCTGTGGTGCTGGTGGTTTCGAATGCGTCCAAGCCTTCGTGATACCAACGAAGTAGCACTTCTTGCGCTGTATTTTCAAAGTAAGGAACATGAATATTGATGTCATGCTTTTGACCAATGCGGTCAAGACGACCAATACGCTGCTCTAACAGATCTGGGTTAAGCGGTAAATCAAACAATACCAAATGATGCGAAAACTGGAAGTTACGACCTTCAGAGCCAATTTCTGAGCAAAGTAGAACTTGAGCGCTATCATATTCATCGGCAAAGAAGGCAGCCGCACGGTCGCGCTCAATGATAGACATGCCTTCGTGGAACACTGCAGCTTTAATTGCCTCGCGTTCACGTAACACTTGTTCAAGGCTAATTGCAGTTTCTGCTTTGGCGCAAATAAGCAGGACTTTTTCGTGCTTTAATTCTTTAAGTTTGGCAATCAGCCATTCCACGCGTGGGTCAAACTGAGCCCAGCCGCTTCCTTCGCCTTCAAACTCTTGGAAGATTTTTTCAGGGAATAGAGCACGCATAGCACTGAACTCAGGACTTTGGATACCGCTAATATTTCCCATTACCGACATCGCGGTTTTGTACTGCTTAGGAAGTGGAACCGGATATTGATGCAATAAACGGCTTGGGTAGCCGTCAATACCGCTACGGCTATTTCTAAATAAAATACGGCCTGTACCATGACGGTCTAGTAGCATAGACAGAATTTCTGTTTTAGCATCGCCGTCACCATTTTGTGCTTTGCTCAGTAATGCAGAAATATCTGTCTCTTTGAGTAGTTCACACAGTGTTTGCTGCTCTTTTTCGTCCAGCTTTTTGTCTTGTAGTAGGTTGTTTGCGGCTTCTGCGACTTCTTTATAGTGACTTTCCTCTTCTACAAATGCGTCGTAATCATAGAATCGGTCTGGGTCTAATAGTTGCAGACGAGCAAAGTGACTACGATGCCCGAGTTGGTCAGGTGTTGCAGTCAGCAAGATAAGTCCAGGAATGTCTTGAGAAAGTTCAGCAATACGTTGGTATTCTGTACTTGGTTTTTCCTTAGTTACTGTTAGATGATGCGCTTCATCAACAATCAATAGATCCCAATCTGCCAAAGTTGCTTGCTCAAACCAACGGCGTTTTTTGGTGATAAATTCTAGACTTACCAATACCAATTGCTCGGTTTCGAATACATTAGGTGCATCAGCATAAGCTTCGCTACAACGCTCTTCGTCAAAAATCGAAAAGTGCAGGTTAAAGCGGCGTAGCATCTCTACAAGCCATTGGTGCTGCAGGTTTTCTGGAACCACTATGAGTACACGATTCGCACGGCCAGACAAGATTTGCTGGTGCAAGATCATGCCCGCTTCAATGGTTTTACCTAATCCCACTTCATCGGATAGGAGTACGCGAGGAGCAAAACGCTTACCGACCTCATCGGCAATGTAAAGCTGGTGAGGAATAAGACTGGCACGCTGACCAATCAAGCCCTTTAAGTGAGACTGTTCTTTATCAAACTGGTGCTGCCAAGTTTGATAACGCAGTGTGTAGCGGTCAAAACGATCGATCTGGCCTGCAAATAGACGGTCTTGCGGTTTATTAAACTTGAGAAAGTGATCAAGAAAGGTCTCTTTAAATGAAGTTTCTTCTTCATTATCAACTCGAGTACCATGATAGCAAAATAGTCCATTTTGCTCTTCCACGCTGTCAACACGTAGTTCCCATTCTTCAACATGGCGGATCACATCGCCTGGGTTGAATACGACTCGAGTTACAGGTGCTTCCTGTACTGAGTAAACACGGTTTTCTCCGCTAGCGGGAAATAAAATAGTCACCTGACGCCCCTCAAGTGCCACTATTGTACCCAATCCTAAATCTGATTCCGTATCGCTGATCCAGCGCTGACCTAAGGAAAAATTCATGGTTATCTCGTCTATGCAGAAAAAAGGCGGCTATGTTACCTATTCGCGCTCGTTTGTTCAATACGAAACCGCGATGCAGGGCTTTATTTATCAAGCACTGACGCTGTTCTACGGTTCGGTAAGCCTATTGCCATCTAGTTGTTTTTTATGAATATGCAAGTTGTATTTTCTTTTGTCATAAAAGCGACTTTTGTGACAAATAGACTAAACTTGAACTATACCCAAAGCACAAATTGTCACTTCGCTGTGTATTGGGTATAGCATAATAATCTGTAAACAACAGGAATGCGCTATGGTAAAACAAGATAAAGACCATAAAGTGTACGTGCTCGACACCAACGTACTTCTCCATGAACCACTCGCTTACCTTTCCTTCCAAGAACATGATGTTGTCGTTCCCATGACTGTCCTTGAAGAACTTGACCACATCAAAGATCGAAAGAGTGACGTGAGTCGAGACGCGAGAATTGCAATCCGTGGTTTAGATGATGTACTCCGCGATGCAACGCCAGAGCAAATGCTAGAGGGGGTAGCGCTACCAACACTAAAGATCGAAAGTCATAGAACACCCAGTTCCGGTAAGCTGATCATTGTCAATGACCACTTATTCCCAGATTCTATTTCAGGACTACCTGGCAATGAAAATGACCATCGTATTATCAATTGTGCGGTGCATCTGCAAACGCAATACAGTGATAAAAAGGTGGTTCTGGTTACTAAAGACATTAACATGCGGCTCAAAGCCAAAGGGGCAGGGCTCAAATATGTAGAAGATTACCGCACTGATCAGCTGATTGATGATATCGCCTTATTAACCAGTGGTTTTAAAAAGGTTGAAGGTGACTTCTGGCAAAATGTTGGAGAGTGTCAAACCCAACAAGAGGGGCGCTATACTGTTCATGATGTGCCAAAGTCACTCGTCCCTGATGTTTTTTGTAATGAATATCTCATTGATGATACCAACCACTTTGCAGCGCGAGTGGTAGGCTATGACTCAGAGCATATACGGTTAAAAGACTTGGGTGTGGAACGTTTGATGCACCGTCAGGCATGGGGAGTTAAACCGAAAAACATTAATCAAGGCATGGCGCTGGATGCATTACTTGATACCGACATTGAGCTGGTGATCCTTACCGGCCCGGCAGGTTGCGGGAAAACCCTATTAGCGCTTGCAAGTGCCCTTGAAATGATCATTGAAAAAGGCATATATGATAAGGTGATTGTAACTAGAAATACCCCGGAAATAGCTGAAAGTATAGGATTTTTACCTGGCACGGAAGAAGAGAAAATGGCCCCTTGGCTTGCCGCCATTACAGATACCTTAGAAGTGCTCCATAAACATGACGAAAGCCCTGTCACAAGCCGAAATTACATTATGGAGAAGGCAAATATTCAGTTTAAGTCAGTGAACTTTATGCGTGGTCGTAGCATTCAAAATGCCGTGGTCATTTTGGACGAAAGTCAAAACTTAACGGCTTCTCAATTAAAAACCATCATTACTCGTTGCGGCGAGGGAACTAAACTTATTTGCACAGGAAACCTGGCGCAGATAGATAGCAATTACTTAACCCCTGTAACTTCGGGGTTGACCTATATCGTCGAGCGCTTCAAAGATTTTGAGGGAAGCGCAACCATCAACTTAAACGGTGTGGTACGAAGCCGCTTGGCAAGTTTTGCTGAAGAAAATTTATAACTTGCCTTGAGCCGACTGGCTCGTTACTCTTTTGCCTACACAGTGTGCAAATGGGAATGAGCCAGTAGATGGATGCGACAAAAGAATTCTTACCACTAAAAAGTTACCGAAAGGGCATTTTAGTTGCGGTGATCATCCCCATCCTACTGGTTCTTATTTTAGCCTACCACTTATACCAAATTAAACTTGAACGTCAGTACGAAGTTCGCCAAGGTCAGTATAAATACGTTTCGCAACAGCTAAAGCAAGAGTTTTATGCCGCGCACGTTGTACTAGATAGTATCGCTGTTAATTTGGCGCAGCCTATTTCATTCCAAAAGCCGCCTGAATGGTTGGAAGACATCGAACAGCATCCTGAGCATTATTACCATGCGCTACCGAATAATGGGGGCGAAATTGTCGGTCGTGGTCAAGTTAATGAAGCTCTGTTTGCAACCAAGCGCTGGCAAACCGTGTTATCACTCAATACCGCTTTTGATGCCGCACTTGCACTCCAAGGCGGATTATATGCAGTGGCTTATATAGAGGATGATGGTTTTGCTTTTATCAAACGTAGAGATGCTTCGAGTAGTCATTTCATCTCACAGATTGTGCAAGGGCAGTTTGAGCCAGACTTCAGCCTTGGTAATATTGTTGTTGGTCCACCAGTGGAGTTTTTTGATAAGCGTATGTTTGCGCTGGGTAAGAAGTTATCGACGCTAGACAATACACACATTTTGATGATCTATGATAGCAACATTATTGACCGCTGGCTGCAAAACATTGGTTCGCTAGACGGCACCATGGAATTTAAAAACCAAAGCGATGAAATTATCGCCGGTGAGCGTTATGACTATGATAGTGCTGGTGTTGCTAATTCTGCAGCCCCTTGGCAATATGGCCTACACTTTATAGCTGAACCCGCCAAAGAGCCGATCAGCTTAAATTATCATGAAAGCTATGAGCAATTTGCTGCACCACTGCAGCGAGAGGTACTTCTTGAAGTCGCCTTGTTGCTGTTTTTTATCCTTTTCACTTTTACTACCATTGTGTGGTTGAGCGGTCAGATATTCGTTAAGCCGTTAAAGCATTTTGTAAACTATCTTTCATTACAAGAGCATACGCCGCAAGCAACGCTAGACTATCCCATACCGGCTGAGTGGCAGCCTTGGTTTATACAAATCAAACAAGTTGTAGAGCAAAAGTCGCGTTTAATGCATGCACTGAAACAGCATAACCGCGAATTAGACGATGAAATTAAGCGTAAACAACAAGCGCTAAAACAGAGTTTTGAGGCAAAAGAAAGGCAAGCTGCCCTTCTGAATGCGGTGTTAGATTCGGTGCCTGACATCATTTATTTTAAAAATATAGATGGCTCTTTTATTGGTTGCAACCGCGCTTTTGAGACATTTTTAGGCGTTGATAAGTCTGAGCTGGTGGCAAAAACACAGCCAGAAGTGACATCTGGGTTGACGATATTGCTCGAGCAAGAAGCGCAAATGGAAAGTTTGCAAGAGCAGGTAGCGACTAACTTTGTGCTTGGGGCACAGACCTATTTTTTGACTATTACACCGCTAAAATCCGAAACAGGAAAGCTGATTGGCTGTTTAGGGGTTGCCCGTGATATTACCGCCGCACAAGAAGCTTATAATGCCTTAAGAGATTCAGAGGAAAATTTCAGAGCCGCCACAGAGTTTGCGCCTAATGGCGTTATCTTAGCTGCGATTGGTGGTAAAATCTTAGAGATGAATAAAGCGGCTAAGCGTTATCTATCACTCGATAAAAATACTGGTGAAAAGCAATTAGCACGGCTGTTCGATGAACAAAACTGGCAAGAATTAGAGCAAGTGCTTGCAGGGCTGCTGCAACAGCAAAAGAAAGTAGTAGAACACACGATTTCACAATCTGGTAAACACCGCTGGTTACAGCTCAGTATTTCTTTGGTATGGGATAAAGACAAACGACCAAAATACTATGTGATCCATATTCAAAATATCACTGGTCTGTTATTGGCTAAGCAAGACGCTGAGCGGGCAACTCTCGCTAAAAGCCGATTTATTGCCAATATTAGCCATGAGATCAGAACTCCTATCAATGCTATTTTAGGCCTAGCTGATATGATAAAGAGTGAGACACTCACTCGATTGCAAAGCAAAAAGCTTCAGCAACTTTCTGGTGCCGCGAATGAATTACTGACCATGTTGAACAGTATTTTGGAGTTTGCCAAGGTAGAAAGCCATCAAGGGACCATTCAATACGAGACCTTTCAAACTTGCCATGTGTTTACCACAATAGACTCCCTTATTCGACCTCTGTGCCTACAGAAGGAGCTCGAGTTTGAATTATCTATCGATCCTCAGGTATGGCCGTATTTATATAGCGACGAAGACAAAATCAAGCAAATACTGGTTAACTTGCTTGGAAACGCGGTGAAATACACTAATCAAGGTAAAGTCGGGTTGAAGGTTAGTGTCAAAGCCGATAGAGCAGCAAAGCAAACGCTAAAATTTGCAGTATGGGATACCGGAGTTGGGATTAAGCCACAAGAAGTTGAACACCTTTTTGACGCCTTTACGCAAGGGGATGAGAGCTTCACGCGTCGACATGAAGGTATTGGTTTAGGTTTAGCGATAGTAAAGCAAGAAGTTGCCTTACTGGGTGGGGATATTGCGGTGGACTCTACGCCTAATCAAGGGAGCTGTTTTTTCTTTGAGCTTATGCTTGATAAAGGTGCCTGTCCCGTTGTTGACAGTCATAAAGAGGTGTATTGCTTAGCTTGTGACGAACATAGTTTGCCTAATTACTTCGTAGGCCTCGTAGAGCCGTTATCTATTGAGCAACTTCAACACAGTAATACGCAATTAGATAAGTCCATCGTCGTGATCCCACCTGAAGCAGCGGTAAATGGGCGGTTTTCTTTACCAAGTAAAGACGCATTGCTGTTGCACTGTGAGGGCGAGTTTCCAGAGCAAAGTAATCACATTGCGCTGAATCAAAGTGTGTTTTATCAATCTGCTTATACTTGGCTTGCTGAGTTTGCTCATATGACACAAACGGTTGATAGCGTTTGTATGCAAGTAGCAGGAGCGCTTTGCTTGGTGGTGGATGATAATAGCTTGAATTTGGATATTACCGAAAACATGCTCAAGCAAAATGGTATTTCTACGGTCGGGCTACAAAGTGCTGAAGAGATCCAAAAAATCTGCTCACAGCTACAACCGGATATTATTTTAATGGATATTCATATGCCGATAATTGATGGCTATCAAGCTACTGCTCAAATAAGAGAAATGTGGTCAGAAGCACAGCTACCTATTATCGCCCTGACTGCAAATGCGAGTAAAGAAGAACGGGCGAAAGCGGCTGCCGTTGGCATGAATGATTATTTGGTAAAACCTATTAATAGCGCTCAGGCATGTAAGGCGCTCGCGGAAAATATCTGCAAGTCGGATAGCATAGAAGATGCATTTTTCGATTATGAGTTTGCTTTATCACAAATGATGCAAAATGAAACGTTTTTGCAAACAATGTTAGATAAATTTGCTAAGCTTTGCCATGATTACCTAGAACAGGTCTCTCGTATTGAGCAAGGCTCGGAACTATTTGAGCTAGCACATGGTATTAAGGGTGCTGCTGCCGGACTGGGTTTTAAGCGGCTTGCAAAAGCTGCAAAGGATCTTGAAACGCAAAGCAAAACAATCACAACAATCACTAATCGCACGGACTTAAGTAGGCTAGAAAATACACTGTTACAAGTCGTGTCTTTTATTGAGCTAAGAAAGGTAGCGTCATAGGATGCAGCAAGCTGAGCACATTTTTATTATTGATGATGATCCAATAAACAAAATGGTCTTGATCAATACCTTAAGTGACGAGCACAGATTATCACATTGCGTAAATACAGAGCGCAGCATCGATGAAATTAAAGCAGGTAGTGTCGACCTAATTATTATTGATGTTCTGATGGCTGAGGGCAGCGGTTTTTATGTATTAGAGCAGTTAAAAAAGGATGAAAATACCTATGGCATCCCAGTCGTAGTGATCTCGGGTAGTGTGAGCTTTAAAGATGAAGCCAGAGGATTGGAACTTGGCGCAGTGGATTACATCACTAAGCCATTTAACCCCCTGATATTAAAAGCGAGGATAAAAAACCACCTCGCAATTAAGAAGAAAAATGACCTACTCGAAAAGCTAGTATCCCTCGATGGCCTGACGGAATTGCCCAATCGCAGGCGATTAGATGAAGTCATGAAATCTTCACTGCACTCGGCAACCGTGGAGCAGCAGGCGTTTACTCTAATGTTAGTCGAGGTCGATTACTTCAAAACTTTCAACGAGCATTATGGTTACATGCATGGAGATAACTGCTTGTTTAAGGTTGCTAAAGCGTTGGAACAAGCCGCTGCACGTTACTCGTTATTTATTGGGCGCTTTGATGGCACTCGCTTTGCTCTGGTGCTTACTCAATACAATATCGACATGGTAAAAGAAATCGCACAAACCTTGCACGATGAGGTCAATACCTTAAAAATCCCCCATATCGCCTCACCTATTTGTGCGCATGTTAGCGTAAGTGTGGGCGCTGTTCATGTTTACATTGACACCCACTGTGTTCATGATGTTTATGTTCAAGCAGACACCCAACATAAAAGCGAAGTGGGTGAACTGATAAAAATGGCAGATAACGCC
The DNA here is from genome assembly GCF_002744175.1 of Pseudoalteromonas piscicida. Lineage (GTDB taxonomy): Bacteria > Pseudomonadota > Gammaproteobacteria > Enterobacterales > Alteromonadaceae > Pseudoalteromonas > Pseudoalteromonas piscicida_B. Next base: position 90,271 of record NZ_NKHF01000040.1, read on the forward strand.
TTAGCTTTGGCACAAAAGCAGCAGAGTACTATATATATTAAAGAAATATGAAGGTGAATTTACATTGACATACACAACGGTGAATTTACATCCACATCCACATCCACATCCACATCCACATCCACAACAACAGAGTGAATTTACATTGACACCCACAACAACACCCACAACAACAGTGACTTGAATGTACTGATAAAATAGCGGGTAACTAACGTCTTGTTGGGTTGTTATGTGTGTTATAAGGACAGCCAACTCAGTCATTTGATGCTAAATAGTATTAATCCCTTTTTTACCATTGAAAGTGTCAAAATAAAGCGTTTTGGTATGTACGAGCACTTTAAACTGCAAGGATAAAAGTGTCCAAAAGAATGCTATTCCTCTGTTATTAGGGGTTTTACACTAAAGTATGCCTTTGCGACGGTCGCAGTGCTGTGGTTTCTATAAATCTGAATACTATTTTGGGTAGTATCATAAACCTAGCAAACGTTCGCAGTTGGTTAGGTTGGTACGTCGGCGCTTTTTAAGTGTTTTACAATGAACGGTGATAGCGCGTTTCTTACCCACCGCGCCGTGAAATACCCGTGAAAACTGCGTGGTAAGTTTGAACCAGTTCTCTGGCTCTATATTTAATCGAGTAAGAATGGGTTGCATGTCGTCAATATACCCAGGCTTGTCAGCACGAATACATCGGCCTGTGAGCTCAACAAGTTCAATATAATAGCTGAGTTCAAAGGGGAGTCCTTTTGGCATATCTTTTTGTGGGCTGCCAGCAAAGCATAGTAGAGACTTGGGTTGCTGCCCGAGTTTGGCATAGTCGATCCGCTTTTTGATGCTGGTGTAGTCTGAAGTTGCTGGTGTTGTAGCGACTTTGGCTCGAATGGGGTTTAGGTCTACATAGGTAAGGCAGGCGGCCAGAGCTGCTTCATCAAGGAGTGCTTGAGATTTGAATCGACCTTCCCAAAAGCGACCTGTACAGCCATCTTCTTTATTTGCTCTACGGGCGATATCCTCATTGAGAACCCGCATAAACCAGCTAATATCAGCCAATCTTTCACGGTACTTGGCAACTTGCTCGGCTAAAATCACATGCTCTGACTCGATCAG
>NZ_NKHF01000188.1 GCF_002744175.1 Pseudoalteromonas piscicida
AACTAATTAGGTTCATGTAACTTAAAACTTAAGGATGTACCGTCTAATTTTTTCTCAGTCTTATCGCAAACCATTGTCCAACCTCAATAGCTGAGTCCTCATCATCAATTATGGACGACCATGTACGCCCCAAATATTCCTTTTTAAATGCAATAGGGTTCATGCCAATGGGAACCTCTTTATCACACACCAAGCCGTGTTTCGAAGCTAGACTACATATTTCCAATAATAGGTTTGAATCTGAGATTACAGACAACACTTGGTTAAAAATTTCAAGGTTTTTGTGTGACACACTCCCTTCCTCAGTCGATGCATAGGATGAAACAGAACTTACGATTGAACTATAAATATCTGTTACTAATTTAAAATCCACCTGAAGATCTAATCTCATTAGTCTCTGGTCTTTAGTCAATTTAGATGTGCATTTAAGCAAGTTATCTATGAGTTTTATATGTTCATCCATAGTTAAATCTTTACTGCTGATTACAGATAAGCCCTTGTCAAAACGCAACTGAAGCAACCAGCGATTATTTCTGGCTGTTTTCTTCAATATTACACTTTCGAATCGTGTTTCATTGCCTACATTCGCTTCTATTAGAAATTCATCAGTGCCTGAATAAATTGAACATGAATCAGTTGCGGAATAAGCACTTGAAGAGAGTCCAATTATTGTAATCAACAACATCATTGAGCAAAAAATACTTTGGTATTTGGCTAACTTTAATTTATTCATATGAATTGCTTTCAACACCTAACCTAGTTTGATTTAGTTGGCAAAATCCAAACGGAGCCGCCAGATGCAAGTCCCCAGTATTTATCGCTATAACTATTAGTTAAAACTGTAGCATGATCTGGAGAAACACCAATTGCAACTTGATTCGGAGCCATAGAAGTTCTCAAAGAAGACAACTGTTCAACCGTAACATTTGAAAAGTCTGGTGTACCCCAAGCGTCGGCTAAATATACTTCTAATTGTCTAGCGGATAAGATATATCGAAGGCCGCCATTGTCTCCACCAAAGTTTAAGTTTGCGCCCGGCGCTCCCCTTGGTATTGGTGCCCCACTTTGATTCAGACCATGACTAACTCTTGTAGCACATGAATTGGAATATGGTCCATATCCATCATCTAGACTGCCCCCCACAGTCTCCCAAGCGGCAGCAGTATCATAGTCATCGTAGTTCAAATACTCTTCCCAAAAATCTTCAGAGTATGGTCGTTGAGCGGTTACATTTTTATAGTTAGACGTTTCTTGATTAAAGAGTTGAGCCATTGCGGCTGTCGCTGCACCATTGCCAAACTTTCCACCAGATATTTTTGATGCTGTACCGCCAACAATTCCTGCGATGACTGTTCTTCCGATGATTGCACCACTGCTTATATCATTGTAATTAAATCCTGCATTTGACATTGCGAACTTGCTAAAGCCAGCAGAGAAGAATCCATGCCCAAATTTTCCACCTGACAGAACAGAGGTTATACCGCCTGTAACTCCATGCGTAATTATGTGCCCAAATCCACCTTCAGCAAAAAATCCAGATGCTTCCGTAAATGCCCCTCCAATATGATGGAATGCAGCACCACTAAATGCTCCTATCAACGCGCCCTTCAGACTTCCTGTAGCCACACCTCCAGTTCCAAATCCAAATAGTGCTGCATGCCAACCGGATGCCAAGGTCCACTCCCTGACTCCCGGTATCGCTAGCAATGCTATGCCTAGAAGTGGGGCAAAATCCCCAAGAGCTTTGTTTAACTTTTTGAACAAAGACTTGAAGAAGTAACCTGACGGATCGGTATAACTCAGCGGATTATTCAACACATACGAATAGCGGTTATAGCTTTGGCTATTTGTCGGCGCTTGAATATGCGGATCAGCCTGCAAGAACCTGCCCAAGGTTGGATCGTAGATCCGACCGTTCATATGAATAACATTTAAATTATTGAGCATTTCATGGCCGGTGAAGCCTTGGCGCATATAGCCAGTAAACACTTCAAATTTACTGGCTTGTAATGCGTATTGTTGACCAAATGGATCATAACGGAACGCTTGAGTGATACGTGCATTGTTACCATTGCTGCTCACTTCACTGACCGCTAGGGTTGAACCTAAATGATCTTTTATCAATAGCTTGTGCGTTACCTCTTTTGTGGTTTGGTTATCGCTTATT
>NZ_NKHF01000080.1 GCF_002744175.1 Pseudoalteromonas piscicida
ACGGCGGGATCACACTTTGTAAAAAGGCTTTAACACCCGCCTCTTTTCTGATCTAATAACGCCCACATTATCACTATCTGCTTGTTAACTATGTCGTTATTTAGCCACCTTGAACTTGTTGAAGATAAGCGTTCTTCTATTAATCAACATCATGAGCTTGCTGACGTTTTGTTTCTTATCATCTCGGCGGTTTTATCCGGTTGTGAAGGCTGGAAAGATATCGAAGTATTTGGGCACAGTAAACTGCCCTGGCTCAGGCAGTTCAGAGCATTTAAGCACGGTATTCCAACGCGACATAGCATTGCACGAATTCTTAAGACCGTAGAGACTGATTCGTTGGTTTTGGCCTTGTTCAGTTGGGTCAACGAGCAACGGTCTCAGTCAGGTAAGCCAATCATTGCGTTTGATGGCAAAACCCTGCGCGGTGCCAGTAAAAAGCGTGAGGATAACTTACACTT
>NZ_NKHF01000019.1 GCF_002744175.1 Pseudoalteromonas piscicida
GACACCCACAGTAAATTCCGCAGATGCTTTTAACCTCTTCACCTCATACCTGCTCAGTGGCGACAATAGTAGATGATTTGCTCATACAGGAGAATTCGGATAAATTGGGAGGAGCAATCAGATTTCTTATGGCTTAAATGTTTTATGTCCCATCTCACTCAGTTAAAAACCTTTGTAGAAGTCTATCGCTGTAAAAATATCACGAAGGCAGCAGCCAATTTAGGCATGTCACAACCTGCGGTTACCGCGCACATACAAACGATGGAGTCTGTGGTTGGAAAGGCGCTGTTTGAGCGTCAAGCCAGAGGGGTAAAGCCTACCTCAACTGCGCATGATTTGGCGCTTCAAGTATCTGGTCATATTGATATTTTAGAACAAAAGGTCGCTTCTATTCGGGCACGCTCTAACGCTGTATTCGGCACCTTAAATATTGCCGGCCCTGCGGAATATTTGAGCTTTGTTTCTGGCCCGCAAATCGCAAACCTATTACAAGCTGGCAATATAAATGTGGTGTTACACATAGGCAATAAAGTCAATATATTCGATAACCTCATCAACGACACCGCTGATATTGCCATTGCTGCCTCTACTCCCGATCCAGCAACATTTGACTATGTTGTGTTAGATAAAGAACAGCTATGGCTGGTGATGAACCGCCTAGAGGGCAGAGAAATTCAAGACAGTGAGATCACAGCCGACCTACTTTCAAGCTATAATGTGGTAACATACGACCAAGACTTGCCACTAGTTCGGCAATATTTTGATCGCGTATTTAACGCAAGTTGTAGCTCAAATGTAATAGCAATTTGCCCTGACATTCGCGCCATTGCCAATATTATCCGCTCCGGAATAGGCTACTCTGTACTCCCCGATTACCTTTGTCGAGATCTTATAAGAGCTGGGGAGCTTATTCAGCTTGGTCCTGTAGGGCCAGAAAACAACATCTATTTAGTATGGAAAAAAGGTGCGCTCAAACACCCGCGAATAGCCTTTGCTAAAGACGTGATCTCCGCCTTTGCTAACATTAATTACCTGTCGAATTAAAAAGTTGTAAGAAAATTATTTTGCGCAGATTTCTGCAGTGACTTTCTGTTACTTTGGTGTAAATTAAAAGAAACGGCTGAAATAACAATGGACTATCAAAGCCAATATCGTGACTTAACTATTTACTACGACGCACTCAAAAAAGCGGCACAAAACAGTGCTGAAGTACCAGAGACCACAGAAAAATGGCTAGCATTAGTAGAAACAACGCTATTTGAACTGCAAGAGCTAGCACATATGGAAAAAGCTTATATGCAAAAATCAAGAACCATGAATAACCTAATTGAGTTAGTGTATTCCAGTGCCCCAAGCTTGGAGTAGCAACTAAGGGTTATTACTTTTGAGTTTTGCATAGAAGAGTGCAGTAACTGGCACTCTTTTTTTTCGCCAAAAACAACGTGAGATCTTGTTAACCTAAGGCTTGGATAAAAAATTATCTAACTCATTGTTTTTAAATTACATTAAATTATTTCATTATCTAGCCAGAGAGTTTTGGGGATAACTTAGCTCTCGCGTCCTGCTACGCTACCGCCCCGGTATCTACATCCTTGTAGGCAAGGCAAATTTACGCACCAATAACTGGGGCTGTTGCAAGTGAATTCAACGCAGTTAGCGCTAAAACTGGCTGCTAGAAAGCCAGTTATTATCTGAAATCAGGTCCAAAGCTCAGGTTTGTTACAGCGCTCACTTATTTTGAGCTATGACACAACGCTTTGACCGCTTGTGCCGTTTGGCTTCGGGCGACAGTACCGATATAAAGTACCGCGACACACAGCAACATAGGCACTGATTTTAAGTAAGCAAAATAGTCATAAAAAAAGGTTACTTCCCAGAACACCTTTGCGGTTTCTTCGTTTATACCCATTCTATCTAAGTTACGGAGAAAATTTTCCATCAAAGCCAGAAAGTCTACAAGAGCTAAAACAACTGCTAGGAAATACAGTGGCCCTTCAACATAATTTTTCTCAAAGACAGAAGCCGACTTTCCCCGAGTTATAATAATCGCTATCTTGATACGATGCTTGAGTAAAAAGAGCAACAATAAGCTTAGAGAAAACTGTATTGAGAAAGCAAATATATTCTCTATAAAGTAGCTCTCCACAACAGGAAAAATCGCTATGCGAAGCGTGTATATCGCTACAACTGAGAGAAAGTAAGGTACTACAAAACAAAGCGTCAACAGCTGACTATTTTTGTCTTTGTAAGCGTAAAAGAACAAGAAGATTAATAAAATCAATAAAGTGGACTCAAAAATAATAACGCCAAAAGCCGATCCCAAGATTAGCGTAAGAATACTGCCTTTATCCTTCATATTGTCTGGATACAGTCGTGAAAGCGCTTCGGTATCATCTAAAATATCGGCGAGTCTAACTCTGCAGAGGTCGGCAAACTTCATTAACGTGCCAAGCTTGAAGGAGCTAACACCATTAAGGTAGTTATCTAGCGTTCGCATACCAATCCCGAGGTGGCGGCATATATCTTCTCGCGACATCCCACGTTTATGCTTTAGGCCCTTTATTAGCAGCCCTATGCGTTGGCTTACTTCGTACTCTTCTGGCGTTTGCATCGCCTGCCATCTCCTTATTCCGTGATTTACTTATCGACTTATTACTACGCGCTTTGGAGCTGCTGCGTATTTCTTTTCCGTGCGAGTACTCCTGCATAGAGGAGTACTAAACTAAGCAATAATGGTACGGCCTTAAGGTACCTAAAGTAATCATAAAAAAAGGTTAGCTCCCAGAATATTTTAGCTTTTTCCTCATCCACTCCTAACCGATCTAGATTACGAATAAAGTTCTCCATTAACGCCAAAAAGTCTATAGCGACTAGCAGCGTAGCCAAAACGTAGAGAGGTGTTTCAATAAGGCTTTTTTCGAAAACAGCTGCCGATTTTCCGCGAGTAACCAATACCGAGAACATCAACCTGTACTTAAGCATAAAGAGTAGTAACAGACTTAATGATAGGTGTAGCGAATATGCGTATACGTTTTGCATATAATAGTTTTCAGCTGCTGGAAAAGCGACGTAGTTTAACCAGTAGCCACCGATATTGGTTAGCACGTAGACCACAACAAAGATAGCAACTATGCATTGATTATTTTTATCTTTATGTGAGTAGCAAAGCAGCAAAATTAGTAAAACTAAGAAAACGGATTCAAAGAGCATAACGGAAGCAAGAGAACCCAAAAGCAATGTTAGAACACTGCCTTTGTCCTTCATATTGTCTGGATACAGTCGTGAGAGCGCTTCAGTATCATCCAAAATATCGGCAAGCTTAACTCTGCATAGGTCGGCAAACTTCATTAACGTACCAAGCTTGAAGGAGCTAACACCATTAAGGTAGTTGTCTAGCGTTCGCATGCCAATCCCGAGGTGGCGACATATATCTTCTCGCGACATCCCGCGTTTATGCTTAAGGCCCTTTATTAGTAGTCCTATACGCTGGCTTACTTCGTACTCTTCTGGCGTTTGCATCGCCCCGTTTTTCCCTTTAACCAAACCACAAAATTAACCCAAACATTACATTTTGTTTAATACAAAGACAAGTAGATGTTCTAAATAGATGAGAGCAGCATAGGTATTGAGGTTGAAACATAACTAGGAGAATAAAATGCTCATGCTTTCTAACTGTGGCAGGTGTTTGCAATATAAAATTGAAACGCAGTATTCGAAAGCTACTGCGTTTACATAAGATTTAGCTAATTTTGGATTGGTTGTCTTTTAGTTCGAACAACCAAACCGACATACAAGAGTGTAATACATAGAAAAGTAGGTACTGCTTTAAGATATTCAAAATAGTCATAAAAAAACGTGACTTCCCAGAATATTTTAGCAGTCTCCTCATTAACTCCCATACGATCTAAGTTACGTAAAAAGTTTTCCATTAACGCCATAAAGTCTATAAACACAAGCACCATAACTAGAAAATATAGAGGCCCCTCTGCATAATTTTTTTCGAACACGGAAGCGGATTTTCCCCTAGTCAACAAAACAGCTATTGTCATTCGATGTTTTACTAAAAACAGCAATAGGAGATTGACCAGAAGTTGAAGTCCAAATGCATATATGTTTTCTACAAAGAAACTCTCTACTGCTGGAAAGATAAAGTACCTAGACCCAATTGCAACACAAACTTCTAATACAAAAACTGCTGCAAAAATCAATGTAAGCAATTGACTGTTTTCGTCTTTTCTTGAAAAGCAGGTCAGTAAAAAGAGCATAGCGCAGATGATCGATTCAAGTACACCAAACTTTATAACAGATGCAAATAGCAACGCTATAATACATGTTATCAACGATAAACTAAAAAGACTTCTCATAATAACAACCCTAACCACTAGAACTTTGTTTTGTAGCTTCGACTTGTTGATTTCTTGGACCTCCGCCTTTGACAGCAGTTGCGCCACATACCAATTTACACCTTGAATAACTAAGAACTTTGTTTATGAGCTTCTTTTGATTCGTTGGCGAAGTCAGGCTAAATAAACTTTTCATATATACTTACTCTCTAATTACTGGCTTCACTTAAACATCGTCTAGGAGTCAGGTTTAGTAGCTTCCACCTCTACACCCCTAGGAATCTCTCCTTTTGAAGTACCAATACCACCGTAAATCTGTTTACACAATGAACGACTAAGGGCTATTTTTATTGGCTTTTTCTGTGCAGCCTTCATTGTTCTTTTCCTCATTTTTTTCTCCATACAGGCCAGAGAGCTTATCTGTATCTTCTAAAATATCTGATAACTTTACTTTACAGATTTCAGCAAACCGAAGCAATGTTCCAAGCTTAAAGGAGCTGGAGCCATTTAAGTAGTTATCTAGGGTTCTATCACCCACACCTAGGCGTCGGCTAACCTCTTCTCGAGTCATCCCTTTTTTGCGTTTTAGCCCTCGTATCAATTTACCGATACGTTGGCTTACCTCAAATTCTTCTGGCGTCTGCATCGACCCACCATATCTCTCATTCACCCCAACCAAAGTTAACCAAAAGTTTACATCCAGTTAAAGATAAAGACAAGTAGATGACCGTACTATTTTTAGGTGCACATTCGCAGAATAACTCAAAATTAAAACAAACTTATCATTATATTTGAATTTTGGGTATCAATCGATTTAAGTAACTCTTTATAAAACAGTTAATTTGTTATTTAGCTGACCATAAAAAATCAATAATTAAAAACACACAGGCTTCTCTATTTTTATGGGGAAATCTTCACATTATTGTGTAGGCGCAGCATTTGCTTTATTAAAAACCTGCTGACGGCGCGCTGTTATTCCTGCGTATAAAACAAACATACAGAGCAGATAAGGCACGGCCTTAATATAAGCAAAGTAATTATAAATAAAGGCTAGCTCCCAAAATGGTTTGGCAACTTCTTCATTTATACCTAAACGCTCTAGGTTACGGATAAAGTTTTCCATCAATGCAGCAAAATCAATCAAAGCTAAAGTGCATGCGAGTGCATAAAGCGGCGCGTCTACTTGGTTCTTCTCAAAAATGCTGGCTGAATTCCCTTTGGTAAACCACGCACCTAAAAACATTCTGTATTTGATCATTAACACCAGCAGTAAACTCAGCAAAAGTTGAGTTGCAAAAGCATAGATATTTTCAATGTAATAGCTTTCAATAGCTGGGAAGACGACATAATTCAACCAATATGCAACAACGATTTCTAACGAAAAAGCAAATATAAAAATTGCAATAATGCTTTGGCTATTCTTGTCATTACGCGCATAAAACAATAACAAAATAAGAAAAGCAAATAAGGTAAATTCAAGCACCATAACGCCGACAAAATAGCCCGTAAATAACAAAAAGATATTGCCTTTGTCTTTAATATTCTCAGGATACAAGCGCTTCAGTGCCTTGGTATCATCCAAAATATCAGCCAACTTTACCTTGCAAAGATCCGCAAACTTTAACAAGGTCCCAAGTTTAAATGAGCTCACTCCGTTTAAGTAATTGTCTAACGTGCGCGAGCCTATACCTAAACGTTTACAGACATCCTCTCGGGTCATACCTCTGGTACGCTTTAACCCAAGTATCAACCTACCTATCCGCTGGCTTACCTCATATTCCTCTGGCGTTTGCATCTGTCCACCATTGTTTTACGTTAGCTCCCTTGAAATTAACCCAAACATTACATTTAGTTAAATATAAAGACAAGCTTATCACGATAAAGTGCAATGAAAAAATTACAAGATGCTTAATTAGCTCCTTTGTGCAGCAGATAGTGGCTCAACCTATCGAATGATTGAAGCATAGTCACTTGACTGCAGTTTCGATCCACGCGCCTGCGTGAGGCGCGACAAAAAAGATCGCTGGATAAACCAGCTCCTACAAACGGAGTGACGGTGATTTATCGTTTGGTGAAACAGCTCCTACAAACGGAGTGACGGTGATTTATCGTTTGGTGAAACAGCTCCTACAAACGGAGTGGCGGAGATTTATCGCTGGGTGGACCAGCTCCTACCAAACGGAGTGACGTAATTTATCGCTGGGTAAACCAGTTCC
>NZ_NKHF01000189.1 GCF_002744175.1 Pseudoalteromonas piscicida
TTGGGGGAGCGCCTTGGTAGGAGCCGCTTCACGCGGCGAGCTGTGAAAAGGCCACGAGGTGAACTCGCTCCTACTGGGTGAACGCCTTGGTAGGAGCCGCTTCATGCGGCGAGCTTGGGGGAGCGCCTTGGTAGGAGCCGCTTCACGCGGCGAGCTGTGAAAAGGCCACGAGGTGAACTCGCTCCTACTGGGTGAACGCCTTGGTA
>NZ_NKHF01000061.1 GCF_002744175.1 Pseudoalteromonas piscicida
GCACCGAGGTAGGGGCTGCTTTACGCAGCGATCTGTAAAAACAAAACGGTTCGGCGGGTAAACCACCTCCTACCAAACGGTTTGCACCGAGGTAGGCGCTGCTTCACGCAGCGATCTGTAAAAACAAAACTGCTCGGCGGGTAAACCACCTCCTACCAAACGGGTTTATACTTGAGCAGGCGCTGCTTTACATAGCGATTAATCAGCATAAGGATAATGCACGTGGCGCTGTTCTTGTAATTTCATGCCCAAATATTCAAAGGTGCTCACCAGCATCTCGGTAAATGGGGCTGGGGCTTTTTCTTGGCATGAGGTGGACAAGATAGAAAACTGCTTTTCGCGCAGCGCTCTAAGTTCAGGCTTTAGCGCTTCAATGTCCATAAAGTCGGTTATTCTGTCGATAAAAGCCTTCATTCTGGGGGTTACTGCATACCAATAAACGGGGGATGCAAAAATAATGTGTTCAAAACCCAGTACCCATCTAAACAGGTTCACAAAGTCATCATCACTATGAGAGTGTTTGTAGCAATATTCGCCGATTTTATATCGGTCTAAATAGATAAGCTCAGCTTTTTTCTCCTGCGCCAGTGCCTTTGCAGATTGGTAGGTATTTCCATTGGGGTTTGAGCTTGAGTAAATAACGACTGTTTTCATAATGGTCAATTCCAGTTGCACTATTAATAAATTGGGTGCTACTGTAAAACCTCACCTTAAGTTAAGGTAAAGCACTATTTTATGAAAACTGAAAAAAATTTAAGAGATGAACCAAACCTGAGTGTCGGTAAAGTTGCTCAAAGAGCGGATGTTGCGGTTTCTGCACTGCACTTTTATGAAAACAAAGGGCTTATTCGCAGTTGGCGCAACAATGGCAATCAACGCCGCTATAAAAAGGACGTACTGCGCCGTATCGCCATTATTAAAGCAGGCCAAAAAATGGGGGTAACCCTCGGAGAAATAAAAGAAACATTAGACACCCTACCCGACTCAAGAACACCGACCAAAGCAGACTGGGCTAAGCTTTCTAAAACTTGGCAAGCTAAGTTGGACGAAAAAATAGCCTACATGCAGCGCCTTAGAAACTATGTTGACGGCTGCATTGGCTGTGGCTGTTTGTCGATGAAGTCATGTCCTATTTACAACCCCGATGACATCGTAGCTAAAGAAGCAAACGGCGCGGTGTGGTTGGATGAGCCAGACAAAGCAAATAAAGCAAAATCTTGTTATGATAGCGAAAACCAATAAATAGGACACCATAATGAAAAAGACTGCCTTGTGCATGGCGCTGGCCATGGCAATGGGCCTAACTGGCTGCTCACTTTCGTCTTCGTCTGTCGAGACGACGCCATCCGCTTCACAGCAAACCGTAGCAACGAATGCGCAATTTGCCGAATTTTCTCAGCAGTTTATTAATGACCTATGGCAGCAATATCCAGAAGCGTCACTATGGGCCGGATATGGTAAGTACGATGATATAATTACAATCCCAACCCAAGCGACTCGAGACGCCAGCGTCGCATTTTCTAAGGCGCAATTAGCCAAGCTGCAGCAGTTCGATCTTGCTGACTTAAGCAATAGCCAAAAAATCGACTACCACTTAATTGAAAACCGCCTAAAGCGAGATATTTGGCATGTTGAAACATTCAAAAGCTGGCAATGGAACCCGTCTAATTACAATGTTTCGTATGGTTTCGCGACCATTTTAAACAGCCGCTTTAAAAGTGATGACGAGAAGCTAAAACTGGTGTTACAACGCCTTCAATATGTACCCGCCTATTATGAAGCAGCACAAAACAACATTAGCAATCCAACCCTTGAATACACGCAACTTGCCATTGCCCAAAACCAAGGTGCATTTAGTGTTTTAAACGATGAGCTACTTGATAAGCTCGTGACTTCATTGCTAACAGCAGAAGAAAAAGCCTTGTTCAAACAACGTTTTTCGGCAGCTAAATCGGCCATCAATGGATACGTATCGTACCTTAGCAATCTTGAAAAAGAGTTAAGCGAAAACGGGAATGCACGTTCGTTCAGGATTGGTGAAAAACGCTACGAAGAGAAGTTTGCTTTTGATATTCAATCTGGCTATACCGCAAAGCAAATGTATCAAAAAGCGCTGGCTGATAAGGCGAGAGTGACAGAGGAAATGGTGAAGATCACCGATGAACTTTGGCCAAAGTACTTTGCAGACGAACCACGTCCTAACTCTGACATTGATGCGATCGCCACGCTTATTAAGCACCTTTCCGTAAAACACGTAAAACGCGAAGACTTTGTCAGCGAGATCAAAGCGCAAATTCCAGAACTTGAAAAATTTGTGATGGAAAAGGATCTCATCACGCTAGACCCTGAAAAGCCGCTGGTTGTTCGCGAAACGCCAGAATATATGCGTGGCTTTGCTGGCGCTTCAATTAGCGCGCCTGGTCCATACGACAAAAAAGAAAACACCTATTATAACGTATCTCCGCTGGATTCCATGAGCGATGAACAAGCGGAGTCGTACTTACGTGAATACAACCACTGGATCTTACAGATCCTAAACATTCACGAAGCGGTGCCTGGCCACTACACACAGCTAGTTTATTCTAACGAATCTCCGTCTTTAGTAAAAAGCATCCTAAGCAATGGCGCGATGATTGAAGGTTGGGCAGTATATACTGAGCGCATGATGCTAGAAGAAGGCTACGGCAATTTTGAGCCTGAAATGTGGTTAATGTACTACAAGTGGAATTTACGGGTGATCTGTAACACGATTCTAGACTACGGCATCCAAGTAAAAGGAATAAGCAAAGAAGAAGGCTTAGATCTGCTCATGAATGGTGCTTTCCAAGAGCGCGCAGAAGCCGAAGGTAAATGGCGTCGCGCAACATTAAGCCAAGTACAGTTAACTAGCTATTACTCGGGCTACCGTGAAATTTACGACTTCCGAGAAAAACAAAAACAAAAGCTTGGTGAGAAATTTGACCTAAAAGCATTTCACGAAGAATTCTTAAGCTTTGGTAGTGCTCCGGTGAAATATATTCGTCAGTTAATGGCAAAGTAAAATTATAATGCCGGCTTCTAGGCCGGCATTATTGTTGATAAATACTTATCTCACCATTTAAACGATGAGATAAGTTGTCGGCTTACAGGCCAAGCTACTTCACTATCTTCATTTCATCTAGCAGGTTTTGTGCATTATCAACCTTGTCCATTACCCACAACATGTAGCGCGAGTCGACATGAATTGAACGGTTCAGGTTTTTATCGTAGTCCCAGTCACCAATAATGCTTTCATACACACCGTCAAACAGTAAACCTACTAACTCCGCTTTACCGTTTAAGGTCGGTGAACCCGAGTTACCGCCTGTAGTATCTACGTTAGAAAGGAAGTTCACCGGTACTGTATTCATACCACCTGTGTATTGACCGTATACTTTTTCACGGATCAATTGCTGTTGCTTTTTCGGTGCGTTAAACGGTTCAACATCGGTATTTTTAGCCAGTAACCCTTCAAGCGAAGTAAATGGCGTTGCCACTAAACCATCTTGTGGTGAATAGCCGCCAACCGTACCGTAAGTAACACGCAATGTGCTGTTAGCGTCTGCGTACACTGGCTTGTTTTGCGACTTGTTGTAAGCAATGATAGCTTCCATCAACGCTGGACGTGCAGACTGTTGTTTACCAGCGAGCTCTTTTTCTTCATCTTCGATTTGCTTCATTACTGCAAAAATCGCTTTTGCATATTGAATGAATGGATCACTGCTTTGATTTAACTGATCAAGTTCTAAATCTAGCATCCAAAGGCGAGCTTTTTCATCAGCAAGTTTAGAATTAGCGTACATCTGATCTAGCAACGCTTGATGTTTTGCTTTGTTGAAGCCGTTTTCAAGCTGTAGCTGTTTATCTACTTCGGCTAAACGCGCTTCTTTTGGTAAGGCTGCGTATAGCTCCATAAAGTAAAGCATAATCGCTTTATCCACCGCCTCATCATAACGACGCGTCATACGCTGAAGTCCAGCTTTTATTTTTGGTAAGTCACGGTCTTGGTAGCCGCTTTCACGCTCTGCATCTGGCTTTTGTTTTTCAACGGCCAAACGATACAGCTTACGCGCGGTCGATACCATTTGTGAGCGGTGAATATAGCCTACCATCATGTCGCGCTTATAATGAGCTTGTGATTGTGCCACCAGCTCGCTTAGCTCATTAAGCACATCACCATATTTTGCTTTACGGTCTGCATCAGCATTGATCCATGCGCTTAGGTCACGCTCAAACTGCTGTTTGCGACTGTACATGCTGCCCTTTTTGAAGCTCTCAATCATTGAACCAAAGTTCTTGATGTAGTTGTTATAACCTGCAATCGTGCTTTCATACGCGATACGAGCTTGCGAACCTTCTGGCGCATTTTCTTCGATCAGCTCCACATATTTTGAATTATGCTTGCGCACCATTGGGTAAACCGTGTTAAACACATAGTCTACTTCAGAGGCGATACGATAGCGGTTAGTGCGGCCTGGGTAACCCGTAACCATAACAAAATCACCTTCTTGTACACCCTTAGCACTGACGCTTAGGAATGACTCTGGGTTGTATGGTACGTTATCTTTAGAAAACTCTGCAGGCTTGCCATCTTTACCTACATAAGCACGGTAAAATGCAAAGTCACCGGTATGACGTGGCCACATCCAGTTGTCGATGTCTCCACCGTATTTACCCACGCCCATCGCTGGCGTGTAGGCTAAACGTACATCTTTAATTTCCAAAGATTTAATAAGGTAGTATTCCAGTCCACCGTGAAAGGTGTATACGTTACAACGGTAGCTTTCGTCTTGCTCACACTCGGCAACAAGTTGTTTGCGTTTGCTGTCAATAGCGTCGAAACGTGCTTTACCAGTAAGCGAATCAGCCCCTGCATTGACTTTGTCTGTTACGTTAGACACTTCTTTTGTCACATAAATGCGCGAGCCTGGCGCTGCTGGTAGATCTTCACTTGGTTTTTTCGCCAAAAAACCATTTTCAAGAATATTATTATCTGTTGTCGAATTGTACTGAATAGAGCCATACGCACAGTGGTGATTTGTAACAACCAAGCCTTTAGGAGAAACGAACGACGCCGTACAACCGCCTAAGCTAATCACCGCATTCATCGGAAACTCGGTGAGTTTAGAAATTGACTTAGGGTCAATTTCCAGTCCTTTAGATTTTAAAATAGATTCAAGCTCAGGTAATTGATGTGGTTGCCACATACCTTCATCGGCAGCAACATACTGAGAAAAGGCCAACACCATGGCCGCGGAGATAGCTTTAAAACGCATATTCCAATCCTAAATGTTATATTATTTTAATTACGGCCAATAATGTGACCTAAGATCGCGCCAAATAGCAATTTATTTCGGTAAAATTCGATAAACGGATGTAAACAACTGAGCTAAGAAACTACACTGAGACTGACTTATTGCTTTTTATCGTCCACATCGACATTCAATGACTAAGGTACAGCCACCTTAATGGTAACTAACCTGAACTATTGTTAAGCAATACGGCATGCCATGGTGTTTTTGCATCAGCCCAAGTGTCACCAGAATATATGAGTTAACCAAACTTTTTGCATCATTTGCCCCCCATAAATGTTAGGATCGCCGCAATTGTCAGTAATGAGTCAAATTTATGCTTTCGTGTAACAACATCACTATGCAGTTTGGTGCAAAGCCACTGTTTGAGAATATTTCCGTTAAGTTTGGTGACGGCAACCGCTACGGCCTTATAGGTGCTAACGGCTGTGGTAAATCAACCTTTATGAAAATCCTAAGCAAAGAGCTTGAGCCAAGTGCCGGTAACGTCAATTACGATCCAAATGAGCGTATTGCTAAGCTAAACCAGGATCAGTTCGCCTACGAGCAATATACGGTTGTTGATACCGTGATCATGGGTCATAAAGAACTGTGGGAAATCAAACAAGAGCGCGATCGCATTTACTCATTACCAGAAATGAGCGAAGAAGAAGGCATGCGTGTTGCCGACCTTGAAACACAATTTGCTGAAATGGATGGTTATTCCGCAGAAGCAAAAGCCGGTGAATTGCTGCTAGGTGTTGGTATTCCAACCGAGCAACATTATGGCTTGATGTCAGAAGTAGCACCGGGTTGGAAACTACGTGTGCTACTTGCACAGGTATTATTTGCAGAGCCAGACAT
Organism: Pseudoalteromonas piscicida; assembly: GCF_002744175.1. Classification (GTDB taxonomy): domain Bacteria; phylum Pseudomonadota; class Gammaproteobacteria; order Enterobacterales; family Alteromonadaceae; genus Pseudoalteromonas; species Pseudoalteromonas piscicida_B. The sequence continues at coordinate 6,174 of NZ_NKHF01000061.1, forward strand.
CATGCTCCTAGACGAACCAACCAACAACTTGGATATCTATACCATTAAATGGTTGGAAGACGTTTTGAACCAGCGTGATTGTACTATGATTATCATCTCGCACGACCGTCATTTCTTAAACTCTGTATGTACACATATGGCGGATATCGACTATGGCGACCTGCGTATTTACTCAGGTAATTACGACGAATACATGTTTGCAGCAACACAAGCTCGTGAACGCTTATTGTCAGACAACGCCAAGAAAAAGGCACAAATTGCTGAACTACAGCAGTTCGTTTCACGCTTCTCTGCAAACGCCTCAAAAGCCAAGCAAGCAACCTCTCGTGCTAAGCAAATTGACAAGATCCAACTGGAAGAAGTTAAAGCGTCTAGCCGTCAAAACCCGTTTATTCGCTTTGAACAGGAAAAGCCATTATTCCGTAATGCACTTGAACTGGTGTCCTTATCTCAAGGTTATGACGAAACACTATTTTCAAACCTAAACGGCCTCGTTGAAGTAGGCGAAAAGGTCGCGATTATAGGTGAAAACGGCGTAGGTAAAACTACCCTACTCAATACCCTTGCAGGTCGCAAAGCGCCAATGTCTGGAGAGTATAAATGGTCAGAAAATGCCAACATCGGCTATTACGCACAAGACCATGCCGATGAATTCGAAAAAGACCTCGACTTATTCCAATGGATGGAACAATGGCAACAACCTGGTGATGATGAACAAGTTGTACGTGGCTTTTTGGGCCGTATGTTGTTCTCACAGAACGATATCAAAAAGTCAGTTAAGGTGATTTCAGGTGGTGAGCAAGGCCGAATGCTATTCGGTAAAATAATGATGCATAAGCCAAACATCTTATTAATGGATGAGCCTACTAACCACATGGATATGGAATCTATCGAGTCTTTGAATTTGGCCCTTGAGCAATATGAAGGCACCGTGTTCTTCGTCTCTCACGATCGCCAATTTGTATCATCACTCGCTACTCGTATTTGGGAAATCAAAGATGGCCAGATCATCGACTTCCATGGTACTTATGATGAGTATCTAGCGAAGAAAGCGGCTGAAGCCGTATAACCTTGACGAGATAACAAGGCTCGGGCCAAGTTTCGGCTCGAGCAAATTAGTAAAGCTTGTTTTGCAAACGAAACAAGCTTTATCATTTCCCAACATTGTGTAATAAACTTTTCAACACGCTCTCAAGATAGTCTGGTTCTGGAAATAAAGACTTGGTGTACAGCCAATTTCTTTTTGGGCCCAATGTAAAGGTGCCTGTTCTTACTTTATATCCAGGGTTAACATGATATGCTTTCGCATCAAGTATCGCCTTAACGTCACTGATGGACAAAGTCCATTGATGGCCACCTTTTCCTTCCCTAGTGTCTTCCAAATGACACTCTAATCCTTGAGGGGTCACTTTGAGTGTGGTTTTTTGTTTTGAGGTTTTAAAAACCAGTGTCTCCGTTAATTTCTCATCCGCAGATTCATCCACTTCTGAGCTCGGTTCAGACTCATCTTCTTGTTCCGGTGGCTTTAAATAGGTTTGATAAGCTAAATAAGCGGTAATTACTGCGGTAGTCGCTGTTACTATTTGCGTTGTAGCCGAAATAAATTTTAATGGATCCATATTACAGTCCCTTATTTTCACCTTGTGAGCATAGTGATGATAATAGCTGTGAGTATAGCCAGCGGTTGTGATATCGCGAATAAATGAGGGAGATCAAAAAGCACAGCAATATAAAAGAGCAAATAATAGACAAAATGTAAGCTTTACTGTTAGGGTAGGTCTGCCAGAATTCTTAGCATTAAAAAAGGATCAACTATGGAACGTTTACAGAATATGTATTCAATAATGCTGCTGTCTAAGCTCAAAGCAAGCTTTCCAGAATCCTGCGATATCAACCACCATACTTTTTCATTCCCTAATGTAGATCAGCAATTACTTGAAGATGTTGTGACTACTCACCTCAATGAAGGCCTAATCCAATTAAATGGCCAAAATCAATATAGCCTTACTGCAAAAGCCGCCACACTGTTAGGTGATCAGGAGTAAGCATATATAAAACCAGTAGCAAAAAATAAGCGCACCGAAGTGCGCTTCCAAGTTATTAACCTGAGATCAGGTTAACTAGGGACGGAGGTGCGCTTTTGCACCGATAACCAATCTAGATTGATTATTTTTTAACTCTGCGCCTAAAGCCTATAGCACCGGCAAGTAACATGAGGCCAGCAAACATCGAACCACCAGACGAATCAGAATCCGTCGAAGGCTGGTCTGGTTCTTGATCAATCAGCGTATTTGCCTTTGGATTTAACCCCTGTGCTGAGTTTGGATCATCATCAAGCACAGTGATCGCATTAAGCGTCACAAAATTTGCAGCTCCTGGGTCGGTCTCGCTGTCTTTACACTGATCTTCAGTGAAATTAACCAGTGGCACATTACCACAACGAGGGATCGCAGCAATGGCTTCAAGTACTTCCATACCATCACCAATCACTTGACCAAAAACGGTGTAACCGCCGTTTTCCTTGTCTAGGTTACTGCTGTTATCTTCTAGATTAATAAACCACTGGCTTGTTGCGCTATCAGGCTTATATGCAACTTTGGCCATCGCAATGGTGCCTTTGACATTTGACCACTCAGGCTCGTTTTTTACCGCACTATATGTCTCAATTGGGTCAAGCGGTACATCGCCTTCGTATTTAAATCCACCACCTTGTACTACGAACTCAGGGATAACACGATGGATAACGGTTTCTGAGTAGCGCTCATTATTCACATACTGCAAAAAGTTTTCTACTGTTTTCGGTGTACTTTCATCAAATAAGTTAACTTGAAAGCTTCCTTGGGAAGTCTGAAACTCAACGATAGTTGCATTGGCTGCAAAGCTACCTAATAAGGTTGACGCGAGCCATAGAGCGTTTAGCTTGAACATACTTTACCACTTAACTATTTTACTTTTGTTTGCGAACTAGAATAAAAATTAATTTTTAACTCGGCTAGCAATTCATTGTCAGCGGTAACAATTAAGAACATTTGCAGACCTAGATTTACAAATACGGGTTATATCTCCACCACCTCTTGAGTAAGTTTTAACCAAACAAACTCATTTTGACGCATAACTCCTCGGAGTAGACGGTTTATACATGCAACACTTCGTCATTTTTTATATGATGCGCCCGATTATAATTCTAAATCCAGGACAACAAGTTTATGAGTAACACCTCTGAAGCCACGATGGAGATGAATTCCGTCACTAATGGCCGCTGGACACAACACGATACCCATTGGGTACTCAGTTTATTTGGCACCGCAGTCGGTGCAGGGATCTTATTCTTACCTATTAATATTGGGATTGGCGGATTCTGGCCACTGGTAATTATGACCGTCCTCGCTTTCCCGATGACGTTTTTAGCACACCGAGGGTTAGCCCGTTTTGTGTTGTCTTCAAAGCAAAAAGACGCAGACTTTACCGATGTAGTAGAAGAACATTTTGGTGCCGGCGCAGGTCGACTTATTTCCCTACTCTATTTTTTCTCTATTTTTCCTATCTTGCTTATTTATGGGGTTGGCCTGACCAACACCGTAGACAGTTTTATTGTTAATCAACTGGGCTTGGAGTCACCTTCACGGATCTTACTTTCAGGTTTGCTGGTCGCAGGCATGATAGCCATTATGTTAGGTGGAGAAAAACTGTTACTTCGTGCATTCGCTATTTTGGTTTATCCACTCGTTGGTGTATTGCTGTTTTTATCGCTTTATTTAGTCCCTAACTGGCAAATGCCAGTGGTCAGCACCCCAGACGTTGCTAGTTTAACGGAGCTACTATGGTTGTCAGTTCCTATCGTGGTATTTTCGTTTAGCCACGCAGCTGCAATCTCAAGCTTTGCCAATGTACAGCGTCGCCACTACAAGAGCGAAGCTGTACAAAAGTCTGAGGCTATTTTGCGTACCACTTCAATCATGTTGATTGTCTTTGTATTGTTGTTTGTTTTTTCTTGCGTATTCTCATTAACGCCTGAGCAAATGGAAGCCGCAAAAGAATCAAACGTTTCTGTGCTGTCGTATTTAGCAAACGTTTATAACAATCCATTTATTGCCATGCTTGGGCCTCTCGTTGCGTTTATTGCCATTACCTCATCTTTCTTGGGGCATTTCCTAGGTGCACGTGAAAGCTTTAACGGCCTTGCAACTAAACAAACGAAGATGAGCTACAAACTTGCAGACAAAGCGGGTATCGCCTTTATGTTTGTGGCTATCTGGATTTGTTCGGTACTAAACCCAAGTATTCTAGATATGATGGGTGCAATTTCCGGCCCTATTATTGCGATGATCTTGTTTATCATGCCGACCATTGCGGTATTTAAAGTACCAGCACTACAACAGTACAAAAACCACGTTGGCACCTACTTTGTGTTGATTGTAGGACTACTCGCAGTTTCTGCTCTATTGTACAACCTAAGCTTTGGATAAATTATAAAGCTCACGGTTTGGGAGGCATCGCCTCCCTCTTTCCTTATCTCCTTGGTAGTTCAACGCAAATTATGGTAGTTTTCAGTGTCTTAAAATGAATACTACGACTGAATGATGAACTTTGACTTTCCGCCATCTATTAACGAAGAAATTGCAGCCTTAACAAAACAAGTGCATGCCCTACCAGAGCAAGAACAAACCTTACTCACGCTCTTGGCGGTTGTCTATAAGCCGGTTTCGGCTATTAAACTTAAACGCCTAGTACAAGCGCTCATAGCAAAAGAAGTCATTACAAGTAGTAACCTTGAGCCAGACTTAAACCTTAGCCATGCTCAGATCATGAAGTGGCGCGCCGACGGTTTGGTCACCTTCAATGAAGATGGCGTACAGATCAACCTAAAACTCGCCACCAGTTTGAGTCAAAAAGTGATGGCTGACGGACAATTCTTAGCCATACTTAATGCCGCTGAAGAGTTTATGCCAGTGCTTAATGCGTATGAATGGGAAAGGCAATTTGCCGACGAACAGCGGCTCATTCGAGACTTTTTATTTATTAACCAATTGCCCAAGGCACGCGCTCAACTGGGGTTTAGTAAGGACCCTCAAGCGGTCTGTTATAAAACCAACCAAGTATTGCTACCGCTTTATTTTTATCCGTTCTCACTAGAAACCTTTGTCACGCTCCCAGAAGATTTGCAGTACCAAGCCTTTGCAACTTTGTTCTACACCTTGCTACAAAATGGCCAGAGTATAACTTTTGCCCTAGCAACGCTGACACAGGTAGAGGCCAAAACAAAAAGCCCAACATTGACTGCACTACTAGCGGAATACCAGCTTTATACTTTACAGCTAGAAGCCGCGCAGGCATTAGTCGCTAATGACCACAACAGCTACGGATTACAGCTCACCGCAGCGATTGCTTTTTTACAGCAAAGTGGCGATATCATCAGTCGATTTGAAGCAGCCCTAAAGGCCAAACACAAAATCAGTAAACGTAAAAAACAATACTTGGCAAGAACGCTTGGATTGTTTCACAAGCTGGCACTACTGCAGCAAGCTAATGGCAAAGACTCGGCGCTCTTTGAAACGCTATCACTACAATTAGAGTATGAGAACCAAGATAACAAAGCCCCCTACAGCAATTACTTTGCCAATAACGTCCTACTCTATTGCAGTGAAAGTTTATCGCAGAACACTCCTTATAGTAGCGCACATTTAAATTATTCAGTTCTGAAAAAGTCGCACTATTTTGATTATTATATTGGCCGCTTGCTAGACTGCTTTGCACACTTTTGGTGTAACAAAACCTTAGATGCAACCGTTTTAGAACACCTAGACGATTGCATCTTAGCCTTTGAGCAGCTTTCAATGCCACTTTTTACGGCGCTTGCAAAACAGCTACTCCGCGCTCAACATGGCGAGTTTTACCCGCTGGCAAGTAATATAGAATTCAATTTCAGTGCGCTGGTCACTAAAAAGTCACCGTGGGACCTTGCACTCGATAAACTCATTGCACTGAGCCCAACTAGTCACACCGACCAAGCTGGGGATGAACAATATCGACTGATCTGGCAACTACGACAAGGGCGTTTTGATGTTGAATTTTTAGCGCGAGAACAAAAGCGCGGCAAAACTGGTTGGGGGAAAGGTAAACCTTTAGCATGCAAAAAACTAAAACAACACCCTGAGCACTTTAGTTACATCAGCCAATCAGATAAGAAACTCATCGATGCAATTGCTTTACAGTCTGGCTATGGCTACAGCGGTAAATCTGATTACATGCTTGCGGGTCTACCTGCGCTAAAAGCCGCAGTTGGCGCAACAAACTTGTATCATGAAGATGATTTAACACAACCTATCACCATTGCCGAGCAGTCACCTGAACTACACATCCGCCAACACGGTGACGACCTATTGCTTTCTATTCCCAACCTGCCGAGTTACTTTGGACAGGCACAAACCTATTCGTTTATCCAGCAAACCGAGCACCACTATGAGTTTATTGTGTTTAACCAATCACATTTGCAGGTGGCCGAGATTATTGGAGAGTCTGGGTTAACAGTGCCCGTTAGTGCCAAACAAAAAGTGCTGTCGAGCATTAAAGCCATTGCCCCTTACCTCAATGTACAGTCCGATTTAGCCGATATTGATACAGGCCTTGACGCTATTGAGGCACAATCAGCGCTGGTCATTAATATTCAGCCTTACCACCAAGGTCTAGACTATCACTGCGTGGTGATGCCATTTGGTGAAAAAGGCCCTGTCTTCCACCCCGGTCACGGTATCGCAACGGTTAGTGCTGAGATTGACGGCAAGCGTTTGTCTACCACTCGAGATCTGCTTCTCGAGCAGCAACGACTCGACGAGCTTGATACTCATTGTCCACTATTTTTAGAAATGATTGATAATCGCCTCAGCTTAGCCCAAATGGATGAAGCACTGGAGGTATTGCAAGAACTTGAGACGGTGATTAATCAAGACCCTTGCCCTATGCCCATTAAACTAAGATGGCCCAAAGGCAAAAAGGTAAAACTCAGTAACAAACTCGAAAGCCAACACCTACAGCTTGCCATGAGCAAGAAAAACGAATGGTTTGATATGACCGGTGAGCTGCAAGTAAGCAACGACCAAGTTATTGAGCTTAAAGCGCTACTCAAAATGGTAGCCACCAGCAACGGGCGCTTTATTGCACTCGATAGCGAGCAGGTAGTTGCCCTATCTAGCGAGCTTAAGTCACAACTCGACCAGCTCAATCATGCCACCGAGGGCGGAAAGTTCCACCCCCTTGCTGCGCCATTAATTGCTGAGGCCACCACTGGCATGCGGATGAAAACCTTGCCGGCCTGGGAAGAGCAAAACGAAAAAATGCAGCAAGCTGTTGCAATAACGCCTGTGCTTCCGTCGACATTGCAAGCCGAACTACGCGACTATCAACAAGCAGGGTTTGACTGGGCTATGCGGTTGGCGCATTGGGGCGCCGGTGCTTGCCTTGCCGATGACATGGGGCTGGGCAAGACAATTCAGGCGTTAGCAATCATACTGGCCCGTGCGAATGTAGGCCCTACTTTAGTTATTGCGCCAACCTCGGTGTGTTTCAACTGGCAGCAAGAAATCCAAAAGTTTGCACCCACTTTATCGGTAAAAGTGTTTGCCGACTTTCCAAACTCAGCAGCCAGAGCCGAGATGCTTAGTAACCTCCAACCATTGGACTGCGTTATCTTAAGCTACGGTTTGTTGCAACGTGAAGTCGACATTTTAAAACCTATTGCATTTGAAACCATTGTTGCCGATGAAGCACAAGCGCTAAAAAACCCGCTTGCGAAGCGGACTCAAGCTGCATGCGCGCTCAAGGGCAAGTTCAAACTCATTACCACAGGCACGCCAATCGAAAACAATCTCACTGAGCTGTGGTCACTCTTTCGCTTTGTAAATCCTGGGTTACTTGGCAACCTGAAACGCTTTAGCGAAAAGTTTTCTGCCCCCATTGAAAATGCCAATGAAGACAAAATTGCGGCGCACCGAGCTCGTAAGGGGCTCAAACATCTGATCCAACCCTTTATTTTGCGTCGTATGAAACATCAAGTATTAACCGAGCTGCCACCGCGTACCGAGATCAATGTGCCTATTCAATTGAGCCAAGAAGAGCAAACCTTTTACGAAGCCCTTAGGCAAAATGCCATTGATGAAATCTCTCAATCGACGCAGCAAGACAGTGCTAATGAACAACGCTTTAAAATGTTGGCGGCGCTCACTCGTTTACGCCAAGCCTGCTGTCATCCAAAGCTGCTGATGGCAGAAAGCCAAATCGCCAGCGCTAAATTGGCTGCCTTGGATGAATTGCTAACGGAGTTTCAGGAAAATAACCACAAAGCACTTATTTTCAGTCAATTTGTTGGCCACTTACAGCTGATTAAAAGTCATCTTGAAAAACGCGGGATCCGCTTTCAATACCTTGATGGGAGTACTCCCGCCAAGGCACGGCAACAAGCAGTCAATGCCTTTCAAAAGGGAGACGGCGAGGTGTTTTTGATTAGCCTTAAAGCCGGTGGTTCTGGTCTTAACTTAACCGCAGCGGATTATGTTATTCATATGGATCCTTGGTGGAACCCTGCGGTTGAAGAGCAAGCCTCAGATCGCGTGCATCGCATGGGACAAACACGCCCGGTGACTATTTATCGCTTAATCGCCAAAGGCACCATAGAAGAGCAAATTGTTGAACTGCATCACCACAAAAAAGATCTTGCAGATCAACTGCTAGCCAACACCGATAAAGTGATGAAGCTAGACGTAAATGATGTACTTTCAATGCTTAAGGAGACGCTGTAGCGCAGATCTCAGGCGCTTTATGAGGCAACGACAACATTGAAAAGTAGTTCTGACCTAAGGCTATACGGCGAAAGGCGTTATCGTCAAGATCAGCGAGGATCCGGCTGTTGATGTCAACTTCCGCTTTATAATCAGCAAAACGTTTATTTTTGCTGGCAACAAAATCACTTCCTGGTAAAAACCGCTCGGCATGTGCATTTATAAAATCAACATACTGAGCTTTGATTTTTGGGTCGCTAAAATAGTAGTCGTATAAAATACGCCACGATAGATCTACTTTGAGGTTTGGATAGCGAGCAAACAGCCTCTTCATGGTGAGAATATGTAAATCTGGATCTATCTGGCTGAGCTCTTTCGCAATCCCCATGTGCATCCAGACAATCTCGTTATCTGGATAGCGCGTTAATACTTCCTCTAGTAAAGGTAAATAACGCAGTGGTGCCTCGTTGTTGCCTAAATCGGCATGTAATGCCAGCGGGATCTGCTGGTCTTTTAGTACTTGCATAAACGGTTGCCACTTGGCGATGGTGTCGCGGCTCACGGCATGATGACCATTGTCAAAGTGTGCTGCTTTGACTAAATTCACCTCCCCCATCCAACGGAATACATCGCCAAACTCGTCTTCAAGTAGGGCCATGTTGGTTAGAATGGTGTCTGGTCTATGAAGGTTGGCAAACGTCATTGATAAGGTTAAGTGTACCTTGTCTGCACCATACTTTAGATAGTTACTGGCGTTTTTAATATCATTTTGGATGCTCGGTGAAATCACCTGCGTGTAGCATCCTCGCTCACCAAAACACCCGGCTTTGCGTTCATAGGTTTGCCCTATCCCATAAACATTAACAAACATAACTCCCGCACGTTCAGCCCATGCAACAAGATCATTATAAGGCACTGCCTCCCCGCGAAAAGGCTGAAAATGATGATGTGCGTCAACGGCGAAATAATAAGGCTGAACCTGCCTGTTATAACACTGGTTATTCTCTGGGCTAAACATCGCTAAGCTGCGTGCACCAGTTGCCGACACGGTTTCGCACCCGGCTAAAAAAGCACACCAACATAAAGTAATAACACTTTGTTTTATGTTCATTTTTATAATTTAGCTTAGGTTATCTACCAAGGCACTTTACCACGAATAATATCTTTATACATGACCCAGTCTCCCATCAAACTATATAACGGATATTGAAACGTCGCAGGCTTGTTCTTTTCAAAAAAGAAGTGACCAACCCAAGCAAAACCGTAGCCTGCCACTGGCAGCAACCAAAGCAGCTCCCACTGCGCCGAAAAAATGCTATACACCAAGATCCCAAGTACCAAAGTAGAGCCAACAAAATGCAGTCGACGGCAGGTTTTATTCTTATGCTCAGCGAGATAATAGGGATAAAAGGATGAAAAAGAATTGAACTCTTTGTTATTGTTTTTAGTCATCTGTATATGCTATTCATTATTTGACCGTATTGCTCAGCATAGTGCAAAGCGATTACATTGGAAACCAAAAGGATTGAGCGTGGCAACAAGCTCTGAACAATTATGTTGAAACCTGTATTGATACTTTCCGCGGCCTTGCTGCTCCAAGCCTGTAATGACACCACTTCGACAATCAAATCGGAGGCCAATATGAACTCAGATAGTAACTTTCAATGTCGCTTAGCCAAAGGCAGTAACACCAGCATGAGCTTCCCTGTTGAATTTACTTTTACCAATGCCGGCCACAGCGAGGCAAAGTTTTTAATTTGGCATACCCCCTTTGAAGGATGGTGGAGCCAGTTTTTGATTGTTGAACAAAATGGTAAGACGTTGAATTACCAAGGCCCAATGGCCAAGCGCCTGACGCCCGAAGCAAACGAGTTTATGACGCTCGCCTCCGGACAAAGTAAAAGCGTGGAACTAGATTTAGCACTCGCCTACGAGATAAATACCGCCCAACCCATTTCAATCACCTATCATAATCAGCTCACCCACCCACAAGCATTAACCGCCACCTGTAGTAAAGAGCTGTAACCAAAAACCGCCTCATGAAGGATCTGCAACAGGAAGCCTATCTTGCTGGTAGGAGCGATTTCACATCGCGAGCTTTCCCAAAGCATCGCCGCATAAAGCGGCT
>NZ_NKHF01000092.1 GCF_002744175.1 Pseudoalteromonas piscicida
GAACCCAGGGGAAACTGGTACCGCTACAATTTCAATGATTCCAGCAGGTAAATAATGGACAAAATATTAGAAAAATTTTTACGTAAGCGTAAGCAAGCAATTAAAAACCCAGAAAAGTATAAAAATGTCTACGATAGAAATATAACGAGAATTACTTTTTACTTAGAACATGGCAAAACAAAAGGTGAAGAGTTTTTTAATGAGAGTTTACCTTTTGCTCCTTGGGAAAAGCTTAGTGTTGAATTGCTAATTCCAGGTGATTTTTATGAAATGCAGGCACAAGCTAGTTTAGTGAAGGGTAGCGTGCTCAATACCGAGCAGCTGGGTTATTATTTGAGCTATGGGTATTATCAGCTAACTATTGCTCATATAAGACAAAAGCGCTGTGTTATTCGCTTCGGGGAAGATAATGAAAAAGTGATATCACCTGGAAGTGTATTTCAATTAGCTACAGCTGTTTTATTACATCAGTATGATTATGCGCAGCAATTTTATAAATTATTTCAAAATGGTTACATGAAAAATTGGATGAACCGTTCGAGAAGTCATATTGGTGATTTTATTATCTTGCTGTTTGATAAGGTAAAAGGTGGTAATACCCTAAAGCCGATCGTAGAAGACTTTGCTTACCAAGCTATTTTAGATAACTGGGATAGCACTGACTTAACAAAAATCACCGTTTATCTTAATCAGTTATGTGACGATCAAGTTGCTCAGGTTGCATCACCACCAAGTAAGATGTTTTTTGAGTTTGATAATATGAACTGGCAATTTACACCTTATGCTGCACTTATGCTGTTAACACTAAGAGCACAACATGGCCTTGAAAACCCAAATTTCGAGCACCCAGGTTTTGGGAATGTTACTTCTTTACTGTTAACGCAGCCTGTAGCGCCTCAAAAAGATGAGGTGTTAGAACAGCTCGTTGCCAAGTTGCATGAGCAAGGTTTTGATGAAAAAGCTTTACTAGCTTAGTAGATGATGACGCCACTAAAACCCAAGTAGAGGGTTGCTGTGGTATTACAGTCCGCTTTTAATGGGCTGTAATACAACTAGATGGCAGACATTCAGCATATAATAGAGCATTTAAAACTATCTTAGATGAAAATTGCTTTATCAAATCACAGCCAAAGCACGAAACAAGAAATGCTAATTGAAGTGATTGAGCGTGCTAAAATTCATTTGGATATGAATGAACCGCCATTAATGAAAAGGCATGGTAGTTTAGAAGAAAAGTGGATTGAGGTACTTATGCCGACAATTAATAGGAGAAAGGGCTAATGCTATTGAGTTATCAAGCAATTGAGTCTGTTCAGTTAAAAAAAGATTTAGAGTTAATAGAGCATATTTACACTCAAGATACATTTATGTCTGGGCTATTTTTAGGTTCGGCTTTACCCAAAGACTTGGAAGGGTTCCGAGTATTTAGAGATCCGATTAATTTAGATATGCGAATTCAAACGCCGGGTTATTGTTCAGATGAGCCGGAAAAATGGCCGTTTCAGAACATGCCTTATATATTGGATGACGAACGTTCCAGAGTAAAATATGATGGAGTTTATAAGGACCTCAAGAACATTATGCTAACAAAGAAAAAATATAAGGAAATTTTGAAAGGCTTTAGTAAGGACTTTGGCTGTTTTTCAGAACAACGAATGATTGATTTACGTACAAAAGAGCATGACTCAGCGATGCAAAAAGAGTTTTCACTTACCGAGGTTAATGTAGAGTATATATTTTATCATTTGATCCCCGACATCATACATGCGCATTTCGTACAAATTGTTGATGCTGCAATTTTTGGTGGCATTGAGCACTCCCCAATCGCAGAAAGGTTGTTAGATTGCTATCGACTCGGTGGTATGCCTGGTGGATGGGTGGGTCCTAAGCCAGAAGATGGAGGTGATGTAATGCAGTGTATGGAGTTATATCATTTAGGGGAATAGTGCGTATGTCACAACTATAAAGGAAGTATTATATTTTCAAAATATTATCCTGTTTAAAAAGGCAAGCTTTAGCTCTAATGCCGATCAGTTGAATGATCCTATCCATATGTAAAAATCCGATAGACCCTGTTTATCGGATTTTTTTATGCACGAATCTCAAGCCCTCGACATCATCAACAGTTACAAACCAAATCAAGTTGAAACACTCGCAGACCTTTTGCCCATTGAATTCATCAATAGTGCTTACGAGCTCACTGATACTGTTACTCCAAGAAAACGAAAACTCACTTTAGAGTCGATGGCATGGCTACTGCTTGGAATGGCAACCTATAACGACAAGCCCATGGCTGACATTGTAAATATGCTCGATATTGTTGACCGCACAGGCAGGCCATTTGTGGCCCCAAGCGCATTAACACAGAAAAACCAATGACACCCACCCTTTAATGTGTAAGGGTTTTCTATTCGTCTACCCTTTAATCTTGTGCTGTAAGCGTGCAGCAAACCGCAGCATTCTCTGCTTGTCAAAACTGTACAGGTATATTAAAAAGATTTGATATTTTAACAGGAACCACTAACTAATGAGATACCAAGCCCCCACGCTGGTTATTTTTGAGGCTTTATCATTAGAAGAAGGCCTCTATTATCATAATGGTAAGCCCTTTACGGGCGTTGCTGTGTATACTGAAGATGATATCGTCAAAAATAGCCAAGCATATAAACAGGGTAAAGCAGTCGGGGAATACCAGTTCCCGCATATTAAAGTACGGCAACCGTGTATTTTAGATTCTCTCATTGATCATGATGAGTCGGGTCATGGTCTATATGTATCGCAGGGCGAGCGCTTTGATGGCACCATTTTTGGGGCTGAAGGCGATTATATAAGGCAGGTGATTTGTTGTGTTGAAGGTTTTTTTGATGATGGGATTGAACAGTATTTTTCAGACTCTGAGTGTTACTCATCGCTTTATTATAAAATTGAAAACATGAAATATTATTACGACTGGGAATCGCCAGAGATAATAGCAAACTACTCAGCTATTTACGACGAGCTATCTAAAGAAATGCTGCAGCTATACTTCAATAATATTGGAAAAATTAGAACTTTAGTATTTAGTGAAGGGTTTGAAAACATTTTCAAACAGAATAGTCTATTACCGCAGGCTGCATTAAAAATAGATTGCTTTTCAGCAATTGCCCATTTTATTGGTAAAGCACCAATAGAATTAGAATTGAGACGTTGTGATAAAAGTACGATTATTGAAATCTTAAAAGCAGCTCAACATTGGCCTATTTCTCAGGTTTTTTTTAAAGAGTTAGCGCTGAGCAATTTGGAGGCATTGAAAGAAGTACCAATAACGGCAGTGACGAGCATTCGTGCATTTCGACTGAATGCACTTACTTTAAAGCAGTGTTTGGCTTATAGAGATACGCATTTTCCACACATTGAAATATTAATCGACAATTTAGATGACTAGCTTTTAACTATTAATCAAAGTGTTGATTTGGATTAAAAAAGCCCAGCGATTACCCACTCGCTGGGCTTTTTTGTTTTTATATCTATTTCAAACAATAAAGTTTTATATTAGCTCAAGTTTTGACTTAAGTGTTTTATTAACTAGTTGATCGGCTCGGTGGGATCGCACTTTATAAGTTTGGTTAGGCTCTCGCAAAAGGAGATAAAGCCACAGCAGCAGATATGTTAGCTACATTAGCTGCAGAGGGTATTATTGAACTAACAATTGATAAACGGATTCCAGGTAATAAGTATTTAGAAAAAGCTGTCCAGAAGTTAAGGGAAAAGGGTAAGCATTTATGGGCTGATGACCTATTACATTACGCTCAGCAAGCCCTAGGCGGCGACTTAAAATGCAACCCTGAGTCAGGTAAATTCTCAACGCCTAAATCAGATGTACCAATAGATCCTTGGATGCAAGGGGTTAATGCTTCAAAGGCATTCAGTGGTACTAAGGGTAACCAAAATAGCTTAAGAAGAAAATTCCCAGACATTGGTGCTGATGAAGAAGCAAACCATGCAATACCTTGGGCAGTTGGAACTAAACACCCTTTGATTCAAGAGTTAAATTTTGATCAAAATGGTTTAATCAATAGTAAACCCTTAAAAGCAAACAGAGTTTATAAAGATGACTTAGATTATTAAGGTCAACTACATGGCAGACATTCAGGATATAATAGAGCATTTAAAACTATCTTAGATGAAATTGCTTTATCAAATCACAGCAAAAGCACGAAACAAGAAATGCTAATTGAGCGTGCTAAAATTCATTTGGATATGAATGAACCTCCACTTATGAAAAGGCATGATAGTATAGAAGAAAAATGTGTTGAAGTACTTATTCCTGCAATAAATAGGAGAAAGGGCTAATGCTATTGAGTTATCAAGCAATAGAGTCTGTTCAGTTAAAAAAAGAGTTAGAGTTAATAGAGCACATATACACCCGTGATACATTTATGTCTGGGCTGTTTTTAGGTTCATGCTTACCGAAAGATTTGGAAGGGTTCAGGGTTTTTAGAGATCCGATTAATTTAGATATGCGAATTCAAACGCCGGGTTATTGCTCAGATGAGCCTGAAAAATGGCTATTTCAGAACTTGCCCTATATTCTGGATGATGAGCAAGCCAGAGTGAAATATGATGGAATATATAAAGAGTTTAAAGATGTCTTAGCGGTAAAGAAAAAATATAAGAAGTTATTGGATGGTTTTGTTGATGATTTTGGTCGCTATTCACATGAACGAATGACGGCTTTACGTACAAAAGAGCATGACTCAGCGATGCAAAAAGAGTTCTCACTTACCGAAGCTAATGTTGAGTATATATTCTATCATTTGATCCCCGACATCATACATGCGCATTTCGTACAAATTGTTGATGCTGCAATTTTTGGTGGTCTTGAGCACTCCCCAATCGCAGAAAGGTTGTTAGATTGCTATCGACTCGGTGGTATGCCTGGTGGATGGGTGGGTCCTAAGCCAGAAGACGGAGGTGATGTAATGCAGTGTATGGAGTTATATCATTTAGGGGAATAGATCAAAAAGTCATATTGGTGATTTTATTATCTTGCTGTTTGATAAGGTAAAAGGTGGCAATACCCTAAAACCTATCGTAGAAGACTTTGCTTATCAAGCTATTTTAGATAACAGGGATAGCACTGACTTAACCAAAATCACCGTTTATCTTAATCAGTTATGTGACGATCAAGTTGCTCAGGTAGCGCCACCACCAAGTAAGATGTTTTTTGAGTTTGATAATATGAACTGGCAATTTACACCTTATGCTGTTAACGCAGCCTGTAGCGCCTCGAAAAGATGAGGTGTTAGAACAGCTCGTTGCCAAGTTACATGAGCAAGGTTTTGATGAAAAAGCTTTACTAGCTTAGTAGATGATGACGCCACTAAAACCCAAGGAGAGGGTTGCTGTGGTATTATAGTCAGCTTTTAATGGGCTGTAATACATTTCATATCAACCTAATGACCTTTATGGGGGTTATAGAAGCACTACTGAGTAATAGTGACATAAGCTGCCTAGCCCCTTGATTTTATACTTTTGCAAGCAAGTAAACTACCTCAATCCGCACCAGAGCCGGTGGGCAGTTTAAATGTTGGTGTAGAAAGTAAGCAGAACTAGCTTGCTGAGCAGTAACGTACGAATACAGCTACTCAAATAGCACCGTTTGGGTGGCTTTTTTATTGGTAATAAAGACATAGAGATTTAAATGTATGCTCGATTCCAAACAGTTAAAGATTATTTATTGGGTTTTATTAGCATTCAGGGATTATTATGTGCCTGGTGAATGCGAGGAAACCCCAATGGGCATGATGCAGGAGGGCATCGACGATTATCTTCAGGGATTTGATATTCAGGGGGGCCGATATCGAGTCGCAGATTTAAAGGAAGCATTAGTTTGTGCTTATCAGTCAGATATTGAACTGTGGTGGCGTTTTAATTGTTATACTTTCAATGCGAAGCCTCCACTTCATAAAGCTCAAGAAGAAGATGAAGAAAGCGTGCAGCGTGCCTGTGTTTTTTTCTGGGTTGAATATTTTGGATTGGGTAAGGAATTTTTGGACCGTGAACAGCTTGCTGAGTACAGGGACAAGTACCACCCTGAAATGCTTAAGTTGCTGGTCAAGTGCTGTGTCTGGGATGTCTTATTCCCGGGAGAAACCTTGCCCGGTTATACCGTGCCTACATCCGCAGATACATCGTCATTTGACTACACTGCTTAAGTAGCTATTTAGCGATTCGAAAGCCAGCTTATTAGCTGGCTTTTTTGTTTTTATATCCATTTCAAACAATAAAGCTTTATATTAGCTCAAGTTTTGACTTAAGTGTTTTATTGACCAGTTGATCAGCTTGACGTGTTGTCTCGGGTAGTCGATATTTTGGCGAGAGTTTTAATACCCAGTCAACGGCTGCATCTAGACTGATTTTGTGGCCAATAGATACAAATACGGGCTTCACATTGTGTTGAGTGCGTAGCACCTTACCAACCACTTCCTCATTAACTATTAAGTCACTCATTTGGCCTCGAGCTTGTTCTACTGGCAAGAAATCACCGATGAGTTTAGTTTTAGCACAACCAATAGTGGGTAAGTTTAACGTGACACCTAAGTGGCACGCTAGACCAAAGCGCCTTGGGTGGGCGATACCGTGACCATCACATACAATAAGGTCCGGTCTTATTGATAGCTTTTCAAAAGCATTCAGCAGTGGTGGAAGTTCACGAAAAGAAAATAGCCCCGGAACATAAGGAAAGCTAATTTCTTCAATGCTCACTTGCGTTTCAAGTAACTCTAGAGTGTTAGCATCAAGTACCGAAATTGCGCCAACAACCTGGTTCGATTGTTCATGATAAGCGACATCCACACCTGCAACGGTATTTATGCTATTAAGTTCGTTATGTGTAATTACTTGTTTTGCTAGTGATGCTTGCAGTAATTCTGCATCATGAATATTAATGGCCACTGTAGAGACTAATCCAAAGAATAATAAAAATACTAGCTATATTTTACCTTAATTTGTCGAACCTGAATATTGTCGTTAAAAAAATAGGCTAGCCGAACAAAATCAGTCTAGGCTGAACAGTATCTCTGTCCATGTGAATCGACTAGAGTAATGCATGAATAGAAAGCGTATGAATAGACTAAGGGTATTTAGATGTTAGTTGCAATGGCAATTGCTGATGCTTACGGTGCTGAGCTGAGGCGCAGTCTTACTGATATAATCCGTATGTCTGTTGATTTTGGTGGCGATACAGACAGTTTCGCCGCAATTAGTTACCCAATTACCAGCTTTTTGAGCAGGTAGACAAAGACATTCCCACAAACTTAATAAAACAATTCGACCACAGCCCGTTTGGACTTGATTATCTAGCAGAAATAGATACCCAGCTGATTAGCGCATATAGCTCCTCTTAATGTGAAGTTTTATAGGGTGGTCAATAATCAACCTGAACTTCGGATGATTAATACCTTTCAGGCAGCCAATTTTGTCTTTATATCACTTTAGTTGTTAACTGAGTTTAGATAGTCAGTGCATTTTCTTCATTGAGAGACGAGGTATGCTGCATAAGAAAAATTACCATATTGATGTTTCTTGGGCATCTTAATCATGTATGTAATTGAGATACCAAAGAGCTAGCGTTAGGGAGAGTCATTGAGAGTGCCTGTGTGTACATAAGTGTTTTAGTTTTTAGTAATAACAGGTACAATGTTAAGTTTGTTGTGTTTTTGTTTTCTTTTCGTGAGGTTTTTGAGGGGTGATGAATAAAACTCTGGTAAGTTTGGCAGTAGGTAGTGTTGCTGCCTTACTGTTAATTTACACATTCAGTAATCAAGAATCTTCGGCTTCTGAAGAGAAAGTTAGATACCCAAGTCAAGTAAAGGAAGACCTGCAAGCTAACATAGAAATCCATAAGCCAGTTACTAGCACTCCTTCCTCTGCAAATCACCGCGGTGAAGTACAGGAGAACGATGTTGCGGAACACGATACGACTTATTGGGATCAAACACCACAGCTAGGAAAGCGTAGTGATGATTCAACTACCACAAGCACAGCGAGCAACATACTAGATATGCCCTTAAAACGGTTAAACACTGCTGTGCCGCTTACTAATGTTGAACCGACTTTTAGTGAGCACGCCATTCGGTACCAAGGTGACTTGTCGACTTTAAGAGGTTTGCAAGTTGGGGAGCAGTTTAAAACGGAGCTGCTAGGTAAGCAAATTAAGGCAACGCTAAAAACTGCAAATCAAACTAAAGACGGTAATCAGTATCTGGCGTTTACGCTAAATAATGGTAGTAATTTCAAACAACTGACACTTTCATACAGTAAAACAGGAATTCGTGGAAAGGTGGTTATTGATGGTATGAAGTACCACCTTCGCGCTGTTGATGGAACCGTTTTACTTATGTCGTACAAAGATTATATCAAACTTCACGATCTTGAGGATCATACAGAAAAGGAAAGATAATGATAAAGAAACTTTTAACAAACGTATGTTTGGTTGGCTTGTGTGTGGCCCCGCACGTATCAATAGGAGCTGAAGTCGGAGTAAGGTTCGTTGTTGATGATGGTTTAATTACAACTTGGCGCTCAGAGCAAAGAATTAGAGATGAGCTGGATAGTTGGATAAATGAAACAAACACGATTCTAGCGGACTCTCAAGTTGATATGACTTTGTACCGCGCTGAAACAGTGATGACTGAAATGGCCACCCATGGCTCGGGTAATACTATATCTAACGAGAGTGTGATATTTGATCACATGAAGCGTGAGATACATGGTTTTGCAAACCTTGAAAACAGAGCTAAAGAAATTGGTGCTGATTACACTATTACCATCGTTCCTGCTTTAGACAATGGTAAAACAGGCGATGATAAAAAGAACTATTGTGGGATCGCTAATCAAGTAAGCCGTAATAATGATGAAATCAGAGCTAAGTATTTTATGCAGTCCACAGCAATAGTGAAATACACTTGTGGCACAGATACATTTGCCCATGAGTTAGGTCACTTATTTGGTCTTGCTCATGGGACTCAGGTGGCTCGGGCACTTGATAATTCAAGTCATAATAATGGTTACCATACTTATTCTAAAGGTTGGGGGAGAATTGTTGAAATTGCCTCTACAGGTGATTCTAGTGAAGATGAGACTCAAGACGCAGGTGAATATGGCACTGTAATGGTTGGTAATTATTTGCAGTATTGGAGTAAACGCAACGCCAATACCTTTGTGGAGATTTTTTCTAACCCACAGATATCAGACGTTATTTGTAGTACCAACTCTCAGCCAAGCCCCTGTGGTAGTCAATACCAAGGTGATGCTGCACGAACCATACGAGAGTTCCGCAACAGCTTTGCAGCTCACCAAACTCCAGATGTACATACGCTTGATTTCTACGACGACAAGTTGCAAACGTGTATTTCACAAACTTACCCATATACACCAGGTAGCGATGCATATGATATAAACCGTATAAGTAGTATTAGTTGCGCTGGCGCTGATATCGGCTCGATTGATGGTCTTGAAAATATTACCGGCCTCACTTTTCCAAGTATGAATGGACGTTTTCCGCCGACTGTTTCCTACCCTTATATCGATTTAAGTGATAATCGTGTTGTGAACCTTTCAGCACTCTATGATGTTATTCCTGGGGCCAGTATCAATCTACAGGGAAACAATGTCGCAAGTTGTCATCAATTAGACGAACTCGCACAGATCCATCCTGGTTTGATCCGTCCAGAACGATGTTTAAATATCGCAGCACTAATCTCGATCTTTAGTTTAATATAATAAGATTATTATTTTTAAATCTAGTTAAAATTAATGAAATATAATATAGAGGCATTATGAAAAAGATACTTTTATCAGTGTTACTGTTACCGGTTTTCATGCTACCTTTCGCTGTTCAAGCAGCAAAAGGGGTAGGCCAAGTTGAGAGAATATATCCAAATAACGGTAAGATTTACTTTCGCCTAAAAGGTGATGAGTGTAAAGACAAGGGAAGTAGAAATACTTACTGGTACTTTGATTTAAGCACAGACACTGGCAAAGCCAATTATTCGCTACTGTTGGCTGCGGCTGCGACAAAGTCTGTTATTAATGTAGGGCGTCCAGCGAACTCATGCTCTCCTGAGCAATCACAAGCAATAAACTATCTCTATCAAGATTATTAAGGTTGTACTCAAATGAAAAAAATATTGCCATTGTTATTCACCATCACTCCCTTATTCGCTCAAGCGGGGAGTACAGCTGAAAGCGCAACTATTGTCAGGCTTATGAGTGACAAGAATTACCCCGATTACACTTTTGTTGAATTAAATAAACGTAATGCCAGTGGCGGACCTAGCTGCGGAAATAGCACTACTTGGAACTATGTATTAGATACCTCAGATGCACAAGGAAAGAAGTTTAATGCTGTGCTGCTTGCAGCGTTTGCCGCGGGCAAGAAGGTAACGTTAGCGGGAACCGATAATTGCCCAGCAGTAAATGTTGAAGGGCTAAGAAGAATAGAAATATATTAGTCTACGGTTAGGTTTAGTCTAAGTGCAAAAAAGGCTGGTATTTATTAATACCAGCCTTTCTTTGTTAGGCGACCAGTTATGGATATTGGCTAGCCTAGGTCAATCTGTTACCAGCCGTCGTAGCGCTTTCTGCGAGACAAGAATAGCGTTAGGATCACACCGATAATAATTCCACTAATACCAATGATACCGCCATACGTTAGCAACTGATGCTGCTCTTTTTGTACTTTTTGTTGTTGCGCCATCTGTTCGTCTTGAAGTTGCTTTTCAAGGCCAGAAATAGTGTCTTGTAGGGCGGCATTTTCGGCTAACAAATTGGTGTTATTTTGCTGCAAAACTGGGAGCTGCTGTTGCGCATCGTTAAGCGACGCTTGCGTATCCACCAGTGTTTGATTTAAGTCTTCGAGCTGTTGCTTTAAACCAGGCTCAGTGGTGATAAATTTGCTTTCTACCCAACCTTCTCTGTCTTTATCATCTTTAATTTGCACGAATCCATCATCAGCGCCGCTCAAAATGGTAATTGGTGTACCGGCATCAACAGAGCCTAGTATGCGGTAGTTTTTACTCGGACCTGTGTGCATGAAAATATAGAGATTGTCACTGATATAGCCATTAGGTTCCGCTGAATTTGCTGGGGTGTTTTCGGCAGGCTCTTCAGCAAAAATGGCTAAGCTGGTGAAGAGCAGGCTCGCAATGATAAATTGCTTAATGTTGAACATGCGTGGGCCTTTTATTCTTTGGGTCGTAAAGTTTACAAAATAGTAGGGATTTCGCGGCTTAATAGCAAGGCTTTGTTTGTTTTGAATGACCCGAAATAACTGATTACATAATAAAAATTGCCGCAGCAGATGTAATTCCTTTAGCTAACTGAAGCGTCGACGTTCAGCGAAGTTAGTTAGACTATCTATTGATTTGGCACATATTTAGGGGAATTTTCATCGGATAAAAAGATTGCAAACTTGGCCTCCTTTGTATATTTTGATCCTCCCTTAGATAAATAGGTAATACACAGCCCTAATGGACACTGAAATAGAACTGAAATTCTTGGTTTCAGATAATGAAGTTCCGCTGATCCCTGCACTCATCACGCAGTTTGCAAAAACGGTCACTAACAAGCCTGCTAAAAACTTAACCAATGCCTACTTCGATACCCCAAATCGTGAATTACGGGCGTTAGATATTGGTTTAAGAACCCGTTGTTGTAACGATGAATGCGAGCAAACAATTAAACTTGCGGGAGAAGTTGTAGGAGGGTTACATCAGCGGCCTGAATACAATTTACCTATTCAGTCAGGCCGTCCAGATTTACATGCCTTTGATGCAAATATTTGGCCTCATGGCATGCAGTTGGAATCAATCGCAGAAAATATATTCCCGATCTTCAGTACGAATTTCATTCGTCGTACTTGGTTAATCGAAACCGATTCTGGCACCAAAATAGAAGTGGTGTTAGACAAAGGTGAGATCACGGCAAAGGGAAAAGTAGAAGCTATTAACGAGCTAGAAATCGAGCTTGTTGAAGGGAGCAAAGAAGACCTTTTCTTATTAGCTGATCACTTAATCAAGCAAGCAGGAATGCGCTTAGGCTTATATTCTAAAGCGGCAAGAGGTTATCGTATTGCAGATGATAAACCGTTAAAGCCGAATAAATTTATAGGTTTTGTGCCGCTTAAATCACAAGTAACGCAAGAACAAGCGTTAATTGCGACGGTAAGTTATGGCATTCAATTTGTACAAAAGCATGAACAATGCTATTTCAACAAACCTAGCTTAAAAACGCTCAAGCGTGTTATCGACGGTATTTCACTGATCCGCCATGCGTTTTGGCTATTCGATGATATTGTTGATAAAAGCTCAACTGAGAGCATTCGCAATGAGCTAAAGTGGTTACTCTCTGAGTTAGCTTGGGTTGAAAATGCAATTCATCTTAAGACCTATACCTCAAAACGCCACGCATATTATAAAAAGCTAAATCAATTCCCTGAGTTGGCGCATGTGATCACTGATTTGCAAGATGTTCAACCAACCCCAACGGATATTGAAGATCTATTTCATTGCACCCGTTACAACCGCTTAATTCTCTCCCTAACACGTTGGTTAGTGGACAGGGCATGGCGTAAAAACTGGGATCAAAAAGCACTGAGTGCTGCAGAGCTTCCGGTTACTGAAATTGCTAGCCAATTATTCGACAAAGATTGGCAAGAGCTAAAAACCTTACTGCCGCAGGACAAAACGTTATCTGAACGGGATTACTTGCACGTTAGAACCAAATTAGAGAACACGCTCCTAAGTGGTAATTGTCTTGGCAAGCTATACGATAAAGAAGCGCGTAAGGCGTTTAGAACGCCTTGGATAGATGTAGTTTATGGCATCTATGAGTTGGAAACCTTGGCGTACCTGTACCAGCTTTGTCAAAATCAAAACTCTGAAGCACTGCAAGAGGTGCAAGTGTGGTTAAAACAAAAATCCGACTTCTTGATTAATGCGATGGAGCAAAGTCGTCAGTCATCCATGCATAGTGAACCCTACTGGTTTTAAATTAGATAATACAAAGCGGGGATGAGCCCCGCTTTTTTGTGTCAAAGATATAATATAACAATAATAAAAAGGTATATCGTGCTGTACGTTAAGGCAATACTATTAAGCTTTTTACTGCTGTTGAGTCCGCTGAGCCAAGCGAGTGAACGTCTATACGAAGTGTTTACCAAAGAAATCAAACAAAAGGAGACTCAGGGTAGTGCGCTGCAAAAGGCCGATCAAGTTCTAGAGTCTGGCTTAACTCCCACAGAAGTTGCTGATGTCCATCATCAAGTTGTTGTTACCCTTAAAAACCAATTTAAGTTGGCTGAAGCACATCAGTGGATTGAGCGTTTTCAACAAGTACTAACCCAACACCAACTACCTGAATATGAAGCGAAATACTCATTAACTTATGGTGACTTGATGCTGAAAGAAGGGAAGTTCGGTGATGCGATCCGCCATTTAGAGTTAGCGGTCACACAACTTTCTCAGTTGAAAATGTATCGGCTGCTGAGTCATGCCTATCGATTTCAGGGGTTTGCTTTCAAGCAAAATGGTGATTATAAGGATGCCGTCAAAAGTTACGAGTTATCTATCGATACAGCAAAAAAATATGAATTCCCTGATCTGCAAGTGTCGGCAATCACCCAACTCGCCGATGTATATTCTGACTTATCATTGCCAGATAAAGCACTGGAATTGTTACAACAGTCTATAGCGATACTTAAAAACCAAAAACAAGAAAACACCACGCTCCTAGCCCAAGTTTATTATAATTTGGGCGGTGCGCATCAAGTCATTGGTGATCACGAAAAGTCACTTGATGCATACAAAACAGCTTATCGTTATGACCTGAAAACGGGCAGTATCGTTTACTCTGCTTATACCCTCATCCGTATTGGGCGAGAGCACATGAAATTAGCGCAGTACTCGGCGGCTGAAACGGCATTCCAGCAGGCATTTGATATTTTCCAAGAACATCAACAAACCAGAAATCAAGGATGGGCGCTAAGCAACCTCGCTGAACTCAAACTCACAGAAGGCGCAAAGGTTAAAGCTCAGGAGTATGTGGAGCAAGCTCTTAAGCTGATTGACCCTGTTCAGAGTAAAGTATTGTATCAAGAAACGATGACCACATACGCTCAAATCCTATTGCCAAAAAGAGTCGATTTTTTTATCGAAAAAATGGAACAAATCATTGCCCAAGAAGAGGTGTATTTGGGTTTAAAAGAAACGGCTTTGCGTGTTTTAAAAGAGGCGTACAGTGCTAAGGGAGACTTTAAATCTGCACTTAAATATCATCAACAATATGCCGAGTCCAAGGTTGCCCAGCTAGAAAAAGAAGCAAGCCAAAAAGCGCTGGCTTATCAGATGGATACTGAGTACCAAAAAAACCAATATGAGCTCCAAAGCTTAAAGACACAGCGCGAAGTTGAACTAGCCGAGCAGCAAGTACAGCGGATTGTGGCTGCGGCTGGTGTTGGCGTTTTGGTGATTTTGTTGAGTACATTTTTACTACTGGCCAGAAATAAACGACGCGCGTTAGAGCTCGAAAAACAACTACTGAATAAGACGCTCGATTTAAAGCAACAATTATTAGCCGATATCTCCCACGAGCTGCGGACACCTTTGACGGTTTTAAAGCTACATATTGAATCACTCGAACATAATTTGGTAGAAAACCCAAAGCAAAGTTACAAAGTGCTGAATCGCCGATTAGATACACTTAATACGCTGATTAAAGATATTTATGAACTGGCTCAAGCTGATACCGGCAGCTTGACCTTAGCGTTAGAGCAACTTAATGCAAAGCAAGCATTTATCGGCTTGGTTGAGGATATCGATGATTTTGTGACAGATGAAGGCCTGGATTTTGATGCAAACATTGAGATCCCAGATACGCTTGAGATCAGTGTTGATATAACTAGGTTGGCACAAGTATTTAATAATGTAGCACGTAATAGCGTGAATTATACCGATAGGCCAGGATCCGTATCCGTGGACATTCGCTACCAAAATGAACAAATTCACTGCGTTATTGAAGATTCCAGCCCAGGAGTTAGTGATGAGGCGTTAGATAGGCTATTTGAGCGGTTATATCGCTGTGATAAATCCCGAAGTCGAGATTTAGGGGGATCTGGCTTGGGGCTATCTATTTGTCAAAAGCTAATTGAATTGCATAAAGGCAGTATTACAGTTTCACATAGTCATTTAGGTGGCCTAAGGGTGAGTGTTATCATACCGTGCAGGAGCAACTAACATTGCTGGTAGGCGCGGGTTTACCCCGCGATCTTTTTTATCAAGCTTATCGCGCGAAACAGCTTTCACAACAGCGTGCGTAGCGATTTGATAAATTCGTTGCTATAACACCGAGCCTACAAAAAGTTGCGTTCAAATCGGCTAAGTATGAAGGGCTTGGCTTTTACGAATATGAGCGTCACCATCATCAGAGCTATCATCATCCATACAGGGCGATCACCATGTGCGGCGTACCAACTCACGCCATTTATTAATTTAACGTCACTTTTCAGTGTATTTGCCTCAAACTGGGGAATGGTTTGCTGCACTTTACTGATTGGATCATAGACCCCTGTAATGCCATTATTGGTTACTCTAATGAGCGGCCGTTGTAACTCTAGGGCGCGCATACGCGCAATTTGCATATGCTGATGTGGACCATGAGAATCACCAAACCAAGCATCATTACTCACGGTAAACAGAATATCTGACTCAGTGGTAAAGTTGTCTCTCACCAGTTCGCTAAAAGCAATTTCGTAGCAAATTGCGGGCAGTACATGCAAACCATTGGCGAGTAAATTGGGCTGTACTGCATCTCCTCGGGTAAACGAAGACATGGCTAAGTTAAAAAGCGGTGCAATTGGGCGCAGTAGATCCTCAAAGGGGACAAACTCACCGATAGGTAATAGCTGATGTTTTTGATAGCGATTTTTATGCAGATAATGATATTGTCCTTCGCTATCTTCCTTAGTCTTCTTACCCAGTGTGATCAGGGTGTTATATGCTGTTCTAGTATCAAACTGATAGTCTGGAATACCCGTGATGAGTGCTGTGTTGTTGAACGCTGCTGCTTTGTCTAGCCCTTCTAAAAAGGGGTAGGCAATATCCTCAAACTCAGGTATTGCCGCTTCGGGCCACACAACAAGGTCAACGCCTTGCCAGTTTGGTCTGGTCATATCACGATATTTAGACATAGTTGGCCAAAATTGCTCAGGTTCCCAACGTAGGCTCTGTTTGATATTACCCTGTACCAGCAGTGCAGTTATTTCGTCTCCTGAGTATTTGACAGAGCCTTGAATGACAGGCACGCTGTAAACCCCTGCAATGGCAGCGAAGCTTATAACAGTGAGATAAACCGCGCGCTGCTTGATTAGGTAGTACGTACTAGCTGCGGCTAAAACAATGAGTAATGTCAGACCAAACTCGCCTATCCAAGGAGCTAGGCTGCTCAGTGGAGAGTCCGTTAGGGTATAGCCAAAGCTCAGCCAAGGAAAGCCTGTTAACATATGACCACGGAGCCACTCTGTAATAGCAAATCCACCGATGAGAGCAAGTACCCGCTGCCAAGGAGTTTGATTAAAGTAACTCGCGAAGAAAAATGTCAGCGTTGGATAAATTGCAAGATATGCACACAGTAACGCCATTAATAAAAGCGAAACAGGTAGAGGCAAGCCGCCAAACTCAGCGATAGAGACATGTACCCAGCTAATGCCTAAAGCAAACCAGCCAAAGCCAAATAAAAAGCCATATTTTGCGGCGAGTTTTGGATTTGGTTTATCGGTGAGCCAAACGGCTAAAATGAGGCTGGCAAATGCGATAGGCCAAAAGCCAAAAGGAGAATAAGCAAAAGTAAGCGCACAGCCGGAGAGTAGCGCCAGCCATGCGAATTTATCTTTTACAAGGTTACTCAGGTTAGATACTAGAGTCTTCAACATGTTCAGATTTAGGCACACTTACTTGGATTTGTAAGATCCTCCGGTTGTCGGAGTTAGTTACCTTAAACTGAAGGGGATCTATGTCTATGGTTTCACCACGGCTTGGCATATGACCAAAGGCATGCAGAATAATACCTCCAATGGTATCAGCCTCTTGCGTATCGTAGCTAGTTTTGAAGAATTCGTTGAACTCGTCTAGTGGTGTGAGCGCTTGCACAGTGTAAACGTGTTTAGACAGCTGGCGAATATCTTGTTGTTCTTCATCGTCATCGTGCTCATCTTCTATTTCACCAACGATGGTTTCAAGAATATCTTCAATAGTGACCAGTCCTGATACACCGCCGTATTCGTCAATCACGATAGCCATATGGTAGCGCTTTTGACGGAATTCGTTGAGTAGAGTATCAACACGTTTGCTTTCAGGCACAACCACAGCAGGGCGAAGGTATTCGCGGATACTTGGCAAATCGCTCTCTTGACGCAAAATGAGCGGTAAGAGATCTTTGGCAAGTAAGATGCCTTCCACATGGTCTTTGTCTTCACAAATCACTGGAAAACGTGAGTGTGAAGATTCCACCATCATGGGGAGTTGCGCACCAAGCGTTTCATCCACATCTAGTGTAATCATTTGCGAACGCGGGATCATGATATCACGTACTTTTAGCTCTGATACGCTGAGTACGCCTTCCATCATGTCTTTAGTTTCTGGATCAATTAACTGACGCTCTTGTGCATCAGCAATGACCTCAGCCAGTTCTTCTTTATTTTGGGGTTCCCCTTGCAGCATCTGTGTGATGCGTCCCAACCAGGTCTTGCTAGAAGAACCCTGACTACTTTGCGAGTTATCGTCGCTCATTAGTTGTGTCTGCTCCGTTAGTTTAACAATCGTCTCTATAAGGGTCTGCGATATTCAAAGAAGCGAGAATTTGCTTCTCAATCGTTTCCATCTCAACCGCGTCTTGTTCATTTATATGGTCAAATCCAAGTAAATGCAAGCAACCGTGGATAACCATATGGGCAAAATGGTCATGAAAGGTCTTTTCCTGCTCTACAGACTCTTGATATACCACCTGAGGACAGATAATTAAATCACCAATAAGCGGCAATTCAATTCCTGGTGGCGCATCAAATGGAAAAGACAGTACATTGGTCGGCTTGTCTTTGCCTCGGTATTGGCTATTTAGTTCTTGGCTTTCTTGTTCATCGGCAATGCGAATCGTTAACTCAGCTTCTTCACGAAACTGAGTTAGAGCGTGTTCGGCCCATAATTGAAATTGAGCCTCTGATGGTAAGTTGTCAAACCCACTCGCCAGTTGCAAATCCAGCATTAAATCCACGGTTTATTCCTCTGCGCCTGACTGTTTCGCTTTTTGCTTTTCAGCTTTTGCTAAGCGCTCTTGCTCTTCTTTCTTCTCATATGCCTCTACGATGCGAGCAACCACAGGGTGCCTAACTACATCATGAGATTTAAAGAAATTAAATGAAATCTCTTCTACGTCGCTTAGCACTTCAACGGCATGGCGAAGCCCAGAGCGCGCACCACGAGGTAAGTCAATTTGCGTGATATCACCGGTGATCACCGCTTTTGAGTTAAAGCCAATACGAGTCAAAAACATCTTCATCTGTTCAGTTGTGGTGTTTTGGCTTTCATCCAAAATAATAAACGCATCGTTAAGAGTACGACCACGCATATAAGCAAGTGGTGCAACTTCAATCACGTTTTTTTCAATCAGCCGTTCAACCTTTTCGAAGCCGAGCATCTCAAATAATGCGTCGTAGAGAGGGCGTAGATATGGGTCGATTTTTTGAGTTAAATCACCTGGTAAAAAGCCAAGCTTCTCACCGGCCTCCACCGCAGGGCGTGTAAGTAAAATACGACGAATTTCTTGACGTTCAAGGGCATCTACAGCGGCAGCAACTGCAAGATAGGTTTTACCTGTCCCAGCCGGGCCAACACCAAAGGTAATATCATGAGTTAAGATATTAGCAACATACTGGCTTTGATTTGGATTACGCGGCTTAACCACACCACGACGCGTTTTAATGTAAACTTCTTTATCCCATACCGTTGGTGCATCTTGCTCAAGTACGTTCGCTTCTGTGATAGCCAGATGAACCTGATCCGGTTCGATTTCTGTCATTTTTCCTTTCACAGGCTGAGTATCAACATATAGAGACTTAAGAATGTCCACGGCAGCTTTGGCCGTTACCACTTGTCCGGTTACTTTAAACCAGTTATCACGGTGTGCTATTTCAACTCCAAGGCGGCGTTCTATTTGTTTTAAGTTTTCGTCAAACGGACCACAAAGTGAAGAAAGGCGATGGTTATCTGCGGGTTCTAAGTAAATTTCTATATTTTTTAACTGATTACTCAAAATGTCTTCCTATAAAAATGACGCTAGCCGAAGCTAGCGTACAATTTGAAATGCTAGGGGGTAAAAGTACCAACACCTAATTCATTAATTTCAGGTTCTTGTGGTGCTTTGTTTAAAATATCCGAAGGTTTCACTTCGCGACGCAAGTCCATTTCGGCTTCAGTGCGAATGAGTTCACCACGTAATGAATTTGGCAACGCCTCAGTAATACGTACATCGACGAATTGGCCGATCACAGAATGTGGACCTTCGAAGTTTACAACGCGGTTATTTTCAGTTCTACCACGCAGCTCCATCGGGTTTTTCTTTGATGGACCTTCTACCAAGATACGTTGTTCAGTGCCATGCATCTTACGGCTAATATCTTGCGCCATTTGGTTGATACGGTTTTGCAAGATATATAAACGTTCTTTTTTCTCTGACTCAGCTACATCGTCAGGTAAGTCTGCTGCAGGTGTGCCAGGGCGCGCCGAGTAAATGAAGCTGAAGCTCATATCGAAACCGATATCGTTAATGAGGTTCATGGTTGCTTCAAAGTCTGCGTTGGATTCGCCAGGGAAACCAATGATGAAGTCCGAAGACATGCTTAGGTTCGGGCGGATTTTGCGTAACTTACGAATAGTTGACTTGTATTCAAGTGCAGTGTGGCCACGCTTCATTAAGTTCAAAATACGGTCTGAGCCACTTTGTACTGGCAGGTGTAAATGGTCAACCAGTTCAGGCACATCAGCATACGCTTCAATAATGTCTGGTGTGAATTCAACTGGGTGAGAAGTGGTGTAACGAATACGGTCGATACCATCAATAGCAGCAACATAGCGAAGCAAATCAGAGAAATAACAGATTTCGCCATCGTGCATTTCACCACGGTATGCATTTACGTTTTGACCTAGTAGGTTTACTTCACGTACCCCTTGCTCTGCAAGTTGAGCGACCTCTAAAATGACGTCATCTAATGGCCTGCTCACTTCTTCGCCACGAGTATAAGGTACAACGCAGAACGTACAATATTTAGAACACCCTTCCATAATAGAAACAAACGCCGATGGACCCTCAGCTTTTGGTTCTGGTAAGCGGTCGAACTTTTCAATTTCAGGGAAAGAAATATCTACGACAGAACCAGCTTTACTTTGTACTTGCTTGATCATTTCTGGCAAGCGGTGCAAGGTTTGCGGACCAAATACAATATCAACAAATGGCGCACGTTGACGGATTGTGTCGCCTTCTTGTGACGCTACACAGCCACCTACGCCAATAACTAGATCTGGGTTGGTGTCTTTTAATAACTTCCAACGGCCGAGTTGGTGGAATACTTTTTCCTGTGCTTTTTCACGAATAGAGCAAGTATTGAGTAGGATCACATCAGCTTGCTCAGCTTCTTCTGTGAGCTGATAGCCATTTGTTGAATCCAAAAGATCCGCCATTTTCTGGGAGTCATACTCGTTCATCTGACAACCCCAGGTTTTAATATGCAGTTTTTTACTCATTTAAATATTGCCTCGTTTACAACTCGGTGTTTAGCACTACGCTTTCTCGTGCAGGCGATGCTGAATTGATATCATTATGCCTAAAGGACGCGTATTTTATATGACCTATCTTGTCTAGCCAAGTATAGATTTTAACTTTCAAAATGTGGATCAATACAGTGCGTTTTAAGCAAACATCTGTTTTTATATGCGTTACAATGCGCAAAGACTCTAATAACGGGAATATGGCATGAAAAACAAGGCTCTGATAGTGGGAGGTGGCATGGTAGGTGCCGCCTGTGCAGTAAAGTTAGCAAAGCAAGGTGTTGACGTTACCCTGATTGAACATTCACCCATCTCACCTGATGCAGTGTTAGCAAGTGACAAGGTTGATATTCGTGTATCAGCAATTAATCGTTTTTCGGAGCAGTTATTAGATGAACTCGGTGCTATGCCACTGCTCAGAGGTACCAGAACAGCCGTTTATAAGCAGTTAGAAGCCTATGAAGATAAGCCTGGGCAATTAATATTTGATTGCGAAGAGTTAAGTGCGTCGCATTTAGGACACTTGATTGAAAATAACCTGATCCAAGCTGCGCTTTGGCAGCAGTTTAAGGAATTAGATATCGAGGTAGTTTCACCAGAAGGGTTTCCAACTCATATAACCCGTGATAACGACTCAATTACGATTCATTATTCACAACAAGACTATACAGCTGATTTACTTATTGCCGCAGATGGTGGTCGCTCAGTCGTGCGTCAGTTAAGTGGCATTGGCGTCACAGGGTGGCAATATGACCAACATTGTATGGGATTGCTGATTAAATTAGATGCACCGCAGCAAGAAAAAACATGGCAACAATTTAAGCCATCAGGCCCTATTGCATTTTTACCTATGCAGTACCCCTACGCTAATTTAATTTGGTATGACAACGGTAATAAACTGAATATGTTGAAGCAGCTAGATAAGCAATCGCTAAAACAAGAAGTACAGGCCGCATTTTTTGAATTACCTGGTGATTTTGAAATTGAAGATGTTGCCGTCTTTCCACTTGCCAGACAGCACGCCAATACTTATGTGGCTGAGCGAGTGGTGTTAGTAGGTGATGCGGCACACACTATTAACCCATTGGCAGGGCAGGGCGTAAACCTTGGCTTTAAAGATGTTGTTGCACTAGCCGAAGTGTTGGAGTCAACTCAGGATATTGGTGAGCGTGCGGTGCTAGGTCGCTATGAGTCTGAACGTAGGAAAGATAACTTGCTGATGATGAGCATGATGGATGCGTGTTATTTTGGTTTTTCGAATCAAGTCACACCGCTAAAGCATTTGCGAAACCTCGCGTTGAATGTTGCGAATAAAGCAGGGCCGCTAAAAAAAGAAGTACTCAAGCATGCCATGGGAGGGGTCGGCTTTTAGCTGACCTCAAACGCGCGTTACATGGCACTTATTTGATTAACCCTAGGAACTGAGTCGACACCTCATCTATAGTCACTTTTCCCTCATTTATTATTTTTTCTACCTACATTGTGATTTTTCAGCATTGAAATGACCTCTAATGCCACATTGTGCAGTTAATTATTTATGAACCGTACTTATTGTTTCACTTCGGACACCTATGTTAACAGGTGTAAATGGTGGGTTTGTTTTTGGTTGATTAAACTTGTTTTTTAGGTACAATTCCTGATTTTTTGAATTACATGTAATCTTCTATCTCATTTTGTTGTCTTTTTTACCCTCTGGTTGCATGTGCTGGGTGTGCTTTTCACTGCTTAGCCGTGCGATACATACTCAAAATAATATTACACGTTTATGGCGACAGCTTTTTAGTGCCTGCGCACTGGAGAATGATGTTGTTCAGTGGTGCCAACAAGGCTCGTATAAGAATTTTTAAATGTATTTCAAATAATTAATTATTCAATCAACTTAGGAAATAAAAAAATGAAACTATTTAATGCTCTACTTTCTGCAACGCTATTGATCTCTGCACACCAAGCTGTAGCGAGTTGTAACAAGTACACTTGTGAAGGTGTATCAAATGTGGTCTTTTCATCTGTGGTTGCAAATAACACTAATGTGAAAATTAAATTTCATGAAGGAACCAGTGCCACTTTGTCTTGTAATCTCGACTCTGAGCATGCCGCGCCGCTAAATCAACAAAGCCCAAACTTCCGTAACATGCAATCAATGCTTCTTACAGCTGTGGCAGCAAATTTACCAGTGGTATTGAGCTTTGATAAAGCATCATCTAGGTGTGTGATCGAGTCGGTTGAAGTTAAGGTTGTTGAGTAAATAAGGAAGTTAGAAGCCAATGATTAACTCAAAAGGGTTATGGGGAGTGTCACTAGGGCTATTTGGTCTAGTCGCACATGCAAGCCCAGTTGTGCCCAAAAATGATATATGGATAGATAGTAAAGAGAACTTGTACTATCAACAACCAGTTAAGCAAGTCACCACGGTTGAAGACGCACCGGTAAGTATTCGTATTTTTGAATCAATGCCTTACGTAAAGATCGTTGAAACCGCAGATGGTTACGAACTTAAGCCACTTTCAGCGGCAGAGTTCAATGCTCTTAAAGCTGAACTTGATGTCATCGGTAAGCGCCTGAGAAGCGATTTTGATGGTGATGGCAAACCCGATATTTTAATTCAAACCGATTTAGGTCATGAGTTACTTGTTTCAAACAAGAGCGTAAAGCCATATAAAATTGGCATTGATATTCGTAGTCTTGGTAATGAAATGAAAGTGCAAGACATGAACTACGATTTTAGAGCCGATATTGTTTCTCAAGATCTAAAGCAAGTTCACTATGCACAATCCACGGGAATATCGCATGCGATAGATACGAGTGACTATGTGGGGGCGCTGCCAGGTGAAAGTAATGTTTCTCCAAGTGGTGAGTTTACTTACGATATGCCGATTGCGGTAGCTGAGTCAACGGGTGGACTCAAGCCAAGTATCTCATTGAGCTACTCATCAACACCAAGAAATGGTCATGTTGGCGTTGGCTTTAATATTGGTGGGTTGAGTGCGATTACTCGTTGTGAAAAAAATATGGAAACCGATGGGGTAGCGGGCTCTGTTAACTTTGATAAGAATGACAGGTTTTGTCTTGACGGACAGCGTTTAATTGCCAAAACGGGTCAAACATATGGGAGCAATGGTACGGAGTATCGTACTAGGCAGGACCGTGGACAAAAAGTGATTGCACATACGTCTAACACAGATGTGGGTCCGTATGCCTTTTCTATTTTCGACACTCAGGGCAATAAATTCACCTATGGTAAATTAAGTGCTTCGCAAGATGCCCTGATAAAAGCGAAAAATGGTCGTGCTTTTACTTGGGCTCTAAAAAAGGTTGAAGATGCCTCTGGGAATTTTTATACCTATCATTACTCTCAAGTCAGTAATTCGTTGGAGTATTATCCGACTTCATTAAAGTATTCTGGTTATGGTTCTACCACCCACAACGAAATTAAATTTAATTGGGAGTCAAGAACCGATAATCATCGCGTTACTTATATTAAAGGTAACAAGGTAACACTTACTAAACGACTTAAAAATGTAGAATCATATTATTCGGGTCGCTTGATTAGACGTTATAACTTGACTTATACGTCGAGGGGCACAGGACAAGTCGAAAGTGTACTCACCAAAGTACAAGCTTGCTCAAGCGATAACAAATGCTTATCTCCAACCACTTTTAATTGGACTAGCCGAGGCAGTGTAAGACTTGGACGTGATATTGGCCAAGATTATTCACGAAAAAGCCGTTACAAAGGACATCAATTTTTAGACTTTAACGGCGATGGCTTAACCGACATTGCGTATGTTCGTAATGATAGAGGTAGCTCGAGTGACTATCTATATATGATCCCCAACACTGGCAGTGGGTTTGGTACAGAGCGGCGCTTTAATAATATGGCAACTAAGTCATTCCGCCGTACCTGGAAGGTGGTTGACTATGATAAAGATGGCAAAGACGATATTTTGTTTATGCCTTCAGGCAGTAGCTATTGGAAGCTATTTAAGCATACCTCAGCTATGAACTTTACCACGCAAACACTTTCATCGATTAGTCGTCCAGATAATGACAGCAATACACGATTTTTTGATATTGATGCGGATGGTTACCCCGAATTACTTCATTTTGTAAACAACAAACTTTCATATCAAAAAGGTACAAAAACAGGATTATCTAGCGGCGCAGCGAAAAGCATTAACTTTAATTTACAAGCTGGCGAAAACGCCACTGCGCACCTTTTAGCCTATGACAAAGAAGATAATACCTTCCAAGCAATGGACTTCAACGGTGATGGCCGAGCCGACTTTTTGGCGAAAGTTAGAATAAATACCTATTCCGATACAAACCCTATTTGTCGTATCAACCCTCGTGAGTGTGTCATTGATCTTCGTAAAGCACCTAGCCTTCAGCAAGCCAATGGTGCAATTAATAATCAACTGGACTCAGAAGTAAGCAACGTTGGGGATGAAGTGAATGCAGCGGTCCTCACTCCTGTTAGCGCGTCACAGCTTAACCGTGTAAATATGATAGCTGACAATGAAGTAACGCTATCTAAAACAGATACTTCTGGATTACAGTTGCGTGCACCGATCACTACGGCTGGCAGTGTGAGTTCGAGAACTTACTGGAAAATATTAGTATCTAAAGGAGCCGATTCATCAGGCAACATGAATTTTGATGAATTTCTTACAGTTGCATCAACCTCTAGTGTTAAAGATATTCAGGCAACTGAGCTCAATGGAGATGGACTTGCAGACATCCTGTATCGCAACAACGATAATAAATGGTATGCACGTATTAATAACGGTAATGGTTTTAACAGTCCAATTTATTTGTTCACCTACGACAAATCTAGTCTAAAGACTGTAGATATCAATGGCGATGGCACGCAGGAAGTATATCGAGAAAGTTACGGGGATTACTTTTACTTCTTCAACGGTATTAATAGCTTTACAGGTAGAAAACTGACATCGAATAGGTCAGATTACAATTTTACTTCCTATATGGACGTAACTGGTGACGGTACACCTGACAAGTTAGTATTCCAAGGACGTATGGGGCTTTATCAAAACTTAGATGCTGCTGCTTCATTAATAACTCAAGTCACAGACGGCTTTGGCGCTAAAACACACATCACTTATTCAACGCTTAATAACCGCAATATTTATACACCGCATAATGATGCGAACAAGAAAAACTGGGGTCGAGGCCGCGTTACAGATGTTAAGTCAGGTTCTCGCGTTGTTAGCTTTTTACAAAAAGCTGGTGATCAGATAAGTTACCGCTATCACGGTGCAAAGGCGCAAGTTGGCCGAGGCATGCTGGGCTTTAGACAAATTGAAATCGAAAGCCGAAATGCAGCAACCAAGGTGATCACTACGTATCGTCAAGACGGGGATTACCGAGGAAGTGCTGAGAAGGTTGAGTCATATGTTAAGTTTGGCCCTGAGAGCACCCCAGGTGGTGGCACTGATCCGATAGACCCATGTGAAGAAATTCCTGAATTGTGCAACTGTGAGTGGGGGAAAGAGTGTCAAATACAAAAAGAGAACCCGCTAGAGGCTGCTCAGCAGTTCACAGTAGCAAACGGAAATACCGCGTTATCGAGTCGTGTTTCTTCAACAGATATAGCCAAGTATGCGACCTTGTCTACTGCAACGGTAAGCAGCAGTATTTGGCGTCTTAAAAACCAAGTAACAACAACTTATAGTCGAAAGCAGCAGTCTTCATTTGTCACGCAAAATGCGACTAAACCCTATATGGTCTACCCAAAGACGGCAGTAACGAAGAGTTTCAATACAGATAATGCCAATCAGACCGTGATTGCAACTAAGACAAAGAGTTTAACAATAGATAGTTATGGTAATCCCAAACTCGAAACAAAAGTTGTGGATAGTCCGAATGGTTATGCTTACACGAAAACGGATAACGAATACGATTATAGTGTCTATGGTGGTCGATTAGTTAAAAAGAATGAGTATAAACGATACTTAAATCGGATTGGCGGATCCAATAAAGGCGACCATAGCAATAGGCATATTAGTCAGTTTGAGTACGATAACTTAGGGCGGTTGATTAAAACAACGGCCAGTAATGGAGTTGTAAAAGCATATGTGCTTAACGCTCGCGGTCTGATAAGTAAAGAAACAGTATCTAAAGCTGGGTTACCAACAAAAACGTTAGAGACATTTTACGATAGTACGTATCGCCATGTAACGGGTGAGATGAATAGCTTGGGCCATCGCAGCAGCATTGGCTATGATGCTCTTGGGCGCAAGCACTATACACAATCGGCGAATGGTCAACGTACTTACTATACCTACAATAAGCTCGGACGGTTGACTGGGGAGATATCGACTCCTGCCAATAACCATAGCACTTCAGGTAGCTTAGCTCTAAGCAGCAGTAAAACCAAGTACTGGTGTAAAGGGACTAACCATTGTCCAGCATCTGCCGTTTATTATGAAGAGACTGTTGCAGAAGGGGAGCCAAATGGTCGCACTTACTTTGACGTATTAGGCCGTAAGCTCAGAGCTGGCAGTGTAGCACTCAATGGGAGTTACGTTTATGTGGATTATCAATACGATGGTAAAGGTCGAAAAACCAAAGAGTCGATGCCATATTTTTCTGGTAATACACCAAGTTGGAACAGCTATACATACGATAAACAAAATCGAGTCGTTAAAGTTACTAAAGCGGATGATTCTGAGTGGGTAACTGAATACGATGGTGAGTCGGTTACGAGTATTAATCCAGCAGGACATAAAAATACCCAGATTAAAAATGCCATGGGGTTATTGGTTAAAGTTATTGATGCCAATGGAAAAACGGCTACTTATGAGTATGATGAAAATGGTAAGTCTAGAAAGCTCACAGGGCCAAAGGGCAACCAGATCCAAGTAACCTTCGATAAGTATGGCAACAAAACTAAGGTGGTTGACTCGGATAAGGGGACGGTTAATTACACATACAATGCATATCATCAGTTAACACAAGAGAGTGACAGCAACGGCAATGTTATTACTTACCAGTATGACAAAATTGGCCGTGTGACTGAAAGTGTCCGTAAGCGAAATGGTAAAACTGAGCATCATACATATACAACGTATGATACCGGCAGTTATGCTAAAGGTATGGTGTATTTAACCACTGACAAAGTGACAGGATTTACTGAGCGCTTCTATTACGATGTTTTTGGTCGCAATCGAGAAAAACATACCATTATTGACGGTACTACTTACAAAGAGATATGGGCGTATAATGGTAGTGGGCAGCTGGTAAAAGAAACGGATGCCTCGGGTAAGTCGATTAGCTATAGCTACAACAGTCATAAGCATTTAGTATCAATTAAAGATAATCAGACCAATACAACGGTTTGGCAAGCAAAAGCCGCAGATGCGTTTGGTAACATCACCAAAGAGCAATTAGGTAGCCGCATTACACGTAATAAAACGTTTGATGTGAATACTGGTCTACTGACCAGTATGACCTCGGCGGGTAATGGTACGTTGCAAAACTTGCGCTATGACTGGGATAACTTAGGTAACTTAAACTATCGCCAAGACTTGGTGGTCAACAAAAAAGAGACCTTTGGTTATGACAGTTTAAACCGAGTAACCAGTAGCCGCATCTCGGGTGGGGCAAGTACTGATATTCGTTATAATGAGTTGGGTAACATCACCTATAAAACAGGTGTGGGTACTTACCACTATCAAAGTAGTCGTCCACATGCCGTAACCCAGGTAACAGGTGCCAGAGCGAATAAATATGCTTATGATGCCGCTGGTAACATGGTGAAAGACAACGACCGTGAGCTGGTTTACAACAGCTTCCATAAACCAACCTACATCAAAAAAGACGACTACTGGGTGGAGTTTGCTTACTCGGGTGCAGGTAAACGTTTCAAGCGTAGCGAGTTTGGTGGTGAGAAAGGCAGTTTAATTCCAATATTAAACGGCGACTTGACGACCTTTATACCAATTACACAAGAAACGCGTTACGTGGGTAATGTGGAGTTTATCCGTTATGGCGGCCAAAGCCTTTGGGTGAGCAAGCGTTATATTGCAGGCAAAGTGTTAATCACTACGGTGAATAACAAAGCAACTACACGCTATATGTTAGACGACCACTTGGGTTCAACTCATGTGATTGCTGATGCTAATGGTAAGCTTGAACAAACCATGAGCTTTGATGTGTTTGGTGCGCGCCGCGATGCCAAAACATGGGCGAGAGACTTCAGCGATCAAGCCAAATTCACCAGTAAAATTACCTTACGTGGTTATACAGGTCATGAGCAAATGGACGAAGTGGGCTTGGTACACATGGGGGGACGAATTTACGACCCGATCTTAGGACGCTTTTTACAAGCTGACCCTATGGTACAAGCTCCTGAGAATATCCAAAACCTCAACCG
>NZ_NKHF01000190.1 GCF_002744175.1 Pseudoalteromonas piscicida
TACTTCTTGCAGTGACTCAAACAAGTATAAATCGAGCACTTCTTCACGATAACTTCGGTTAAACCTTTCCACAAAACCATTTTGGTAAGGACTGCCTGGCTCTATAAATTCCAACTTGATGTCATTTTTCATTGCCCAATCTTCGAGTGCCGTTGAAGTAAATTCTGGGCCATTGTCCACTCTAATCTGCTTTGGTTTACCGCGCCAAGCAATAATCTGTTGTAGCGTTCTAAT
>NZ_NKHF01000087.1 GCF_002744175.1 Pseudoalteromonas piscicida
CCCATAAAACTCCGCAGTAGGAGCGAGTTTATCTCGCGATAACTTTAATGATCGACGAATTCAGGTCTATACGTATGATAATGAAGCTTAGACCACTGATATCAACTTTTTATGACCTTAACTTATTCACAATTAATTTTCACCGCCGACTGAGTTATTTTTGGGAAAAAGCGGCCGCTACCAGTAATTGAATCAATATCCCAATCAATGTGAAGGGTAAAATACCATGTTAGCTTCGTTACATTTTAGCTGTTAGGGCGAGGTTTCAGACCAGGTTTGACTGCCTGTTTAAACAAAAAAAGAGTGACACCCTGCGTGCGTCACCCTTTGCAACAGCGTCTGCTGCATCACAAAATTAATCAAGCAAAGCTAGGCTTGGCGACGTAAGCCGAACGAGGCTCTAAAGCTAAATAGGCAATGACCAGTAAATTCGCAATAAACCACAGATCTTTAATCACGAATTGGCCTAAGCCACCTAATAAACTCATATCACTAAAGGCACCCGTTGCTGTAAATAAAAAGCTTTGTGTCATCACAAATACGGCAAGACAACCAAGTCCCGCGATGACAATGATGAGCCGGTGGTTTAACCAAATACCGACTGCAAGGCCTACGGCCATCAGAATGTCATAAACACCTATCACGTTGGAGGCTTCTTGCACTGTAAATAGCTCATACATCCATGACATAAATGGTGAAGTTTCAACTAATGGCACTATAGCCTTAGCCTCAAGCGCTAAAAACTTCATTCCACCAATCCAAAATAGCACCAAGGCAACAGGGAAATAATTTACCCAAATTAGCGTTTTCTGACTAACCCGATCACGACAATAAAGAAACAAAGCAATCGGCACCAATGCAAAATACTTAATCACCCCTTGCCCAGAACCGATCACAGGGAAGCCGCCATGCTCTGCAACCCATCGGTTTTCAGCAAATAAAGTCAATAACATAAACAGACTAACAATAGTGATAGAGGCCAAAGGCCACGGTGCTGTAATGCTCTTACTTTGATGCAATACAACAAATCCTGCAGAGGCCATGAGCGCAAAACCAAAAACCATCCCTAGGTTCGCCACAGGCACTATATTCGTTAGACCATAAAAGCCAAAGGTACTGGATACCGTATTCGCACCAGCACCAAATAAAAATGAAATGCCAAGTAACATTAAGCTCACCGCCAATATACCCGCAACTGAGTAATCAATCGTTTTGGAAGACATCTCTAACCTCATAATATGCTAATGCTTATAAGACCCGACATATCAGAAAAACCATTCACCGACAGTGAAAATTACTTGCCCACGTTGCGGCAAAATCAATCAAGCGGGTTAACAATGGGCTTTGATACTTATCTTTGCGCGTTACTAACCAAAGTTGCCGAGATAACCGCTTCTCACTAGGTATTAGCTGTACGCTTTGCTGTTCAAGGGCATGCGCTACGGCATACTTAGATATACACGCCAGCCCCAGCCCTGCCGCTACACCATTGATGATCGCCGCAGTAGAATTAAGTTCGAGCGCAGTGCGCCAAGTTGATAATTCGCTGGCAACATGTGCTAAAAAGTACTCCCGACTTCCAGAGCCCTGTTCTCGCAACAGCCAACTCGAGTTATGTTGTGCTAATTCAGCAAACCCCTGCACTTCACAGGTTGGGGCACCAACGATACACATTTCATCTTCAAACCAAGGGGTCACAATCAAATCCTCACCGGATACAGTTCCTTCAACAAACCCAACGTCTAACTCGTAATCACGCAGCATAGAGCAAACTCGCGCAGTATTTGTAATAAATAATTGTTGTTTAGTGTGCCCGGTTTGTTGTTGAAAAGACGCTAACATCACAGGCAAAAGTTGATTGCCAGTAGTATCACTGGCGCCAATGTTTAGCTCACCGTAAAGCGTATCTTTTTCCTTGAAGACAGACTCTAAAAATCGACATCTATCCAGCACTTGATGGGCATGGGGTAACAATAACTCTCCAGCCGGATTGATCATTAAGCGGTTATTAACGCGGTCAAATAAGGGTTGCTCTAAATGACGCTCAAGTTCTGACAACGCCATACTGACAGCTGCTTTAGTTAAATACAGCTTTTCTGCTGCCGCAGTGATAGAGCGCTCTTGTACTATCACGGTAAATACTTTGAGTTGCTTGAGAGAAATAGACATCGTTTAGTTTAATTGAACGAGAGTTTAAATATATTCAGATATTCTTAATCAAACTGCAAGCGTATTATCTCCTCACCGTTCAATTGTTGTGAAAATACGCATGGTTTTTACTCTGACTTACTTAACAAGATTTGCCACCACTGTACCCACGCCTATGTCTGGATTAGCATTGGGACTGGCTAGTATGGGATGGTGCTTAAGCATCTTATTCCCTTCACTCACTTATACAAAACCGCTTGGAGCATTAATAGCAGCCGTTATTCTATTGCTGCTAATACTAAAATTTATTCAGCAACCTACACTGTTAAAAGCGGATTTAAGCCATCCCGTTGTAGGCAGTGTATTACCAACAAGCGCTATGACTCTCATGGTAATTGCGCACAATGTTGCTGATTATTCTTGTAATCTTGCAACGATAATTTGGCTATTGGCCATTGGACTACATTTTTTATTATTGACCAGTTTTATCTATTTTCGCAGCCGTGACTTTAGCCTTGATCACATCGTTCCAAGCTGGTTTATTCCACCTGTGGGGTTCGTGGTCGCAGACGTTACTTTTAAAGGAATACCTGCGCTACAGCCTCTCGCTATTGGACTTTGGTATCTTGGCGTCAGCTGTTATTTACTGTTACTGCCCATAATGATTTATCGCTTATGCTTCGGTGCGCCATTATCAACACAAACACAGCCCACCATTGCAGTGATGGCAGCACCGGCAAGCTTATGTTTGGCGGGTTACTTGAGTATTACCTCATTACCCAACTCGGTTTTGGTATTAGGATTATTAACCATCGCTGTGAT
The DNA here is from genome assembly GCF_002744175.1 of Pseudoalteromonas piscicida. Classification (GTDB taxonomy): domain Bacteria; phylum Pseudomonadota; class Gammaproteobacteria; order Enterobacterales; family Alteromonadaceae; genus Pseudoalteromonas; species Pseudoalteromonas piscicida_B. The sequence continues at coordinate 2,971 of NZ_NKHF01000087.1, forward strand.
GATGACTATTTTTGTGTATTTGGCATTTATACAATTGCTTAGGCTACCTTTTAGCCCCGCATTTTCTGCATATACATTTCCGCTTGTCATTGGCGTCACCGCACTCAATAAAGTGAAAAACTGGTCTGGCTTTTCTGAATTCAGTTCAGGGTGGCACACTCTACTTCATGGGCTGTTTTGGATAGAGCTGGGGATTGCGAGCTTCATTGTTACTTTGGTATGTATTCATTACGTCAAGTTTTTCATAAAAATAAATGCTGTAGATTCAGAACATTAAAAGCAACCATTGCAATTCCCTGTATATTGACTATTTACTTAGCATGCTAACCATTTTAAAATAGTTAGCATGCTAAGTAATGGGTTTTCAAACAATGTCATCTCTTCCTTTTCATGAAACCCTCGACCTAAGCCTGTGCGGTAAATTGGGGCGAGTACATAGAATTTGCCGTCAAGCGGTAACACAAGCCGTGGAGCCACTGGGTTTTACACAACCGCGTTGGACCGCCATGATGCATATCCATCATCTGGGAGAAGGATGTACGCAACATCAATTAGCTACCAGTTTAGATATTGAAATGCCAAGCCTAACCCGAACCATGAAGCAATTAGAAGAAAGCAACGTTATTGAGCGCAGAGTTGATAAGCAAGATAAGCGCTGTCGCAAAATCTACTTCACTGAACATGGGCAATTACAACTGGATAAATTAAAAGCGCGGATCAGTGAAGTAAAAGCGCATTTGTATCAAGCGCTCAGCGATGACGAGCTCAATGGCATTGCCCATGCGTTGATAAAACTTGAGAACAATGCTCAGCAATTTTGTGACAATGTTTCTAAAAATGGGAGTACCAGTGAGTAAGCTTAGTTCAGATCAACAGTTTGCACGCTATGTAAAGGTTTCAATAGCCCTTTTTGCAATATTCTTTAGCTATTTTATCTTTGCTGATTTATATATTCCGATGACGCCTCAAGCGCGAGTTTATCATCAAGTTACCAAAGTAACACCGCAAGTCAGTGGAGAGGTTATTACTGTTCATGTCAGCAATAATCAACGAGTGACACAAGGGGAGTTATTACTCACTATTGACCCGACGCCCTATCAATTAGCTTTTACTCAGGCCAAGCTAAAATTGGCGGAGGTAAATCAAAAAAACCAACAGCTAGATGCCCAAATCACAGCCATGGAGGCGCAAATTGACGCTGCGGTTGCAAAGCGGGATGAGCAACAACGTTTGTATAAACGCAGTCAGTCTTTGTTGTCACAGCACTCTATATCACCACAAGAGTCGGATCAGATCCAAGCTAATTACACAGCAGCAAAATCGCAACTAAGCGCACTTAGGGCTAACTTGAGTGCTCTTGCGTTACAGCGTGGTGCAACAGACGATAACAACATTGCTCTACAGCAAGCGCTAAATGCAGTTGAACAAGCAAAGTTACAGCTTAGCTATACCCAAATCAGAGCGCCGCATGACGGTATCGTAAGTAACTTGCAAATCACTGCTGGCACTTATGCCCGTGCAGGGATCAGCCTGACAGGCCTGGTTTCTGACAATCTTGATCTCGCTGCCGACTTTAGAGAAAAGTCGCTATATCATGTAAGACCCGGTGAGCAAGCATTAGTAAGTTTTGATGCCCTTCCCGGTAAAGTATATCCCGCGGTGATCAATGAGTTTTCTGCGGGTGTCAGTGATGGACAGCTTGATGCAAATGGTCAATTAGCGCGCGTAGAAACCTCTAATAGATGGGTGCGTGATGCACAGCGCCAACGCGTTCACCTTGCATTTAATGAACCATTGCCCTTGTTAGCCAGTGGCGCAAGAGCGACAGTGCAAGTTATGCCACAAAGCAGCTGGCTTGCCACCCTCGCGCAAGCGCAAATCAAATTCGTTAGTTTCCTCCATTACGTCTATTGATATGAAAGTCGAACTAACCGCCAATGATCTCAGACAAATGCTACGTATTGCGACGGGCAGCACCTTTGGGTTTGCTTTGAGTAAATTACTGAACTGGCCCTATGGGATCTTTTTTACCGTTTATCCGATGCTTATGTTGGGACTTGTGCCGATGCTAAATGCACATATCGTCAGACAGTTTGTGTTAAGCGGCTTAGTATGTGCGTTTTCGGTATTGATATTACAAGGCTTATTTGGCTTTCATCCGGCGCTCATGTCGCTGCTAACTTTTTCCCTGTTTGCTTTTTTATTTTTGCAAATGAGTAAAGGCGTCAATTTTTTGTTTGGCGCCATGAGTGTGGTGGGACTTTCGATCCAGCTACACTTTGCTAGCTATACAGCTAGTAGTGGCGGCTTATATGCCTTAATTGCCAGTAACTCTTTAGCCATCATCGTTAGCATTGGCACAGCTTATGTGATGCACTGGTTGTTTCCAGATGTCACCTACAGACAAGCTCCAAACAGGCCTGCAAAAGATGCAGCAAGTATCCGCCACGAGGTGTTGTTGTGCGCAAGTGTAGCCACCCTCTCGTTTATGGTTTTTCAAATACTCGATTTGCAAGATTCAGTATCAGCGCAGGCCGCATCCATTTTAATTCTTTTTCCACTAAGCTGGAAAGCGGCAGGAACTGCGGGCTGGCAACGCGCTGTTGGTACACTGATTGGATGTAACTTAGCACTAGGAGCACAAATCCTGCTTCAGACATATAGCCAAATCTTGCTGTTTCCTATTTTGCTGTTATGGATCTTAGTCTTCATTTTTAGTCGCTATCACTTGCTTAGTGGTGGTGCTCCTGGGATTGGCTTTGGTATTATTACCACTTTTGGGATCTTGTTTGGCCAGTCTCTGGCACCTAATCAAGATTTAATCTACAGCGCACTGTATCGCTTTAGTTCAGTGAGCGTTGCAATTACGGTAAGTCTTTGTGCAATTTACCTTATTCATCGCCTACTTAACCGCTTTAGTGCAACGCGCCACCATACCTACGCCTGAATAAAAGGAATCCACTTGAAGCTTGGAAAACGCTTGCAGACTTTGCATGATGTTGTTACTGAAAACTATCAACATATTTGGGATTGCTGCTGCGATCATGGCCAACTTGGCGCACAATTTTTACATTCGAGCCAAGCACACATACACTTTGTTGATGTAGTCCCAGCGCTTATAGCGAAAGTGAAACTGGATCTCACACGCTTCTTTCCAGAAACTGAAACGCGCTATAGCCTTTACACCCTAGACGTTGCGAAGCTCCCTCTTGCACAACACTCCGGCAGGCAGTTAGTGATCATCGCAGGTGTTGGCGGCGACTTAACCGCGGAACTGATGACAAGCCTTTGTTGCAATTTGCGTGGCGATGTCGATTTCTTGCTTTGCCCAGTTCATCATCACTATACCCTGAGGCAAACCTTACAATCTCTGCCACTTAAGGTGATCCATGAATCGCTGGTTGAAGAAAATCGACGTATTTACGAAGTGCTCTATCTCACTTCAGGAAAGACTGGCGCTACCATAACTCCATTGGGCGAAGCGATTTGGCAACACGGCACGCTTTCCAAACGCTATTTAGAGAAAACGCTGGATCATTATGCACGAGTGCCAAAGGCAAACCCGAAGCACAAGCCATTTTATCGGCTTACCAACACCTTACACTATAAAACACAGCGCACTCAGCCAGACTAGCTGAGCGCCATAACTTAATCGCTGATAGAGCCCACTATTACGCTTTTGCTTATAAGCGTTGGCAAGCTGATAGCTAAAACCGATACAAACAAGTACACAAACAGTAGAAAACCAAGCAAATAGCAAATTTAACGGGGTTACAAACCAAACCAATAAAGGTGCGATAAGTAAGCTTAATAGCATGACCATTCCCGCAAAAGAATGAATATTACATGCTCGACTTGGCGAGGTTGTGTATGGATCAGGATCCATAGGAAAGAAACCCGCAACAGCGGTTGCGAGGCCGTGACACACAATCAAACCGCCAATAACACCTAACGCCCAGTTCCCTTCGGGTACTAAGATGATATAAACACCGAAACAACAAAATAGCAGGGCTAAGGGGTAATTATTGACTGCAGGAGACAATCGCTCAGTTGGGCTGCCACTGGCGCCTAATTCACTACAGAATTGATTTTTGTGACTATAATTTGGGTAACGCTTGGCAACGCCATATACACCAGCAACCATCCATATCGCAGCTAACAACCCTAAATAACTCATCCACTCTTGATACATAACGCCTATCCCTACTGCGCCAACTTTGTTGAAACACTTTATAGCAAATTTGGGAACTTACAACAGTAATTTTAATGGATTTTCCAGCGCTCAAGAATGGTTTGTTGTCGACCACTTTGATTAAGTTCAACCAACGCATGCTGAAGTCGATTGGCGAGTTCATTAGGAAACTGAGCGTTGACGGCCAGCCCCAGTTCGCTTGGAAACTGTTCCAAAATGAGTTTGTGCTCTATTGCAGATGAATCAAGTCCCAAAGCGGTCAGCTCTTTCTCTAATGTTAGGGTGTTCGTTAAAACAAAATCAATACGCCCTTTAAACAATAAATTCCAAAGGATCTCATAATTTGACACCAGTACCAGTTCATATCCCTCAGCAAATCCGTTTTCCTTAAGAAAGGTTTCACTGTAGTAGCCTCTGATGGTGCCAGTACGGTAACGCTTAGCGGCATTTAAATCTTGAATAGGTGTTTGAGATTGTCTTAGTCCTATGAGCGACGCAGAAGCATGGCACATAGTACCCAAAAATCGAAATTGCAGCGCCCGTACGGGCGTTTTTAACCAAGATAGTAGCGCAACATTTTGCTTGCTTTCGAACTGATGCAACACCCTAGCCATCGGCATGATCTCGATTTTGGCAATAACGTTCGCCTCATCAGCAATCGCTTGGGCCAGTGCAACCAAGCCCCCATCCACTTCGCCCTTGGCATTGATAAAATGATAAGGTGGTAAATCTTCTGCTACAAAATGCACTACCTCACGAGTTTCCGTTGCACCTCGTATTGCGATAAACAGCATAAGCAGTAATAGCGTGTTCCTAATCATTTTATCTCTAGTAATTAGATCATCATCTCGTCAGTGTGCCTGCATTTACAATGCAATTCAATTTAACCGCTAGCGTACAAAGACTACAGAGTTATTCATCGCATGACGCGCATTGGCTCCCTTTCACTGCAGCTAACCCCTGCCAATCTTCTAACTCTTGTTCTGGCTTCTGTGCACGAAATTGTTGATACAATGCGATACCTTGCTCATCTTCTAAAATATCGACCTGTACGCCCTTGCTTTCAAGTAGCGGCTCATTGCCTGAAGCATTAGTGATGTCCCCAACCACGACTCGCTGAAAACCACGCATGTAAAGTAATGTTGCGCATACATCACAAGGGCTTAGGCTGGTATACAAAGTGGTTTTACTAAAATCAATCCTTCCCGCATCTCGAATTGCCGAGGTTTCGCCGTGGTTATATGGGTGGTTCTCTTGTACTAACGTATTATGCCCTTTTCCTACAATTTGGTTAGTTTCGTTGTCAACAATAACCGCACCAATTGGACAACCGCCCTCTTCGTAACCTTTTTTTGCCAATAGCACAGCGATGCGCATAAAGTCTTTATCGCGAAGCTTACGCGTAAAGTCACAATTGAGTAGTACACAAAGACTCTTGGTTGGCATATGTGCAATGGCATTGAGTGCTTCACTATTTACTTGGGTTTCAGCGTTGAGTAATACAGTCATTTTTATTTCCTTGTGGTTTTCTATGATCCGAGCTTAACGCTATAATTTGACGTAATTATGGAGCACCCAATCGCAAAGCTTATCTAACCAGGGTTTTGCCGTGTCAAGCGGCCAGCCACAATTGATCCGCAGATGATCTTGATACAACTCTCGAGTTGTAAATAAGCTACCTTGGCGAATTTCAATCCCGAGTTCAGCTAGCCGTATAGCGAGCGCATCACAATCAATATTAGGCAGTTTCAGCCATAATGCCATTCCGCCTTGAGGGGAAGATATTTTACAGCCCTTTGGTAAACGCGATTTCAAATAGGTTTGATAAGCAAAGCAGTGCGCTGCTAAGGTACGATTAAGCACCCGTAAATGGCGCTGATAATGTCCCGTCTCAATAAAGCGTGATACCGCCAGTTGTAAACATTGATTTGGCATGCCATGAAATGCCAGCATAAGTGCTGACACTTGACTTTGATAACGCCCAGCTTCGCACCATCCAACTTGCAAACCCGGCGCTAACGTCTTAGACACAGAGCTGCACCAAATTACATATCCGGCTTTATCCCACGCCTTTATCGGTAAAGGCATTGTTTGATTATGGCTCAGCTCCCCAAAGACGTCGTCTTCGATAATCGCCACCTGATACTGTGCAGCAAAGTCCGCAAGCCATACTTTTTGTTGCACAGATAGACTGTGCCCCGTTGGATTTTGATGGTTTGCCGTAAGCAAGCACGCAGATACCCTTTGCGTTGTCACTACCTGTTCTAAAGCTCCTAGATCAAGTCCTTCAGGCGTGGTTGGGATCTCAATCACCTTAAGCTGTAGCGTCGCAAGCAATTGCAATAAACCTTGATAACAAGGTGATGGCACCACCACACAATCCCCCGCTCTTGTGACGGCCTGTAATCCCACCATTACGGCTTGAATACATCCACCCGTCACCACGAGGTTATCAGGGTTCAGCGCCAACCCCTTTTGTTTAAAGTGCTTGGTTAGGTTCTCTCTGAGCGATATCAGCCCCATCGCATCGGGATAATGAAAATGGTGATACTGGGGTGAATCGAACGCTTGCTTAATAAACTTAGTCAGTCGATTTATAGGCATTAACTCAGGCGCTACCTGCACCGTCGATAGCATCGTATTGAGCCCCATGACAGAGGGTCTTAACGCACTTTTGGGAGATTTCACTTCACTCTTAAATGTAGCAAAGTCAATGTCGCTATTTTTGGCCTCAGGTTTACAAATATAAAAGCCTGATTTCTCTTGAGAAGCTAAAAAGCCATTATCCTGTAATTCCTCATAAGTTCTAATGGCGGTACTCATGCTCACGCCATGCTGCTTGGCAAAGATCCGAAGCGAAGTCATTTTTTCACCGACTTGACGCTCACCGGCGTTTATCTCTGCTATCACCTGCTCACTTAATGTAATAAACTTTCTCGCCATCTGTATCCTTAACAACAAAGAATTCTGTATCTGTACTGCATTTTTACTGAAGTTACACTGTAATTCCAGTATTCGTTCACAAATAGGATTGACAGATGACGATGATACACAACCAATGGCAAGCTTTACCCCAATTACTCACTGAGTTTTCTAAACTTACCGAGGCGTTTATACAGTCTAGCAATAGCCGCCCAGTCGCAGGTCAAGATATTGCTCCGCCCGACCTAACACTCACAGAATCTGGAATTGAATTTGAGTCACTGATAGAGGTTTTTAGTAAACAAGTGGTGCCAAACTTAAGCACCAGTACAGGCCCTAGGTATTGGGGATTCGTCACCGGCGGCGCGACACCTATTGCCACCTTTGCCGATTGGCTCGTATCAACCTATGACCAAAATGTCTCAAAGGGCGATGGTTCTATTGCAACCAATATAGAGCGGCAAGCCATTCGTTGGCTAACCGAATTATTCGACCTGCCTGCAAGCTTTGATGGTCTGTTTACCACAGGGGCGACAGCGGCAAACTACTTAGGTGCAGTCATAGCACGCCAATTTGCCGGCCATCAACAAGGGATCAATGTGGCAGAGGATGGAGCCTTCGGTTTAGAAATTGACGTTTTTTGCGCAACGCCCCACGCAAGTATGATTAAAGCGCTTGGTCTTGCAGGCCTTGGCCGCAACCAAATCACTAGAGTCGCAACGCAAGTAGGCAATGAGGCTACAGATATTGCAGCGCTTGCGTCAGCACTTGCAAAAAGTAACGCCAAAGGAAAGGTTGTCATCGCCAGTGCCGCCACGGTTACTGGTACTAATTTTGATGATTTAATTCAGATCCGCAATTTATGCGATAAACACCAAGCTTGGCTGCATGTTGATGCTGCATTTGGCATTTTCGAGCGTCTAGTTGCGGGCTCAGAAGGCCGCACTAAGGGGCTAGAGTTAGCCGATAGTATCACCTTGGATGCACACAAGTGGCTCAATGTACCATACGACTGCGGTATTTTTCTCACTCGTCATTTGCACTATTTGGTTGAAAGCTGTGACGTTCCAGCTCCTTACTTAGTCACATCAAAAGCCGACCCTGACTTTTTTTCGATGGGTATAGAAAACTCTCGTCGATTTAGAGCACTACCCGTTTGGATGTCATTACTTGCGTATGGTAAAGACGGGATCCGTCAATGGGTAAGCAAAAATATTGCGCAAACTAAACAACTTGCAGACTGGTTTGCTGATTCTCCAGACTATGATTTAGTTTATTATGGAGAGTTGAACGTAGTGCTTTTCAAGCCAAGTGGTAAAGACGACGCAGCGACCACCGCCCTCCTCCATGCCATTAATACGGACGGCCGTATATTTGTCAGCCCTGGGAAGTGGCAAGGGCAAAAAGTGATCCGAGCAGCCTTGAGCAACTGGCAAACGGAGCAAGTTGATTTAGACATAGCAAAAAGCGCATTAACCGAATTGGCTAGAGCGCTTTAAGATTATAATATTTGAAGTTAGCTAACGCTGTGGTTAGGCGCAATACTTTGCGCCAGTTTGCGACTATATTCGTCAAAGTCAGCGTTACTTTGCTCCCCAAGCCCTGCCACGCCATGGGCAATAAACTTTGGAGGAACAAACAGGTACGTGCGCTTTTTGAATCTCCAATGGCGCACGATATGCTTTGCTTGATGTTTTGTCTCATCCAGCCCAGCCAAAGAAAACAGATCCTGCCAATCACTTTGTGACTCATTAGGAGAGTCTGCAACGCTTTGTGGTTCAATGCTCAACAGAATAGCCGAGGTTTGCGGCACCCCCATCAGTAATTCACCAATAAAAAAGATGCTACCGCTGCGGCACAGCTTTTGCTGCTCTTCAGACATTGCTGACTGCTCTGTCGTCTTTGCCCTTTGATACTGCATCCCGTTAAACATCGACTTTGCAAAAGGCAACTGTTTTTCAGAAAACTCTCGATTCAAAATGTGCTGGAACAAGGCTTTGCCTAGTGAGTCCCCTACCCCATCATGGCTAAAAGTGCCCTCTTCGACATTTGTCTCTATAAATAGCCCTGAATCTGCCAAGATGTTTTTTACAGCTTGGTAGTTAAATATCGAAAATGGTTTTCCTGTCACTGGGTTTGTTGTCGAAGTGACCGCTTTGGTCATCGCAGCAAAAAAAACACTGATATCAACAAACGCGCTTTTTAGGTCGACATCAAAACTTTGAATACTATCAGCCGTCGCACACAACATAATATTACCCGTTTCATTAAACACATAGTGCTTAGTGATTGGAGTATAAATAGGTTGTGGCTTGTGTGTGGGCGGTGTTTCAGGTTTACTAAACCATTTCGAAAACATCGTTCACTCCCAACATTAACTGTCCTTTTTAGTCGTTTTACTGGCTGCTGTGGATTGCGCTGGTGCGGCGATAACACTGCGCATCGACTCAATCAGGTTATTAAATTCAGGGTCAGACATCGCTTCGTTTAGCGATGCGGCTTGCTTAACGAAAGCAGGAGGTACGAATAAATAAACAGACTTACATAAGTTTAATTGCACGTCCGTATGGCCCCCTTTCAAACAAGGACCGGCTTGCCACACTGATTTGACATCATTGGCATCCGCAGAGACAACAATTGGCGCAATAGAAATAGCACCAAGCAGATATTCACAGACAAAAATGATGGTACCAACCTTTTTTTCTTGACTGTCAGTGTTTGCTGAAATGCTTACAGCAGCTTGCCCCATTCCGGCGATCATATCCATCAACGATTTACCAATAGATGCTAGATTGCCACTTAACCCCAATAAAGTTTGGATCAGCTGGCTCGATAGCGTGACCCCAGTCTGTTTACTCTCAAACTGAATATTACTCTCTGTCACTTTGACAAAAAGACCTGAGCTTGAAACTAATTTATTGAGCGCATCATAGTCATATAAACTCGTGCCTGACTCTGCCATCGCTTTGGTTAAAGCAGCAAAAAATACACTCACTTCACCAAACGCGTTTTCAGCCTCTTGAGGCAATGCGCTACCATTAGCGGTGTTATTGAGCGTACTCGCAATAAATAGGTTGCCCGTTGCATTAACTGCGAACTGTTTCGTGGCTGGGACTTCATTGCTGTTTGTGGTGGTTAAATTAGCGGCCCTGGTTTGTGCATTACTCACAACTGTACCCGGTTGAGGTGTTGGCATACTCGTTCCTTAGATCTTGATCTAGCAGATATTCTTCTTAGTTGATTTAGTGTAGCCGCATTTTAGCTTACATGAAATTTACTTTTGTGATTTATTACAATCCAACTTATGTCGAAAATCAGCACTAAAATAAATTGAGGATGAAGGAGTTCGCGACACAACGCCATATTGTGCCTATTTTTTTTGCGATGAAGCGCACACTCCTTCGCGATGATCTGCTCAATAATTGATGTTGAACACATCAGCGCAAACTAAGGCTGTTTATCAAATACGGTGACGCCTTCTGGGATGGTATACCAGTCTTGCTTTTCACTCACCCATGCATGCGCTGTTGGTTGAATAAGGCGAGTATCGTCCAAATTACTTGGTTTAAGTTTAATTGAATTTGGCTCTGCTGGATTAAAGTGGTAAATACGATTGCCGCAAGTTGGGCAAAACTTGGCTCCGCTAACGTTACCACTGTCAGCTGGGCGCTGCCATTCTCTCATCAGACCCGAAAATTCAATATCGTCTTTATCAACAATGGCAGTAATGCTAAATGCGCTGGTTGAGAGTTTTTGGCACGCCTTACAGTGACAGGCGACCACCATTTTAGGTGCTGCTTTTAACGTATAGCTTACCTCGCCACATTGGCACGAGCCGTTAATTGGAAATGTCATAAAATATCCTTACTTAAGTTCGGTCTAACCTCATTGGAATGAACCTAATACCGTTTTTCTGTGCTTCTTGCCCGGTCGCCTGGAAACCTAGAGCAAGATAAAACGATGCTGCATTAAGCGATGAACATAGCGAGATTTGAGCTGCGGTTGTGCTCGCTAACACAGTATCTAATAACTGCCGGCCAACCCCTTTACCTTGAGCTGACTTGGCAACAAATAAATGGGTGAGGTAGTCACCGTCTCTTAATAAAGCAAACCCGATCAGCTCACCGTTTATCAACGCCTTGGCACCGACAAAGTTGGCGTTGCACATGACTTGAGTAACTTCAGGTATTATTTCGTTTAGATAAGTATCTTTGCCAAGCTGCGAGAAATTAGGTAACACGTCAGCCTCTGACACTTCACGCATTAACCTTTCAATGGTATCAGCATCCTCGCCCTGAATAGCCTTAATTGTTACTTTCACTTACGACCCTTTTGGTTTATTGCGTGCTTACATTTCTGGCAAAAGTTGCACCGAATAAAAAGTGCATCGCTAACAAACTACACACTAACGTACTGAGACTAAGCTCAAAGGCCCAAAACCATATTGCAAATATCGGGTGTATAACGATAAGCAACCACCAACTCACTCGGCCTACTCTGTATAGAAAGTCATTATGTTTTTGCTGAAAGTTTAGTAATCCAAACGCCCATGGAAAAAGTGTCCAAACCAAAGACATGATTAATAACATAGTCACTAACAGTTTGATTAATACTTCTCCTAGCATCTATAGTCCCTCAAGTGACGTACGCAAAACATCTTGAGGTTTAATATTGAGCCCATCGCGTCCAAACGCAAAACTATCTCGTTTGTAGCGAGGAAAAATGTGCAAGTGATAGTGGCTTAATTCGTTAAAGTGCCCATTATTTTGTACCAAAGTAATACCATCGGGAGAGAACTTGCGCTCAATTCGCACATAAAGATCTCGTGCAACCTGGTGGATTTCAGCCAGTACGGATCCTGGGACTTGAATTAGCGTTTCATAAGGGGATTTGGGGCAAATTAAGATATGACCAAAATTAACCGGGTCATGATCAGCAAATGCAATAACTTGCTCTGATTCATATACAATAACCGCTTCAATATCTCGAGCAACTATTTGTTCTACAATCGTCATCAGCTACCTCTCCTTAACCTGATTACATAGAGTAATGTACCTGAGCCTCCCTCCTACTGCTAGTGATATGTTCTATTTTTTCCTTTCTTAAGTGAATAATTTTCAAGCCTAAATTCACTCTCAACACATTTAAACCAGTTACATTATTCAATGAATAACTCAACAAGGAATATAACATGTTAAAAACGTTAGTTACCGTAGCTTTATTAGCTTCCGGGAGTGCAGCCAGTGCTGCAAATCACGCTGCTACCCACCATGGCGTTCATTATGAAGGACGCGTCCATAAAAACTACGCTGATGGCAGTGTAAGTTTTAATTGGCCAGGTAGTCAGCTGCATACAAAACTCATCGGACGCGCCTTCCGTATAGAGTTGATGGGCTATGGCGATCAATTCGACGTATTGATCAATGGCAAATTCACTAAAAAGCTTAAGACCAACGCGAGTGGGGTCGCTGAGACTTTCACACTATTTGAGAGCGCAAAGACAGAAACCGTCACCATTGAACTCGTTAAACGCTGGGAGCACTATGAACACAATACCCAGATCTTAAGTGTTGATGTAGACGGCAAATTGGAATCAATCCTGCGACCACAACCTCATATTTTGTTTATCGGCGATTCAATCAGCGCCGGATTTGGCAGCGAGTCCACTCAAAGACAATGTGAATGGAGCGAAATTCTTGATTTGAGTAACGCTCGTAAAGCGTTTCCATATATAAGCGCCCAGCAGTTGGGAGCTAGTTTTACCCAAGTTTCATACTCAGGTTTAGGCCTAATTCGAAATTGGGGCGGCAATCAACCGCATCATACGCTGCGCAGCTATTACGACAAGATGTCAGCAGTGTTTACCGATAACAGTGACTTTGAAGACAAGTTTCCACAGCTTATTGTCATTGAAGTGGGCACCAATGATTTTAGTACCGATCCAACCCCTGACGAGCCTTGGCAAACTATTGACGAAGTCAAAACACAGTGGGTAGAAACAATGGTCGTTTTCACCAAACAGCTGCGTGCAAGATATCCTGCGGTCCCCATTATTTATATGCCTCGCCCAGCATATCCATATAATTTTATAATTCCTGCAACAAACGATGCAATTGCAAGGCTTCACCAGCAAGATGTTGGAAAACTATATAGCCATACATTTGACTCACCATTAGAGGGCTGTGTATGGCACCCCACCGCTTCAGAACATCAAGACATTGCAGATAAACTCGTTACCTTTATCAAGCAGCAAACACTTCTTTAAGCAAGTGTTCAACGTTATTCAGTGAGCTTAGGTTCGCCGTACTGAATAACACGACTCATTTACAAACTTTCACACTACTTTTTGTGCAACAATACACAACAAACCAATACACTCCTTTGCCCTAAAGAGACGAGTAAATAGTAATAGTTTTTATTTTCATCACCCTGCACCTATTGAGATTTATCTCTTTTCAACACCTGAAGCTTCTACCCTAAACGTACAAGGTTAATTTTGTTTATCACAACAAAAAGCGCTTAGAAAAACATTTTGACAACGATGTCCCTCTTTTCAAATACGCAAAAACATGATTAAGATCGCTACGTTATAACATTTTTAAAGTGATCATTTGTGTCGAACAAATGATGGTTCTTTTCACATTCGTTTTTGCAGTTGGAATAACAAAATGACAAGGTCACTCCTGACAGTTAGCGTGCTTAGTAGCTTATATTCTTCATTTAGCGTTGCCGAACAACCCATTGAAATAATAGACGTGCATGGCACTCGCGCACCTCTTTACAGCACCAGAGACGTGAACGCTTCGGCATTGGGGATGAAAGATCCGCAACTTCTTCCTATTTCTATTCAATCATTTTCTGAAGAACTGATTAGCAATCAAAGAGTAAGGACGCTAGGCGAAGTGCTTGCAAACGATGCTTCAGTTCAAAATACCTCAATTGGTACGGTATTCGACTTTGTGAGTCTGCGTGGCTTTCAGCTAGATTGGACCAATGGCCTAAGGCGTGACGGGTTAGCGCTTGCCCCCTACCAAGATGTGCCGCTAGAGAATATTCAACGCATTGATATCGTTAAAGGCCCGTCAAGTCTCGTATCAGGCTTTAATAACCCCGGCGGCACTATCAACTATGTGACAAAGCGCCCAACTATGGACGCCTTTTTGGATGTCACAACAGAAGTACGTAGCCGTGGAGGAAAATATTTACACATCGATCTCGGTGGGCCAATTTCTGACGAGCAAACGCTCGGCTATCGCATTAATGCAGCAGCAGAGAAAAACGGTGATTTCACCGGCGGTGATGACTTAGAACGCTATTTTTTTAGTGCCGCACTAGATTGGCAAGTCTCAGACCGCCTATTTATCCGACTAGATGGCGATTACCAAGACAAAAGCACCGTATCACAGCCTTTGATAGGACTTGCCAGCGATCCCAATGATCCTGACCGTAAAATATTACCGCCCTATGTTGACACCAGTGATGTATTGCTCGGACAGCCTTGGGCAAAGTATCAAACCGAGTCATACAACCTTGCTGCACGCGTTGATTTTTGGTTGAACGACACGTGGCAATGGGTAAACCAAGCTGCGCTTTCAGGTAATGATAGATTTACCGTCTTTCCCGATATCTACTCGGTTGATACACAAGGAATTGTGTTGTCTGCAGCTATCCACATTACCCCAGACGAAACGTATGACACACTCTCGGCACATAGTTTTATTAGTGGTCAGCTTACCACCGCGGCAATTGAACATGAGCTAGTTATCGGCGTTAGTATTCGTGATTATCAGTCAAAAGATGGTCGTTGGTTTGAGTTGGCCAATCCCGTTGGCAATATTTTTACTCCAATTCACAGCAGTAAACCGCAGTTCCCTGACTATCCAGATGCAACCAAAACTGATGCCTCTGAAGGCGCCTTGTTTATCACAGATACCTTGCACTTTAACGATGTATTTTATGCCACCTTAGGGCTACGTCATATTCAATACAAAAAAGAGCAAACTCTACCCGGTGAAACAACAACCACATTAGACGACCGCACTTTTAATACTCCCATCATAGGTCTTAACTACAACCCAAGCGATCAACTCGCGTTTTACGCCAGCTACTCAGAAGGCGCGGGAGAAGGTGGCGTCGCCGTCATCGGCAGCGGTGCAATAAACGAGGGCGAATCACTCGGCCCACAAGAAAGCGAACAAATTGAAGCTGGTATAAAATACCAAACGGACACCATGAACTATTCGGTAGCCGTCTTCGAAATAGAAAAAATGTTGGAGTACCACAATCACATTACTAATTATTTCGTGCAAGACGGGGTCCAGTCACATCAAGGTATTGAGTTCAATGCCACTGGTTCATTCACTCATGGCCTTTCCACCGTAGCATCTATCACCTTGATGGACCCAAGCTTAGATAAGCTAGACGGCGAACCTGCGCTTAATGGCAACACACCAGCCAATGTGCCTGACTTTCAAGCGAATCTCTATGTCGACTATCAGTTGCCATTTTGGGAGGCGTTAAGCATCAATGCGGGTATTTTCCATGTTGGTGAGCGCGAACAAAACGTCAATAACACGCTAAAGCTACCAGCCTACACGCGCTTCGACTTAGGCGCCAAATACCACTTTACTGATATTAACACCACGTTGCGACTCAAGGCCGAAAACCTGTTCGACAAAGAATATTGGCTATCTGGCGGTGCCAAAGGCATAGACTGGGGAGTCGCTCCCGGTCGTGGCCGCACCTTTATCGCCTCATTAAGCGTGAGCTTTTAAGGATAATTTATGACTACACCTGTTATTCAAATCAATAACCTGCAAAAGCGCTTTGGTGAATACCAAGCGCTACAGGGACTAAGCTTGAGCGTACATCAAGGTGAAATTCTAGCGCTGCTAGGCCCAAATGGGGCAGGTAAAACCACCACGATTAATTGCTTACTGGGCTTTTTACAACCGGATGCTGGGGAAATCACCATCGCTGGAATTAATCCACAGCATGACGTAGTAACGGCAAGGCAGCAACTGGCTTATATTCCTGAACAAGTCGCGCTTTATCCGCGACTTAGCGGACTTGAGAATCTCGCGTATTTCAGCAAAATGGCCAGCATAGAAAAGACCGACGAGGCCTTTCGCACACTGCTCAGTGAAGTAAAACTGCCAAGTCACGCTGTAGACAAACCCGTTGCTACCTATTCAAAAGGGATGCGACAAAAAGTGGGCATAGCCATTGCCCTTGCAAAGCGAGCCAAAGCATTGATCTTAGATGAGCCCACTTCAGGTCTTGACCCTTCAGCCAGCCATGAATTTAGCCAGCTTATTCAGTCATTAGCAAAGCAAGGCGTCGCGATTTTAATGGCGACCCACGACTTATATCGCGCTCAAGCAGACGCCCATCGTGTGGCAATTATCAATCAAGGGCAATTAGTCGATACCTTAGTCTACGAACAACTGCAAGAAGTCCAACTTGAATCCGTTTACCTCAAACATATCAAGGTGGGTGTCTGATGTTTCAAACAACATTAAAAAAGGAATGGCTCGATACCAAGCGGCAGGGACAAGCGCTTTGGCTTGGAGGCATTGCAATATTACTGCTCTTGCTTGCCTGCTTAACTGGTTTTAAAAGCCACCAAAGCTATCAGCAAGCCGTTACTGAGGTGTCTCAGTCAGAGCAATTACGCTGGTTAAATCAAGGTGAAAAAGGCCCTCACTCCGCCGCCCACTACGGTATTTACGTGGTTAAACCCACTACCCCACTGGCCGCACTCGACGCGGGATTACAAGCATATCAAGGGAATGTGTTAAGGCTTGAGGCCCATATTCGTAACGATAGCATGTTTCGAAGTGCGCAAGATAACTTACCGATGTCACGTTTTGGCAGCTTATCGCCCGCCTTTGTGCTGCAAGTGTTACTACCGCTGTTGATTATATTAATTGGCTACCCACTACTTGCCCGAGAGCGTGAGCAAGGCACCCTAAAACAACTACTCGCATCGGGCGCGAGTCCAGCTAAGTTGTTTATCGCCAAATGTGCGCTGCTTTTTGCTATTTCTTGCTTATTTTTGTTACCTGTTGCGCTTTTTTTACTTTATAGCCAAGTAACGAGCACGGAGCCTCACACACTCAGAAGTGGTCTATTTTTACTATTTTATTTGGTTTACTTATTGCTTTGGTCGCTACTCACCACCACCATTTCGAGTTTATTTCCAACAGCAAGGCGCGCATTAATCACGCTGTTAATCATTTGGGCCCTCACCACGCTTTTACTACCAAAACTGGCAATGAATATCGCAACGACTATTTATCCACAAGGTTCAGGTCAAGCATTTCAAGCAAAACTTGAAAGTGAGGTTTATACCGAAGCACGAGTTGAAGCAATCGCAAAGTTCAAGCAGCAAACATTGACTCAATATGGAGTCAGCAATGTGGAAGACTTGCCCTTTGACTATGCCGGAGCACAACTCCAATTTGGTGAACAATATGCTGACAAAATTTTTGACCGCTTATTTTCAGCGCGTTTAGCTCAACTAGAAGCGCAATCACAAAGCTATCAACTTGCAGGGATGTTAACGCCGTTCATCGCGATACAAACGCTGTCGATGGCCACCGCCGCCAGCGACTTTGCTCACCAACAAGCATTTGAGAATGCGGCAGAGCAGCACCGTCGCCTAATGCAAGAGGTGCTGAACTTTAATCAAAGAGATCACGGTCACAAAGCCGACGGTCATTACACGGCAGGCGAGGAGTTATGGCAGCAGATCCCTAAGTTCGCATTCCAATACCCCAACTTTATTCGTTACCTGCCTCACTACGTTATCAGCCTGTTTAGCCTGAGCTTTTGGCTAATCGCTCTGGTGTTATTGAGTTTCTTCGCGATTAAAAAGCTGCGTTTGGAGGAGCAAAGATGAAACGTCTAATGTTAGCTACTGAGTTTAAAAACCTCTGGCGAGAAAAGCTCGTACTCGCGCTGCTTTTGACCACCAGCGTGCTCGCGCTAGTGGCATTTCTTAACGCCCATTACTTTGCTAAAAAACAGCATGACGTGGTACTTGCCGCACAGCAAATGCAGCAACAGGCCATCCAAGATGCCAAAGCTGGATTACCCGAAAGACTCGCCAGTACAGCA
The DNA here is from genome assembly GCF_002744175.1 of Pseudoalteromonas piscicida. Lineage (GTDB taxonomy): Bacteria > Pseudomonadota > Gammaproteobacteria > Enterobacterales > Alteromonadaceae > Pseudoalteromonas > Pseudoalteromonas piscicida_B. The sequence continues at coordinate 21,206 of NZ_NKHF01000087.1, forward strand.
GATTATAAGTGGTGGGAAGACCCATACGACCTGCGCGGACAAGCATTTTACTTGATGCAAAATTACGCCACCAAAACCCCGCTTGCAACGTCGCCAATCGCGACAGGGCAAGCCGACGTATTACCTTACTATTTTAAGATGCTAATCAAAGAGAAACAGCACATCGTTCATCAATATGACTATGTTCACCCGCTTTCTCTGTTGTTAGGCCAGTTCGATTTAAGTTTTGTGATTGTCTACTTACTGCCATTGCTCATTATTGGCATTTGCTTTAATGCGTTAGCGAGTGAACGCCAAGGTGGACAGCTAAGACTACTGATGCTTCAAGGAGGCAGTGCAAGCCGCCTTCTGACCTATCAATTATTGCTACGAAGCGCGTTAATTGTGCTGCCCTTCTTAAGTATTAGTAGCCTGCTTTTAATTACAGTACGAGAGCAGCTAGGGGTGATTGAACTGTTAAGTTATAACCTTATTGCACTGTGTTATTGTGGGTTTTGGATTGCCTTAACCGCTTGGGTAAATAGCAGAGCTAAAAGTGCGGCAAATAACGCAGCTACCTTGGTCACCTGTTGGCTTGCCTTGGTGATTGTGGTTCCAGCTTTGGTCAATACCAGCATCGCTTTACTCGACCCAACGCCTTCACGAATTCACTATATAGATAGCCTGCGTGCCGCCAGTGACGATGCCCAAAAAGCGAGTGAAAAGACCTTAGCTCAGTATTTTCAAGACCATCCAGAGCTTGCAAAAAATGGCAGTGGTGCCAGCGATTACGCCACCAAAAAAATTGCTACGATTAATTCTGTTGAACGCGCAATGGCAGCCCAAGATGTACGATTTTTAACGGCACAACAGGCACAGCAACATAATGCGCAAAAGCTACAATATCTCTCCCCTGCACTCATCGCGCAAACATTGTTGGTTGAATTAGCGGGCAATGGATTAGCACGTCATCACGCCTTTATGGCGGAAGTTGAAGCTCATCATCAAGCATTACAAGGTTTCTTTGCCAGCGAAATTGCCAAAGCCAATCAAAGAGGCGATTTTGCACCTTGTGAGGGCTGTAGCGCAAAGCCAACGCTCACGGATCTTGCGGATATTCCTCAATTTAGCAATGACTTTGCCACACCAGAGAACAACTACACGCCATTAATCTGGTTGCTACTACTAGCCGCCGGCCTGCTCCTTATAGCAAAACGCTGTGTCAACAAGTTAGACAGTGCAAACAGCAAAGAGGTGTTAGTCATATGAGTGACGCCTTCGCTGCAAAATTGCATCCGCAAACGCAAAACCTGCTAATGAGGCATCAAGCCAAGCTATTTGAATGGACAGCGGCATTGGGAGCACCGCTACATTTAGTGTTTCCTCAGCGTTTCGCGGAAAATATCGAAACCCTGCAAGCCAATTTTATCAAGCTCGGGCTTGAGCATGAGATTTATTTTGCCAAAAAAGCCAACAAAGCCCAATGTTTTACTCAAGTCGCTTCTAATCAAGATATAGGGGTAGATGTGGCTAGTGTGCAAGAATTTGAACTTGCTCTAAGTGGTGGTATTCAAGGTGAAAAAATTGGTGTATCTGGTCCGCATAAATCAGATGCACTACTTAGCTTAGCGCTTGTGCATCAAGCACTTATCGCCATTGATTCAAGTGCAGAGTTAAACTCGGTTATTACACTGGCCCGCCAGCGAAAGCGCCCAGCGCGAGTGCTACTGCGTTTACAAACACAACCAACCAAAGCCTCACGCTTTGGCAGCTCCCTGTGCCAGCTTACGCCGCTATTAGCCCAATGCAGAGAACACAACGAGTGGGTAAGCTTAGAAGGATTTAGCTGCCACTTAAGTGGTTACTGCCCACAAGCACGTGGCGAGAGCATCCATACTTTAGTCGGTGCGATAGACGAGGCTAGGCAAATAGGACTGTCGCCATCAAAAGTGAATATTGGCGGTGGCCTGCCCGTCTCCTACCTACAAAATGAGCAGTGGCAGCAAGCCTTAGACTTTGAATGCTTTTTTGCAGGTAAAACCTTTGCAGGGTTTTATCCCTACCATAATGAGCAGAGCTCTGCGGACACCTTACACGCTATTTTGGCAGTGAAGAACGCACATGGGCAAACCGCATTAGCGGCATTACGCCAAAAGAGCTTAACACTGATGCTCGAGCCTGGCCGGGCACTGCTCGATGAGGCTGGCATTAGCCTGTTTAAAGTGCAAGGGACGAAGCCGCACCTAGGCACATCAGACTGTCATATCGCTACACTTTCGGGCTCAAGCTTATCGCTGTCAGAACAGTGGTTTGAAAGCGAGTACTTGCCGAGCCCGATGTTACTCACGGCACATTCAAACCGCAAGCAAGGAGCGTATCGCGTGGCCTTTGGTGGTGCCACCTGCCTAGATAGCGACATGCTAAGTTGGCGATTTATCCCCTTGTCGCAACTACCGCAGCGTGATGACTTAATGGTTTACCTCAACACCGCAGGGTATCAAATGGATTCAAATGAATCCGAATTTCACTCTATGCCATTGCCACGAAAAATCGCTGTAACGTGGGAGAACAATACACTTTCTTGGCAACTACTTAGCTAAAAACCCCAACAACACAACGTAAAGGAGCCTATTTATGAACATAAATGCGCAGCATTCGCTCGCCTCAACATTACACTTAACCCCTTATTTAAGGGTATCGCAAAGCATTGGTAATACCCCGCTAATGCAGTTTTTAAGCCTACCAAACGGTAGCAAACTGTATCTTAAACTTGAGCAGTTTAACCCTACTGGTAGCGCTAAGATCCGAATGGCGAAGTCTATGTTAGATGAAGCAGAAGCCAGCGGCCAACTGAAGCCGGGGGGCTGGGTCGTTGAGTCAACCTCAGGTAATACCGGCGTTGGTCTTGCGCTGCTAGCGGCGGAGCGTGGCTATCGCTTTACCGCACTTGTGGATAACCATGCGGCAAAAGAGAAAATTAGTAATATGAAAGCCTTTGGGGCGGAAGTGATCTGCGTTAGCGAAGCCGGAGACGACAGCTTGTCGACTGATATTCGCGATGCAATGGCCGCAAAGCTGGCAAAAGAGCAAGGCGCATTTTGGACCGCTCAGCACAATAATTTTGCCAATAGCCGCGGCTATACAGGACTTGCACAAGAGGTCTTTTATGAACTTGGTGAACACATTACCCACCTTGTCGGTGCAGTTGGCACAGGTGGGTCGCTATGCGGCACAACAAGGGCTCTGCGGGATTTAGGTTGTCATCAACTCACCACGATCGGAGTTGAACCTGTGGGTTCTGTGATCTTTGGTGGACCTGGACTGAATTATCATCAATCAGGAACGGGGACCCCGGAAGGTGCTGAGATAGGTCCTGTAATTGAGTATGAACTCATAGACAAAGGCGTGAAGGTATCTGACAAACAAGCGTTTAATACCGCCAGATACCTTGCCAAGCACTACGCCCTGATGGTCGGTGGCTCGGCAGGTGGAGTTATCTACGAAGCGCTACAGGCGTTAAAAACCGCCCCCGCCGATAGCTTATTTGTGGTACTCGTTTGTGACGGTGGCGAGAAATATCTCGATACGGTATTCAATGATAATTGGATGGCAAAACACGACCTTATCGACACTAACATCGAGCAGGAACTCGATGACCTATTAACGCAAAATAAACCTGCCGCGAGAGCCTAGCCATGACCCAACAAACTGTTCTGCCGATACTAAATGAAGCCCGACTGGCGCAACTTGATTTTCCCTATAGTAAAGTCATTGAGGTGGTGGAAAATGCCTTTCGCTCACTGCATCACCCCGACTCTGCCAACCCGCTAAAAGTGATTATGACACCACAAGATGGCCGCTCCATTGCCTATAGTATGGCTGGCCGAGATGCTGCAAGTAATACTGTCGGGTTTAAGGTAGTCTACGAATACGACCCTGACAGAAGCCGTAACCAATATCAGTTTTACTCCTTTATCTTCCTTTGCGATGATGCCACAGGCCACCCTGTGGCCCTAATGGATGTAAAAGAACTAGGCCCTATGCGCACATCAGCCACCTCCGCCTTGTTCGCAAAATATGCCGTTCATTCAGATGCCAAAAATGCGTTGGTTGTAGGCACAGGTGTTCAAGGGCAAATCGCTTTACCTATGCTCGTCACGGCATTACCACAACTCACAAACCTAACCGTTCATGGCAGCTATCAAGCAGGTTTAGAAGCGGTTCAGCAAAAATTACAAGAGCATCACCCACAGCGACAAGTTGCGGTATCACAAGACTTAGAAGCTTCTGTAAGACAAGCAGATGTGATCCTTGCCGTTACAGGGTTATCCGCCAAAGAGAACATAAAATATGAATGGTTGAAACCCGGTGCGGTGGTGATTTTAGTTGGCTATGGAATCGAAAAATCAGTGCTACACCGAGCTGATAGATTACTCACAACAGATGCAGAGCAAATGAAGGTTACCGGAGATGATTTATTAGACGAGGAAGGCAAACTACCCGCCGTTAACGCGACATTGACTGAAATACTAAACGGTGAGAAGCCAGCACGAACCCACCCTGATGAAATTATTTTTGTCTATAACAGCGGTATGATCATTACTGACGTGGCACTCGGGCGAGCGGTTGCAGACTTTGCCATCACACAAGAAAACGTGGAGGAAGTAACGCTATGGTAGCTTCAGCGCGCGCCGATATTTTTAAAGTAAGCCAGCTCGCAGGGCCGCTTATTCTAACCAATCTGCTCTACGTGCAATTGCAACAATAGATCTCATCATGCTCGGGATGTTAAGCCCGATAGAACTGGCTGCTGGCGGCCTTGCCATTGGTATTTTTAATCAATTTAGAACCATGGGAACGGGCGTAGTCACGGCAACGGGTAATTTGGTGTCTGATGCAATCGGCAAGGCTAAACTCGATCAGATCACTCCTCTTTTTAACGCCAGCATGCTTATCGGGACATTTTTGGGTCTACTATTTGCCGCCGCGATGCTTGCCATAGAGCCATTTTTAAGGTTTATCGGTACCTCCGAGGCAATTGCCAATTTGACGACACAATATTTAACCGTTGTCGCTTTGGGCCTATTACCTTGTTTTTGGTTTCAAAGCGTACGGCATTTTAGTGTTGGATTGAAAAGGCCTGGGCCATTGATGTTGATAACGGGTGTGTCTGTTGTCCTCACGATCGTGCTCAATTATGGCCTAATTTTTGGTCAGTTTGGTCTACCACAACTCGGCTTTGTGGGGGTTGCAGCCGCAACGTGTATCGTGCTGTATTTATCGTTTTTACTGTTTGTACTATTTGCCAAACGCGATGACATACTCAGCCCCTACCTCACTATAAAGTTTTGGCAAACCGACCGTGAAGCACTTAGCAAAACATGGAAAATGGGCATGCCAATTGGCGCAACTTACGGCCTTGAAGCTGGGTTTTTCACCGTGCTGGCGCTATTTGTGGCAACACTCGGCGTTAATGCCTTAGCCGCCCACAACGTGGTAAGCCAAATGGTGTACATCGTATTTATGGTATCTGCCGGCATTTCATCTGCTTGTTCTATTTACATCAGTGAAGCCAATGCTGCGGGAGACTTTCATCATGCTAAACGCATCGGCAATTTGGGCATTATTTGCGGTGCCGTGGTCATGTCTGTTTTCGCCTTAATCTATTTATTCATACCCGAATTTGTACTGCTGCCATTTTTAAGTGCAGAAGAATTACAAAACTCCGACGTCGTTGTTATCGCCATAGAACTACTCGTTATTGCCGCCTTTTTGCAGTTTTTTGACGCGTGGCAAAATATTGGGCTCGGTATCTTGCGTGGACTTGGCGATGTGAAAAGCACGCTAATGCTGTCTTTAATTGGTTATTGGTGCATTGGTCTTCCCGGTGCGTGGTTATTTCAAGAGTTTTTCTCTTTGGGGATTTTGGGCGTGTGGTACGCCTTAATGTTAGGGCTTGCGGTCACAGCGCTATCTGAGATTTGGCTTTTTAATCATAGGGCTAACCGTTTGCTTGAGCCCACATTACTCAAGGAGCAAAACGCATGACAACGACAATGCCAAACCCAGCCCGCAAAGAAGTCATTGCACTGCCGCCCTATGGTGCAGGACAAACCCTTGAGCAAGCAACAGCGCGCAATCTTCACCCCAATATGATAAACCTCTCGGTGAATGAGAACCCTTTAGGGCCGAGTCCGGCAGCGCTTAATGCTTTTAAAACACAGCTGCATACCGCTAGCTGCTATCCAGACAGCCAATGCACAGAGCTCAGTGAGTGCCTGTCCGCTAAACTTAACGTTGCCAAAGCGCAAATTGTACTCGGCAACGGCTCTGAGGATGTACTCTCAATGCTCTGCAAAGCCTTTCTCAGTCAAGGCGATAAAGTGTTAGTGGCCAAGCCTACTTTTGCGCTTCATGGTATTTACGCCAATATGATGGGGGCAAAGGTACTAGAGGTGCCGATGCAAAGCGATTTGTCCTATCGAATTGATGATTGGCTCGATGCTATCGCATGCCACCCAGACTTAAAAATGCTTATGCTTGCCAACCCATCCAACCCTGTAGGTTGTACGTTTGATGCTAATAATTTGCAGCGCCTCATTGATGCCTGTCCGCTCAATACGATTATCGTCATTGATGAAGCATACTGCGAATATGCACAAGGCCATAAACAGTTTACTGACAGCTTAGCGCTACTTCAAACACAGCCCCGCCCCTACGCGGTATTACGGACTTTCTCCAAAGCTTATGGCCTTGCAGGACTTAGAGTGGGTTACGGCGTAATGGCAAATGCCCAACTGGCGGATTATCTGCACCGCGTACGTACACCGTACAATGTAAATCGACTAGCACAACTTGCTGCGATCGCGGTATTGCAAGATCCCTCCTATTTGGCAGACACGGTCACGCAAACGAATCGCGAAAGGGAAAAACTCAGCGCCGCCCTCACTGAGCTGGGTTATTTTGTCGCGCCAAGTCTAGCCAATTTTTTATTTATTGATGTTAAGCAGCCGTCTACGCATGTCGCATATTCACTACTGCAACAAGGAATAATGATAAAACCCTGGCTAGAATCAGGTTTTGATCATTTTGTAAGGGTAACTGTCGGACTTCCAGAGCAAAACCTTAGGGTGCTTGAAGCATTTAAACAGTTGTAAGTATCGCCCTCTGCGAGGGCTTTTAAGCACAAACTGCCTGCTGATTTAAATAGTAAAGTACTTGGCTGTCGGCCTTATGCGTAAATAAGGTCGACTTTTCTGGAAAGTACTTACCTGCTTTGGCGGCAGCAAAGATATCTTCAATTTGAGGGTCGCGACAGAGGGCAGTAACAACATTAGCGTCTTCACTCAGCTCAGCATTATTTTTAGAGCACAGCTCCTCAAACGCGGGCAGTGACTGCAGTGCTCTACGCAACTGGGTCTGAATAAGATAAGAATCGCTTGTCGCGTGTTGTAGGACAAAACATAAAGCAGTTTTCCCCAACCAAATAGTGTAATCGGCCTCGGTCTTCGAGGATTCACAGATATCAAAATCGCTAAGGTGCTGTTTGAACTTGGTAACATCTACAGCTTGCGTGTACGATGCCTGCACCGCGAAACTCGTTATCACCGCATCTTGCTGTGGGACTAACCATGCCATCATCCGAGATTGACGCGCATGACGTTGGCTTGCTGCAAACATCCTGTGATGTCCATCTGCAATTAGCCATTGTTGGTACATGGAGATCTGCTGTCTGAATTCTTGTAGCACGTGACGATTTTCAACAGTATAGAGGCGATGAGTACACTCACCGCAATCACTGTACCACTGCGCAGTTTCAACACATTCCGCTTGCCATCGCACCTTGTCCAAATTAAGTTTTCCGACCAAAAGACAAGGGGGTAACAGCAACTTCTCGAGCTGAACACGCTTTTTCAGCGCCATAGCATGGGAAACCGAAACCGACTCGTGAGGCAAAATTGCTTGCTCAGGTAACGTTGAAACGTCGAGCTCAGCCAAAATGCCGGTAACCAAAATACCACCTTGCTCTACTTGGTAAAGATGAAGTGGTCCATCCGTTATTGTGATCATAAAATAAACTCGCACCATTTTAGATACAATATAACACACCAAAACTGAGTAACACCAAGTTTACATGACAATTTATACTTAGCTGGCTATTGGAAGTAAATTCAACGTAGTTAGCGCTAAAACTGGCTGCTAGAAAGGCACTGATTATTCGAAGCTCAAGTTAGCTACAAACATCCACCGCCAGCGCTAATTTCTCAATACCGTGTCCGGGCAGCCAGCGTTTGTACTCAACAAAACCATGCTTATTATACAATTTTATTGCGGGTGTATTTGCGGTCGCAGTTTCAACAATCACTTTTGCAGCATCAAACTCCGTTAAAGCAAAATGCAGTAATTTACCCGCAATCCCTTTGCGAAAATAACTGGGATCAACGGTCAGGCTATCTATTTCTAGCGTTTTCTCAAAAATGACAATTTCAATGACAGCGGCAAGGTTTTGATTTTCAAAATATCCATAAAAGTGACTCGTCGCACCGCATATATCTCCTATCGTTCGAGATAAAGGCGGAAAATAACTCGCCCCAATTAACTCAGCTTCTATTTTGTATGAGCGTTGAAATACATTGAAAATCTCTCTCGCCACCGACACATCACGACTGCTTAATTTTTGGATCATATATTCCGCTTCCTAAAAGCGTTCCCACAATTGTACCGATTGGTAATCAAAAAAGTACCAACCTATTGGTCAAAACACAACGCAACCAATTGAAAAATTTCCAAGTTTCATGGAAATACGATATAAATGGAGCAGGATCATTGCTTTTATTAATACCAAGGAAGTGCCCTATGTCATTAGCCAAACACACGCTCGATTTATCACTCACGGATAAAGTGTGGTTCAAATATGTGACTCTAAAAAACAAAAATGAATTGAACGATGAGTCTCGGGTGTCACTCAAATCTGTACCTGCCCTAGGCATGCTCTCTGGTAGCGCCGAGTTTTTATTTGCCTCGTTGGTTTTTGCTCTGGCTATCACAGCGTCGTTTATTGATGGCGAGTACCCACGCTATATTGCTTTTCCTGCTTGTTTAATCGCATTTTTAATTATCTTTTTCACTAAAAGAGTGATGCTGTACAAAAAATTTGGTTTTGGCTCTAAGTGGGTGATGGACGTGTCGAAAAACCAATTGACCATATCGCCTAAAGCAATAAAAACAAAGGTAACTGGTACGCAAAAAATTGCTAGAGAAGACATTACTGAAATCACCTTTCATTACTTGCTATTGAAAGACCGAAAAAGTGGGAGAATAAAAACCACAGCCAATTTATGCTTTGCCGAAATCTTATTAAAAGATGGTACAAAAGTAGAACTCAATGGCACTCGGGTAGGTTTTTTTGACTTACTCTACTTGCTTATATTCTTTGACTACCCCTTAGTTTATCGAAATACTTCTGCAGGCGGCAGCTCTGATATTGCCATCATTTTACTCAGGTTAGTCTCCCTTTCTGCCATTGCCGCCGGCCTTGCTAAGCTTGCGTTGAATTAAAAAGGGTTTGCGCTTATTCTCGTGTAAATTGTGCAATAAGCGCTTCTCCTTTGTCGCCATTAATTTTCTCAATAGCCTCAAGCATTTCAATGATCCGTTGACGGTCAAACGGATTAGTGATGGTATCGCGCACATCGTCGATGATGGCTTTTAAGTAATTAAATAAACTTTCCGTCGCTTGTTGACCCGCGCTCGAGCGAAACAGTATATTTTTAAACGCTTCCAACACATTGACCATGACATAACCATCGGTCTTGGCATAGTTTCTTATCGGAGTAAAATTATCATGCAGTAATTCATCAAAAGACGCTTCGTGAATATATAAAAGCGGCTCATTTTTAGCGTGTTTAAAGGAGTAATTCACATCGCAAATATCCAAACGCTGGATAAGTAAAATACTCAACATATCAATCGCTTTTACCGCAGTACCGGGGTCATTTATCCCTGGGCTCATGGCTTTGACTGCAATCTCCGAGATTTGTGTTAAGCCATAGCGATAATGGTCACTGATGTACTCTTCAACATAAAAAATAAAGCAGCCAAGTAACGCATCCTGTAGCGCCTCATCTTCGCTAAGGTCCTTGTTGCACTTGAGAAATGGGTAGCCTTTTACAGTAAAAAACCCTTGTTTAACTGCAATATATATTTTTAAATCATGCTGCTCACACAACGCACACAGTTTGTCGCTATGTACCCCCTTAAAATATCCTTCTTCTATGCTGGGTAAGTTATGCCAGCTCGAAAAATCAGGGAAATTATCAAAAGGTTGTTCTTCTTGTTTTTTAATAATAATTTGCATCTCATTTTTGGTGTTCTTAAACAGATCATTCAACACGTTATCGACCTGTATGGCACGGGAGATTGAATGAATAAAAAACACAAAAAAGCCTAATGAGATTAGTCCAAACACCAGCGAAAATAAAACCCCTAACGCCGGGATCCCGGTTTCACCATTGTCCACTCCACGAATATTTATCAGCATAATAATGGCATAAATGATACTGCCGAGATAAAACCCCAATACCAACTGGTGTGACTTTCTGGTGATAAGGCCCGGCAGAACTCTGGGTGATAACCCAGCGCTGGCATTATTCAGCACAATCATCACCATTGAAAAACTAAATACCGTCAATGAGATGATACTCCCCACAAGCACACTTAAAATGGTTCTTGCGTTCTCTTCACTGTCGACCAGTACAATCGCTATAAGCTCTTTAAAGCGACTGATAGGAGCTGCATATTCGAGTGCCGTGGTTATGAGCGCAAAAATAAAAAATGCAACTGCAAGCAAAGAGGGGTAAAAGCCGATACTACTTATCAGTTCGCGATAATTTTCGGCCAACTTGCGAGGTGTGAACATAACTATCCTTACACTTTGAGGGTCTGGGTATATAGCCTAGCAAGGCTTATGCAATAGAGTAAATAACCTGAACTCAGCATAACAACTTGTTCTCTAGCAGCTGTTATCCCTTACTACTGCGTTAAATTTGCTTGCAATAGGCTAGCTATTGACGCACAAATTTGCCTTGTATTAAGAAATAACTTCTGGCTAGAGTGATATTACACTTTTGAGATTCGGTATTTTAGTCAATTAACTAACTTCTTATCCCGAGTTCAGGTTAAGTAAACAGCAAGTATTTTGGGAAGTTAGCTTTGAAGGGTTAGCAGAACTAACCCTAAAAACTTACTTGCGATTAAGCAATAATCAAGAAGCCAACAAAGGCAATAGCAGCCGCAATCAACGCATAAGGTAGCTGAGTAATGGCGTGACTGACTAAGTTACAGTCTGAGCCTTGGGCTGCCAATACCGTAGAATCCGAGTAGAAACACGCCTGACTACCAAATGATGACGCCGACAACAAAGCACCAATAACCAGTGGAATATTCGCATCTACCGCAACGGCCAAGGGCATTACGATAGGAATAGTCACAGCGAAGATCCCCCAGCTTGAGCCTGTCGCAAAGGCCAAAATAGCCATAGATAAAAACACCATGGCAGGCAGTAAGGCTGCCGTCATATAGGGACTCAGTGCGTTTATTACATATTGTGGTAATAGCAGCTGATCGCAAACATCCTTAAAAATGAACGCGGCGACAACTGTGCCTATGGCAGGAAGCATGCACTTGAAACCATTAATCATTTGCTCCAGCATGTCTGCAAGTGGCATCAACCTTTGCACCATATAAAATGGCAAAGTGACCGCAAGCGTGGCCAACAAACCTTTCCAGACATCAATATCAAAGTACACAGTAAACGCCACCAGCAAGCCAATTGGCAGCAAAAAATTAACCAGCTTACCTTGAGTGTCGGCTTGTTCAAACTCTTGCTCAATGGCTTTTGCAGCATAATGATCCGGCGTGTGTACTTCTTCCAAATCAACCTGCTCAAGCGCTGGTAGCCCTTGTTTAGCTGCAAGCTCTGCTTTTTTCATTGGACCAAATAGTGGCATAACCCCAAATATCACCAGTGGTACCATAATCACGGCCACCCAAGCATACAGCATGTAGGGAATTGCTTGAATATACGTACTGATCCCCTGCCCTTCTCCCGCAACACCGTTATCTACCAATAAGCCGCCAAAGAATACCGCCCAAGTTGAAAGCGGTACTAAAACACAGATAGGCGCAGCGGTTGAATCCACTACATAGGCAAGCATTTCCCTAGAAATATTAAATTTATCGGTAACACGACGCATCGTCTCACCCACTGTGAGCGCATTGAGATAGTCATCAATAAAAATAATCACACCTAAAAAGTAAGTCATAAGCAAAGACGACTTTGGCCCTTTTGCCATTTTCAATGCATTACGGCCAAATGCTAAGGCACCGCCAGTATGAACCAACAGCGCTATCAAGGCACCAAACGTACCACATACCAAAATAAGCCAGCCGATGGTTTCATCGCCCATCACTTTTAAAGATGCATCGGCGAAATTTGCCAATACCCTTGTTGGATCTATTAATGCCAGCCCTACTAGCGCCCCCAATACCAGAGATAAAATAGGACGACGTAAGGTTATTGCGAGTGTCAGTACGACAACAGGAGGAATGATGCTAATTGCACTTGGCTCCGCCATGCTTATTTCCCAAACAAAGGAATTTGAGCATCGAAAAGAAGGACGCAACATCAGCTACAGCAGCGGTTGGTGCAGTCTTATCCGTTTCCCAAATTCAGAATAAAAGGTTAACACCAATTTGTTTGATTGAGCGCTCTATTTGGAGGCAAGAAGTTCTTGTCGATAACACCGCTATCGCCAAGCCACCTATATCCATATAGGCAAGGCAAAATTTTACTATTTAGTTGTTCTAAATAAGAAATTTTTAACGCGGCTAGCGTTAGGCCGGTTCCCACAAATTAAGCAAGTATCAAGTATAATTGGTATCAAGTCACAGGCACTTAAATGCATGTGAGGATCTGCCTAATATTGGGTTGACGAGTTGACTGTATGGCCCTCATTGAAACATCGCAAAGAAAATATACAGGATTTGACTTTGCGTCAATTTATTTTTTGTCTAATGCTAGTTTTGCCATTTGCTTATTTACTTGTGCTAACTCTTCAGCGGTCAACTCTGCGTAGCGCCTAGGGTAAGACCATCCGTACCCCCAGCGAAATGGCGTGGGTAAATAAGGAAGACCACCAAGTCGGACGCCTGCAAGCATGAGTGTCGCAACTTCTTTTTGGCCAACCGCTGCCACACATTCTTGCAATGCAATATCAGCCTTTTCACGCTCGGCAGCTGTACCACCTTTCCAATACGCCAGATCGTGTGCCGTACAACAACTCAACCACAACTCACGCTGCGCAAGCGTACCATCAGGAAAAGCACTGCAACCATCACTCGTAAATGGCTTTAATTCGTCGGCTAAGCTGTGCCAAGACATACCTAAAAACGTTAATATGACTGCTTGTTTTATCATCGCTAAAGCAATTCCTAATATACCGCGCACCGTATCGCGACCGGTTTTGTTATCGAGCAAGTTTGTATCGTTTTAATCGACAATTTAAGTCCCTAACACTTTAACAGTTAACGTCTAGAAGCGATATAAAGTCGTTAAACAATCAGTTGTTATTGGCCATCAAAGCTGTTGTGCGGCTCTCCTGAGAGTTCATACTGTAAGAGCCCAAGTTCTCGATAATAATACAGAATATCGACTAAAGACTCATAATCTCTATGTGGTGACACAGTAAGCGCATAGCTTTCTCCATTGATTTGCTTGTAATCCACACCTGGCACTATAAGCTCTTGAAGAAGCTCTGTATTTTTTCGACTGTCTGACTCATTTGTGAACCTAATACGCAAACTATGATAGCGACTTCGAGCCAATACTTGCCTTACTTCAAGAACACCTTCAGCGGTTAGCTCGGCTATAACCTGATCACCAAAGTTAACACCGTACGCGAAAAATGGCGCCCCATTTAACTGGTAGATGTTATCGCTGATGGCCGTAGCCACAATATATTCTTCAGTTCGGCCAGTTGGATGATTTATAAAAGTAAATCGTAACTGCTTTGTTCTTACGTCATTCATAAAAATACACATCACCTTAAATTAAAGCAGCTTCCTCCGCAGTTAGTCGCGAAGAATAAGCAATCTCTGAAATTCGAACTATCACTTTCAGTATTAAGTTTTGAAAGTGATACGATGCATCATGCAATGTGTTAGCTGAAGATAAAATTAAGCTGACGCTGAAGAAAGCTTTAGCCCAACAATTCCTGCAACAATAAACACTAAACTAAGCAACTTATAAATCGACATTGGCTCTTTGAAATAAAATGTCCCGACAATAATAGAGCCCACCATGCCAATACCTACCCACACAGAATAGGCAACACCCAAAGGTAAGGTACGTAATGCAACACTGAGAAAATAGAAGCTAGCGGCCATTGCCACTAAGGTAAAAATAGAGGGGATAGGTTTAGTAAAGCCTTCGGTAAATTTCAGCCCAATAGCCCAAACGACTTCAAGCAAACCAGCAAGAATAAGCATTAACCAGCTCATGACAACTCCAATATGGGGTCGTCCCCGCCAGTTTAATAAAACACTCAGGAGGTCGTCCACCAGAGCAGAGGGAAATTAGCACGCTATGTCGACCAATTCAAGACTGACACAGACAATTCAAAACTGACACCCACTAAAAACTGCGCTCAAAATCACAAAATAACGATGACACCCACCACTAATCCGATCCAAATTCACCATATAACTTTATTCGGCTATTTCTATTCATTACTTGGCATGTTGACGCATAAAGCGATCAAGCTCCTTGACTGATTTTATAATGTAGAGCGACTTAGCCGGTGTGTTTCTCTGTAGCTCAGCCGTAAAATCATCGTTCCAAAATCGAGGGCATTGCCTTAAAGTTTTAATACTAGCAATCGTACCTTTTAAAACTGAGCTACCATCTGGCCAACCTTCCGGCTTAGTGACTATGCTTTTTAAAAAACGCTTTACCACAAACCAGTAACTGACTCTGTAAGGCAAATCGATATAGACTAGGGTGTCTGCTGCCGCTAGCCGCTGATTAAATGACTCAAAGGGGCCAAAACCGTCAATAAGCCACTTCTCTGAGCTAAGAATATTTTGATGTATTACCTCAAAATCTTCTCTTTTAATCAGCTCACCATTGGCCTTATAAAGAATTGAATCTAATTGATATAAAGGAATATTCACAGCTGCCGCAAGCGCTCGGCTTACAGTAGACTTACCACTTCCAGGTTTGCCAAAAACAGCTATTTTTTTCATGTAACCTCCTTGAATGAACAACCCACAAGGCAGATACAAAAAACCCACCTTTCTTCGGTGGGCTCAAAATAAATCACACAAAACCGCACCATTCCTAAGGAATGATGATAATTCGTGTGCTGGTAAATAGATGACGTATATTCATATAAACACTGTCGCGCAATGGGCAACTACTGTCAAGTTACTTTGCTGGTATTAACATTATTGCTTGATGTCATTTTGCGGCGATAGTAGTTAGCTCGACATGCATCATTTATTTGCTGTTTTAGCAAAGCCCACAGTGGATTTACCTTTGCGTTTGTAGTGCTATGTTGGCTGAGTTTTTTTAGCTGGTATCGCACAACAGCCATATTTGCTAAAGCTGCAAACGCCTTATTTTTCCACTTAATTGGGCGTAGCTCAGGTACTACTTCATCGCCGCTTTTCCAGCGATTGGGAAGGCTCGGTTCGATGGCAAGTGCAGTTGCAACGCCAACCATCTCAACACCGCTTTCCATTACTTTTTGCGCAACAGATTTGCGTTTTATTCCACCGGTAACCATCACCGGCATAGTCGCCACCTCACGAATCGCTTTTGCAAACGTTAAAAAATAAGCTTCTCGCGCTAGCGTACTGCCATCACGAGCCCGCCCTTGCATCGCTGGCGCTTCATAACTTCCCCCAGACAACTCAACTAAATCAACTTGCATGTCATTAAGCCAAATAACCACCTGCTTTGCCTCTTCATTTGAAAACCCACCACGCTGAAAGTCTGCCGAGTTCAGCTTAACTGCCACTGCGAATTTGGGGCTCACTTTCGCACGGATCTGCTTAACAATTTCAAGCAATAACCTTGCTCTGTTTGCAAGCTCGCCTCCCCACTTATCCTGACGTTTATTTGTGATAGGAGACAGAAATTGGCTTAATAAGTAGCCATGTGCCGCATGTACTTCTACCCCGTCGAACCCAGCCTGCTCAGCTAAATACGCAGAATGCACAAAGCGTTGGATGACCATCTCAATCATTGTTTCGGGCATTGTCTGTGGTGGTCGAAAGTGCTTCGACATGTTGCCTAAATCCAGCGCTACCTCTGATGGTGCCCAAGTTTGCTGATTTAAATTAGCAGGCATTTGACGCCCAGGGTGGTTGAGCTGTAACCAAAACTGAGCTCCTTTTGATTTACCCACTGAAGCCCACTGCGAGAATTTCGCTAAATCTTTATCACTCTCAAGCACGATCCCTCCCGCCCCTGTCATCGCCCTTTGATCCACCATGACATTGCCAGAAATTATCAGTCCAGCCCCACCATCTGCCCAAGCTTGGTATAGATTAAAAATTGGCGCCGAAGGTAGATTGTCTTTGCTTGCCAAATTTTCTTCCATCGCAGCTTTTGCAATTCTATTAGGGATCTTCACACCATTAGGTAATATTAACGTTTCGAATAAACTCATTACTTTCTCCTCATCGGGTTTACACCCTCACCTTAAGGTTAAAGTAACCTTTAAGGTCAATAGTTAAATAACCTAAGGTTTGGAGAAGAAACGAGTTAACTCATTGCATTTAAAATCACGCTAAATTATTTCCTTATCCAGCCAGAGAGTGTTGGAGATAACACCGCTTCCTCATCTTGCTCTCGCTAAAATACCTGCATGCTGTAGGCAAAGCGAATTTACGCACTAATCACCGGCTAATAATAGTGAATTCAACGCAGCTAGCGCTAAAACTGACTGTTAGAAAGGCATTAATTATCCGAAGCTTAGGTATTTGGCTTCTTTGTTTTGCTTGTTTGAGGAACGGCAGCTATTTGACTAATGACTCTTTTAGCATTTTCTGAGCAGTCTAGCTCATTTGGCTTCGCTTCGATTTCTGTTAGTATCTCGGTAAGTTGCCGTTTGTTTTGTGCAAGTGTTTTTTCTAATGCTTCTATTTCACTTAGCTTTTGTCGCAAAGCATTTAATAAAGCATCATGTTGCCAATGTTCAAGCTCTGATGGTAATAGCTTTCGTAGTTCATCTAGACTAAAACCCGCCTTTTGACCTTGGCTGATAAGCTTAAGGGCGACTTCGGCCTCAGGTGGATACGTTCGGTAACCGTTAGCTGAGCGCTTTACCTGCTTTAACAAGCCAATCTCTTCATAAAAACGGATTTTTGACGGCGCTAACCCCGTTCTTTTGGCTAATTCACCTATTCTCATGTTTTACCTGTCTTAACAATGCGAAACCCAGTCTCTTTTAAAAGTAGCTGTTACATTTTTTATTGTTGAACAATAGTCGCGCCATCAATGAATCACCGTCAACTAAATAACCTGAACTCGGGATAACAGATTGTCACCGAAACAGCCAAACATCATACACAAGGACGATTAATGCGTTCAGTCATCTCTCGCCTCTAGAGGGTGTCTGCTGAACATTCGGTTAGATACAATTTACGTGCGTGCCTTAATCTACAACCAACGGCGCACGCTTTTTGTATATTGCTTGTATCTCTCGCCAAAGATCTGTTGCAGCAGCACTTCTTCAGGTGCAATTTGAAAGCGATTCATATACAAAATAAAGGCGAAGACACCCACCAGTAAAATGGGTGAGCCCAAATAGATCACGATTGCCAGTAGAAATAGAGCAAACCCAACATACATCGGATTTCGAGATAATTGATAAACTCCAGAGTCCACAAGGTCTGACGCTTTATCTGGATATCTGGGGTCGACTGTGGTCTTACGTTTTCGAAACTCGTAAACACCAGCAACACAAAAATAGATCCCCACACTAAAAAGCGCTCCAGCTAGAGCTACTTGAGCTAGGTAATTGATATTCCATGTAGGAAGATAACTGGAAGCGATAAACATCGCCAAACCAACAAACAAAACCTGCACTACAGGTGGAACTTTTAGTTCAAGATATTTCATTACACACGACGCCCACACAACATCAGTTTACTATACTTTATTCCAAGTAAAACAAAGTCTACTCAAACCATCCTATTGCTTAAACATCAGTATTTCAATGCATCTGCCACTTATGTTATTTCCCACATGTGTTAACTGACACCTATTGCTTTCGCTGGCGGTGTATTAACTGACACCCACTTTTAGCCTCTAAAACATGCCCATCAACGTATCTTGGTTCTGTGCGATATATGCTTTACATTTGCTCACACAGCAGCATAGACTTTTAGAAACTGGCAATAGCCACGGCTGCATACATATAAGCTCCGCTCGACCTAAAGGAACCATTAGATAAACCTCACCACAGCGTGTTGGCAAAATAGCAGGACAAGTAATCAATCAACGCTCGCACAGTAGGTGACATATACTTTCTGGAGGAATAAGGTACGATTGATTTACTAATCAGAGCCGATACAGAAGCAATTCGAATGACAACATCGGTCTGACTCTCTTCTCAATTTAGGTTGCTCTACCCTTTGCAAATGGCGAAGATATTGTGACTACAATTCCTAAAGCCAAACAACCCAAGTTAATAGAATACTCAAAGCATAAGCCTCGTTGAAGCTAATTTGCCGCAGCTGAACAACATCTGTAATCAGTCTATTCCAAATTTGCTTGAAAAGCGCAGCTATCACCAGTGCAGATACAATCCAAGAAACCATAAGAAATATCACTTGAGCAGCTAAGGAGTGCACAAATGTCTCCAGTACAGTCTTCGACTCATATGCTGGGGTAACTTCGTGAGTAGTGAAAGCAATGACAAAACTAATCAGCCAAAGTGCAGTAGTCGCTTTAACATTAAAAAACGTACTTATTTCTTTTTTCACAGCCGACATCTCCTTTATGTAGTAAAAAATCCTAGGTACTGCACAATTGCCAACAGGACATTACTTTCTGTTAGGCACTAAGATCACTTCACTTAATTAAGTGATCCATTTTGAGGCGAGAAAACCTCGTCGATAACTCAGCTACCGCTGCGTGCTTACGCCAACATACCGACATCCGAGCCAAAAAAGGCAAAATTTTGCTATTTAGTTGTTCTAAATAAGCAATTTTTAGCACAACAAGCGCCTGATTTGCTCCCTCAAATTGAACAAATATTAAGACTAAATGGTATTAGCACTATTGTCTAGATTTTGATTCATTGTCAACCCTTTATCGCTAGGGTAGCGAAGGTGAAAAGCAGGTTACTTTATTGAACGTCCTGGTTTTTCTTCTAGCGGTTTGTCAGGCCACCGGTGTTTTGGATATCTGCCACGCATGTCTTTTGCTACATCAAAGTAGGAAGTTCGCCAGAAGTTTGCTAAGTCACTTGTGGTTTGAATCGGCCTTTTGGCAGGTGATAGCAACTCAAAACGTACCGCAACTTTTCCTTCTGCTAGCATTGGTGACACTAATTGCCCAAACATTTCTTGTAGCACAACAGAGACTGTGGGGCCTTGATGCTCATCATAGCGTATCGCGACACGCTTGCCGCTCGGAGTAAAATAAAATTCGGGCGCTTGCGTCTCAAGCTGTTGCTGTTGTTCCCAAGTAAGTATTGCCTGCAGTAAATTAAAGATATCCAATTGTTTTAGCTGCTTGATTGAGCTTACGCCTGTCATATAAGGTAAAAGCCAAGTATCAAGCTGCGCTATTAGGCTTGCTTCGGTGATAATTGGAAAAGTATCAAGCTGTTCACCGAGCCATTTTGCTCTAGCTAACCAAGCTTGGCTTTTCGCTGACCAATTGAGCAGCCCAAGGCCTTCTTCTGTTAAAATATCTTTTACACAAGCCTCAAATGCGGCGGTGGGGATCTTACTCAGGTTTTGCTCTGCTAACACGAGTGATTGATAGCTTAGCTGACGTCGACCTAGCACGGCCTCTTTCTTGCTATCTAACTGATATCGACTAACTTCCTTTAGCTCTGACGCAAGCTGCTCAAGCAAAGTTTGTTTTTCTACCGCGCAAGCTAAAAATACCAAACCATCTTTATTCTTGCCATCAACATCACAAACTATTAGGTAATCTTCACCTTGAAGTGTATCTCCTTCTCTTAGGGTAACTCCCCGCCCGTTGGCAAGTAGGTAACGGCTATCTCCACTTGATCGCCTTTGTGCTATCCGATCGGGAAAAGCATAAATCAGTAAACTCGCTGTATGTGTTTGAATATCACTCAGTGAGATACGCTCAATATTCAGTGTAATTCCTATCTTTTGTGCAAAAGACCTTGCGAGCTTTAATACTTGCTCAGTGGCCGCCCGGTGTAACCGATATGCTCTAGATGCAGCTGATCTATCTTTGAGAAACTCGCTTAAGGCAAGTATCCGCTCACAAATATCACTGCTCGCTGCTTGTATTTGAATATCTCGCTCACTCAGTAACGCCGCAACTAAACAAGCTAGTTGCTGTTCAATCATTGATTTACTGCGCAATAGCATGCTAGCCAGTCTAGGTGTGACGCCTAGTTGCAACGAGGTTTGACCGGTTGGTAATATTTTATTTTGGGCGTCAACTAGGCCCAATGCATGGTTTAGCTGACTGGCTACAGCAAAATGTCGCTCTGGTGGCGGGCTAAGCCAATTTGCATCTTGATACTGCGTCACCCCCCAAGCACTGAGCTCCAACGTTAGATCCGAAAGATCTGTAGTGGTGACCTCTTCTGGCTGGAAGTCTTTCAAGGCATGGTGATCACTTTCTCGCCATAGCCGTATACAGTGCCCGGCCTGCAAACGCCCTGCTCGTCCTGCTCGTTGGGTTGCCGAGGCTTTTGAAACCATCACTGTGTCTAACCTCGACAGGCCACTCTTCACGTCATACGAGAGACGCTTCTCAAGCCCAGAGTCAATCACCATGGTGATCCCTTCAATAGTCAAGCTAGTTTCTGCGATATTCGTTGCGAAAATGACTCGCCTGGAGTCATGCTGACTTTTAGAGAGTACTTTTTCTTGTTCAGACAAGGGTAAACCGCCGTATAAGGGAAGAAGCATAACCTCTTCTGCGAAAGCGACTTTACTTGCCTCAATACTACGCGAGATCTCCGCCTGCCCAGGTAGAAAGACCAAAATATCGCCACTCGTTTGCAAGGTAAATGCGCGACGCAGAGCATTTACTATATGGTCAGACAAATATTGACGCGGCTTACCAAAGTATTCCACTTCTACGGGGTATGTTTTTCCAGGGCAAGATAATGCCGGAGCATCATCTAGATAGTTAGATATTAACTCGACGTCTATTGTTGCAGACATCACCAGTAATTTAAGATCTTCTCTATAAGCTTGCTGTACTTCATATGCCAGCATCAGTGCCAAATCGGCATGAATAGACCGCTCATGAAATTCATCAAAAATAATCAGTGCTACATCGGTCAATTCAGGGTCAGCTTGCAAGCGACGCGTCAGCACTCCCTCTGTCACGATCTCTAAGCGTGTATTAGATGAAACTCGCCGCTCATTACGAATTTGATAACCAACCTGCTCGCCAACGGCTTCCCCAAGTTGTTTTGCCAAATAGGTCGCAATCGACTTTGCCGCTACCCGGCGGGGCTCAAGCATAATTATCTTCTTGTTGTCGAATAAGTTGGCTTGCAATAACCGCAAAGGCACCAGGGTTGATTTACCTGCACCTGGCTCAGCTTGCAGCACCAAGCGATTATCAGCGGTTAAGGTGGTAATAATTTCGGGGATGACAGCTTCAATAGGCAGCAAAACTAATCGCGCTTTGTTATTTTATCTTACGCAATATAATACACCTAAACCTAAGTAGGATGCATGTATATACGCTGTTGAATTCGCCTACCCAGCCTTTCTAGAGTAACTCAATGCTGCAATATTAGAGGAAGTTTTTACTGTTCCCGCTTGTAAATGACCATGTAGATTTTGCACAATTTGTGCCCCTGTTACCTGACTATCACTGTCTTCGGTATAAACGCCGACCCAAGCATTGCGATGAGACTCTTTGGCAAGATACAACCCCCCATCCGCCAATTCGAGTATCTGCTCCCAGGTTAGTTTTTCTGGTTGGGATGGGAAAAACGGGAATGGCGCAAACCCAATAGAGCAAGTACAGTTAATCACTTGGTCGTTAACCATAAATGGATAGATTTCTACCTGAGCGCGGATCCGCTCTGCGATTTCCTGGGCGCTGGAGCTTGATATTTCAGGCATTACCAACATAAACTCTTCTCCGCCCCAACGCACTAAGATGTCTGAGTCTCGGGTGCATTGTTTCAAAATTTCAGCAAAGTCCTGCAGCACAATATCTCCGGCGGCGTGCCCAAAGGTATCATTGATTTTTTTGAAGTGGTCAATATCAACAATCATAAAAATAAGATCTGCGTGTTGCTTGAACTGGGCGGTTTGCCAATGTTGTTTGCAGGTTTCAATTTTGCCATCAATCACACTGAAAAAATGATGACGATTACTCAGCCCTGTTAAACTATCTGTAAAGCTCAAGGTTTGTAGACGCTTGTTACGCTCTGCCAGCTCTTCAGTTCGGGCTGTTACTTGGTGCTCAAGCAACTTTGTGTAACGTCGATTTTGCCAACGCCAGTAACCAACGGTGATTAAAATAAATATCAACAACGCAACAAGTAGCCAACGTTGCTGGCTCAATCTGGCATTTTCGATTTGTTGTTGGTGGGCCACAATCACCTTAGCTTGCTGAGCATTATCTCGCTCAAGCGCATCAAGTGCTTGCTTTTGCTGTGCAAGTGAGTACTGCGCCTCCAGCTTCAATAACTTGTTATTACGCTTTTGAAGATTCAGCGAGTTTTCAGTCACCGTATAACGCTTGAGGTAGCGATGTGCTTCTTGATAATCTCCGAGCTGTGCGTAAGCACTGGCCAGCGTCCATTGCAACTGAGATTGAAACAATAAAAACCGCGTACCTAAGGTATCTTTAAGGCCAGCTTGAGCCAACTCAATAGCGTTTTTATAGTCACCACTTTGGAGTGCGATCCTTGCTCGTTGTGTAGCTGCCATGAGCCGCATTCGTTGGTTCTTAATAAGATACTTGGAGTCGTCTAATGCATCTATTATCGCTTTGGCCTGTCTGTATTCTCCCAATTGTAAATGGGACCAAGAGCGAGTAAGATTTAATTGTGCGATGGTTTCTTTGCGGATTGCAGCAAGCGGCGAGATAGTCGCAGTACTAAGCGCTAATCTATAAGCACCTTTGTCCATATATAAACGGGCTTGCCACAAGCTTATCTCCGCCTTAAGTTGGGCATTATCTTCAATTTGATTTGCCAATAGCAAGGCTTTGTCTAAGTAGCGCTGAGCCAGTTCAAAACTCTCAAGGTCGATATCCAAGTGCGCAATCGCAAGATAGGTGTTGGCTTTTAACGCTTTATTATTATCCGTGTCGGCAAGTTGCAAAGCTTGTTGATGTAACTCTAATCCATCCTCAAACTCTCCAAAATGTTGAACAATACTTCCCTCAAGCAGCAACGCTTTTATCTGCATAGATTTGTTCCCTTGCGCGCGTGCTTGTTCTTTTAATGCCCGAACACCCGGTAAAAGTGCCAAATCATAATCTTCTTCTACTGAGAAAAACAACGCATCGTACCGTTGCTGCATCTGTACTTTTGATTCATAAGCACAAACGCTTGTCACTAAACAAAACAACACCACAACATGAGTTATAACAAGTGTAAGCCGCATCAATTCCCCTCAACCATCATGCTAGCATTGGCGACTTGCCAGTCCGCCACTTGTTCATTAATGAAACCAGATTCAGTTAGCGCTTTTCGGATCACACCGCGTCGCTTCAATATTTTTAATCCACGGTTTAACGCTGCAAATATTTGCGCACCTTCAGGGTGGCTTTTACTAACCACAAAGTGTCTAGAATCCGGTAAGACGACCTTAATGTTCTCAATTGGCACGTATTCTTTCCCCTCAAAATTAAGGGTTAAGTTACTGCTCACACTAAAGTTGATAAGCATGGTATCGACCACATCGCTCTCCACCATTTTTAACATGGTTTCCCATGGGCCGATAAAACTCACCCTATTTAAGTCTGTATTCATTAGGGCCCGCCAATCAACTCGCCATTGTGGATTGGATACCACATCAAGCTGTTGAAGTTGGGATAGCGGAGTTTGCTGCAACGCGACGTTGCGTTTTGTCACATACAACCCAGCTTCATACTCGCCCACTTCAACGATAGGCTCAGAAATAAACAGTGAACCGCGATAATCAACAATATTCTCATGCCATACGCTACGAGCAAGAATTAAGCTTTCACCAGCGATAAGATCAGAAAACTCTAAAATGTTTACAGAGGGCTTTGGATTAAACACGACCTTTCGTGTTTCACCACCGAGAAAAAGCGCTTGTTGAAGCAGCACCATTTCGATGATTTCAATATGAGAGCCTTTGGTGGTCGGGTGAAAAGTGTCAACATCTAAGACGTTACGGCCTGCAAGGAAGTCCTCGTACCGCTCGCTAAAGTTTTCGCTACTGATGATATCAACAACAAGCTGATTGCTTCCCCAACAAAGATTGGAAATAAATAGGAATGAAAACAACCACTTTATCTTCATTGTTGAGTAAAGCCTTATTATTAACAGCGATTCAATCTATTATACGATAACCGGACCTCACTTGTTAACTATAAAACAACATTAGCTAATGAATTTGGATGCTTAACGTGCGTTGCTTCTCTCAAGCACTTCTATTTTCTGGATATTATTTATAACGAAAGCCCTATATTGATAGGGCTTAGTTGTATCAATTACGCGGGTTCGTAACCTAGGTTTGGTGCCAGCCAGCGTTCAGCCTCTGCCAATGGCATCCTCTGACGCGCAGCGTAATCTTCAACTTGATCCTGTTGAATACTGGCCACAGCGAAATATTTTGAGTCAGGGTGAGAGAAATACCAACCTGATACAGCAGCACCAGGCCACATTGCATAGGAGCTTGTCAGCTTCATCCCAATACGATTTTCAACATCTAACAGCTGCCAGATTTTTTGTTTCTCTGTGTGCTCTGGACACGCAGGATAACCAGGCGCTGGACGGATCCCTTGGTAGTTTTCGCGGATCAACTCTTCATTGCTCAACGCTTCGTCCGCTGCAAACCCCCAATGTACTTTGCGTACTTGCTCATGCAAGTATTCTGCAAATGCTTCTGCTAGGCGATCTGCTACCGCTTTGATCATGATCTTGTTGTAGTCGTCTTGCTTGGCATCAAATGCCTCTGCTAAGTCATCTTCTTCAAGACCGCCAGTTACGGCAAATGCACCGAAATAATCAGGTGTGCCTTTAGGCGCGATATAATCCGACAAACAATAGTTAGGGAAATCGGTTTTTTCGGTTTGTTGACGTAACTGACATGAGGTTACCAATACTTCGCTACGCGACTCATCTTTGTAAATCTCAATATCGTCACCCACACGATTCGCAGGGAACAACCCGATCACACCTAGTGGTTGCAAACTACCATCGTGTTGCAATTGATCTAACATGGCATTGGCATCGTGAAACAGCTTTTGCGCCTCTTCACCAACCACCTCGTCTTGCAAAATACGAGGGTATTTACCGGCCAGCGACCAAGTCATAAAAAAAGGTGTCCAGTCAATATAATCACGTAGTGTTTTGATGCTTACGTCTTTAAATTCGGTGATCCCCAACTTGCTCGGCACCGGTGGCGTGTAGCTTTGCCAATCAATTTTTACCGCATTATCGCGCGCACGCGCCAAGGTAACCGGTTTTGAACGAGGCTTTTTACGCGCCTGCTGCTCCCGTACTTTGACGTATTCATCCGCGGTTTTTGCTAAAAACTCAGGCTTTTGTGTTTTACTTAGCAAGCTAGATACCACACCAACCGCGCGACTGGCGTTATTAACGTAGATCACACCTTTATCGTACTGAGGTTCAATTTTAACCGCCGTATGCGCTTTCGATGTGGTTGCCCCACCAATAAGTAGTGGAATATCAAAACCGCGACGTGTCATTTCTTTCGCCACATGTACCATTTCATCAAGGGATGGCGTAATAAGACCAGACAGGCCAATCACATCAGCGTTTTCATCAATGGCCGTTTGCAGAATTTTCTCTGCTGGCACCATCACACCTAAATCCACCACTTCATAATTATTACATTGCAGTACCACGCCCACGATGTTTTTGCCGATGTCGTGTACATCGCCCTTAACGGTGGCCATGATCACTTTACCGTTACTAGAGCCTTCTTCTTTTTCGGCCTCAATGTAAGGGTCAAGGTAGGCAACCGCGCGCTTCATTACTCGAGCAGATTTCACCACTTGAGGTAGGAACATTTTGCCTGCGCCAAATAAGTCGCCAACCACGTTCATGCCATCCATTAGTGGCCCTTCGATCACTTGGATTGGTTTATCAAACTGTTGACGACAAGCTTCGGTATCTTCGTCGATAAACTCAGTGATCCCTTTAACTAAGGCGTGTTCCAAACGTTTTTCGACAGGCCAAGTGCGCCACTCTAAATCTTCTTGCTTCTCGGCTTGCGCCATACCTGAATATTTCGGTGCAATTTCAACTAATCGCTCACCAGCACCAGCGTCGGTATTGAGGATCACATCCTCAACGGCATCACGGAGTTCTGATGGAATATCGTCATACACAGCAAGCTGACCGGCATTGACGATCCCCATATCCATACCCGCTTTAATCGCATGGTAAAGAAACACAGAGTGGATCGCTTCACGCACAGGATTGTTACCACGGAACGAGAAAGATACGTTCGATACGCCCCCAGACACCTTACAGTGCGGCAGGTTTTGCTTAATTCTGCGCGTACCCTCGATAAATTCTACGGCATAGTTATCGTGCTCTTCGATCCCCGTTGCCACCGCGAAAATATTCGGATCAAAAATAATGTCTTCCGGTGGGAAACCCAACTCGTCAACTAAGATTTTGTAAGAGCGCTGGCAGATCTCAAATTTTCTGTCTGCGGTTTCCGCTTGACCAGCTTCATCAAATGCCATCACCACCACAGCAGCACCAAAACGCTTGATAATTTTGGCTTGGTGGATAAAGGGTGCCTCACCCTCTTTCAACGAGATTGAGTTTACGATGGCTTTACCCTGAATACATTTCAACCCCGCTTCGATGACTTCCCACTTGGACGAGTCAACCATGATAGGTACTTTAGAAATATCAGGCTCAGAAGCAATCAGATTTAAAAACTTCACCATCGCGGCTTTTGAGTCCAACATGGCTTCATCCATGTTGATGTCGATCACCTGAGCGCCATTTTCAACCTGCTCTCTGGCAACATCTAAAGCGGTCTCGTAATCTTCTTCTAAGATAAGACGCTTAAACCTTGCGGATCCCGTCACATTGGTACGTTCACCGACGTTGGTAAATACTGCTGTTTGTGTCATGGTGAATTCCTAGTTTAAGTTGCACGCTTCAAGGCCAGCCAAGCGCATACGCACTTCAATATCTGGCAACACTCGTGGCGCGGTATTCGCAAGGCCATTGGCAAAAGCGCGAATATGCTCTGGTGTTGTACCACAACAGCCGCCAACAATATTGATAAACCCTTCGTTACCCCAATCGATGATTTCTTGCGCCATTTCTTCGGCTTCTAAGTCGTATTCACCAAACTCGTTTGGAAGACCTGCATTTGGATGTACGGAAGTAAAGGTCTCACAAACCCGTGATAGTTCTTCTACGTACTGTCTGAGCAGATCTGGGCCCAATGCGCAGTTAAGGCCGATAGAGATTGGCTTTATATGGCGGATAGAGTTATAAAACGCTTCTGTTGTTTGCCCTGATAACGTGCGACCGGAAGCATCGGTAATTGTGCCCGAGATCATAACCGGTAAAGTGACACCCGCTTGCTCAAACGCTTCTTCTACACCGTAAGACGCCGCTTTGGCGTTAAGCGTATCAAAAATAGTCTCTATCAAAATCAGGTGCGCACCGCCCTCAATGAGTGCTAGCGTTGATTCGACGTAAGCTTCAACCAATTTATCAAAGGTGATATTACGAAAACCTGGGTCGTTTACATCTGGAGAAATCGAACAGGTTTTAGACGTCGGACCAAGTACCCCCGCCACATAGCGAGGTTTACTCGGGTCTTTGGTGGTAAATTCATCACACACCGCACGCGCAAGCTTTGCCGATTCAAGATTAATTTCGCGGCTCAGGCTTGCCATGTCGTAATCTTCCATTGAGATTGTGGTGGCATTAAACGTATTGGTTTCAATGATATCCGCGCCAGCAGCAAGATAATCACGATGGATCTGTTTGATTATCTCGGGCTGAGTCAAACTTAATAAGTCGTTGTTGCCTTTGATAAGGACATGCCAGTCTTTAAAGCGCTCGCCACGATAGTCTTGTTCTTCTAACTTGTGCTTTTGGATCATCGTGCCCATGGCACCATCTAAGATAAGAATACGTTGTTGCATCGCTTGTTTAAGCTGCTCTGCAATTTGCTCACCGTTTACGGCTAAGTTATTCGGCATAATTGTTAGTCCTTACATCTTGGCTAACTAAGTTAATATCATAAGGGGTGGTCTGGTAAACATAGTAATTTAACCAGTTTGAGAATAACAAAAATGCATGGCTTTGCCATGTTTTCGATGGCCGCTTGCTGGTGTCATTCTCAGGAAAATAGTTTTCAGGTTGTGGTGCATTGGCCATTTTTTCACAATCGCGTAAATATTCTTTTTGCAGCGTATCGGCGTCGTACTCAGGATGACCGGTAATATATACTTGGCTGCCTGAGTGATTTTTAATTAAGTAAGCCCCCACTTTTTCAGAACCCGCTAAAACGACTAGGTCTTTACATGCGGTAATTTTATCAACGTCGATATGGCCATAGCGCGAATGCGGCACTAAAAATTCATCATCAAACCCACGGGTTAGGGCGCCGTGGTCAAAGTAACATTGGTGTTTAAATACACCGCAAAGCTTGTCATTTTTGAGCTCACGCTTTAAGCCGTAATGATGGTACAAACCGGCATGTGCCGCCCAACAGGAGAAAAGTGTTGAAGTAACATGATGCTCCGCCCAATCAAAAAACGTTCTTAGCTCTTGCCAATAGACAACGTCGTCATATTCTAGGTGCGCAAGCGGCGCCCCGGTTACAATCAGTGCATCATAGTTTTTATCTTTAACATCTGAAAAATAGCGATAAAACATATCTAAGTGTTGCTCTGAATTTTCAGAGCTACGATGTGTATCAAGTCGCAATAGATCAACATTTACCTGTAAAGGCGTATTCGCCAACAACCTAATAAATTGCACCTCGGTCTCTACCTTGTTTGGCATCAGATTTAGTATGGCGAGTCGCATTGGGCGGATCTCTTGGGTAGATGCACGGCTTTGCGGCATCACGAAAACATTTTCGTGACGTAATTGGGCAATAGCTGGGAGTTCGTCGGTGACGGTGATTGGCATATGTTGCTCCAGACTGATCGAATGGCACTATTATGGACAAAAACTGGAAAAATTCAACCTCTAGATGTATGGACGTCTAAACATCATTATTTAAATGATAGCTGATTAACTTCAGCGGATCTTTATCCAAAGCTACGTCTGATTTAGGTATACTTGCCGCCATGTAATCGACAGAAATAGCATGATAATAATGATTGGGATGGGAGAAGCGGCAGCAATTGCAGCGGCAGGTGTTTGGGCAGGTTCAACGATTTTATACAAACAATTTAGTCATCACCTCAGTCCCTTTGAACTCAACGTCAGTAAAGGAGTTATCGCCTCTGCATTGATGATACTCAGCCTATTTATTGTAGGTGACTTGATGTTCCCCACTTTGCTGTCGAGTTGGGGCTGGCTCATCGCCAGCGGAATTTTGGGGATTGCGATTGGTGATAGCGCCTATTTCGCTGCGCTTCGCAATATTGGTCCAGCTCGTACCTTAGTAATAGAAAGCCTTGCACCTGCTATCGCGGGGATCTTAAACATTGTGCTCCTTGGCGTTTATCTTAGCACTTCAGCATGGCTCGGCATTGCCGTTACAACCTTAGGGGTGATGATTGCAATTAAGCCAAGCAAAAGCCAGCCAGTCATGGACAAAAGGCATTACCTACTGGGAATAGCCTTTGCGTTGACCGCCGCAACTTGCCAAGCCGCAGGCATGGTGCTTTCCAAGGGCGCCTTGAACAACGAAAACATTAGTAGCCTATGGGCTGCATTGATCCGACTTGCCTCTGGCACGCTGTTTGTAGCCTGTATCGTTAGCTATTTAAAATCACAAAGCCTCCACAAGGCACTGACACTAAAACAAATCGACGGTAAAAACTGGTTATTCGTTGCAGTATTTTTTGGCACCTTTATTGGGCTTTGGCTACAGTTAATTTCCGTGAATCATACCGACCCAGCCATCGCACAAACCATCTTCGCAACGGCACCACTTATGGTGATGACAATTGGGTTATTACGCAAAGAAATCATCACCAGAACCATGATGCTTGGAGGAGTGACGGCTTTAATAGGCGTTTTTTTACTGCTGAGGGGATAAGTATCTACATCACAGCAGAATTGCACTTTGTAAAAAGGCTTTGACACTCGGCCCTTTTCTGATCTTATAACGTCTACTTTATCTCTACCTACTTGTTAATTATGGCGTTGTTTAGCCACCTTGAACTTGTTGAAGATAAGCGCTCTTCCATCAACCAGCGTCATACGGCTTCGCGCTTTTTCTTGCTTTAACAGCCGCTCAGTGTAACTCCACCCAA
>NZ_NKHF01000051.1 GCF_002744175.1 Pseudoalteromonas piscicida
AAAAAAGCTATCATTAACTCAATTTGATTTACGAGAAGTTCCAAATGAGAAATATTGAATTAAAAATAATCGATAAGCGATTGGGTGAAGAGTTTCCTATTCCTACTTATGCTACAGATGGCTCTGCAGGAATCGACTTACGGGCATGTATAGAGCATGATTTGGAACTAATGCCTGGTCAAGTTGAACTTATTCCGTCAGGCTTTGCTGTTCATATGAAGGATGATAGCCTTGCTGCAACAATTGTTCCTCGCTCAGGCTTGGGGCACAAACATGGTATTATTATGGGGAACTCTGTTGGGATAATTGACTCTGACTATCAAGGCCAAATTTACATTTCTCTGTGGAATAGAGGTGATAAGCCGTATAAAATCACTGTTGGTGAGAGAATCGCACAGCTTATCTTCGTTCCAATCATAAAAGTTGGCTTTGAAATTGTTGAGTCCTTTGAATCAACAGAGCGTGGCGCCGGAGGTTTTGGTAGTTCAGGTAGGAACTAATTTCTTACATTCGATAAATAGATATCTTGGTTTGTCCCAAAGTGGGTAGGTGTCGGAAATATCTTCTTTTTTTGGGCTGAGCTCTTTCAGTCCGGTGATACAAAAATTTGATTGAAAAAGTAGATCTGTGTATTGCTCTAAAGGACGGTGGAAGAAGGGCACTTCACCCAAAAAGCGTTCAGGGTCTGTCGAAATATTTAACTTCACCGTTTTGAACATTTCTTCATAATAATCATAAGAATCAGCGAAATATCTTTTGTAGTCTTCATAGAAACATGGGTGTGGGATGGAAAATAGTAGACTCCCGTTACTTTCGAGTAAATTGTAGATATTTGCGACTAACTGTTCGAGGTTACTCGTAGTGTGGAAGCACATGTGAGAATAAATAATAGTATACTTTTTATTTGCTTCTGGTCTATAAGTTTTCCCATCCGCCTTTATGACTTTTACATTTGTCTCTTGCAAAACTGCTCTACTAACATTAATCATTTCAGCAGAACTATCTATAACTTCTAGCTCGCTGCACTGTGAATATATGCGTTTTGCAAGGTGGCCTGTTCCAGCTCCAACCTCTAAAACGCAATTGGTGTTATGTACAGCAAGTCTATTTTTCCAGAGGGGTAAAAACACGCAGTGGAAAGTTTTATCAATACCACTCTCAATTTGTTCTACTCTTAATTTTGCGGCTTCACTCCAATAATCATTGGTCATTTCTATTACCTAAAATTAGTTGCCTAATATTGTGCTCAAACAGTTGCAAATTTCCATTATTATGTATGATGTGATCAGCATGAGAGCTTAGAGTATCAACACTTTTTTCAAGGGGATGTGATAACTCTACTTCTAACTCTTGAGTGCTTAGATGGTCTCTTTCGGTTAGCCGCTTTACTCTGGATTCTTCACTTGCATCAATGTAAATAACTTGTGCATTTAGCAGCACTTTTAATTCAAGGAGAGTCTGTAGTGGGCGAACGCCTTCAACCACGTTTGGTTTATTTGATAACGTTTTCAAATACAATTGTTGAGTTAGTTCTCCTGAACCATAATTTGTCATGAACTCAGCACCAAGATTAAGTAATTCAAGTTTGGATTTAGCTTTAGTTTTATCACGAACTAAACTCCGGAAAAAATCTCCAGCAGATACTACGTGATAATTCAGTGAAGCGAATACGTTAGCCGCAGTGGTTTTTCCTGCAGCAGAACGGCCACATATAAGCCAATTAGAAAGTATCATTTATGAACTCGCTTGCTTCGTTAACAAAGATAGCATGCTGCAAAGTGCTTTTGCTTCATCTTTAGGGGTGACAACACATACCGCTTTATTATGAGACGATGATTCACTAAAGCTCGTGACTTTATATAAAAAAGCTTGCTCGTGACCAGGGTGAGTCACTAGTGAGCATTTTAACCTTTCTGGGTTATTAAACTTCATCGACTTTTTTAGGTTTTCAAACATTGGCATGTCATTTGAAAATGAACGACAAACTTCTTCCTCAGTTTTTGAACTAACTAATTTGATTTTATTTCTCTTCAATAGTTCAGAAACGATTTCATACATACCCGGGTTGTCTTTTATCCAGCTGAAATCTCCAGCAAATACAACTACCTCTTCTGCACCTTTGTAATATTGAAGCATTACTTCTATATCATCTTCATCGGTGTTCACAGGGTAAGTTTTAATGGGATTAGCCTCTTCGATTTGTCGTTTCACTTGTTTATATTGATCTCTAATCTTTTTCTTTGCTTGTTTGTATTGAAAAAAGGCATAGCAAGTCAAGAAGAGGGATATAAAGGCTGTGGTTAATGCTATTAAATCGGAACCAAAACTAGATGCTTCCTTACATTCAGGCCCACTTATAGCCTTACATAAATATACAGATAACTCATAAGAGCCATTATATTTTTCTATAAAAATTCCAAAAGTTAAGATAAACAGTAAAAAAATTAATACTACAAGCGCCGTAGACAATAAGTTGGCAAGCCAAGAAGTGAAGCACAGGTATTTCCTTTTCAGCTTTTCTTTGCAATTAGTATCTGGTTTTTGCGTTTCCATCTTTAGTTCGATTCCATATAGATTATGTTGAAGTTTGAATTTAAGGGTTGCTCACTTGTGAAAGATCCAGAAAATAATTTACCTTATTGGTAGCAAAGTTCGATAGTCAGAGACACAGGGATATTCATTGATCTCCCGCTTTGGCTGTCGGCTATCAGGGTTGGCCACCGCGAGTAAGTGGCCAATACCAAATTCTTTAGCGGCATTTAGTACGCTAATACTATCATCTACAAATAAAGTACGAGATTTATCAAAGCCTAAATCTTGCTCTACTAGTCGCCATAACTTCTGACTTTCTTTACTAACGCCATATTCATGAGTTGAAACCAACTTATCCAAGTATTGATCAAATTGAGTGCGTTCAATTTTTAAACTTAAGCTGTTTGGGTGCGCATTGGTTAGCAAGATAAGCTGCTTGCCACTTTTTCTTAAGGCTTCTAGAAATTCAGGCACATCATCACGAATAGAGATTAAATGTTGAACTTCACGTTTAAGCTCCATAATGGGGAGTTGGAGCTGCTCCTGCCAATAATCTAGGCAATACCATTCAATCTGACCCATCACCGCCTCATAACGGGCAAGAATATCAGCCCTGGCCGCTTCAAGCGTTATTCCCTGGCGCTTTGCATGTGCCTTGGGCACAACGTCGAGAAAAAAATGATTATCAAAATGGAGGTCGAGTAAGGTGCCATCCATATCTAACAAAACGGTATCGATATTTGACCAATTTAGCATAGGCATTTAACTTCAAAGGCTTTATGATTAGGTTATTGGCCATGATAGCAAATAATGATTTATGTCACACAAAAAGCATCCAACACCACCCGAAATTTTAGCATGCGATGTCGTTGCAAAAAGTAAATTGTTTACGGTAGAAGCACTCTCTTTATCATTCTCTAACGGTGAGCAACGAGATTATGAGCGAGTACGTGGTGGTGGCCGTGGTGCAGTGATGATTGTGCCCATAACTGCTGAGAATGAGCTATTATTAGTAAGAGAGTATTGTGCAGGAACGCACGATTATCAGCTTGGCTTCCCAAAAGGGTTAATTGACCCGGGAGAAACACCAATTGAAGCGGGAAACCGAGAGTTAAAAGAGGAAGTAGGTTTTGGCGCAAATGCCTTCTCTGAACTTAAAGTGGTTTCGCTGGCTCCAAGCTATTTTAATGCCAAAATGCATATTTTGGTGGCTAGTGAGTTATACCCCGAGCAACTTGAAGGCGATGAACCTGAGCCCTTGGTGGTAGTGAAGTGGCCGTTAGACAAGCTCTACGATCTATTACATCAAGAGGACTTTACCGAAGCTCGCAGTGTCGCAGCATTACTGTTATTAAAAGCACATTTGAATTTGGAGGCGTAAATTGCAGTCTTATTTAGAGCCTTGTATTACACTGGCAAAACGCGCTGGTGAAGCCATTATGTCTATTTATCAGGCAGACGATATAGGTAAAAAAGAAAAGTCGGACCATACTCCGGTTACCGCTGCAGATCTCGCTTCAAATGAAATCTTAATGGCCGGCTTGGCAGAGATCGCGCCTGATATTCCTGTGATGTCGGAAGAAACCCCGATCCCACCGTTAAACGAGCGTCAGAACTGGCAACAATATTGGTTACTGGACCCTATGGATGGCACAGGAGAGTTTATTCTTGAGAGCGGTGACTTTGCCGTCAATATTGCACTAATCGAAAACAATCATCCTGTGTTAGGCGTCATTTACTGGCCATCTCAAGGGGTAACATATTACGCCAGCAAAGATAATGGCGCATTTAAAAGAACAGATGGTGGCGAAAGCGAGCGCATTTTTGTTTCGCCGCGAGAAACGCTTACCTTGGCGGTTAGTCGTAGGCAAAAATTAGAAGCTGTAAGCCAATATCTGAATAGTCAGTTCGACACTGTGGCTCTTGGGTCATGTTCATTAAAAGCCTGCATTATCGCAGAAGGTAAGGCGGATTGTTTTTTACGTGTTGGACCAACGGGAGAATGGGATACAGGCGCATCACAAATCATCGTGGAAGAAGCCGGGGGTTGTATTACCGATGCTGAGTTTAATCCGCTGACCTATAATCGACGAGAAACTACCGAAAACCCAGACTTTATTGTGATGGGTCACCCCGATTGGCAATGGCAAAAGTTGATCAGTCCACATCATCGAACGATAGAGTAAATAACGGGTTAAGTTGGGAGTTGTGGGATTTTTGCGCACTTAAATTGTTTTAAGCATTAAATCCCTTGCAATAAAATTTTAATCCATTATTATAGCGGCCTCTTGAAAGGGAAGTCCTTTTCAAGAACATACAGGCGCGGGATAGAGCAGAATGATAAATCATTCGTCGGACTCGCTACACCTGGAAAGAATCGAAGGTCGTCGGTCCCCGACGAAGAATAGATTCAAAAATATACAGGCGCGGGATGGAGCAGCCTGGTAGCTCGTCGGGCTCATAACCCGAAGGTCGTCGGTTCAAATCCGGCTCCCGCAACCAATATTTATTGGCTGTATATAGTCTCAAGTACAAAGACTTAAAAGTAAGTACTAATACAGGCGCGGGATGGAGCAGCCTGGTAGCTCGTCGGGCTCATAACCCGAAGGTCGTCGGTTCAAATCCGGCTCCCGCAACCAATTTTTATTGGTTCTAAAATCTACTGTCAAAAGTTGTCAATTTGCTATTCATAAAGCAATGGATCTGGCAAACAACCCCTCATTAATCCAAAATCTTATCTACAGATAATAGTCTTACCTAGGCATATGCTTAGAAATAAATTATTCAATTTTTCATAGCTCATAGTCATAGTATTAGTGCTGTTTGGCTTATATCTTAAATTGGAGCTAATCTGAATGCCTATTCTGAGAGCAATAATCCATAAGCGGGTTATGAAGACCCGCAGTTAAAAAATGAGTTGCGCTAGCAAAGGCAGGTAAATCCAATTTGGCAGCTAGCAAGATCAGAGTGATTACAACAAGCTGAGATGTCTTGGCGAGATGCACACTTCATAGTGTCCTGACATCCATAAACCCTAGTATAATCTCCGCCAGCTATGTGGGGAGTTGCTTCCAGAGGTAGCTTTTCATTTTGAGTTAGTTTTTTTAGCTGCTTTTTTTGAAGCTTTATTTTCATTTTCAATATCCTTTTTATAGATTTATCAAGTTTGCTATCACGAAATAAACATCACGATCTGATCAAAAATAATACAAATAAGTGCGATTGTAAAATAAATGGTTAAATGTAAGGCTTTTGTTTGTTTATGAGTGGGTGAAGTTTATTTGTCTATCAATCTTCATATGGTCTAGGCTTTAATTATCTCTTTTTTGAGGTGTATGAAGATGGACTTACATAGTATTAGAGTCAAAAGCTCGTTACCTACCATTATGCTGACAACTTTGCTGTTATTTGTCTTTTTTGGCTTTTCGATGCTGTTAAATAAAGTGCAATCAGCATTAGAAACGCAAACTGATAATTACCTAAAAGCGGTGTCTGTAGTCCTCAATGCTGACCGGGACTTCTACCAAGCTCAGGAGGCGTACCTCAAGTTACTTGCTGGTGAAAATAAGCAAGCAGACTTTGAAGAAAATGCTCAACAGGTGAAGCAGCGTTATCAAAAATACCTTCAATTTATGGAACCTCATCGGTCTGAGTTGAGCGCATTTTCAAATTTTAATGGAAAATTTGAAAACTGGTACAGTGTGACATTGACGAGTATCGCGGCACCAGACAACAAAGCACTTCAAACAGAGTCCTCAGTACTATTTGAGAAAGTTAGGGATATTCTCGACAAAGCGGGAGAGCTGGCGGACGAAAAGTCAGCGGCTGGTCGAGCACAAGTTGTATCAGAGGTTACGCAGCTTAAATGGGGGTTAGGTATAGGGGCGGTAGTGCTACTCTCAATAGCATGTTGGATTGCTTATCGGATCCCTAGGCAACTCGCTAAACAAATCAATTTTGTCTCTGGTAGAATTGCGGAGATTGCTTCAGGTGATGGTGACTTGACCGGACGAATAGAGATTAGAGGGAGCGATGAATTTGCAAAGCTCTCACATAATTTTAATCATTTCCTTGTAAACTTACAGGCCATGGTAACGGCACTGATCAGCGATGGCAGAGAGTTATCAAGTTTGTCTTCAGAGCTAAGTAAATATGCCACTCAAAGCCATGATTTAATTGATTCGCTCGGAAAGTCATCACAAACTGTAGTGAGTGCTGTGCATCAACTTAGTCATTCTAGCCAAGAAGTGTCAGCTGTCGCTGAGAGTTCGTCAAAGGAGGCTGATGCATCGCATCGTCATGCTGCCGAGGGAAAGACTGTTTTGTCCGAATCAAAACAAAAAATTACCCAGCTGGCGGAAAATATGGAAGCGGCTTTGACGAGCTCACAAGCACTTCAAAAAAACTCTGAAAACATCACTCAGGTTCTAGACGTTATTCGAGGTATTGCGGAGCAGACTAATCTGTTAGCGCTTAATGCAGCTATTGAAGCTGCAAGAGCGGGAGAGCAGGGAAGAGGGTTTGCGGTTGTAGCTGATGAAGTAAGATCGCTGGCAACTAGAACCCAAGATAGCACTAATGACATTCAAAAAATGCTAGAAGCATTTTCACATAGTGTAGAAGACTCGCAAAAAACCATTGAAGATGGCAAACAATATGTTGATGTTGCCGTTGATAGCTTTGCAAAGGCAACGGAGTTACTCGAACTGATAGCACAAAGTGCGGTGAAAGTAACTGAGCTTTCAGAGCAAACAGCTCATGCCACACAGCAACAAAATGACGTATCTTCAGAGATAAGTAGTAATTTAACAGACTTGAATGAGAGAACGTTGGACGGTGAACGGTTATCTGGAGAAACACATCAAATTTCAGATAACGTACTTCGAGTGACGAATAAATTGGTGAAAGAGCTATCTCAATTTAAAGTCTGAGAATGTTCACCTGAATGAGTACACCTTACCTAACCTGACATTACCTAGTACAAGGTGTGCCAAATGGCACACCTACCACATCAATTGTGAGAGTGGTGCAATCAGTTCGAAAGGTGAACTTAACCCAGCTAGCGTCAGCTTGCTTTCTCAAATTGCTCCGCTCTCAAGTCAAAAGAGCATTAGCTAGAAAACTTTTTTGCGTAAGCCTCAGCTTGTTTCCATACTCGTAATGTGTTGCCGCCTAAAATTTTCTTAATATCTGAGTCACTGTATCCTCTATCCAACAAACCTTGCACCAAGTTTGGATAAGTGGAAACATCTTTTAGACCCACGGGTAACGAGTCACCGACACCATCGTAATCAGAACCAATCCCTACGTGATCAATGCCAATCAACTTCACAACATGGTCAATATGATCGAGTACTTGATCAAGTGTGGCAAATGGGAATGGGTTTTTTGCCCTAAATGCGGCTCTAAAATCGGTGCGCTCTTGGTCTTTAGCTGCCTTCTGTGCTTCGTCACGCTTGTCATACCAAGCCCCTGCTTTAGCTGTGACAAAGCTTGAACCAAAGTTTATTTGGATCACGCCGCCATTTTTTGCCAAGGCTTTTAGCATTTCGTCATCCATATTGCGCTCGAAACCAGGCGTGTATTTACGAAGAGATGAGTGGGAAGCAACAACGGGGACTTTTGAAATTTCCATTACTTGATAAAAAGCGTCATCGGAAATGTGGGATACATCGATAAGCATTCCTATCTTATTCATTTCAATCACCAATTCTTTACCGAATGGACTCAAGCCTTTCCACTTACGGCGAATGTCGTAAGATGAGTCAGAAATATGGTTGCTTTGCGAGTGCGCTAAGGTGATGTAGCGTACGCCACGGTCATAAAAATGCTTAAGGTTTTTCATCTCACCTTCAATGGGCGAGCCATTTTCCATGCCCATCGCGATAGACATAATACCGTTATCAAATTGCGCATAAATATCGTCGGTATTGTATGCCATTGCAAATTTATCTGGTGCACGATGTGCTAAGGCTTCCATTCCATCGATCAGCTGATTGGCGAGTTGGTAGCTTTTGCCTTTACCTTCAAACTCTAGATTTGCGGGGATATAAATAGACATAAATGGCGCATTAAGACCGCCTTTTACCGCGCGAGGATAATCAAAATCACCGCCTTCGGTTGCCTGACTAACATCATCCCATTTACTTTGGATGCGGTATGGAACGTCGATGTGTGTATCGATTAGGATGTTGTCGTGCGCAAGTTTAACCGCGCGCTCAGAGGCTTGATATTCAGTTGCATAAGCTGAAGAAACAGCCAGCGCTATGGCGCAAAGAGCAGTGCCGAGCTTCATAAGATTGCCTTTCCTTTATAGTTATAGAAATTTGATTGTAACAAGTATACGTTCATCCTCAATATTTTGCGTTTATCACTTTGTTTCACCGCTCATCATTATCTACAACTCGAGTGAAGCGGATCTCGTTATTATTTTTTTCAGACAAAACAAGCAATGAAAATAAAGGAAATAAAAATGAGAACGTCACTAAAAAAGAAAAAACAAGCTATGTTATCACTTGCTCTATTATTGGCTGGAACTACTGTACAGGCCAGTACATTTGAGGAACATATCAGTGTTGAAGCCTCAAATGTGATGGCGGGAGGCTTCGGTATCGATGCAATTTATATAGATGTAGACAATGCAGTGGCAGACTTTGGCCTTGGGCTAAATTATCGTAAGGCAGTTGATATTACTCCAACAAAGTCCAGCTGGGTTGATACCGCTACCGCTTATTTTCGAGTAGATTACCGCATTGCCTCAAAAGAGCAGAGCACGATTGAGCAGAAGGAGATGGAGTTTGGTTTGAATTTAACCTTTTCTGACTCATTGCAAGTGTTTGCAGAAGTGGGTGTGCTTTATGACAGCCTAGAGCTTTCTGGTCACGCTTCAACTACACAATATGATACGTCAGCTTTGGGTATGCGTTTTAATTATTTGGGTGACTTTACAATTGTACCAGCTATTGAATACAGAGATAGCGATCTAACAAGTGACTTCGGATATTCTATTACGTTTGAGAAAAGAGCCTCAGAGGAAGGAATTAAGCCAAGTTATGGCTATAAGCAAATTGGTGACGAGAAGAGTGTGTTTGTTAACTTGCTTTATCGTTTTTGATTGTAGTAAAGGTTACTTATCTAACCTGAGCCGAGGATAGTTAATGGCTTTCTATCAATTAGTTTTAGTGCGAATTCTAGCTATTGGTGGATAAATTCACCTTGCCTATAGGATGTTAGCTGCAGAGCAGCAGGATGCGAGATTGGAGTTGTCCTCAAAACGCTCTGCCTAACTCATTCCTTATCTAAGCCTGAAGTTATCAAGTTGGCTTATTTGGGACAAATTTTGCGGTACTATTTTTTAATTTTCAGTATGATGGCCTCCAAACAGATAAAAGATAATAAGAGGAGGTCACCGATGCGTGCATATTGGAAGTGTCAGATTTTTGTGTTTATAGCAATAATCGCCACCAACATGTTTACTGTGATCTTAATGTTTGATCTCAGTGATGAAAGATTATTTCTATTGTTTATTCGCACAATACTAGGTGCGCTAAGTTTTGTGTTAATTAGTCACTTTGTCCTCCGTAATTTTGCGAAACGATGGGCTGTATACCGAGGTAAAGCAAGAGCTAGCCTTCCTACATTGATGCTGATATCACTCATTTGTGCCCCCTTACACTTTGCGATTGGCGTAAAACTTGTAAAACAGGTTGTTGTAATAAAAGATGCGGAGCAGGTGTCGAGTATAAGAATTCATGACAACGATGAAGCGCTCGGAGGGGAGAAAGTAAAAACGAGTGATTTGGCGATACTGCTATCTTACATCGGCTACTTTTGGCTTTGGTCAGGTTGCTATTTGGGGATTGTTACAAGACGAGAAAAGAAAGTGTTAGCAAAACAACTTCAAGAACAACAGTTAGCCAATCTTATGAATCAGGTAAATCCTCACTTTCTTTTCAATTCATTGAATACGATCCGAGCGTTGATTTATCAAGATAAAGATAAAGCAGCAGAAGTGGTAACTCAGCTTTCAGAGCTATTTCGCTACAACTTAATGCAAGATATGCGAGCGTTAGTCACTTTAAAAGAAGAGTGGAAGGTGTGTGAGGATTTCCTTGGGATAGAACAAGCACGACTAGGTAAGCGCTTATCGGTTACCACTCAGGAGTTAGAGAGTTTTTACGATATACGTATTCCCAGTATGTCGTTATTTACTTTGTTAGAAAATGCGGTAAAGCACGGTATTGCACACTTGCCTAAGGGAGGAGAAATTACAATTCAAGTGTTTAGAAAAGCGCAAAATGTTCACATTTCAGTGACTAACCCGTATGATGCCACTCGTGTTCAAACCGGTACTCAGCAGGGGCTAAAGAATATCCAAGCGCGTTTAGCGTTGATGTATAACAATAGTGCAAAGTTAACAGTCAATGATGGAGGCGGGCTTTTCCACGCCACATTGGAGATCCCTTATGAATCAAAAAACAATAGTTAATGTGATGCTGGTTGATGATGAGCCATTAGCAAGAGTGGAATTAAATCGCTTGCTAAAAGCGCATCCGCAAGTGAACGTCGTTGCTGAGGCTGAAAACATCATGGAAGCAACCCAATTACTTGAGCTACATGCGGTTGATGCTTTATTTTTGGATATTGAAATGCCTGGCGGCACAGGCATTGAGTTAGCGCAGCAACTACAAGGTGAAATACCAATTGTGTTTTGTACTGCATACAACGAGTTTGCTG
The DNA here is from genome assembly GCF_002744175.1 of Pseudoalteromonas piscicida. Classification (GTDB taxonomy): domain Bacteria; phylum Pseudomonadota; class Gammaproteobacteria; order Enterobacterales; family Alteromonadaceae; genus Pseudoalteromonas; species Pseudoalteromonas piscicida_B. The sequence goes on from NZ_NKHF01000051.1 coordinate 11,269, forward strand.
TTGATGCTTTTTCTCTCAATGCAGTTGATTATCTATTGAAACCCGTGGTGGCTACTCGACTGCAAAGCGCAGTCGAAAAGCTTCTGGCTTTGGTTGATGAAAGCGCATCGGTTGCTCTTGAGGATGAGTTTAAACTGATGGTAAAGATCGCAGATAAAATGAAGATTATACAGCTTGGTGACATTACGCGCTTTGAGAGCATAGGCAACCACGCGGCTATTTACACAGCTCAGGGTAAAGCTTACCTTCATAGTTCGCTATCAAAAATTGAAAGTAGGCTCAACCCCAGTCATTACTTCCGTGCTAGTCGCAGTGATATTATTCGCTTGGATGCCATTGAAGAGCTAGAAGAAACGATTAACTATGGCTTACAAGCGATGCTCACCCATGGCGGTGAAGTGGAAATTTCTCGCCGACAGGCGGCTAAACTCAAAAAGCAGATGAGTTTGGCGCTATAGCGCCTACTCTATGCCTTGATACTCATAGTCTTCTTGCGCTTGCATGGCTTGAAACTCTTGTTTACTCACAATATTTACCGACTCGTGTAGTTCAGAGAACACGATGAGCGCTTCACCTGATTGCAGCTGCGCTTTTACTTGTGCCACTTTGCTCTCAGTACTGACTTCAATATCGCCATAGTCTGTTCCTTCACGTAATACATAGTGTTCAATGAGGTTATCTAGGGTTTCTGTTGGAATTTGCTGATATGGAATGAGCATACTACTTGGCCTTACCGTGAAATAGACGTAAATATTGTGGGATAGCGCTTTCTAGCCAAAACTGTGGCTTGAGCGGATTATTTCCAGTGATAAAACCGACATGACCACCCCGCTGACTAACTGCTAAGGTAACAGGTGCACTTATTTGCGCTGGCGTAGGGATCGCTTGCGCAGCTAGCATCGGATCATCTTCTGCATGAATTAAAAGTGTTGGGGTGGTGATATGTTTTAAGTAGGGTTGAGCACTGGCTTGTGCATAGTAATCTTCGGCGCCTTGAAAGCCATGTAATGGTGCGGTGATCTTATCGTCAAACTGCCACAAGTCGTTGATCGCAAAAAGGGCTTGTTTATCTACTTTTATTTGAGACTGAATGGTGTTTAGCTTACGTGAAAATGACTTTTTCATTCTATCGAGTAAGTACTTCTGATAAAGCTTGAAACAGCTTTTCCGGATCACTTGGCAAGAAGAAGACAAGTGATAAGGAGCCGATACTACGACGCCTGCCTTGAGACCACTTTTGGTCTTGGTTTCACCTAAGTACTTAGCTAGCACATTACCACCTAACGAGAACCCAACAGCAAATAGAGGACGTGTTGGGAAGCGCGCTTTAAGTGTTTCGATAAAAAAGCCAAGATCAGAGGTTTCTCCGCTATGATAGGCTCTTGCTTGGCGGTTGACCTCTCGTGAACAATTACGAAAGTGCATCAGTACCGCATCAAAGCCATTTTGTACTAGCGACTTTAACAGGCCTTTAGCATAAAAGCTGTTAATGTTGCCCTCGAGTCCATGAAGCACAACAACCAAAGGCGCGCTTCGGTTGCCATTCTTTGCCCAAGCCAGCTCTAAAAAGTCGTCATCAGGTGTTTCTATTGTTTCATAGCTGACCGGGACGTCTAATCTAGGTCTAAAAAAGCGTGGCAAGATGGTTTGGGCATGACGATTACGCATCCACCAAGCAGGCTTAAATTCGAAATCACTAGTTGTTATGGTTTTCATAGCTTGATTCATTTTAGAAAGTACGTCGGCTTTTGACTATGAGTGGTAAATTAAGGATTTTATCCACGTTTCAAAACAAGTTTGCACCAGTTTAACGTATATTTCTAAGCGGGTTAAGCAAATAAAAAGCACCCGACCAGTAAACTGATAAGGTGCTTTGTGCGTCGTGCTTAATTCTGATAGTTGGGAAACTATGTTAAGTCGATTTTGTAATACTTATTTTTTATACCAATTTGCTTACTTGAATCACCTACTTTTAGGCGAAAAAAATCTTGACGATAACCAGCGGAAATTTACTATTTAGCTGTTCTAAATAAGAAACATTTAACACTGTTAGCGTCTGAGCCACTCTTTTAAATTGAGCAAGCATTAAGACAAAATGGTATTAATCGCCTTAAGGTAATACTTTAACTTCTTACTCGTTAGGTACTTCAGCGTCCATGACTTTTTTGATGAAAAAGTAGACGTAATAACAGCACAGCAAAATTACAATCCCTAAAAAGCCAAAAGACAGAAACAACACAGGGTCGGAAAAAAAGTCTCTAAAGAATACGTTCATGGCTGTGCCTCCTAATTTGTCGATGAGTAAATAGTAGTTGAGTGATGAGGAGGCTGATATGATCAAGATCAAGTTTCAATCCTGAGTGAAATTAAACCGAGTCAAAGGCTTGATCTCGATCAGGTTTTGCACCCGATAAGACTAAAAACCAGAGTATTGTTATGGATGCTACGCTTAGTTGCCCGTTGCGTTGAATAGCTCTGAATACTCGTTCGCGTTTAGGTAGAGTGACCAATTACTCCCAGACTGCAATGGTGTGAGCGTGAAGCGCGCGACAGTGTCTAGTAATAATGCTTGCTGGCGCTTTTCGAGTTCAAGTTCTGCGGTCAACATAGCGGCACGTAGAGCAGGGTAGTCTTCGTAATCTTGATGATGTGCTTTAAGTGTTTGGCGGATTCTTCGCTGTGGTTTAAGCACGGTTTGATCAAAAGCGTCAGCAGTCTGCTGGAGCGCGACCATCGCATCGTGCTGTATGGTGACGTTTAGGCTATCTAAATAGCCAAGCAATAGGCATAGATTGATATTTTTGTCGGCAGTATCCTGTAAACTCAGTAGCCGCGACTGCATCTGCGGGCGGCTATAGAACTCACAGGCAAACTGCCAAAAGTCTTCGCGACTTAGCATATCTCTCCAGTTTCATCAAAATGGTTTTGCTTTTCTTCCAATTCTTCCAATGCCATCAGCAGGGCTTCTTCAGTTTCGTTGAGTTCAGGGTTAACTGTGGCTTGTTTTGCCAATAAGTCGCTTAACTTGGCTTTGTTCTCATCCGTGTATAAGCTATTGTCAGCCAAGGCTTGCTCTATTTCCTCTGCTTGTTCTGTCAGTTTATCGAGCTGCTTTTCGAGTTTTTCTATCGACTTTTTCAGCGGTTGAATAGCCTTCCTGAATTCGGCTTCAAGGCGCTTTTGCTCTTTTCGGTTGGCATTGGAGTGTTGCTTTAATTCAGCGCTGGTATCAGCTGATTTAGCTTGCTCTTTGTTGGCATTCATTAGCCATTGATAATAAGCGTCTAAGTCATAACCAAACTGAGAAACGGTGCCGTTATCAACCAAATAGTATTCATCAGCAGTATTTTTTAGCATATGGCGATCGTGAGAAACGGTTACCATTGCCCCTTCAAAGCCTTGCAATGCCATAACGAGCGCATGTCGCATTTCTAAATCTAAGTGGTTGGTCGGTTCATCAAGTAACAGCAAGTTTGGCTTTTGATACACTAACATCGCCAGCACTAACCTTGCTTTTTCTCCGCCAGAAAAGGGCGCAACAGGTTCTAGTGCTTTATCACCATGAAACGCAAAACCACCTAAAAAGTCACGAATGAGTTGCTCTGGTACTTTCGGATCTAGGCGTTGAATATGCGTCACAGCACTGGCTTCTAAGTCAAGAGACTCAAGTTGGTGCTGAGCGAAGTAACCCACATTAAGGCCTTGGTGCTGAAATACTTCTCCGGCCTGGGGCGTCAAGTCGCCTGCAAGTAACTTGATGAGGGTAGATTTACCAGCACCGTTGCGGCCAAGCAACGCAATTCGGCTACCAGGCACGAGGTTAAGCTTTATATCGTGTAGAATAGTCACTTCACCATAGCCTGCTTTTGCTTGTTCTAACGTCATGAGTGGGTTAGGCAAGCTTGTTGGGTTGGCAAATTCAAAATTGAACGGAGAGTCAGCGTGAGCTGGCGCCAACATCTCCATACGCTCAAGTGCTTTCACACGGCTTTGTGCTTGCTTTGCTTTACTCGCTTTGGCTTTAAAACGGGTAATAAATTTTTCTAAATGAGCGATGGTTTCTTGTTGCTTCTCGTAAAGCGCTTGTTGTTGTGCCATACGCTCGGCTTTTTGACGTTCAAACTGAGAGTAATGGCCTTTATACACATTGATTTGCTGTTGATCTATGTGCCAAATTTCACCGACCACAGCATCTAAGAATTCGCGGTCATGAGAAATCAGCACCAAAGTACCAGGGTAGGCACGTAAAAAGCGCTCTAACCAATAGACAGCGTCTAAATCCAAGTGGTTGGTCGGCTCATCCAGAAGTAACAGGTCCGCGTCGCGGATAAGGGCTTGTGCAAGGTTTAGGCGCATGCGCCAACCACCAGAGAAATCACTCACAGCAAAGTCAATCTGCTCATTACTAAAGCCAAGGCCATGGAGTAATTCACCCGCTTTGGCTTCAATACTATATCCTTTGATATTTTCTAGTTGTTGGTGTGCTTTTGCTTGGGCCTCGCCATCGCCATCACGTTCAGCTTGTTGCAGCTGAGTTCTCAGCACATAGTACTCAGGGTGCCCTTGCAAAACATATTCAAGCGCACTTATAGATAGCGCCGGTGTCTCTTGCTTTACCGATGCAATAGACCAGTCTTTCGGAATGGAAAAATCCCCAGAATCGAGTTGCAGCTCACCTTTTAGTAGTGCAAAAAGGGAAGATTTTCCACAGCCATTAGCACCGACAAGACCAGCTTTATGTTGTGGGTATAGCGTTGCATTTGCTTGTTTTAGCAGTGTTTTACTGCCGCGAAGTAGCTCGATATCTGTGAGTTGGATCATAATTATAAAAGCCTGTATAAACTACGCGCATGATAGCACGGATCCGATCCCTTACTCCAAGCGTATCATGACAAATAAAATTAGGATAAAATGCCAAGTCCTAAATTCCATTGTTCAATCGAGGTGTAGAGTTGAAAGTTAAAAAACGTTTCATTGCCGGTGCAAGTTGTCCGGCATGTCAAAAAGTAGACGTCATGATGCTCTACAAGGAGCACGATGTTGAAAAAGTAGAATGCGTTGAATGCGGTCACGTAATGACGCAGCCCAAAGATGCTGTACAAGCTTCGACCCGTCAGTTTGAGCAAGTAATAGGTGTATTTAAACCGGAGTGATGATCACTCCGGTATAGTAACGGTTAATAATGGGGCGGAGGTGGCTCTTGGTGCTGTGGCATTAAACCTGGGTCGCGGCCTTCTTTCATTTTTTCGGCCAGCAATTCTATCTGCCTTTGCATCTTGGCCAGACGTTGCTGGTGTGTTTTTAATTCGTCGTTTAATGTTTCTATCGTGTCTTCTTGAAAGGCAAGCTTAGCCTCAAGCTCGGTCATTCTATTTTCGATTTCATTCATGGCTTTTTCACCTGCGCAAATTTTTCCAGTAGTCCGCTGGAGCTCTCGGTTAGTAGTGCGGTGTCTTGGTCTTGAAAAGCAACATCAAATACAACAGCGGATTTAGGGCGGCTACCCTCCCGAGGTTGTACACGCCAAGTTTGTAGACGTTCGCCATCATTTACGCGCCATAAAATAAGTTCACGATTAGGCGAGCCCGTGGCTAACAGCGATGCGTCTTGGTTAAAGCGCACTGCACTGAAAATTTTCTGGCGAGCAATATACTGCAATTGTGCTTTGAGATCACCTGAAGTTAATTGCCAGATACTTGCTTTTTTCATACTGTCGGCGGTGAAAGCAAAGCGCCCTTGTTCGTCCAATGCAACTTTAGTTACTCGGCTAGGATGATTAAAGCGGTGGATAACTTGTCCGCTTCTAGTATCCCAAAAATACGCGGTGTAATCGTTACCACCGGTCAAAGCGAAGCGGCCATTTGGAGACATGGCAATGGAGTTAATATTTTCTTGGTGCCCAAGGAACTCTATGCGCCTTCCGCTCTCTAAGTCGAGGTGAACGACAACGTTATCACTGCGGGCATAAAGAATATACCGCCCTGCGTTGCTAATTGCGATATCGCGAATAGTGCCGGATTCTATCTCGAAGTAACCGAGATTTTGTCCACTTGCTACGCTCCAAATCGCAAAAGTGGTATCTGTTGCAGTGACGGCCGCTGAGTTATCATTTGCCAGCGCGAGTGAATGAATGAGATCGTCGGGGGCATCGGAATGGCGCCATTGGTATTTGAGGCCCTGCTCTTGATTATCCCATAGGACGGCCCCATGCTCTATGGACGACACCAGACTGTAGTGCCCATCGGCTGAGAGTGCAGCAGAAAACGCACCGCGACTAGCGTGCTCCACGGTCAGTACCGCTTTTGAGATATCTGGGCCACAACCTGTTAAGGTAGTACAACCTAGCATCACTGAGGTGAAGAGGAGGCTTGTCCACTTGATGTTGACGAGTTTGACCATAAACTAGGTAAATCCTCCTTAACTCCGAAGCCTACAAAAGGTAGACTAAAGGCACGAAAAACAAGATATTATTTTGATATTAGCGTATTAAAAGCGTAATGTCGTTACGCAATAATGGCAAGCAAATGCATATTGGCATTCTGATTGGAGAATGTTAATGTGGATGGCACCTTTTCTTATTAATATAAAATTAACAATGGCACCCGTGTCAAGCGCTGTTGCAATCGCATTTGGTGTATTGATGGAAGGGAATGTCGGAGAGTTGAGAATGAAACAGACGATTAAATTGTCACTTGTTGCTGCTTCAGTGTTAGCACTAGTAGCGTGTAATAAAAAAGCAGAAGAGCAAAAGCCAGCTGAAGTAAAACTAGAGACAGAAGCACAACAGCAAGCTTATGGCATCGGCGCTTCAGTTGGTAACTTCTTACAAAAAGACTTAGCGGATAAAAAAGAGCTAGGTGTTGACCTTGATCAAGAGTTACTTATGCGTGGTTTTAAAGATGCACTTGCCGGCGAAGCGAAGCTAGACGAAGCGAAAATTCGTGAGGTGTTAACTGCACTTGATTCTTCTGTTCGTGAAAAGCAAGCAGCAAAAATTGAAGCTGATGCGAAGAAAAACAAAGAAGCTGGCGATAAGTACCTAGCTGAGAACGCTAAGAAAGAAGGTGTTATGGTAACTGACTCGGGTCTTCAGTACGAAGTCCTGAGCGAAGGTGAAGGGAAAAAGCCAGTCGCAACAGATATGGTGAAAGTACACTATAAAGGTACGTTGTTAGACGGCTCTGAGTTTGATAGCTCTTACTCGCGTAATAAACCTGCCAGCTTCCGTCTAAATCAGGTTATCGCTGGTTGGACTGAAGGTCTACAGTTAATGAACGTTGGCGCTAAGTATAAATTTACCATTCCTGCAGAGCTTGCATACGGTGAGCGTAATATTGGTAAAATTCCAGCTAATTCAACACTAGTATTCGAAGTTGAACTACTAGATATTGAAGGCGAAGCGGAAGAAAAAGCGGCCGAGTAATGAATGTGGAGTTAGTAGCCGTGCGCCACTAACTCCAATTACATTATTAGCGATAAAGAAAAGGTGAGATTGTATCTCACCTTTTTTGTTTATTTATACTGGGAGCCCGCGACTAAATTTTATTCGGTATGATTCGAATACAGATTGTCGATGAGTTCGTCTTCCAGCTGGAAGCGTAATTCAAGCGTCTCGCCTAATACTGACAAGTCGTTGTCAAAGTCAGCCAAATCTTGCGTTTCTTGATTGATCTCAGCGTACTTGTCGTTGAAATCAAGTGCTGTATCGGTTGTTTCCGTAATTCTAGGATATAACGATTGAGCAAGTTGTGCGCTTTCAGGGCCTTTTTCTTTGCAAGCTTCGACTATGTTGTCATAAATTTCGAAATGACCTGCAGAGAGATAATCCATCAAGATCTGACAGAAGGATTGAATATCAACCTGTTCTGGCAGCGCTTTACCATTTCTCGTTGGTGAGCATCCTGCGACTTTATAATACAAAACCAATAGTTCCTGACGCTCTGCTAACCATGCATCAATTACACTATGGCTACCTCCCCATTTTTGCTGGGCTTGTTCTAACTGCGAAAGCATAGTGATTCTCCTTAAGCGGGTTACCTAACCCCTATGGAAAGGGAAACTGCACAAAAGGTCAACCAATTTTTCCGAAAAAGCCGAAAAAGATCAAAAGATTATTGGTGTTGTTTTCGGGAATGTTAACAAATTCAGGGGGATAAAAATAAAAAACCACCAAGAGGATCTCAAGGTGGTTCAAAATAGCAGTTTAGCTTGTTGCGTAATATTGTTATTTTTCTAATTGAAGGTGTTTTGTTGTTATTTTTATAACGCGGTAATTTTATACCAACCTTTTAATCTTGTTGCAAACAGTTTAATCGCATGTTTCGATAATTTATTGATAAGCACATGAATTTGTTCCTAATAAAGTATGGTTTAATCTAGATCATAGCGCGAGGCTCTGGGAGATAGTTTAGATAGTGCCCATGTGTACTTAGTGATACAATCTGCACAATTGATTTTAAGTATTGGAATAGAGACGCTATGAGCGAATTAAAAAACGATCGTTATTTACGAGCGCTATTAAAACAACCTGTTGACGTCACACCAGTATGGATGATGCGCCAAGCTGGCCGCTATCTACCGGAATACCGTGCTACGAGAGCGCAGGCTGGTGATTTTATGAGTCTTTGTAAAAATGCAGAGTTGGCATGTGAGGTGACATTACAGCCTCTTCGCCGTTATCCGCTAGATGCGGCAATTCTGTTTAGCGACATTTTGACTATTCCAGATGCAATGGGACTTGGGCTCTACTTTGAAACTGGGGAAGGTCCAAAGTTTGAACGTCCTATCCAATCATTAGACGATGTTAAGAAGTTACCAAAACTAGACCCAACCGATGAGCTTGGCTACGTGATGAATGCGGTGAGTACAATCCGTCGTGAGCTTAAAGGTGAAGTACCACTTATTGGTTTCTCTGGCTCACCATGGACGCTAGCGACTTACATGATTGAAGGTGGAAGCAGCAAAACGTTTGGCAAAATTAAAAAGATGGCGTTCGCTGAGCCGCAAACATTGCACTTACTACTTGATAAAGTGGCCGACTCAGTCATTGATTACCTAAATGCGCAAGTGAAAGCCGGTGCTCAGTCACTGATGATCTTTGATTCTTGGGGCGGCGTATTAAGCCCTCGTGACTACCAAGAGTTTTCACTACAGTACATGCATAAGATTGTTGATGGCCTTATTCGCGAAAATGATGGTCGTAAAGTACCTGTGACTTTATTCACTAAGAACGGTGGCCAATGGATTGAAGCAATCGCAGCAACTGGATGTGATGCAGTAGGTTTAGATTGGACAATCGATATTGCAGATGCCAAGCGTCGCGTAGGTGATAAAGTTGCCCTTCAAGGCAATATGGACCCTTCAATGCTGCACGGCACCCATGACCGTATTCGTGAAGAAGTACAGCATATCTTAGCTGGCTTTGGCGAAGGTAATGGCCATGTCTTTAACTTAGGCCATGGTATTACACCTGATGTTGACCCTGAAAATGCAGGTGTATTTATCAATGCTGTGCATGAGTTCAGTCGTCAGTATCACAAGTAACTTAAGGTTGAACTTAAACTTAAAATAAAAAAGAGCGCTTACTGAAGCGCTCTTTTTGTTTGTGATATGTATTATTCAAATAAAGCGTCGATGGTGCCTTGAGCAAGCGGGTGGTATCCTGGACGTGCCTGTTGATAAACACGATATGCCCAATCACGTTTGCCATTTTTAATCAGTGACTTATATAAGTTCACGATAAGCTTACGACGACCAATGCTTACTAAATGCTTCTCAAGATCAGGATAAATTGCTTGATAGCCATTACCCACAGCTAGCATATACCAAGCAAATGCGCGCTCAGCGTTGGTTGATTGCGTCAGCTTGAATGCCTTGTCCAGAGCTTCCATTCGCTCAATAGCAAGATCCCTTGGTAAGTTATTAATAAAGTGCAGCCATTCATGTACCGTCCAAGCGTCGGTCGGTAAGTCTGCAAGTGTTTTTTCGTCTTTTAACCAAGCTTGAGTTAGCGCATCTACTTTTTCAAAAGCATCAGAGGTTGGGTTTGGGGCATCGGCAGGTAAGCCTGGCTCATAAATCCACTCTTTAGCTTTTTCTAAGCTCACGACACCAGGATATTGCTGTAGTAAGTTTTTGTCTAAGTATGCGACAAACTCATCGGTCGTTAGAGATTTAAAAGAGAAGGTCTTAAAGTAGGTTTTCACAAACTTGTCGAATTTCTCACGGCCAAACTTTTCTTCAAGATAGATAAGGAATAGTTGGCCTTTCGTGTAAGGTACTGAGCTAAATGCGTCGTCAGGGTCACGGCCATTAAGCTCTAAATTCATGCGTGTATCAGGAGCAGCGATGGTTTTTAGTTGAGCTCGAAGACCTGCCGCGTCAAGCGCTTGTTCCATCACTGCGCGGTCACGACCAAATACTTCTTCCATAATACGGTTTTCAACGTAAGAGGTGAAACCTTCATTTAGCCATAAGTCTTCCCAAGTGGCATTGGTCACTAAGTTGCCAGACCAAGAGTGGGCTAACTCATGAGCGATTAAGTTTACTAAGCTCTTATCACCGGCAACAACGGTCGGCGTGATAAATGATAGGCGTGGGTTTTCCATACCGCCGAATGGGAAGCTTGGCGGTAACATCAGCAGATCGTAACGGCCCCAAGCGTATTCACCATACATGGCGTTGGTTTTGTCGATCATCGCTTGTGTATCATTAAATTCTGCAACTGAGGCATCTAAAATCTGTGGCTCTGCAAAAATGGCCGTTTGGTGCGACATTTCTTTATATTCAAGGTTACCCGCGCCAATCGCAATCAAATATGGCGGGATAGCTTGTGGCATATCAAACCAATAATCACCATCCTTAATCAATGCGCCAGTATTATCTGCACTCATTACAGCTCTTACATCTTCTGGGGTATGTACTCGAGCAGAGTAAGTCACTCGCATTGCCGGTGTATCTTGTACTGGGATCCAGCTACGAGCATGAATTGCTTGAGACTGGCTATACATAAATGGGTGAGATTTACTCGCGGTTTGCTGCGGCGTTAACCACTGTAGACCAGACGCTACCGGCAAGCTGTTGTAATAAATACGCGCTTTTTTGGCTTGTTCTTTAAAGTGAATCGTTAACTTTGCACCTTTTACATCGTCGCGTTTGGCAAGATCAAACTTAGCAGTATGCCATTTATCATCTTTCCCTTGATACATGACTTTGTCGATCTCAAGATCACGCGTATCTAGTACTAAGGTTCGAGCTTGGCGGTTCTGCCAATCGAGAGTGTGTTCAACAAAGCCTTCTAATTGCTTGTCTTCAAAGTCAACGTCTAGGTCTAAATGTAGGTGAGTGGTAATAACGTCATTAAGATTTGCATAAGTATGTTGATCAACTGCTGCTTTCACATCAGCAGTGTGGATAAGGCCTGCCATGGCAAGGCTGAGCGTCAGTGCCGAAAGTTTAGTCATAATGTTGCTCTTATAAAAATAATATTCCCAATTAGAGAGCCTAACATAACTAATTTCTCATCATTTAGACAGTGGAAGCAGACGGGTGACATAAAATGCTCGCCAATATGACGTTAATGCGTAAGTCAGGGCAATGCGCTACACTAGCGCCAGTTTAGTTAATATCAACAAGGTGCTGCAGTGACAAGTTTGCAGTCTTATCACACATTCTCACTTCCATCGGGTTGTGAGTCACTGATCGTTATTAAAGATCCAACAGAGCTCTTGCTGCTCGACTATGACCGTCCTTACTTTTTGCTTGGAGAAGGAAGTAATACTATCTTTCTTGAAGATTATGCAGGCACTGTAATCAAGCTTGCAACATCAGGTATTGATATCAAGCAACAAGGTGATAAATACACTATAAAAGCAGCGGCAGGAGAAAACTGGCATCAATTGGTTTTGCAGTTACTCGAAAAAGGCATTAATGGTTTAGAAAATCTGGCATTAATTCCTGGCACTGTTGGTGCAGCACCAGTACAAAATATTGGCGCCTACGGTGTTGAAGTATCACAATTTGTCACCGCGGTTAAAGGCTTTGATATCGTTGAGCAGCGGTTTATCACATTGACGGGTGACGAATGCGAATTTGGTTATCGAGACTCGGTGTTTAAGCATCGCCTAAAAGATAAGTTTGTTATTACGGAAGTCACTTTGGTTCTGCCTAAACGTTGGCAACCAACATTAAGTTATGGCCCATTGCAAAGTCTAAAAGGTACCGCCAGCGCTCAAGAGGTTTGTGAAGCAGTGATGGCTATTCGTAGTAGCAAGTTACCAGACCCAGCAGTGCTTGCAAACGCCGGCAGCTTTTTCAAAAACCCTGTTGTGGAAAAAAGGTTGGCGACGAGACTGCAATTAGACTATCCCGATATGCCAGCATTTGATGTCGATAACAACCACGTAAAGCTTGCCGCTGGTTGGCTGATTGATAAAGCTGGCCTGAAAGGCTGTCAGCATGGAGCAATACGTGTTTATGAAAAGCAAGCACTGGTCATTGTCCATGAAGGTGGAAGTAATGGAGAAGACTTAAAGCAGTTGGTTCACCAAGTGCAGCAAACCGTATGGCGGCAGTTCGCTGTAGTGTTAGAGCACGAGGTGCGCCTTATCGCAAAGCAGGGTGAATGTCAGTTACAAAGTGTGGAATGCAATGAAAGCACCGGATCATAAAAAGCAAGCAATTTTATCCGCCTTAAATAAAGGCGAGTTTGTCTCTGGGCAAGAGCTGGGAGAGCAGCTCGGGGTCAGCCGTGCGGCTATTGCAAAGCATATCGCCGCGCTACAGGAGATGGGCGTCGATATTTTCCGTGTAAATGGTCGCGGCTATAAACTTAATTATAGTTTACCGCTGATCCATCAAGCAAAGTTAACTACCTTGTGGCAACAACAGTATCAAACTGAATGCCCAATTGAATATCATGCGATTATAGACTCCACTAACAGCGAGCTAATGCGGCGCTTACAAACCAAGCAAAAGCTTTCTTCTGGCCATGTGCTCGTCGCGGAAATGCAGCAAGCTGGTCGGGGGCGCAGAGGTCGAGCTTGGCAATCACCTTTCGGGGCAAACCTCTATTACAGTTACTACTGGCAATTTGACGCCGGTATGCAAGCGGCTATGGGCTTGTCTATTGCTGTAGGATTAGCGGTATATGATGCACTACACTCTCTTTACGGTATTGCAGTTGAGTTAAAGTGGCCAAACGATATTTACCTTAACCAACAAAAGTTGGCAGGCATTTTGGTTGAACTTGAAGGCCAAGTAGAGGGGCCTTGTCATCTTGTGATTGGAATTGGATTGAATATTTGCATGCCAGAGTCGGCATCTAAACACATTGACCAAGCTTGGACGGATTTACAAGCGCACCTTGGTCAGATTGATAAAAATCAGCTAGTGGTCCAGTTAACCCAATCATTATCTGCACGTCTAGCACAGTATAAGGAAACAGGTCTCAGTGACATGGTAGCTCAGTGGAATCTACTTAATGCCTTTAAAGGTGAAGTAGTGACATTAAGTACTGGTCAAAGGCAGTGGCGTGGGATCTGTGAAGGCATAGATATGCAAGGAGGACTATTACTGAGACAAGATGGAGAGTTGAAAGCATTTTACGGCGGTGAGATCTCCTTAAGAAAGGGAACATCATGAAGCTGTTAATTGATGTCGGCAACACAGCGGTCAAATATGCCATTGAACAGGAAAATAGTATCCGGCTAGTAAAAGAAGGGGATATTGACTGGCAGAAACTAACTGCAATTATTTGCTCTCAGGTTGGAAAGGGTGATGGTCTACAATGGGTGCAAAGGCAAACATCTGCGCTTGGGATGACGCTTGAGCAGGCGCATGTGTCGGCAAGCCGCGCTGGGGTGACTTGTGCCTATCCTACATTTCAAAATCTAGGTATTGATCGCTGGCTTACCGTCTTGGCGGCGCATAACCTGTATCCTGCACAAGATGTCATCGTGATTGACTCAGGCACAGCTACCACTGTTGATGTAGTTACTGCAGAAGGCAAGCATCTGGGGGGATGGATTGTTCCAGGGATTGATTTGATGATCTCTAGCATTACAGCGCGTGCAGAGCGAGTATTTTGTGATGATAACACCCCGTTTGCAGAGGAGTTTGCGAAAAATACACCTGAGGCGGTAAAAAATGGTGCCTTAGCTGCAACACTTGGGCTTGTGCACAGTGCAAAGCAGCTACTTAATAATGAGTCTGCGTTGGTATTATGTGCAGGTGGATATGGAGAACTTATTAAAAACCATATTGAGTCAGCCGTTTTTGATGACCTTTTAGTATTCAAAGGTTTGTCAGTTTGGTGGAAAAACCCGCAATAACTGTAAAAATGTCATAGGATTGGCTTAAAACTGAGCGTTTGAGCAATTAATTTAAATTTTTTTGCATATTCCTGTTGCATCGCGTCAATGGTTGCTCTAATATCTCGCCCCGTACTAAAGCAGTGCCGACTTAGCTCAGTTGGTAGAGCAACTGACTTGTAATCAGTAGGTCATCCGTTCGACTCGGATAGTCGGCACCATCTTTTTACCCTATCTTGTATAGGATGCTTTAGGAAAGAATTTTTACGTGGAGGGGTTCCCGAGCGGCCAAAGGGATCAGACTGTAAATCTGACGGCTCAGCCTTCGCTGGTTCGAATCCAGCTCCCTCCACCACTTTATTCTTGACGGTTAGAGGTAGTTAAGAACAGGTTCCTAAAGCGGGCATCGTATAATGGCTATTACCTCAGCCTTCCAAGCTGATGATGCGGGTTCGATTCCCGCTGCCCGCTCCAGTTCGTCTGGCGTGCTGATATAGCTCAGTTGGTAGAGCGCACCCTTGGTAAGGGTGAGGTCGGCAGTTCAAATCTGCCTATCAGCACCAGTCTCCGAAGAATCTTCTCAAATACTTCCTTTGAATTGTCGAAAAAATATTTATAATAGACTGAATAATTCTAATCCACACTCGTCGTGGATTATTTTTATATGTAATCTAGATACACAAAACTTATAGGTTTCGTCA
>NZ_NKHF01000191.1 GCF_002744175.1 Pseudoalteromonas piscicida
AACACTTCGGTAGGAGCCGCTTTACGCGGCGAGCCGTTAAAAGATCGCGAGGTAAACTCGCTCCCACAAAGTGAATACCTAGGTAGGAGCCGCTTCATGCGGCGAGCCGTGAAGAGATCGCGAGATAAACTCGCTCCCACAGAGTGAATACTCTGGTAGGAGCCGCTTCACGCGGCGAGCCGTTAAAAGATCTTAAAAGATC
>NZ_NKHF01000192.1 GCF_002744175.1 Pseudoalteromonas piscicida
GTAAGTTTGATCCAGTTCTCAGGCTCTATATTCAATCGAGTGAGAATAGGTTGTGCTTCGTTGATATAACCGCGTTTATCGGCACGAATACACTTGCCTGTTAGTTCAACCAATTCAATATACGATTTAAGTTCAAAAGGTAGCCCTTATGCAGCAGATGCCGATGTGAAACCGACTGGAGTGAGCTTTACGGCGGCAATTAACC
>NZ_NKHF01000193.1 GCF_002744175.1 Pseudoalteromonas piscicida
CGTTTATTGGCTTAGTAAGGCGAGCACTTTCAACTCAAAAACCGGTAACTGTTGCATTTACAGCGCATAGTCGTGTGCGATAACTCAGTTTGAGCACAGTGATATACCTTATCACCAAAAATAAGCCTATCAATGGATGCCTTTATCCGAGTAATTTAAGTATTTTAATACTTCTTTAAGTCAAATTTCCAACATGGATACAAATAGTAGTGGGTGTCACTATGTTCG
>NZ_NKHF01000081.1 GCF_002744175.1 Pseudoalteromonas piscicida
GGTGTCTGCTTTTGATTGCGAGTCTGGTTTAACTTTGTATCAGCGTACAGTAGAAAATAAGTCCAATGAGATACCGGCAGTTAGGGCCTTATTAGATGTGCTCGATATTTCAGATTCTATCGTCACACTAGATGCACTACATTGTCAGAAAGCGACACTTTCAGCATTGATTTCAAGAGGGGCTGACTATCTGGCTGACTATCT
>NZ_NKHF01000194.1 GCF_002744175.1 Pseudoalteromonas piscicida
CTTTACGCAGCGAGATTTTAATTGGTTTTTCAAACACCGCTGCAACTGCTCGGCGGGTGAACCGCCTCCTACAAAAACCTGTAAAACCATGCGGTAGGAGCTGTCGGTTTTTCTGTCGATGACAGACAGTAAAGCTTGTAACTCAATTCAACGTGTCTTTTGTAGTGGCGAAGCACTCCCTACCGACCTGCAAAACCGTTTCTTTGGGATAT
>NZ_NKHF01000091.1 GCF_002744175.1 Pseudoalteromonas piscicida
CCATCACGCCCTTACCCATAGCGTACATGGTGCGGTTAGATATTCGGAAGATAGGTGCAAGATAGCGTGGGCATCGTTTCTTTGCACCACGGCTATCTATAGGTTATTTAGTCTTAATATTTTATCAATGGCAAAAGACTATAGTGTTGGTCTGTCCATTTTATTGGGTTAGTGGCAATGTGTTCGGATTTAACTTTGTTGCTATGAGCGCCAAATGAGGTTAAAAATGATAAATCGCTAGTTAATACAATCCAATCCGAGCCGAAGCTGGCTTTTTGTTTCCCTAGGGACTTGAATTGAATCAATCCTTTTTCAAATTGATGGCTATGACCCTGTAGAACCGGCAGCAGATCTATGTGGTTATTAGAGATATGGAGGATTAATAAGCCATCTTGCTTTAAATTTTGCCAATACAGCTCGAACGCTTCTTGTGTGAGCAAATGAGCAGGGATCACATCACTGGAAAATGCGTCAATGATTAGTGCATCAAAAAGTAAGCTTTGCTTTTCTTTTCTATTTTTTAAAGCGACGCGGCCATCGTTAATGATTACCTCAGTTTTTCCTTTCGCATTATCCAAATATGTGAAGTACTTGCTAGCCATATGGTAAACGTCCGGGTTTAACTCATAAAAACTCATTTTATCACTTGGACGAGTATAGCTGGCTAAGACACCTGCACCTAAGCCGATGACGCCTATACTGAGTGCATTTTTGCGTTTCAAGTAGCTGAAGGAAGTGGAGATCCCGCTATCTTCTTGGTAATACGAAGCCACACTACTTTGTTCACTTTTCAAAGGCTGCGAGCCATGGACCGTTGTGCCGTCGATTAAGCGTCTTTCGTTTATATCCTTTATATCGATGTCTTTGACAGCAAGGTAGCCATAAAAACTTCTTTTACTGGCGATATCGTATTGAGTAAACGCGCTTTCTAAATTGAAATATCCAACGATGAACAGCACTACTGCAGTTGTCCAACTTATATAAACTTTGACTGGTAAAGGCTTGGTTGGGTTGGCGCTGCCACACCAAGCGAAAAGCAAAAGTACCAACAATAATCCAAGCGGATACTCAGTTATTCGCTGGAAGAGCAAAGGAGCCAACAAGGCTGTGAAAACGCTCCCCAAAGCGCCTCCTAACGAAATAGCAACGTAAAACAAGGTCATACTTTCATTGTTTGGAGCATGGGTACGTAACTCGCCATGACAAACAAGGCAGCAAATTAACAATATTAAACTGAACATGGTCAACTGAGAGGTTGCATTAAATTGACTGCCAATAAAGTACATCATCAAGCCAGCAGCAATGGCAAATAATAAAAATGGTAATAAGAAAGTGCGCTTATAAGCACTGATTGATGAGAATGAATAGGTGTAACTGACTAGGTAGATAATTAAAGGTAATATCCACACAAATGGCATTGGTGGAATATTGGTACTTATCATCTGAGTTGTAGCAATGAGCATTGTGGTGCTGGTTGCCGATAACGCAATCCACAACCACAGATTTTTCAAGGGAGTATCGTCTAGTTTCATTGCCCTGTTGAGCTTTGGTTCGGGAAACGCTGAGTTTCTTAGTGATATCATTAATACGAGTTGTAAAATGATGAAGCCACCAAAAGCCAATAACCAATAATGCTTTTGTTCATAAACTGGAAAGTTAACCTCTACAAAAAAAGGGTAACTAATTAACGCAATAAGTGAGCCTAAGTTTGATAAAGAATACCAATGATAAGGTACGTCTCGGCTTGATGTTTTAAAAAACCATTGTTGCAACAATACACTGGTTGAAGCCAATAAGAAAAATGCCAAGCCAATCTGATGTATTAAAATCAATAGTATCCTAATTAACGGATATGTACTTTCAGCTACTACGGGAAAGTCTTTGTTGAAAGTAAAAAATACTGAAGTGCACAGTAGCGATGCATGAATGAGAAACTGTGAATTGAGGGACAATTTACTTAATTGGTGGGCATATAAGTACCCAAAAAATAGAATACTCTGAAAAAAAAGCATACTGGCTGCCCACACAGAGGCACTGCCACCAAATAAAGGTAGCAGCTCTTTTGATAGCATAGGCTGTATTTGAAACAATAAGAATGCACTGCAAAATATAATTATTAAAAACAAAGGTAGTTTCACGTTTTGTAATGATAATATGTTCTAGGTGACTGAAGTCTCGCCAAGTGAATAATGCGAGACAATGAAATATGGCTTATCAATTTCTTAAGAAAAGCTTAGTTGTTGATTTTTATGTTTTTTGAGGAAGTAATGGAAAGGTTCCAAATCGGCAAATTTGATGTTGACCTCAGTCGGTGTCGGATCTCATCTGGAGAATATGAGGCTATTTTAGAACCGAAAGTGATGGATGTTCTTCACTACCTATTTCTTCATAAAGGGGAAGTTGTCAGTCAGGAACAAATATTTTCTTCCGTTTGGCCTGCATCTACGTTTAATCCGAGTTCAGTTCAACGCTGTATTGCTTTGCTGAGAAAGGCACTAAATGAAGACTCTAAAAGTGCTAAATTTTTGGTTACTCACCCGAAACGAGGGTATTGCTTACAGTTACCTGATGACGTAATGGAAAGGCGGAGTATTATTCCTTACTTTTGTGCCTTAATTGCGGTTGTTACCCTTGGTGTTTGGCTATGGTTTTCGTCGCAGTCAATAAAAACCGATTTTTCAAAATTGCTGCCGGTTACATCGAATGAGGCTAACGAGACATTCTTAGCTCTTTCGCCAAATGGTAAATACTTAGCTTTTGTTCGCGGTGATGAACGGAATAACAACATCTGGCTGAGAACGTTGGAGTCCGGACAGGAAGCTAAGTTAACTTCCCGCAGCTCTGATTATTACAGCTTAGGGTGGAACCCTGAGGGAACTGCTATTGCCTATATGGAGAATAATAACGACCAACGAAGCATGTCTTATATGTCGTTAGACTCGATTACAATGGCACCGATAAGGACTGCTAAATTAGGGCTGTTTTCTAATTTTCATGTTAGCCGTGGAAAGTTGCAGTGGCATAGTAGCAATAAAATTTATTTTATCGAGATAAATCAAGATAATAACGATACTTGGCTGTCTTCAATAGACTTAAAAAGCGGTGAAAGGCAACAGTTACTAAATGCACAAGGGCAGGATTGGATGAAAGCGCTTGCGCTATCGCCAGAGGAAACTCAAATGGCGTTAGGCTATGAAATGGGGTTAAATCGCTATCGCGTTGATTTACTTAATATCGAGACGCTTAGCGTATCTAAATTAGTTGAAATTGAAGACAGCATTCAGGGGCTTAGTTGGCATCCAAATGGAGAGGCTGTGCTGATCAGCAATCGAACCAAATTACAGCTAGTTGATATACAAGGATCACTTTCTGTGATTGATTTCAATAATTACAAGTTTATTCGTGATGCTCAGTTCAACCCAACAGGCTCTGAAATTTTTATGGAGCTGCTTAATGTTGATGTTGATATATTGCGTAAAACTAAAACGGCTCAGAAAGAATTTGAAACCTTGGTTGATACCTCTTCTTTAGACTTTTTGCCTGTTTTTTCTCCCGATGATAAACGTTTTGTCTTTGAATCTCACCGCGCTGGATTAAAGCAACTTTATGTCTATGAAGATGGGCAGCAAAGGATGATTTTTTCTAACCCAAACAATGAAGAGTTGTTCGGTGTGGTATGGACTCCCGATGGTACGGGGGTTATTACTGCTAGTAAAGACAAGTTATTTAAAGTTAATGTGAAGTCAGGCACTTTTGAGGCGTACCCTCACCGTTATCAGCCATTTGGTTTGCGCCAACACTTTCATCATGACAATGCGGTACTCGTCTCGTACAGAGCTGATGATGGCGTTACTTTTCACCTTGCAAAGCTAGACTTAGATACACTGAATTTAAAAACCTATGAAACAGAAGGTGAAAGGCTAGTGTGTTACTCAATGGCGCTAGACTCTACCGACCAAATATATTTTGCAAACAGCAATGCAGTATTTCGTATAAACAGTGACTCTCAACAAGAGCATATTTGGTCAGCTACTGATGAATATATAAGCGGGGTAAGAGTGACGGATAACACCCTTTCGTTAAGATTAGACAAAGATAATGATTTCAAGCTTGTCACCATTAATATGCTTAATGGCTTTACTGAGGTTATCCATCAAGGCTCAGAAAACGGCGATATGCTGATCAATACGTCACATGATGAACAACAATTTCTGTATTTAAGTAAACCAAAGAGAACAAGTGACTTGGTAAGGCTACAATAATTGCGCCTTACTCAGTCTTCTCTTTAAACTCACACAAATCTTCAATAATACATGAACCACACTTAGGTTTACGCGCGGTGCACACATAGCGGCCATGGAGAATGAGCCAGTGGTGGACATCCACTTTAAACTCTTTTGGTACAACCTTCTCTAGCTTTTGCTCGACAGCCACTACGTCTTTACCCATAGCAAACTTGGTGCGGTTGGAGACGCGGAAGATATGGGTGTCTACAGCAATGGTTGGCCAGCCAAAAGCGCAGTTTAAAACTACGTTTGCGGTTTTGCGGCCGACGCCTGGTAGTGCCTCTAGTGCTTCACGGTTTTCAGGAACTTCGGAGCCGTGTTTGTCGACGAGGATCTGACACATTTTATAGACGTTATTGGCTTTTGAATTAAATAAACCAATGGTTTTGATATAGTCTCTTAAGCCCTCAAGGCCAAGCTCCAGGATTTTCTCAGGTGTGTTGGCAACAGGAAAAAGCTTCCGCGTTGCTTTGTTCACCCCAACATCAGTGGCTTGAGCTGAGAGGGTAACGGCAACCAAAAGCTCGAATGGTGACGAATATTCTAGTTCGGTTTCAGGGTGCGGATTTTCGTCCCTGAGCCGCGTGAGTATTTCTATACGTTTTTGTTTATTCATAAGATTTACTTGCTAAATTCAATGACGGTAGCATGCGGTTATTTTCACTAAGCAGCGATAGTGACGGTATCGCTGCAAATTGGCATTATTATTACCGCACTAGTTTAAGTTCGTAACTCGTGCTCTTGGGCCTTTTACTTCTTCAGCAGTTGGTTCTGCTTTGGCCTTGAGTTGGGCGTCAATAATGTTTTTAGCAGCAATCAAAAAGCCAAGTCCTAAAAAGGCGCCTGGTGGCAGGATTGCAACTAAAAATTGATGATCGAATGAGAAGATCTCAATACGCAATACACTAGCCCAGTTGCCAAGGAGTAGCTCGGCACCATCAAATAGTGTTCCTTGACCAATCAACTCGCGCATTGCACCGAGTACAAATAGCACCAGTGCAAAACCTAGTCCCATCATTAACCCATCCCAAACCGATAACAGCGGACTGTTCTTCGAAGCAAATGCCTCAGCACGGCCAATAATGGCGCAGTTGGTCACGATCAACGGAATAAATATACCAAGGGATTGATACAGACCAAAGGTATAAGCGTTCATGAGTAGTTGGATCACAGTAACAAAGGCAGCGATGATCATTACAAACACGGGGATACGGATATCTTTTGGCACCCAGTTTCTCACCACCGATACGGTAAAGTTAGAGCCAACCAGTACAAGTAGTGTGGCAATACCAAGCCCTAACGCATTGGTTACCGTTGAAGTCACCGCAAGGAGTGGACACAGCCCTAAAAGCTGGACCAGTGCGGGGTTATTTTGCCATGTTCCTTCTTGAAAGAGCGATTTTAACTGACTCATTGCGACACCTCGCAAGTATTAGGCGCGTTAAATAGCGCATCAAAATGAGTTTTGGCAAACCATGCGGCCTGATTTACCGAGGTTACCACGGCGCGTGGGGTAATGGTTGCGCCAGTAAATGAATCAAATTGACCACCGTCTTTTTTCACATTCATTTTAGGGTCTGCCTCACCCTCAACTTGTACGCCGTTGAACGTCGTTACCCAAGCAGACTTTGCAAGCTCTACCTTATCACCAAGGCCCGGAGTTTCTTCATGGCGCGTCACACGCACACCGGAGATCAAACCTTGCCTATCGACAGCGGTTAAGACATCAATATTGCCACTGTAGCCTTTCGGGGTGATGTGTCTTACTAATAGGGCTGAGGGTTCACCATTGAGTCTGGCTCTGTAAATTGTGTGCGGGCCGCCTGGGCCAAGTTCTAGCGCGTTGCTGATGGTGCAATCCAAATACAAAGTATTGTCATACTTATCTGCTGCAATAACCTGAGAAAGTAGTTGCATCAGGTGCTGCTGCTCTTGGCTGGCAATTTTGTCCTTGGTGAGGTCATTAATCAGTGCGACCGCTCCTGTTGTTGCCAGTGCAAATGCAGCGAGGATGAGGCCATTTTTCTGCATCGATTGAATTATCATGATTTTGCTCCATGACCATAAGTACGAGGCTGAGTGTAATGATCGATAAGTGGTACTGCCATGTTCATGATCACAACCGCAAATGCCACCGCGTCTGGGTAGCCTCCAAATTGGCGAATCACATAGACAGTTAAGCCGATTGCCGCGCCGTAAATCAGGCGACCTAAATTAGTGGTAGAGGCTGACACGGGATCGGTGGCAATAAAGAAGGCACCAAGCATAGCGCCGCCACTTAACAAGTGGAATAGGGTGCCAGGCTCTGACTCAGGGGCAATGATATAGCCAATCGCACTAGCAAGGCCAAGACTGGCAATAAAGGCCACAGGAATATGCCAGTTGATCACTTTAGCTTTTAGCAAGTAAAGGCCGCCTAGCAAAAAGGCGAGGTTAACATATTGCCAACCAAGTCCTGCAAGTTCTCCAAAACCCTTTTTACTCATTGCCTCATTCACGGTTAAGCCTTGTGAGACTGCGGTTTTTACCGAGTCTAATGGCGTTGCACCAGTCGCACCGTCAATCACGCCCGCACGCCATACGTCAAGTGTGACACCTTGGCTGGTGGACTCAGTAAAGATCATCGCAAGTTGGTCGACAAAACTTAGCGACTCTAACGTGAGCGCTTGAATAGGTGACCATGAAGTCATTTGTACAGGGAAGGAGATCAGCAGTAATACATAAGCTGCCATGGCCGGATTGAAAAGATTAAAGCCAAGGCCACCGTATAGCTGTTTTACAATTGCGATGGCAAAAAATGCGCCGATGACGGTTATCCACCAAGGGGCTAGCGGCGGAATACTGATAGCCAGCAGCACGGCGGTAAGCCAAGCGCTTCCGTCGCTGAGACTGGGCCATATCGCTCGACCTCTTAGCTTTAGCACTAGCGCTTCAGCAAGGCTTGCGGTAATAAGCGCCAAAGCCAATTGGATCAATACACCAAAACCAAAATAGTAGGTTTGGACTAAGATCCCAGGAATACAGGCTGCCATGACGGTCATCATGATTTTGTTGACCGACTTATGGCTGTGATTGTGCGGGGATGAGGCCATGGTTAGTTTCATGACGGTTCATTTCCTTCTTGTTCTTTCGCTTGCTTCTTCGCTTTTGCTCTTGCAATTGCGGCTTTAACGGCGGCTTTTTTACGTGCTTCAGGGCTAAGAGCTTGTTGCTGCTCAGATGTGCCCTCAGCATCTTGCTCTGTACGGCTGGAGTCTGTTTCTGATCCCACCGTTGGCTCATTTGCCTCTTTGCTTTGCTCACTCACGCTTTCGGTTTGAGTAGCTTCAGTTTGCTCGCTTTCGCTGGCTTCTTCTGCCTGTTTAGCGGCTTTTT
>NZ_NKHF01000195.1 GCF_002744175.1 Pseudoalteromonas piscicida
ATCACGAACGGTTTTATAGCTCGCTCTGCGCGATTGTTATCAATTTTAAGCCTGCCATCCTCTAAGTAACGCCGGAATTTTTCAAATTGATTTATCGCGTAGTTAATGGCTTTACCTAGCGCCATTTTGGGCGGGATTTTATCTTTGTGCTTGAGCAACCATTGGTATAACTCGTCAACAATGGGTTTGGCTTTTTGTTGTCTAACCGTGTACTTTTCTGTGGCTGGTTTATCTTTGATGGCTTGCTCAATACCGTAGAGCTTGCCAATGAGGTTGAGCACCACATCCGCCTTGCCTGTTTTCTTATTATTGCCTTTCGCTTCGATGAATTTACGACGCATATGAGCAAGGCATGCAACCAGTGTTGCCTGAGTTTGCTCATAAGCCTTATAGCCGTCAACGTGCATGTAGCCTTGGTAACCATCTAGGAAATCAACGGCACATTGGCCCGCACGACTATTATGATAATCAAACAGGACAATATTAGTGCTTTCACCCGGTTTATCATCGCCACAACAATATAACCACATATAGCTGGTCACGTTATCTGCGTTAATGACGTTTAACGGGGTTTCATCAGCATGAATAACCGCCTGCGATAACAACACTTCTTTTAAGCGTTGATACAG
>NZ_NKHF01000196.1 GCF_002744175.1 Pseudoalteromonas piscicida
GCCAGCACTGAGCACTTTACTTATGACGGTTTAAACCGCTTAAAAGAGGCAAGGTTAAACTATGCTGGCCTCACAAAAAATACCTACTACTGTTATGACGCACTAGGAAATATGACCACCAAAGGGAGTGCGACAGCATGTAGCAGTAGTCAGGGCCACTTTAGCTACGGCAATGCGGCGCGCTCAAAAGGGAATGCAGGTGTTCATGCACTCTATAAAGATACACGCACAGGCAAGGTCTTTACTTATGATAATAACGGTAATATGACCAATGATGGCTCACGCTATTTAACTTACTCAGGGTTTGATAAAGTCACGCATATTCGCCAAGCAGGGAACATGGCGGTGAACTTTCGTTATGGTGCTGGACACAATCGCTACTATCGTAAAGACACCTACTTAGCAGGACAAGACGCCGCAGCAGGCAAAGAAAACAGTGAAACTTACTACTATGGTGCATTTGAGCATATCCGCAAAGAGTCAGCAGAGGTATATCAATACACAGTAGGAAATATACT
>NZ_NKHF01000047.1 GCF_002744175.1 Pseudoalteromonas piscicida
TTGCGCTTTGCAGGTGGCCCACGAAATCATATGCCAAAAGGGCTACCTTTTGAACTTAAATCGTATATTGAATTGGTTGAACTAACAGGCCAGTGTATTCGTGCCGATAAACGTGGTTATATCAAAGAAGCACAACCTATTCTCACTCGGTTAAATATAGAGCCTGAAAACTGGATTAAACTCACCACGCAGTTTTCTCGGGTATTTCGTGGCGCAGTTGGTCGAGAGGGGGCACTAACCGATTACTGCGAAACACTTCAAAAACGACGACGTACAAACCTTACAAACTGTGCACGTTTATTGGATTAGTAAAACAAAAAAATTGGATTTTTAACACTACACCTTCGATCTGACCGACTCGCAGCCTGTTTGTCATGCGCGATGCACAAGCTTTAATGTAAAAAAATTCACAAAAGCCAAAACATTACCACTAATGAGCGCAATAACACCGTAAAAAACTTCTTCCAGCATAACTACAAGCCAAATAATGATGGGTGTCTGTACTAATATTCTTTATTAATATTACTAATACCGCTTTTACTAGCACTTACAGCAACAAAATGGTGGGTGTCTGTACTAGCGCTATCTGTACTAGCGCTATTGCATTCGCTTTCACCTTAATCGGCCATACAATTTGCAATCTTCACCCTGTCAACTTGGACGGGTAAAGTGCTACAACTTGGTTCCGTTAAGAACTCCTTCGCCACTTACCTTTTTATCACAACCTATCGTACTTTTGAGCAGCGTTCGACAGGGGTTTTACCCGTTCCGCTATCTCCTCTTCGAGGTTGTTGGATAACCGTGTACTCAGCGCCGCTGGTTTTGCAAAATAGTAGCCTTGTAGATAGTCTGCTCCAATATCTCGGAGTACTTGCGCTTCTGCATGACTTTCCACCCCTTCAGCAATTACCTCAATACCATTTTCGTGGGCAAGTTGAATTAAATGAGAAACGATGTTTCGTTTGTGTTGATTTGTATCTACGTGTCTTACTAACTCCATATCTATTTTTATGTAGTCTGGCCTTAGCTGCGCTAGCATATTTAAGCTCGACCACCCAGAACCAATGTCATCCAATGCTACACCAAAGCCGCAGCTGCGATAAAACGCTAAAATTCCTTTCAAATGGTTCATGTCCCGAGCTTGGTGTGTCTCAGTAACTTCAAATACGATGTCCTGTGGTTGAAACCCTAACTCACTAATAGCAGAGGCCGTCGAGCGTAAACAATATGACGGGTCATAGATACTAGAGGGGTTGAAATTTATAAAGATCTTGGACTTTAAGTTCGCCTTTGCAGCATGTTCAACAGCTGACTTCCGTGCAATTAAATCTAAAGAAAAGAGTAAACCACTTTGCTCTGCTAAGTTAAAAACCAAATTTGGCGGCACCATGTTGTTTTCATCATCAAATAGTCTAAATAGGGCTTCATTGGCAAACACATCTAGATTTTCCGGCTCCGAATACGCTCTTACAATAGGCTGAAACCAACTTTGATATGTCTCGTTTTCAACCGCAGTTTTAATCCAGCGTGCTTGATAACGGCGTACAAACGTTTCGATACTGGCAACTCTACTAATCGCACTGATATCAGGGTGACCTTGGTGCGCCATGGTAGTAATTTTTGATTGACCGAATTCAGGGCCCACTAAGCAACCACCGATGTTATTTAAAAACGTCGCTAGTCCACTTTTCCCCACCTTAACCGTAACACACTTGTCTGCTACCAAATCGGGAGATAGCGCCATATCAGTACACATCTGCATCAAGTTCTGCTCTGCATTACTGGTTGGTAAAAAGAACCAAAAGTAAGTTGTTTCAAAAAAATACGTTTCTATTGCTTCACAATCTGCGCACCACATAGCACCCTCCAAACTTTTTTAGTTGGCCTCTTATACGAAAGTTATCTTAAAACCGCTCACAAAGAGGTGAACCTCATATCTGATGATGTCGTATCATTAAAGAACCAAATAAAATAGTGGCGCCAAGAGGTTAAGATTGAAAAACAGTTCGCGTAAAGTACCATCTTCACGATTTAGTCGTCTTGCTCATCTAGGTGGACTGGCAGGTAAGGTGGCCTCAAATATGCTTGTTGAAGGAGCAAAACAGGCGCTTCAGGGGCAACCCGTCAAGCACTCGGATTTACTGCTTCAAAACAAAAACATTCACGCAGTTGCAGAAAAACTGAGTCATTTACGTGGCGCGGCCATGAAGTTAGGTCAACTACTTTCAATGGATGCAGGCGATCTGCTACCTCCTGAACTTGCATTGCTACTCACACACCTGCGTGCAGACGCAATGCCAATGCCACACAAGCAGCTTGTTGGCGTACTAAAGCAAGAACTAGGACAAGATTGGCTAGATATGTTTAGCCATATAGAGCTTAAAAGCTTTGCACAGGCGTCGATTGGCCAAGTACACAGAGCCACAGCGGAAGACGGACAGCCACTTGCGATCAAAATACAATATCCAGGGGTGGCCAAAAGCATTCAAAGTGATGTAGACAACGTGGCGAGCCTCATCAAGATGTCGGGCCTACTTCCAAAGAGGATCAACATTGCACCTTTAATAGCAGAAGCTAAATCCCAACTACTAGCAGAGACCAACTACCAGCAAGAGGCAGACTACTTAAAGCAGTTTTCCGATGGGCTTATAGAGGATACGCGTTTTAAAATTCCTAAGGTATATCCAAGCTTAAGTAGCAGGCATCTGCTAGCTATGGAATTCGTGAGTGGGGAACCACTTGCCGAGTCACTCGCCTTACCACAATCCGTTCGCAACGACATCATGACTGCATTGATTGAACTTTTCTTTATCGAGATGTTCGAGCTTAAATTAATACAAACCGACCCCAACTTTGCCAACTACCTATATAACAAAGACACCCACCATATTGTGTTACTAGATTTTGGTGCGACACGTGTAGTCAGCGACACCATTAGCAGCGGTTACAAAACCTTGTTACTGGCGGCAATAGATCAAAATTCTGCTGCTGTTAAACAAGCCGCGTGCGACATTGGCTATTTCGATACCGACATAGCACCTGATTATTGTGACGCAGTGATTGAGCTGTTTTTACTTGCAACGACTCCACTTCGATGTGACGGCCCATTTGATTTCGCAGATAGTCAATTGAGTAAAGAGATCAGCGAAAAAGCGCTTGCACTAAATAGCCGCTCTGACGAGTGGCACACACCACCTGTAGATGCATTATTCATTCACCGAAAGCTGGCAGGGTTATATTTAATCGCTGCGAAGCTACGAGCTAAAGTCGACTTAACAGCGCTGCAAAAATACTTAAAATAACGGCCTGCAACAAAGCAGGCCTTGTGGTCATTACAACATGCTTTTGAGCACGCCGTCTTTCCTTACAAAATGGTGGTAAAGCGCTGCACCAATATGAACCGTGAGTACTGTAAGCAATAGCAATACAGCCAAACTGTGCCCTTCACGAAACACAGCAAAGTACTCAATCTGTGGCACCTTCGCAGCTGGAATGGTGAAGAAGTCAAATACAACAATTGGTCGCGCGGCAAAATACTGCATCAACAAACCACTAGCAGGTATTATTAGCATCAACAAATACAATAACCAGTGACTGAGCCTTGCCAATCTCACTTGGATTACGGGCATTGTTGCTGGCAAGTTTGGTATAGGTGACTGTATTCGCACCATAAAGCGCAATAAAAGTAGTGTTAACGCCAGCGCACCAAATGATTTATGTAACCCAAGCAAAGCGAGTTGCCAAGGCTCCAATGAACTGACCATCGCAAGTCCTGCAAACACCATAGAAAATAAAAGAACAGCCATTGACCAATGCAGAATTCGCATGGAAAGGCTAAAGTGTGTGACTTTTTTATTCATTTTTCTGCACCTCCAATGCTCCCATTAACTGCTCTTTCGCCCGTCTTCGATAAGATTCCGCATAGGCAGCCGAGCGTGCTCTTAAGATGGGATCTGCCGTCGCAGATAATCCTGTTGGCAGTACCAAAGGGTCAAAGTTCAAAGCATGGCAATCCCCTTCTAATTGTGGCTGCCACTGCGTAATAATAATTTCCCCAGCATTTATCTTAGTGCGACTACTCGGCCACTGAATAGCAGGGTTATTTTCCTCATCCTCTGGCGCAGCAAGGGTAAACTGCCAAGTAAAACGAACACTGCCCTTTGCAAGTCGAGCCGCCAGCTCTTTTTGCAGCGCCGCGCTGTCTGAAAACGGGTTTTCACTGCTCTTTCCTAATGGCTGCATTTGCCAACGCACTGCTTGCTTATGCTGTTGTGCATCATGCAAATAAAAGGCGTTGATACTATGGTAAGTTTCAAGCGCTAAACTCTCAGTAGGTACATAATTGGCTTTCCACGCTAAAAAGTCAGCACTCTCAGGATGCTTGGCAAAAAAGTCTTTTATTGCATCACCGCCCTGCTTTATGGCAACAATTTGCTGATAAAAATCATGTGGATTGGTGACCGCCATCACAGGTGGCGTATTCATTGCTATGTTCCAACGCTCTGAGCCTGTTACAAAGCTAAGCGCAAAACTTCTGACTGGCGCACTCAACTCATCGGCATGTGGGTTGTTTCCGGCAATCGAAAACCTACCGATAAACGGATGAGCGCCTGCACTAAAAACCTCGGCGCTGGAGTATTGTGCTATCGACCCATTAGAAACAAATTCTCCCGACACGCAAAGCCCTTTTGCATGTGCCCTACGAAACCCCGGAAAATGGGATTGCCCTTGTTGCAAATCAACAAATTGTTGGGCAGTGACTCGCTCTGTGCTGGCCTGCGTTATTGGTGTAAATAACAAAGAATAGCCAACGCTTATATACAACACCTTTTCTAATACGGCTGCTATCGCATTGTTCACGACAACTCCTTCAATCTAAATATTATCAGTTGCCAGTAATAGACCCGTACAGGACAAAACTTCTTTCAATTTAAAGGAAAATCACTGGAGGACTGTTGAACTAAGCTATTGACGTTAAATGGTATTCACTATAGCTTAGATCAAAAGTGATTCTTTACACATGCGGAAGTGAATAGTGCGAACTCTGGTAATATTAGTCGCGTATTTATTGCTTATAGCTGGTTGTAGCTATACCGAAACAGATCTACACACCCGCCTAAAGCAACAGTTCATAGACAATTTTAAACGCCATGAAATCCCAGCTCAAGCTGTGCTTGTGAAGCATCAGCAAACTTTGCTATTTGCCAATGCAAAAGGAAGCTATGCAGTCGATAATGCAGCAAACATTCAACTATCGAGTGTTTTTCCCATATTCTCTATCACTAAACTCTTTACTAATACCTTAATTATGCAATTGCACGAAGAAGGGAAAATTGATATCACTAAACCGGCATCGCACTACCTCACTAATTTACCGCACAGTTGGCATAAGATCCCTATTTCCGCTTTTTTAAGTCATACTTCAGGCGTCCCCGAGTACTTTGAGATGAAACAGGAACAGCTTGTCGTTCCACAATCTGTTGAACAAGTATTTACCCTTTTAGCATCAGAACCTTTGCTTTTCCCACCGAATACACAAACAAGATATACCCAAACCAACTATTTAGTGGTTGGCGCCTTATTAGAAACAGTAACAAAAACCGACTATCAGCAACTCGTTCACCAACGGATTATTGAGCCATTAAATCTGACCCATACTCGATTTGGCCGGGAAGAAGTCAATAACCAGAAAACCGTTGCCGCTTACCTTCCCAACAGTCAGAGCGGATATCTACAAAATAATATCCAATTTCCTCGATACGCTATCGTCCATAGCGACGCTTATTCTAACGTTCAAGATTTAAGCCGATTCTTGAGTGCACTGATGGAAGGAGAGTTAGTGTCGCGAAGCGTACTCAGTGACTGGTGGCAACCTCATCCCCTAGAAAACGACTCGACAAGCTACTTTGCTAACGGCTGGGAATTTGGCAACACAGGCGACTGGAAAACAGTAGGCCATGACGGTGGTGCTTTGAGTAGGGTTAGAATAGTGTTTAAGCCCGACTTTTCAGACTATTACCTTTTATCTATTTAACCTGAGGTTTGGATAAGAAATGACCTAAACCATTGTTTTTAATATCACATTAACTAATTTTCTTGTCTAGCCAGAGAGTTTTGGGGATAATCAGGCGAATTTACGCACCAATAGCTGGCTATTGGAAGTAAATTCAACGCAGTTAGCGCTAAAACTGGCTGCTAGAAAGGCATTAATTATCCGAAGCTCAGGTTATTTAACCAACGGTAATCGTGATGGCGTATGGAGCCGAACTTTGTTAGAAACTATGCAAACACAGGTTTTATAACTCGAAGGTTTGACCCGAGTATAATGGCGTCAACAATTTATTGATTCACCCACGGGGTGGGCCTAAGGGCTGCGGGTTGTACCACAAAAATAAAAATCAGTATAACCACCACGCTGACACCAGCTATTTTCGTTACGTGGCTGCGTTCTGTGCTTAGTTGTTTTATCTCTTTTTCTCTAAACTCAATTTCATTGTTTTTCCTTAATTGTTGAAGTACAAATACCTAGAAGAAGTACAATCGGACCTTATACCGACATCCCATGAATAAGAAATCAACAATCATTAACCAACTCGGTTATAGCAAGGCTTGAACATGTCACTTTTTACTCATTTTTTGTGCCACCTATGTCTTGGTTAATAGCTCCTTCACTCGCCTGATTACTATTTCAAATAAGCCATCGAGCATGATGGACCATTGCCGACGATAAGCAAGTTGGAAAAACGACAGGGGAAAATTCAAGGCTTGGTAGTCTTTCTATCTGCGGTTGTGACTATGTAAGTTTACACTCCCACCAATAACAGGTTTAACTATTGCGACTACTAGAACTAACGGACAGCTTCATCCCGGTTTTTGAAGATGCAGAAAAAACCTTATCCATCTCTATATTGCCCAACATCACTTGCTATGGAGATGCCGACTTACTCGCACAATTGGTTTGTAACCTGTTAGAAAATGCGCTTGAGTATAGCCAACCTGGGGCATCTGTGTGGGTAAGGCTCCAAAGTCACTCTTCTGGAGTGTTACTGCAACTCGGTGATAATGGCCCTGGTATCGCAACATCAGACAAAGCACATATTTTTGAGCGTTTTTATCGTGCCGATACTAGCCGCTCTTCTTCAGGAAACGGATTGGGGCTTAGTATCGTAAAAGCAATCTGTGACATTCACGAGGCAGAAATTTATCTACTTGAAGATCAAACCGGTGCAGTATTCAATATCGAAATCCCGACCTGTTAACCGATATATCTAGCGTCAGGTTAATTTACAATTTTGTATGGTTACACACCCCAACTTGTAACACACTACAGTCAAAAATCATCCGACACTCATCACTTATCGTTACATTATTTGAGCTAGTTATGAGAACAATCATTAAATACTTTTCAGTCTGGTGCATGTTAACCCTCACAGCCACGGGTTGTGGCGGTTCTCAAGAAGCAGAAAGTGTCCAAACAATAAATCAAAATGCTACTGATAGCACAACGATTGCCGAGCCATCACAACCCACAACTCTAGACAAAGTGTTCGCGACACCGCAAAGCACCGCTTTGTTTTTACAACAAGCTACATTTGGCGTTAAACCAAAGCAGATAAAAGCGCTTGTGGGCACGCCTGCTTCTAAGTGGTTTGTCGATCAAATGGAAGCCAAACCCAGCTTAAAAATGAGTTCAGTTGCCAAGTACACACCCGAAGAAGGCGGTTTTAATACGCTCTTTGTGGAGTCCACGAGTATAGGGTTTTGGCAAGATGCCATCACCGGTGAAGATCAACTACGCCAACGAGTTGCTTTTGCTCTGTCTGAAATTTTAGTGGTTTCTAATGCCGGTGGAGACGAGCTGACGGACATCCCTGCGGCAGTAGCTCGATTTCAGGATATACTCATAGAACACGCCTTTGGTAATTACCGAGACCTAATAGAAGCGGTAACTTACTCTCCAGCTATGGGCACTTATTTAACTTATTTAGGTAATCAAAAAGGAGACGAGCTAACGGGCAGAATGCCTGATGAAAATTATGCTCGAGAAATCTTACAGTTTTTTACTCTAGGTCTTGTAGAACTAAACCCTGATGGCAGCGAAAAACGAGATAATAATGGCCAAGCTATAGAGCTGTATACGAATAATGATATTACTGGTCTTGCACGTGTTTTTACCGGACTCGTACTAGATGAGGAGCTTGCTGAGCAAATGGCTCAAGACGAGTATGCACTACCTATGATTGGCGCTCCCGAGCTCCACTCTACTAAGGCAAAATCTTTTTTAGGGTATACCATTCCAGCGGGCACTCAAGTCAACCAGTCAATAACTCTCACGTTAGATCACATCTTTTCACACCCTAATGTCGGCCCTTTTGTGGTTAGGCAATTAATACAGCGCTTAGTAACATCAAACCCCTCACCTAATTACATTGCGCGAGTGGTCAGTAGTTTTGACTCCGGCAGCTACCTATTACCCGATGGCACGAAGGTTGGCGCCAATAAACGTGGCGATTTAGCCGCGACAGTCGCAGCCATTATATTTGATAAAGAAGCAAGAACCGACAAAACAGCGCGTAGTGGTAAATTAAGAGAGCCGATATTACGGTTCACTCAGTGGGCACGAGCTTTTGAAGTAAAAAATATTACACCTGAGTATCAAGAGCCGCTATGGGACACTCGTTCGGCAAACGCACTAAATCAGCACCCTTATCGCGCCAGTAGTGTGTTTAACTTTTTCCGTCCAGGCAATAGTGCACCAGGTACACTTATGTCACAAAATCAAATGGTTGCACCTGAGTTTCAAATCACCAATGCCACGTCACTCCCTGGCTATATTAACTTTATGACGTACTACATTTTTGGCTATCAACAAGATATTGATGTGTTAGATTTACAAGCTGATTATGATGCCGAAAACATACCTCTTGATGCTAGCCAAGCTGTACATAGCTTTCTTGTAGACTATGAATACGAGCTCACCTTAGCAAATGATCCTGAAGCACTGTTGGCTCATTTAAACCTGATCCTAAGTGGAGGTCAGTTAACTGACCACACTTTGAAAAGAATTATCCAAATACTCAACACACTACCGATGGAAGAGGAGCAAGATAGCCTAACTCGAGTGCAGTGGGCGATTCTACTTGTGATGACTTCAGCAGATTATTTGATTCAAAAATAGGACCAGACAACATGAAAAGACGCGATTTTTTAAAACTAAGTGGTGCGACTCTGATGTCAACGTCATTATTTTCGTTGAGTCAAGCAGTTGCCGCAGCAGACCAAAGTGAAGATTACAAGGCCCTTGTTTGCGTATTTTTATACGGAGGAATGGACTGCCACGACACGATTATTCCTCTCGATGAAAGTAGCTATCAGCAGTGGGCAAAACACAGGTCTTCGCTACTTAGTACTTACCCCATACCAAGAACCCCGCAAAACTTACATGCACTTAGTACCCCCTCGCGATTTAATCAACGCAAATTTGGCTTACCACCTGAAATGGCGGGACTTGCCAAACTCTACGGCCAAGGTCAACTATCTGTGATTGGCAGTGTTGGGCCACTACTTGAGCCTGTAAATGCCTCACGATTAGAGCAAGCAACAGCAAGCGTGCCTCCGCGGCTGTTTTCTCATAATGATCAGCAATCAACTTGGATGTCAGGCAAAACAGAAGGCGCGCAGTTTGGTTGGGGCGGACTAATTAATGACGCACTCATTAATGCTGGAAAGGCACAACAGACGCCTTTTAATGCTATAACCACAGCAGAAGCAGATCTTTGGCTCACTGGCAGTAATACTTTTCCATACCATGTGAGTGACGGCAAAGCTGGAGTCATCGAAGTCTTAGAAGAACTCGACAACAACCAAGCACTAGCAGATTACTTTGCAGGAAAAGGAAGCAGTACTAGTGGTAATATTCTACAGCAAGATTTAGCCGCACTGACCCACAGCGCGATGACTGCAAACTCACTGTATAATATATAATAATGCTATTGCGAATACCTCAGTTACACTACCAAAGTTCCCTGCAACACCATTAGCACAGCAATTAAAAAGTATTTGTCAGAGTATCGCAACGCGACAACAGCTTAATACTAAGAGGCAGCTCTACATTGTTGGGATGGGTGGGTTCGATACTCATTCAGGTCAAGCTCAGAACTTACCTAAACTGCAATCAGCGCTTGATGGTGCACTGGTGGCGTTTAACTCAGCGATAACTAGCTTAGGTTTAGATAAGCAAGTTACCTTATTTACCGCCTCTGATTTCGGTCGCACGCTTGCCGTAAACGGCGATGGCACCGACCATGGCTGGGGCGCTCACCATCTTATTATGGGTGGCGCGGTAAATGGCGGTACTATTTTTGGTGATATCCCTCCTCCCGTATTTAATCATGCATTTGATGCGGGAGGCGGAAGACTCATTCCCACTACTGCTGTTGACCAATTGGCTGCCAGCTTAGGTAGCTGGATGGGAGTGACTGACGGTGCACTCGCGCAGATTTTTCCGAATTTGAATAATTTCACTGGGAAGCTCGACTTATTCAAAGCGTAGCACTACATCCAACTTAGCAGACAAGGATGTGCTGCTCCTATCGACAGACTATTATGGCACTTGCTGTACTCAAACTAAAAAATGACTACCTAACGCGACAAGTTTAGATTGATATCAATTGGCTCAATTGAGCTAATTGGTGTAAGAAATAACTTCTGGCTCGATAAGGAAATAATTTAATGTGACTTTAAAAAATTAGTTAGCTCATTTCTTACCCAAACCTCAGGTTAAATAATAAATTTTTTATACCGTTAGCGTAATATTGATTTCTATAAATGGCGTGATGATCAAATCAAAGTGGTATTAAACACGTCATGAAATTGCGTAACTGGAGTAAATACTGTACTCTTGCCCGCCGCCTATTACAGAGTACGAAATCATGAGCTTTAGCCATTTAGGTCTAGCCCCAGAAATAAATCAAGCCGTTGTCGAGCAAGGTTACGACAAGCCAACCCCGATACAAGAACAAGCCATTCCCGCTATTTTAGCAGGCAAAGATGTTATGGCTGCGGCGCAAACTGGCACAGGCAAAACCGCAGGCTTTACGCTACCTTTGCTACAAAAACTTATCTCGGGTGCAAAGCCTAAAGCGAATAGCGTAAGAGCGTTGATCTTAACACCTACTCGTGAGCTGGCCGACCAAGTATGGCAAAGTGTTGAACTGTACAGTAAGCACCTGCCTATCAATGCAGAAGTGGTTTATGGCGGCGTTAAGATAAACCCGCAAATGATGAAGCTTCGTAAGGGTGTCGATGTGCTTGTTGCCACGCCAGGTCGATTACTTGACCTTTATCAACAGAACGCAGTCAAATTTGATGACCTTGAAGTATTGGTATTAGATGAAGCTGACCGCATGCTCGACATGGGCTTCATTCACGACATAAAACGTATCATCAGGGTGTTACCAGCTCGTAGACAGAACCTAATGTTCTCAGCTACCTTCTCTGAAGAGATCAGGGCCTTAGCTAAAGGCCTCATTCACGACCCGGTAGAGGTTTCTGTGGCACCAGCTAACAGCACAGCCAAAAGTGTGACTCAGTGGGTCTACCCTGTCGATAAAAGCAAACGCACAAGTTTACTAAAACATTTGGTGCAGACTCACAACTGGCAACAGGTACTGGTTTTTACTCGTACTAAACACGGGGCTAACCGCTTAGTTAAAGACCTCGAAAAAGCAAAGATCAATGCGGCTGCAATTCATGGTAACAAGAGTCAAAGCGCCAGAATGAAAGCCCTTGCGGGTTTTAAAAACGGCGAAGTTCGAGTACTCGTTGCCACCGATATTGTTGCCAGAGGACTTGATATTCAAGAGTTACCCTATGTGGTTAACTTCGACCTGCCAAATGTGTATGAAGATTATGTTCACCGTATTGGAAGAACAGGCCGTGCAGGCGCAAGCGGCGAAGCCATTTCTTTTGTTACACAAGAAACGGCACCGGACTTATTTGGTATTGAGCGTTTAATTCAGCAACTGGTACCTCGCAAGATCGAACCAGGCTTTGAGCCGCAACTGGCGGTTCCAGAATCAAAATTAGATACACGCCCGATAAAGCCAAAAAAACCCAAGAAGCCGAAAAAGCCAAAGGCACAAGACGCTGAAAACGAACAATCAAAGCCTGCTCAGCAAAAGGGCCGAGACACCAAAGGAGCGGGGCCTCGCAACAACCAAAAGAGCGGGCAACATAAACCGAGCAGCAATAGCAACGGCAATCGTAGGCGTCGACCATCACAGTCAACCAATAAACCTGGCTCTTCCGCGCCGAAAAGAAACAAGCCATCTCAGCGCAACTCATCCAGCAGCAAATAAAATATGCAAGGAAAGAAGCCCTACTTAAAATTATAGGGCTCTTTGTTTTCGTTCTATTAAATGAACTAGTTAATAAATTCTTATTGAATTAATCTCAAAGATCAGGTACAAAGCCCTCCACGAACAAATGTAAAAAAGTGTTCAAACAATCAATTCTTCTCCTGCGATAGAAGACAATAACAACGAAAATAGGGACTACCTGTGATTAATCAAAAAAATCACCATGTAAAAGCATTCGCTTTGGCGCTTGGTACTTCGGCTTTTTTAAGTGCTTGTGCCACAACATCATCACAAGTTGTTGAAACGCCAAAAGTACAAAGCTACAACACGCAATACACCGGCGAAAAAAGTAAACTCGTCGTTGGTAACTTCGTGAACCGCTCAAGCTTTCAAAATGGCATCTTTTCTACAGGTGATGACAAACTGGGTAACCAAGCAAAAACCACATTAATGAGCCACCTTCAGCAAACTAACCGTTTTAGAGTGCTAGACAGAGCCAACCTAGAAATGCTGGCGCAAGAGGCGAAACATACAGGCACAAAACAGTCAATCACAGGTGCAAAGTATGTGGTGACGGGTGATGTGACTGAGTTTGGCCGTAAAGCCATTGGTGACAAACAACTGTTTGGTTTATTGGGCAAAGGTAAATCACAAATCGCCTATGCGAAAGTGACATTGAACGTTGTTGATGTGAAAACATCTGAAGTGGTTTACTCAGTACAAGGCGCTGGTGAATATAGTTTATCTGAGCGCGAAGTCATTGGCTTTGGCAGCACAGCAAGCTACGACTCTACCCTAAATGGCAAAGTACTAGACTTAGCCATTCGAGAAGTTGTCAATAAACTTGTCAACGGTCTTGAAGCGGGCGCTTGGGCAAATTAAGGGTTGTTTGAAATGAAAAAATATACATTAGCGCTAGCAGTTTTATTCGTGTTAGCTGGTTGTAAAACCACAAAACCGCTTTACTATCACGGTGAATACAGTAAAGCCGTATATAGCTACTTCAAAGCGGAAGATGTCACCCTTGAAGAGCAAATCGGCGTGTTGCAAGAAGTTATTCAAACCGCTGAGGCAAAAAACAAAGCTGTTGCCCCTGGCGTTCATGCACACTTAGGCATGCTTTATTTTGAAACAGGTAATACTCAACTTGGCAAACAGCACTTTGAAACAGAAATGGCGCTATTTCCTGAATCAGAGCACTACATCACGTTTTTACTAAAGTCTGCGGGAGTATAACATGCGTCAGATCACATTCACTTTACTGCTGTCAGCACTAACATTAATCACAGGCTGCGTAAGTGCACCAAAAGGACATGATTACTCTGCATTTAGAGCAGCTGATCCACACTCAATCATTGTTCTACCGCCGATTAATAACACTCCGGAGGTGATCGCGCCTTATAGTTTGATGTCTCAAATATATCACCCAATTGCTGAATCAGGCTACTATGTGTTTCCTGCTGCAGTGGTTGAACAGACATTTAAAAATAATGGCCTCACCGTTGCAAGCGATACACATGCTGTTCCAGTAGCCAAGCTCCGTGAAATCTTCGGTGCTGATGCTGCGCTTTACATCACAATCGAAGAGTATGGCACCAGCTATGTTGTGGTATCGAGTGAAACGGTTGTTACTGCGGCTGCAACCTTAGTTGATCTAAAGAGCGGCACGGTGCTTTGGCAAGACAAAGCGACTGCATCTTCAGCTGAAACCCGAGGTAACAGCGGTGGTGGATTAGTGGGCATGCTAGTAGAAGCTGCAATTAACCAAGTTCTAGAAAGCGTTACAGACAGAGGGTTCGACATTGCAGCGATCACCTCTAATCGTTTGCTATCTTCTAACATTCACAATGGTTTGCTTCACGGCCCAAGATCTCCAAAATACGGCCAACCTGCGGTAAGCGAAAAAACCAAATAATCTTATTAGCGCTACATACTCTTGTTTTGTAGCGCTTTGTTTATATTTAACCCAAACTCCCTTTCAACTTCTGCACTGTCCAAAATGTGTAAGCTGCTGTAATCGCGTTTGCAACTCCGTCTGCTTAACTAATAAACCTCAGCTTAATAACGCGGTTAATCCTAGCGGCATTAACAATTTAGAAGCTAGATGGCGACTATTTCTAAATTCATACTACTCACCTTGGCTGCTAATTAACTTAAGCGTTCTCCACCACCCATGTTATAATTGCTGTTTTAGTACTAAAGAGACTGCAACTTTGACTCAGCCACTTTTCTCCAGCACCCCGCTTTCCAGCGCGTTACTCGATAACTTATCTTCATTGGGTTACCACTCAATGACCGACATTCAAGCACAAACTTTACCGCTTATATTGGCAGGTAAAGATGTCATCGGCCAAGGTAAAACTGGTTCAGGGAAAACTGCGGCATTCTCTTTGGGGCTATTACATAACCTAAATGTTAAACGCTTTCGTGTGCAAGCATTAGTGGTATGCCCAACTCGAGAGCTTGCAGACCAAGTGGCTGTAGAAATTCGTAAGCTAGCCCGTGCAATCCATAACATCAAAGTATTGGCATTATGCGGCGGCGCACCTATGGGTCCTCAAATTGGCTCTTTAGAGCATGGCGCACACAT
Source organism: Pseudoalteromonas piscicida (assembly GCF_002744175.1). Classification (GTDB taxonomy): domain Bacteria; phylum Pseudomonadota; class Gammaproteobacteria; order Enterobacterales; family Alteromonadaceae; genus Pseudoalteromonas; species Pseudoalteromonas piscicida_B. The sequence continues at coordinate 14,950 of NZ_NKHF01000047.1, forward strand.
TATTGTTGGCACACCGGGTCGCATTGAAGAGCACCTTAGAAAAGGTAGGCTATCACTGGATGAGGTAAACACCTTCGTCTTGGATGAGGCTGATCGCATGTTAGAAATGGGCTTTGAGGAGTCGCTGCAATGCATTATTGATCACTGCCCTCAAGCACGTCAAAACCTGCTATTTAGTGCAACTTACCCACCTAAAATTGAGCAACTTGCACAACACATCATGAAAGATGCGGCTAAGGTCACGGTAGAAGCAACCCATGACGACAGTTCAATCGAGCAGTACTTCTACGAGATAGAAAATAACGACGCAAGATTACCTGCAGTACAAAAGTTGTTAATGCAATTCCAACCGAATTCTGCCGTTATCTTTTGCAATACCAAAGCTGAGTGCCAAAATGTATGCGACAGCCTTTATAGTCTGGGCTTTGATGCGGCAGCACTTCATGGTGATTTAGAGCAAAAAGACCGAGACCGCACACTGGTTCGCTTTGCAAATAAGAGTGTAACGATTTTATTAGCGACTGATGTTGCTGCCCGAGGAATAGATGTAGACCATGTTGATATGGTGATCAATTACCATATTGCCCACGACCCCGAAGTTCATGTTCACCGTGTTGGCAGAACTGGGCGCGCAGGTAACAAAGGCATCGCTTGCTCACTGATGAGCTATAAAGAGTCACATAAAGTAAATGCGTTAGAAGATTACTTAGGCACCGCTATTGAACCTAGCATCTTACCTAGCGATCAAGTACTACAGAATAAAATCAATCGTGCTCCAATGGTTACGATCCAAATCGACGGTGGTAAAAAAGCCAAACTAAGACCTGGCGATATCTTAGGTGCACTGACCTCAAATCAAGCGTTAAAAGGTGAGCAAATCGGTAAGATAAAAGTCACTGCTATGTCATCGTATGTTGCGGTTGAGCGCAATATTGCCAATATAGCGCTTAAAACGATTTCAGAAGGTAAGATGAAAGGTCGCAACTTTAGGGCTCGCAAAGTCACAAAATAAAGCGAAACTCAGGTAGAGCAAGTTGGCGCGTCATAAACGCGCCAATCTAGGTTGCATGGGCTATAGTTAGCCCTGATACTCCCGAATGGTGAGTAGTTCAAACTCTGGGGTCATCAACTCCTCACATATCACATCAAAGCCATATTCCAATACACCATCAATATCTGATTTTAAAGGATGCTCATCAACATTTTTGACGAACGCCTCTACTTGTCTTTAGCTTTGTCTCTCAACACAGGCAAGTACTACAGCAATATAATGCAGCTCAACTGCAGCTTTAACAGTGGCTGTCCTTTTAATTTTTCGTTAAAGGATGTCATCAATATTTTTGACGAACGCCTCTACTTGTCTTTAGCTTTGTCTCTCAACACAGGCAAGTACTACAGCAATATGATGAAGCTCAACTGCAGCTTTAACGGTGGCTGTCCTTTTAATTTTTTAATTTGTGCTAAAACTGGCTGCTAGAAAGGCATTAATTATCCGAAGCTCAGGTTAACTACTAAGAGTGAATAACACTTCAATACGGGCTGTAGTTGTCTTTAATATCAAAAAACCAAAGAAAACTCTGTTTACTTAGCTGAGTTCATTTGTTAACTTTAACGGTACAAAAAAATAACCATAAACAATCAACAAGGAAAAAGTAAATGAAACTTGTATTCACTAAGAAAAAATTCAAAAACTTGTCTCAGTCAGAGCAACAGCTAGCAAAAGCATTGACACCGAATGTAGCTGGCGGTAATAACGCATGTGGTCCAGCGTCGAAAAGATGCCAGATAGATCAGCAGCCTAGTGGAGAAGTCACTAGCGGTGGAGTACCAGTTACCTTCTAACTAGCACTTATAGTTTTATTATTTGGTAATAAATAATAAGCCGACTAATAATCAATAAATTTGTTGTTAGTCGGCTTTATGCTGTGTTGATGAAAAAGGCAACGAAATAAAGTTTGCCAATTCCTAAATAACTCTATATGATGCTCGCCTTGCTTTAACTTCCTCTCAAAATAAAGCAAGCCTCAAGTAATGCCTCCTTGCCTTGATCCAGTAAGTCCGCATAAAAAAATATAAGTAGAGCTTAATATAGTCAGGCGAAATCAAGCCAATCAATAAAATTGGTATCCGCTGTCATACCCATATCGGGTCGTTGCGAGGACAGTGCCTTCTGTTCGCTAAACTGTAATGAAGCTCATCTACTATCAAAAGCATCAGCTAATTTGCTGTGCATTATAAAAGTGAGTTTTATTATGTCATATACATATAACGGAACAGAGATCCGTGTTGAGCAACCAATTCGCTCAATTTCGGTGAACAAATCTAAAGTGATCTTTGCTGACGGCACGGGCCGTAAGATCACACAATTCGCCAATGGCGGCGAAGCACGTCAATTCCTGAGTTGGTTAACATCCGCTCAGTGATCGCTAAAACGTCGAGCTTGCTCGACGTTTGCCATCTTACTAAAGAAAATTAATAGAATGATCAAAGCCGCAGCCGTTTAATTGCTGTGATCAGGTCTTTATCACTAATTCTTGTTGATTTTAATTCGCCGATTAATTGTTTAGCCCGTGGAATATCTCCTTGGAGCAAGTAAAGCTGGCTTAAGCGCAATCGAGCCCAGTTTTTATCTGGGTCATCATTGTTAATCTCGAGCGTTAAATACGCTTGTAATGCTGCGATCCCTTCATCGATATTCACCTCAGCAAACACCGCAGTCCGACCAATTTGGTAAAGCCCCGCAGCGTAATGCTTTGCTTCGCGCTTTGCTATTAAAGCCCTAAAAAACGTCAGTGCGCCATCGTAATAATCGATACTTTGCAGCGCCAGTCCGGCTTTAAACCATACTACTTCATCCATAGCTTTGCTTTCGAGCAAGGTGTTGGTGTAGGTAATCAAGGCTTTATCATCACCTGTTTTTATATAAAAATCGAGCCATAGCTTCATTGCAACATGGGAAGATAAGGCTTCTATCGCCCGTATCTGTTGTATCGCTTTGGTCTCAGAGCCACCAGCTATGCTTGGTGCAGAAAGGTAAAAATAGAACAACCCTTGCTGTGCTTTGAGATGCGCAGGGTCTTTATCTACTGCTGCTAAAAAGGCATCTTCTGTGTTGTTGGCATAACTCAATTTTGAAAAAATAGAGGCGTGCTTTATCTGCTCTGCATTGACCTTAGCATACCAATAATACTCATCCGCACTATTAGGCTCGAGCGTCAGTGATTTTTTAAGGTAGTCCTCGGCGTCGTCGAGCTCGTCCAACAGCAGCTTAATCCTACCAAGGTAATAAAATGACTCGTTGGGATGCGTTTCTTGCAGTACCAGAAACGCTTGCTCTGCTGCCACTATTGTTTGATGTTCAAATAGTGTTTTGGCATGCTCCAACGTCCCTACCTGATTCTGCATCGCAACCACTTTAGAGGTTGCAACTAGCATCATCAATAAGCTCAGTACTCTGTTCAACCAAGACATTATCTACTCCTCGTTTGACGACTAACTAGCTGCTTTTTGTAAAACAGTATGCCCAAGGTGCCGACCACAGCGGGTAACAACCATGGCACTAGCTGCCAAGCCCCAGGCAATAACTGCGCTAACCAATGGCGTCCACCCACTGCAAAAAATGCCGTATATACCGCAATCCCAGCGCCTAAAATGGTACTCATATGCTCCAGCACCCACTCTCGTGGTTTGAGTGTTGGTTTAAATATGTAGAACAACATAGTAGCGACGGTAGAGAACACAATAAGTGCAAATATTAGATATAGCGTGCTACCAAATGTAAGCGCTGTGTACAACACTCGTCCACCCGTTGCCGCTAAGAGCCCAATCAGCAATAAATGAGACCCGCTTCTTAGTCGCTCTCGGTGCTGTTTAGCCGCTAAAACCAAGCTCGAATGACGAATATTTGCCAACACCAATACTGACAGCATCAGTAAAAATTCACTTAATTGACGTTGCTTCAATACCAGCTGTTGCCCTAGCGCCTGATCAATCTGTTGAGAGGGATAACGGATCGCCAATGGGTCGTATATCACAATCAGACACATAACAATGCCACTGATGGAAACTAACCACATACACCAAGTAAATATTTTCCCCCATAGCCTGTGCTGTGGACTGCCCTTTACGGTTACTACAGGCACCCAAAATACAATTAGCGCAATCGCACCAATAATAATGTGTAAATACAAAGCAAACTGATGAACAATAAGCATAACAATTTCTCTTTTACGATTTTGGTCTTTAGCTTAACGTCACTACATTTGGAGTGCCTGTCCCAGACGTCATGATGTAAAACCATGACTTTTGGCCTATAGGCACAACCTTGTTACTTTGTCATACTTAGTGAAGAAAACGGCAAGAGGACATAAGCGTTGGCATTCAGCACATTAATCGCAAATCGAGATATGAGAGATTTACTAGCGCTGATCACATGGGCTGCCCTTTTCGCTATCTCGGTATACATAACGAGTCAACAGCCTGAAGCGCCTGAAATATCTCTCTTTAGCAGCTTCTTCTGTTTCTATGCGCTTGGCTACCTCATTGGCACCTGCGAGCAATGTCATTACAAATTGCGATGGCTTGCCCTAGTCCTTATGCTATTTTCAGCCTTTGCCTGTGGCTGGGTGCTGCAATTTGGATATTTATCCATTCTTACTATTATTTGGGTTGCCGTTGTCGCTTATTTGCTCCCCATTCGCGTATTAGCTTGCTTCACCCTCATCATCGTATTGGTCTGGTTTACAATGCAGAGTTTAAAACAACAGCAGCTACTTTGGATTGAGGGATTACTATATGGCTTGTTTCACTTATTCGCCTTGCTATTAGCCACCACCCATCAACGAGAACAGCAAGCTAGGGTTGAGCTACAAAATCAACATGCTCAGTTGCAATCCACACAACATTTGCTTTCTGAGCTGTCGAAGCACTCTGAGCGCACCCGCATCGCTCGGGACTTACACGATCTGTTAGGTCATCACCTCACGGCACTCAGTATTAAGTTGCAAATAGCGCAAAGAATGACTGCCGACGCACCAGCACAGCAGCCAATCCTAGAATGTCAAAGCGTAGCTAAGTTACTACTCAATGATGTACGAGATGCCGTGGATATGCTCAGACAGCACAGAGATATTGATTTCCATCAATCGCTTACCTTACTAATCCAACATACTCCTGAGCTAAAAGTCCATGCAACCATTCCACAGCATATTGCAGTTGACGATAGCCATATCGCACAAGTGCTGCTGCGCTGTGTTCAAGAAGCAATAACCAACAGCCTAAGGCACAGTCATGCAAAACAGTTTTGGATTGCAATGATGCAAGATGAAGACAAGCTGTTCGTTAATATGCATGACGATGGCTATATCAGTGAACAATGGCATAAAGGGAATGGTTTGACGGGAATGTCTGAACGCGTATCTGAGTGTGGTGGTCACTTGCACCTCTTTGAGCACAATCGTGCCCTACACTATAAAATTACACTCCCGTTAACTCCACAATAAGGACGATATTGATGAAAGTAGTCGTAGTTGACGACCAGAAACTCGTAAGAGAAGGCATTGTCACTTTATTACAATTTAACGAGGAGGTTGAAGTAATTGCCCAGTATGACAATGGTCGGTCATTACTTGATGGGCTAGCAGAGGTTACTCCTGATATAATCTTATTGGATCTATCCATGCCCATTATGAACGGCATCGCTACCTTGAAGCAGCTAAATACTCAAGGCGTAACGATTCCAGTGTTAGTATTAACAACCTTTGATGATCCTAAGCTCGTTCTCGATAGCTTAAGTAATGGTGCCAAGGGTTTTGTGCTCAAAGATATCGCTCTGGATTCGTTGGTGAATGCCATGCAAACCATTATCAATGGTGAAACCTACTTTCAACCCGCCATCACTGAAACCTTGTTAAAGTATGCACCAAAGCTCAACAATGATTTTTCTGAGATTAAAGTCACTGAATCGCTTAGCGTGCGAGAAATAGAGGTACTGAGACTAGTTGCAAATGGCTATTCCAATAAGGAAATCGCTGAAGCCCTGCACAAATCAGAAGGCACAATCAAAAATCATGTCTCTAATTTACTGTCTAAACTAGGTGTGAGAGATAGAACCCGTGCGGTGCTATTAGCTATCGAGATGGGTATATTACAGTAGCTTAAACAAAGTGCACCAATTTACCCTTGAGCAGATTGGTGCAGTATCACGGCACTTAGCAATAGTAAGCTTCTACCGTTCCTTTTGATTTAATTAGCAAAGGCTGACCGCGGCGATCTAGCGCTTTTGGCGCAGCGACTTTGATCCAGCCTTCACTAATACAATATTCTTCAACATCGGTACGTTCTTTACCGTTAAAACGGATCCCAATGTGGTGTTCTAAAATTTCTTTTGCGTAATGTGGGCTGCGAGGGTTGATAGAAAGTCTATCTGGTAGTGCAGGTTTTTCAGTTAAATCTGTCATTTGGTTTCTTCAATTATTTAGCCATGACATATTGTAGGTAATCACATCGGCCGGCTCAATAGCGGCCGGCCTAAATTTTGATAAAACCCTACTTACGAGCTTCAAGCGTTAACATCAACAATAACGCGCCCTCTTACTTTACCGTCAAGTAGGTCCGTTGCGGTGGCAATGACCTCGTTCAAAGTAATTTCATGAGCAATCATATTGAGCTTATTTAATTCAAGTTCACTTGCTAACCGTTGCCATGCTTCAAGCCTTAGCGCTTTGGGGCACATCACACTGTCAATACCTGCTAACGTCACTCCTCGTAAAATAAAAGGAGCCACGGTGGCAGGTAAGTCCATACCACCAGCGAGACCACATGCAGCCACCACGCCACCATATTGCGTACTAGCGCAGGCGTTTGCTAAAACATGTGAGCCAACCACATCTATTACCCCTGCCCAGCGCTCTTTTGCAAGCGGCTTACCGGCTCCTTCTAGCTCACTGCGGTGGATCACATTTTGAGCACCAAGCCGGCTAAGAAATTGCGACTCTTGCTCAACTCGGCCACTAAGTGCGGTAACACGAAAGCCAAGTTTAGACAAAATAGCAATCGCCACGCTTCCTACCCCGCCAGCAGCACCGGTGACTAGTATCTCACCCTGCTGGGGTGTCACACCGTGACGCTCAAGCGCCATAATACACAACATAGCCGTATACCCTGCTGTACCAATAGCCATCGCCTCCTTTGCTTCAAGTTGAGCTGGCAGAGGGACCAACCAATCACCGTTCACGCGCGCTTTTTGTGCAAGGCCACCCCAGTGCTTTTCACCCACCCCCCAGCCATTAAGGATCACAAGTTGTCCAGGCTGATAATCAGGATGCGACGAAGTAGCTACTTTGCCAACAAAGTCGATGCCAGGAACCATAGGGAACTGCCTTACAACTGGTGACTTGCCGGTGATAGCCAATGCATCTTTGTAGTTTAGCGTTGAATACAGCACGTCTATCTCAACGTCTCCTGGCATAAGCTCTGACTCGGTTACTTTGTTAAGTGTTGCACTGTAATCACCATCTTGCTTATCTATGACTATTGCGTTGTACATATCGCCTCCATTAATTAGACCAGTCGTCTATTAAATTACAAAAAAGTCTGTTTACCCTACTCAACTACATATGACTAACCCGACACTTGTATTGAACGAATAAAAAACCCTGAAAAACGCTGAAGTGGTACGCCACTTTGTTCTAGCTTGGCTCTCATTACCGCACCTTCCCACCCATTCCAAAACGTATAGGCCAGCTCATCACAATGATGCTCAGTTGAAATATGGCCAAGCTGCTGGGCTTGCCTAAAGCACCCAGCAACCAATGCTTGCCACTCATTAAGCACATTTCCTAGCTTGTCTCTAAATGACGGTGGTAATTGCGCAATTTCTTGACTTAGATTGCCAACCAAACAACCTCGCCGATAGCTATATTTAGCCATCGACTGCTCAGCTTGCTCCATAAATAGCGCAAGCCGTGCTAACGGCTCAAGACCTTCGACGGATAATGCTTTGGTGAGCTTTGCGGTCAGAAACGATGAATAATGTTCAATCAGTACTAAACCGTAAGCTTCTTTGCTCGCAAAGTAATGATAAAAAGACCCTTTTGGTACATTTATCGTTCGCAAAATGGCATCAATCCCAGTAGCAGCAAAGCCTTTTTCGGTGAGAATTTCCATTCCTGTTCGGATCAATGCCGCCTTGGTTTCACTAAAACCCGCCTGCTCTTTTTTTGGTCGGCCACGACGCCGCTTTATACTACTCTCATTCATAAGTTAAATATTAGACCGATCGTCTAATATTGTAAATAACCTTCACAACACAAGATCACATTAACTCGGTTGGCTTTGAGCCATAAATTCGCGAGCGCATTCACCCACGTAGCGTCGCCCAGGGTTATCCCCACTTAACCACTCATCCACACAGAACAAATCAAATAAGCCAATCTTGCACAGTGTCGGCACAGCCAATTTTAGCGCCGCCTCCACTTCCCCGCGCTCGCCCGAATTATACAAAGCTATATTTTGCAGCATGGCTGCAACTGTTCCCGTTTGAACTTTACTGCCATCCTTTAACTTTACTGAAGGAAGCCTCTCGCCATCACTTACCACGGTTTGATTTACAGCAGCAAGTAGCTCTGTATTTTCTACCTGTGTACTCATACCCCTACTCCTTTTGTATAAACTCTCTGAACTAGCTGGTCTTCGTCTATGATATCAACCAACTTAATATTAAAAATCATGGTATTACAATGCTTTTACCATAAAGTACTTACAACCATCTTTAGGGTAGTTTTCTTGAACCCATTGGGTAACGTAACCATGTTTTTCATAAAATGGCATGGCCTGAAAATTTAACGTATCAAGTAAGCACTTTACGCACCCTCTTTGCTTAGCAGCGGCTTCTAAGTTTGCGAGTATCTGTGAGCCAATGTTTTGCCCCCTTAATGACTCACAAACCCACAAAGTATCTAGTAATAGCCAATTGCCAAAAGTACGTGCCGCAGCCCCTGCAACAACCTCTCCCATTTCATTCTTAACCTCAACAGCCAACGGCAAACGCTCAGTAACCTCCCAGTTTGCCCAATTAAACTCACTAATTTTACTACTCAAAAAGTCAACAAATTGCTGTTCTGGGTTTTCTACTACGGTTATTTTCACTGCTGTGCTCCGATTGATATTGCTAATCGACTATAACGCTTGTTCACGCCAGTATTGTCACCTATCATAGCGAAAAAAGTACTTATAAAGGAATCCGCTATGATGAAATCAAAATCTAGCATTGGAAGCTCAATCATATCAGTTGTCGTCGTCGCCATCGTGCTACTATTTTCTATCACATCATGCACAAACCCTAGCACACCCGCAGGGCATGAAGGCTATGTTTTCGAGCAACCACGATTTTTTGGGTCAGGTGGTTATCAAGGAAGCCTAGTTGGCCCGAGCAACTATGGTTTTTCGCCGCTGAGGAATCAAGTGGTCAATATTGATATGCGCCCTAACACCTATACCGAACGCTTTGAGATCTTGGCAAAGGATGACTTAAACATCAGTTTTGATTTTCATGCCATCATTGCAATAAAACCAGGCTCGGTTAAAGAAGTAGTCGAAAATTTCGGCTCAGAAAACTGGTATCAACGCTTTGTTCGCGAAACATTTCGCACCTATGTTCGCGATGAAGTGCAGCAATACGACAGTCGTGCGTTAAAAGGCAAGCGTGAGGAAATAGCTGAAACAGTAACTAAGCGCCTAAAAGCATATCTTCAATCCGCTCCATTTGACATTAAACAGGTGGTGATCGGTAACATCAATTACCCAAACATTGTGGCAAATGCCGTTGAGAAAAAACTGGCAGCACAACAATTGCTCGCGGAAAAAGAAACACAAAAGGCCATAGCCAAAAAAGATGCTGAAATTCGTATTGAGGAAGCAAAAGGTATTGCTGAAGCGCAAAAGATTATCAATGCCACGTTAACGCCGAATTACCTCCAACATGAAGCGATAAACGCACAACTAAAAATGGCAGAATCCCCCAACCATACAACGGTTTATATTCCTGTTGGCACTAATGGGATCCCGTTAGTAAAAGAGAGCAGATAAAATCACAGCAAATACTGAGTCTGTCTTGAGTATATTACGGGCTTAAATAATTTGAGGTTTGGATAAGAGATGAGCTAACCCATTGTTTTTAATATCACATTAACTAATTTTCTTGTCTAGCCAGAGAGTTTTGGGGATAATCAGGCGAATTTACGCACCAATAGCTGGCTATTGGAAGTGAATTCAACGCCGTTAGCGCTAAAACTCACTGCTAGAAAGGCATTAATTATCCGATTATTTAGTCGTTTAACTTCGTTCCACTGGGCGTTGTGGTGGCCAAATCTTAGCTGCCACTCACGCACTTCATCTTAGTTCGGCCGTATCAAGATGCAAAGTCTGCACTCTTAATAAAATGAATAAATGCGCTGATCTTTAGCGAGTCATGCGATTTACCATGGTAAATCGCATGTATCACTTGTTCTCCCCAGTCATATTCCGGGAATAAAACTTGAAGTTCGCCACTATTTATCTCGCTGCGTACTTGATACTCAAATAGCCGACTTACTCCGCCACCTTGGACACAAAGCGATTTTAAAGTTGTATAACTGTTGCTAGAAAACGCAGAAGCAGTTTTTACACTGAGACGGCAAGAGCCATCACTATAAGCCCAGTCATTAAGGGTTTTACGATGAGTAAAGTTTAAACATCGATGCTGTGTAAGGCATGATGGCTCATTTGTCATCCCATTCGACGCCAAGTACTCAGGACTTGCGACAATTACTCTCTTACAGTTCATGAGCCTTTGGCTGGTCAGTGATGAGTCTTCCAATGAATCACTGCTTCTGAGGGCAATATCTATCTCCTGTGAAGGCAAATTGAGCTGCTCATTGGTAAGATTAAGTGACAACCTAAGCGCTGGATAGTGACGTTGAAAATCGATTAACATTGACTCAGAAAGTAACTCACCAATCGCAGGTGTTGCGGTAATAGTCAACCTTCCCTGTATAGGCTCATTTGCCTTAATGTCATCAAGCATATTTTTTAAAGCATGCAATTGTTCGACAGCTTTGGAGTACATCATTTTCCCAGCGGCGCTAAGCTCGACCGCACGCGTCGTACGGTTTAACAAGCGTTTACCCACACAATTTTCAAGCTTAGCGATTGCTTTACTCACTGCAGGGCTCTGTACACCCAATATTTCCGATGCTTTAACGAAGCTCCTCTGCTCGACTACAACACAAAACACCTTAAGTAAATACACTAAGTCTTTATCCATTATTTCCTCAGTGGAATTTAACACATTCCATTAATGCTATTTTCAGGAACTTATCTGGTAGTGATAATGGCATTACCAACCACGGAGAGCAAATTGATGAATACAAAATACAACTCAAAGTTATTGCTATATTTTTTCTTTATTATGTTTATTGGGATCACTCAAAACAGCCTATCTGCACAAGAAAATAAACCACAGCAAGATGCTAAGCATGTCGACCTAACCTTGCCGAAAGATTGGTATTTAGGTGAAGTAACTGGATTAGAATTTTTACCAAATGGAGATCTTGTTGTGTTTAACAGAGGGCTGCACCCACTGCTAATTTTTAGTGCAACTGGTCAGTTCAAGCGTGAAATTGGTTTAGGATTATTTGCCGTTCCTCATGGCTTATTTGTTGATAGCCAGGGGAGTATATGGACAACAGACCAACAAACACACCAAGTACTGAAACTTAATCCTGAAGGTAAGATTGAATTAATTTTAGGGCGTAAAGATTTTAAAGGTCTAGGCTGGTTTGAAAACGGCTATCAAGTCAACTTGTTTACTTCCCCCAGTGATGTTGCGCTTGACAGTAAAGGTAATATCTATGTTGCTGACGGGGGAAATTTTCGTATCGTCAAGTTCGATCAGTATGGGAAATTAGTGAAAGCATGGGGTGAAAAAGGAGAGCTTCCGGGGCAATTCAACTTCCCCATTCGCTATATATTGATGCTGATGATACGCTTTATATCACTGACAGACAAAACGCAAGAATTCAGCTTTTTGATACTGAGGGCGTATTCTTAAAGCAATGGAAAGACATTGGTTTTCCATATGAGATAGAGCGCCTTAATACTAACTCTCTCGTCATTTCTGACGCCCGAAGTGGAGAAATTAACAAGATTGATTTTAATGGCCGGGTAACAGAGAGACTGGGAAAGTGGGGCAAGCGTGAATCTGAATTTGGCTTTCCTCACGGCCTTGCTGTCAATCACAAAGGGGAAATCTATGTCGGTGAACTACTTAACTGGCGAGTGCAAAAATTTTAATGGTATTATAAATTTCTAACCAAGCCGCTGGCATTTCGCCCTTCAAATTGATTGGAAAATTAATTTTATTGGTATTACTACAATTTTTTTTCTGTCGAATCCAACAGTTGTTGAAACGCGCGAGTGCTACCTAATAACTCGCGTTTAACTTCGTTCCACTGGGCGTTGTGGTGGCCAAACCTTAGCTGCCACTCACGCACTTCATCTTGGTTCGGCCGGTACAGCTTGGCACCCAACGCCATCAATGCTCGTGCACAACGCTGCTGAAGTTGCTCAATTTGCGCCACATGAATGCGAAATGTCTGCTGTGCCGCTTCTTCTATTTCTCCTTTTATACGTAAGGGTAGCGTATTTAACCACTGTTGGTTTGCGACCGTCACCCAAGCATCAGGGACACTTTCAATAAGAGAGACATGACCAATTTGGTTTTTCAACTGATCGGGACCAGCAAACAGCCCAACAACACTGGGATCAATCACATCTATATGTTTTGTTCGAGCCATTTTTGCGACGTTGGCCCAAGGTACATCAACAACACTTGCAGGTGTCATACTATAAAAATGACTTAATACCCTAGAGGCCGGTACTCTTAGCACGGCCTCTTGTAGCTTTTCAGGTAAATTGATTAACCGATTAAAATGCTTGATACTCGATAACGTCCGTGCCCCAACAATATGATGCATTAATATCGTGAGCTTTCCTTGGCGGTTAATCGGATCAACCACCAGCGAGTGCCAATGTGGAGAGCTTATCAAGTTTAGAAATGCTTGGTTGCTACTCGCCCAAAACGGAATGTTCAAAATATCTAACATAGGCAGCGCACGAGACAAATTTGATACGGATATAAGTATGCCTTCCACCTGACCACGCATTACCGCAGCCATTAGCTCTCGGCCCGTGCCTAACGTACCGCTGTGGTGAATGTCAACATATACCTTGCCTCTGGTCATACGCTCAACGTTTTGTTTAAACTCGTTGTGCATATGAGGAATAAATTCAGAAAGATTAACGGGATAAGGAGAAGCTAACCTGAATACATACAACGCGCTTTGACGTTTGGCAAGCTCTTCCTCCGGGTGCTGCACCATGGCAAACGCCCGTTGATATGGAAACGATAAGCTCGCGCATACCGCCAAGGAAGCTTGAATAAATCGACGCCGACTTCTAGACACTAAGAGTACAACCAAACTAACACCACTTACTAAAAGATAGTTGAGCCTTGTTCTATTTCAACCAAGTCATCACTCTCTAAGGCCTGTTGCTCTTTCAAGTTTGTTTTTGCTTTTCACATTTTCTGCACTTTTGCCTGCCATGTTTAAAACTCGAATCACGCTTAGGTTTGGAGTTACAATGAACAACGTAAATTTATTAAGGGCTATCACATTTATTGGTGCACTTTCTTGTTACCAAGTCGCAGCCCAACATAGGCCTCCACCTCCACCAGAGCAACCGCGACCACACTCACAATTGGATAATGAAATATCTCAACTCATCTCGATTCATGGGCTTACCGGCAGGGTTACTGGTAAGCGCGCGTTGCCGAAGATCTCTGATCCTGTTGCACAATTAGGCATGCAGTTATTTTTTACCAAAGCACTTGGTGGAGAAAAATCAGTCGCCTGTGCCAGCTGTCACGACCCAAGACTCGGTGGTGCGGATGGGCTTTCATTACCGATTGGTGTCAATGCGATAGAAAGCGATGTAATAGGCCCGGGCAGACAGGCTGTAAATGATGTAATCAATATTCCACGTAACTCCCCTACCATTTTTAATACTGGGTTTGCCAATAGTGCTTTGTTTTGGGATGGGCGTGTTCAACGCGTCACCACCACAGACGAACAGGGCAATGAAATCAGTTTTATTAGTACACCTGATTCGGGGTTTAACCAACCAGACCCACAAGCAGCAGAATCCCTAGTGGCGACGTTATCGCGCTTCCCTGTAACCTCTCGTGAGGAGATGCGTGGTGAGGCATTTGCAAATGCCACGACCAACGAACAGGTTAGGTCACATCTTGCACAGCGCATTGGTGATTATGGAGATGAAACTGGCAGTCTTGCCACCAACGATTGGTTACAAGCCTTTAGAGAAGCATTTAACTCCCAAGATGATGCTCAGACTTTGATCACTTTCGATAGTATTGCATTTGCACTCGGACAATATCAGGCCTCATTTGTAATGGTTGATACTGCTTGGCATCGCTATGTGCGGGGTGACCATTCTGCGCTAAATGAGCAACAAAAACGCGGTGCAAAACTATTCTTTACTCCTGTCACAGAAGGAGGGGCTGGATGTGTTGGTTGCCACAGTGGAGAAAGATTCACAAATGATGGCTTTTTCAATCTTGCATTTCCGCAGTACGGCATTGGCACACAAGCAAATAATGCAGATATTGGACGCGCTGCGATAGAGCCTTCACCCCGCAATCAATTTGCATTTAGAGTCCCGAGTCTTTTGAATATTGCGTTAACTGCACCTTATGGCCACGCTGGCGCTTATGAGTCACTCGAGCAAGTTGTCGATCACTATTCTAACCCTGAACAAACCGTAGAGCGCTTTTTCCAGCAAGGTGGGGCGTGCAGCTTAAAGCAGTTTTCCTTATCTGCTCAGTGTGACACACTAAATACACAAGCAAGAGAAAATAGTGAAGCGGCTTTGGCGTTACTAAGACAGTCTCCTTTTGTTGCCGCAAATTTGGCGTCACAACAAAAGCAAGACCTAGTTGCATTTTTACATACCTTGACCGACAAATGCGCGGGCGATCCGCAATGTGTGAGGAGATGGGTGCCAAACCATCGTACACCAAACCCTGATAATTTACGCTTACGCAGACAACGTTAAGCAGTGGAACACCTTAAATGATGAAAATGACGATTCGCGTCAAACTACTTTTGATAATTTTGATTGCCAACACCGCATTGGTGCTGGCGATCTATATCGCTAATAAAGTCGCGTTTGAAAAAAGCTTTACCGCTTATCTCGAAAATACTGCTCGCTCACAGCTGCAGAATGTAGTCACTCAAGTTGCGCAAACGTATGCACGCCATGGCTCTCTTGATTGGGTGTATCGCGGTTCAGAAGAGTGGGACAGCATCGTTCATCATTTTTATGGTCTTTCTGAAGGTGAACGACCGCGTGACAGACTCCAAACCCGCCCACCACCAAGGCCCAGAGAAAGAAACGAAGCAGGGCCGAGAAGACGGGATGGCCCTCCTCCACGCCTCAATAACAAAAAGCGCCTACTGATCAAAGACCCTCAGGGTAATATTATTATGGGCACCGCACAGAGCAAGCAAACCTCCCTGTGGTTTCCTGTTTATCAAAGTGATCATTTACCTGAGCCCAAGCGCCACAAAATTATTGCTTATCTTGGCGTAGAGCAAAGCGGTTTTGTTCGCAATGAGTTCGACCAGCTATTCGCCGAGCAACAACGCAAACAATTTATTGTGATAGCGCTCGTTGCTTTGTTAGTTACGGTCATTATCGCAGTGCCATTTAGTAAATATATGGTCAACCCTATCGTCCTTTTGCGCCGCAACGCAAAAACACTGGCGCAAGGCAACTACGATGCGCGCGTCATGATTGCTAGTAAAGACGAATTAGGCTTACTCGCCAGAGATATGAATCGCCTAGCCGATACATTGGCACAAAACCAAATTGCCAGACAACAGTGGATAGCAGATATCTCCCACGAACTTCGCACCCCGATAGCCGTTATTCGGGCTGAGCTTGAAGGCATGATTGATGGAGTCATAGCGAGTGAACCTGAGCAACTAATGTCATTAAATGAGGAAATCCAAAGGCTCACTCGGTTAGTGGATGACTTGCATCAATTATCTTTATCAGACCGCGGCGCCCTAACCTATAACATGGGCAAAGAAAACCTCTACGATTTACTAGCACGCACTTTTGCAAAGCGTAGCCATCAAATTGAAAAGCAGCATTTCAACTTTGCCTTGCTATGTGATGAGCATATTGAAATTGAATGTGACGAACAGCGTCTTAGTCAGCTATTCGATAACTTATTACAAAATACCTTACGCTACACAGACTCAACAACTGAGCAGCCGGGCAACATCCAGGTTCAAGTCACTCAACAAGCTGAGAAAATCACTATTTGCTGGCAAGACAGTGCACCAAGCGTAAAGCCGGAGCAATTAGATAAGCTATTTGATCGACTCTATCGCGTAGAAGAAGCGAGGGACAGAAAAACCGGAGGCTCAGGTCTTGGATTAGCTATTTGCCAAAGTATTGTTGCCGCCCACAACGGAAAAATCAGTGCAGACTTGAGCGAATTGGGTGGTCTCGCTATTATTATTGAACTGAAAAGATAATGGACTTCGAGTGTGCCAAACAAACATATTCTCATCGTCGAAGATGAACCTAAACTTGCCGACATTTTAAGTAAATACTTAGCACAGGCCGAATATACTAGTCATATTGTGCATGATGGGGCAGTAGCTGAAGCTGCTTTTAAGCAACAACAGCCAGCGCTTATTCTGCTAGACCTCATGTTACCTAATGTTGATGGTATTGAAATTTGTAAGCAGATCAGAGCCTATTCAAACGTACCAATTGTGATGATCACCGCTAAAGTAGAAGAAATCGATCGCCTTTTAGGGCTCGAAGTTGGCGCAGACGACTATGTGTGTAAGCCATATAGCCCAAAAGAGGTTGTCGCTAGAGTCAAAGCAATTTTAAGGCGAGTGGACCTTAACGAACGAGGCACGGTGTCTGAAACAGAAAGCAAACTTAAACTAGATGAAGAAAGTTTATTTGTGTCGTATCAAGACGCAAAGGCGACGCTTACCTATGTCGAGTTCATGTTGTTGAAGGCCATGTATGGTCACCCGTGTAGAATCTATAGCCGCGATTTACTGATGGACCACATTTACGACGATAGCCATATTGTCAGTGACAGAACCATAGACAGTCATATCAAGAATATTCGTAAGAAGCTGCAGAGCATTGCCCCTAAATATGACTTTATCCACTCCATTTATGGCGCGGGTTATAAGTTTGAGGCGCAAGAACGCCATGCCTAGCTGCTGCCATGCGTGTATTGCTTCACCAGTTCCTGTTTTGTTGATAGACTCAAAACAAAAAATAATCATGACAAGGAACATAAATGAAAAGGTTCGCATTGGCGATTGTCTTTACACTTACAGGATGCAGTAGCAGCAATATTGTCGAACGAATAACATCGGAGACGTCGGTTATAAAGCACAGCAACATAGCTGGTTATGAAGACAGATACACAAATATCTATAATAAATTTAAAGATTATCCGGTAACGTGCGAGGAGAACTGCTACCCCCCTACGCAACAAGTCCAATGCCAGTCAGAGATGCAAGACTGTACATTTATTGGCAATAATCCAGTACTTGCTCTCGACACAGGGTTTACCATTCAATGGCTTGGACACGCTAGTTTTAAAATCAATACTCCCGACAACCAGCAGCTGTTGTTTGACCCCGTTAGCGCACAATTTGATTGGCCTGTGAATTGGGCGTTTCGCCTATTTGAAGGATACAACAGAAATCCACCAGCAGCGCTGAGCCAAGCCGAATTAGCGCAAACCGATGCCGTATTATATTCACATATCCATTATGACCATTTCAACAAAGACGATATCGCCACCATAGGCACAGCACCTAACTATCTAACTCCGCTTGGGTTTGCGGAGCATTTTCCTGATGATGGTTACAAAGTTTCTGAAATGGCATGGTACTCCAACAAGCAACTCGGTGACGTTACCATTCACTTTGTGCCTGCAAATCACTTTAGTAGCCGTATTTGGGTACCTTTTTTGTACGAAGATCATGGTGCTGCACTATGGGGTGGCTGGGTAGTAGAGCATCAAGGTAACACCTTATTTTTTGCCGGAGATACCGGATATTCACCACATTTTAAAGATATTCAGCAAAAGTATGGCGATATTGATATCTGCCTCCTGCCTATTGCGTCATACCACAGTGAAGAAGATCCACAGTGGTATCGTAAAGTCCATACCACACCAGAAGACGCGCTGGTTGCTGCAAATGAACTTGGTTGCAAAGTAATGGTGCCTTGGGGCTATGGAAACGCCAGCTGGAAAATGGGAGATCGGACATCACATTCAGCGCTGTTCCGCCTTCTACACATGCAACAACAACTCAAAACCCAAACCCCTGTGTATGTGTTAAATGAAGGACAAAGTATCAAATTGTAAACCACCTAGCTCCCACAGCAACTTTGTTAAGGCCAACAAAAAGTAATAGCTGATCGACAAATGGAGGCCCCTAATTAGCCAATTAGGACCTCCGTGTTATACATTAAGACGGCGTACTAGAAATCAGCCTTTGTGAACAAATATGACCTATTCCTCCCCATAATGCCATTGCACCTTCTTGAGAAGTATTTGGATTAACACCTAATGGCACTACTACTTGCCACTCTCCAACTTCAAACTCCGACTCCCAGACGTTTCGATAACCTCGATCATAATCCGTGTGGCGAACTGGATACTCATTCGGTGTACAATTACCAAGATCAATTTCGCGAGAAGCTTTTCCATCAGAGCCCGTAGTAATATCATAATTGACTACAGTTCCCCTACCTTGGCGCCAATCTTTAACTAACCTGAGTCTAGCTGTTGCACCAGCTACAGGCGCGCCCGTAGAATCCTCCAACTCAACAGACCAAGTGATCTTATTATAGGCTTGCACAATCAGATAGGGATTATCGTAGGCAGAGCCAGGGATACGAAGGACATTATCTTCACCCGACACCGTTCGCTTTCGAATAGAAGCCACAGATCCAGCCTGCAGGTTGTAGGTATTGCTTGGATTCGTTGCGACTTCAGGGTTAGCCCTTACTCTAAAGTTCACAACTTGGTTGGCCTGCAGCCCAGTTAGAGAAATATACTGATTATTATCGAGCAAAACCCAGCCATTATTGTATATTTCAAAAATATACTCGTTGCTTGCGGTGCTTTGTAATGACAGAAAAGTATCTTGGCCTCTTACGGCTGTATAACGAAAATAATCAACGTCATTGACCGCATCCATATTAGCAATCAAGCTTGTTTGCTGATCCGGTAACACAGTTGCTGATGCTACCGTATCATTAAACTCATATTCATCAAGATTAGTTGCCACAGCGGCACCAAAACTAAAAGGTGCCCCGTCGGACTCAATCACCTCCATAAACCAGTAGTAATGCCCAGGCTCAGTAAGCGCAACAACAACTTCGTCTTGGTTTCCTGCGTTGGCAGAACTGCCAATAGTGGTATACGTATCATCACTATTATGACGCAAAATAGATAAGTTAACGTTGGTAAGCTCACTTTGGTCTACCAGTAATGCGGTCGTTTTACTACGTTCGGTGATTTCAAAGTGATAACAATTCGCATCGCCTGGCTGAGAATTATTAATCGTATACAAGTTCCCCGTAGATAAAGTAGGACAAACCGGAGTAATATCTAAAGCTGACTCAGCACCACCGAATGATATATGTGAAACACCCTTGGTAACGTTATTTGACGGCTTTTGCGCTCGCATAGATTGGCTTGGTGTAAATTGACTCACTACTCCTGATGGTGTCAATTTATGTTCTAGTGCATGAATAGGCCATGCTGTTGATACCGTTAATAATACGGCTGTTAAGTGTGAAATTTTCATCTAATTCTCCTTTTTAACGCATGAAATTTCACCACCAACACTAGTAGCGAGCTCACCAAACATCAACATAATTAACAAAATAAAAACATCGACACCCGCGCTGTGCTACGCTTCTAAGCTTAAGGCCTGATACTGCAGTAAATGGTTATCAATGTAGACCAATAAACAGTTATAACAATGAGTTATGAAGATACTTCAGCCTATGTACACTAATCTATGTTATAATTAGCATGTATTAATTCAAGGAGGCACCCCAACCGAGTGAGCAGAGCCAAACTAAGCCAAGACGAAAGTTTATCATTTAAAATCAATTATCAACTCCTTCCCAAAGAGACAAACCAGCTCGACCTGTATTTTTCCATCCCGACCGATATGGGCATCAATAGCAATACATTAAATGAAATAGATTACTTTAATGCCAACATCAAAAGTCATAGTGCATATTACTCAGAGCAACTGCACTTACCTTTGGTGCGCAGCCGCTTCATCAGCCAAAGTAAAGGCCAAAAAACAGATTATCGCGTTAACCTGAACCTATTCTGCTACCAAATTCGTATCGCTCTAGATGCCGATGTAAAGCAGACTCTGAAACTAAAAGAAGCCGATGAGTTTTACCCTGCAGCACAGTTATTAGTGGAAGAAACCGAACGCTTATTAAAGAAACTAAGGCGGTACACACCACCTGACAACAAACTCAAGCCCTATTATCAAAACGCAGATAACTACCTTAGTTGGCACACTGAACAAGCGTTTCTCAAACTCCTAGCAAGCGGCCCTAAGTCGAGCGACTTTAATCAACAGCGCAGCAGCATGATCAACTTTTGCCAAAGTGAAAGCCAATATCGTGATGAGCAGCGCTATAACTCTCAGGTTACACTGGAGGATCCAAATCGTATTACCAATAAGATGAAGTTACTTGAGAGGCTCATTGAGTATGGCGTGGTGTTTAATAAACAAACGATAGATTTAAGCACTAACTTAAAGCGCCTTGTCCGTGGTGTTGTTACGGGTATCATTATGGCCTTTGTTATGTTTATTGTGCTCAATGCTCGCTCTAACTTTCAAGAAGTTACTGTGGCGCTCATTGCCCTTTTAGGGGTAATTTACGGTCTTAGAGAGACATTTAAAGAAGACGTAACACAGTGGGCATGGCGCCGAATTCAGCGCGGTCGCCCCAAATGGCGTAACAAATTTAAAAACTCAGTTACCGATGCCATCGTGTGCACGCAAACGATTTGGCTTGAGCATATACGCAAAAAAGACCTACCTGAAGATGTCGATAAACTGCTGAAAAAACGCCGCCAGCAAAATAAGCAAGCCGCACACTTGCTGCATTTTTGCTGTAAAAATCAGGTTCATATTGATGAATTTTTACCAGGTTATGAGGAAGTACAACAACGTATCACCTTTAACATGAGCTCTTTTGTTCGCTACTTAAAAAAAGGTGCTGGCAAGCTTTATAGTCTAGAAGGTAAAAAAGTCTCGAAAAAGTCGGTTGAACGCCGCTACCAAATAAACCTAGTCATGCGATATAAATCGTCTCAAGGAATACAGCTTGAGCGGTATAAGTTAACCATGAACCGCTCTGAAATCGTAGCAATAGAGCTAATGGCCAGTGACTCTGTTTATACTGACAATACGCAGCAAAAATAAAAAACCACTGGGTAGCACCACCCATGTAGGAGCTGGTTTATCCAGCGATCTTTTGGTAACGGTTCGCCGCATAAAGCAGCTCCCACAGAGGTTTGATGTTATTGGTAGGAGCGATTTTACA
>NZ_NKHF01000197.1 GCF_002744175.1 Pseudoalteromonas piscicida
ATGAAAAGATCGCGAGATGAACTCGCTCCCACAGGGTGAATACCCAGGTAGGAGCCGCTTCACGCGGCGAGCAGTTAAAAGATCGCGAGATGAACTCGCTCCCACAGGGTGAACACCCTGGTAGGAGCCGCTTTATGCGGCGAGCTGTGAAAAAATCGCGAGGTGAACTCGCTCCTACACGCGGCGAGCAGTTAAAAGATCG
>NZ_NKHF01000069.1 GCF_002744175.1 Pseudoalteromonas piscicida
TGGCAAAAGAAAAGTTTGAACGCGTAAAACCGCACGTAAACGTTGGTACTATCGGCCACGTTGACCACGGTAAAACAACTCTAACTGCAGCAATCACTAACGTACTTGCAAAAGTATACGGCGGTGTAGCTAAAGACTTCGCATCAATCGATAACGCTCCAGAAGAGCGTGAGCGTGGTATCACAATCTCAACTTCACACGTTGAGTATGACACACCAACTCGTCACTATGCACACGTAGACTGTCCAGGACACGCTGACTATGTTAAAAACATGATCACAGGTGCTGCACAGATGGACGGCGCGATCCTAGTAGTTGCAGCTACTGACGGTCCTATGCCTCAAACACGTGAGCACATCCTACTTTCTCGTCAGGTTGGTGTACCTTACATCATCGTATTCATGAACAAATGTGACATGGTTGACGACGAAGAGCTACTAGAGCTAGTAGAGATGGAAGTACGTGAACTTCTTTCAGAATACGACTTCCCAGGTGATGACTTACCACTAATTCAAGGTTCAGCGCTTAAAGCGTTAGAAGGCGAGAAAGAGTGGGAAGACAAGATCGTAGAGCTTGCAGAAGCACTAGATTCTTACATCCCAGAGCCAGAGCGTGACATCGATAAGCCATTCATCATGCCTATCGAAGACGTATTCTCAATCCAAGGTCGTGGTACAGTAGTAACAGGCCGTGTTGAAGCTGGTATCATCAACGTGAACGACGAAGTTGAAATCGTAGGTATCAAAGAAACTACGAAGACAACTTGTACAGGCGTTGAGATGTTCCGTAAGCTTCTAGACGAAGGTCGTGCGGGTGAGAACATCGGTGCACTTCTACGTGGTACTAAGCGTGACGAAGTAGAACGTGGTCAAGTACTAGCGAAGCCTGGTTCAATCACTCCACACACGAAGTTCACTTCAGAAGTATACGTACTATCTAAAGATGAAGGTGGTCGTCATACACCATTCTTCAAAGGTTACCGTCCACAGTTCTACTTCCGTACAACAGACGTAACTGGTGACATCCAGCTACCAGACGGCGTAGAAATGGTAATGCCTGGCGACAACATCAAGATGACTGTTGAGCTAATCGTACCAATCGCGATGGACGAAGGTCTACGTTTCGCTATCCGTGAAGGTGGCCGTACAGTAGGTGCAGGTGTTGTAGCAACAATCGAAGCATAAGCTTTAGGTTTGTAGCAATACACACGAAAAAAGGTCGCG
>NZ_NKHF01000198.1 GCF_002744175.1 Pseudoalteromonas piscicida
TCAGTCTTTGATTGACAACGCAATGTGTTATAGAAAAACAAAGCAATAGCCGACCTTTTTCTATTACGACGCGGATTTCGAGTTTAGACAATGCGGCAGAGAAATTTATCGACGGGAGCATAGTTGTTCTATGTGACCAAGTAAATTTATCTGACAAAGCAGTATAAACTTGAAAG
This sequence comes from Pseudoalteromonas piscicida, assembly GCF_002744175.1. GTDB lineage: Bacteria > Pseudomonadota > Gammaproteobacteria > Enterobacterales > Alteromonadaceae > Pseudoalteromonas > Pseudoalteromonas piscicida_B. The sequence continues at coordinate 177 of NZ_NKHF01000198.1, forward strand.
ACCGAGTAAGAGCACTTTTAGTACAGCTATTTCGTAGAATTCTATGCAGCCTCAAGGTAACCAATCGGTGTCATATCACCTAGTGAATCATGAGGTCGCTCATAATTATAAATATCTAACCACTCATCTGTGATTTCACG
>NZ_NKHF01000199.1 GCF_002744175.1 Pseudoalteromonas piscicida
CGTGGTAGGAGCGGGTTCACCCCGCGATATATGATGAACATATCGCCGCGTAAAGCGGCTCCCACCACAGGTGATATTTGAGCGTTATCAAGCGGCAATGTTATGCGGTAGGAGCGGGTTCACCCCGCGATATAAGATGAACAAATCGCCGCGTAAAGTGGCTCCCACCAGAGGTGGTATTTGAGCGTTATCCAGCGGCAATGTTATGCGGTCGGAGCGAGTTCACCCCGCGAGCTTTTAATAATATCGCCGCGTAAAGCGG
>NZ_NKHF01000200.1 GCF_002744175.1 Pseudoalteromonas piscicida
TCGCCTTGTAAGGGCGATGCTCTCCCAACTGAGCTAACAACCCGCATTGTACTTCAAGTTATACTCTTGAATAGAGTTTATGGTGGGTTGTACTGGACTTGAACCAGTGCCCCTTGCCTTGCTCAGGCATAGTGCGATGCTTTGCATCGACCAACCCTATATTAAAATAGAAATACTCTTGAATAGAGTTTATGGTGGGTTG
>NZ_NKHF01000201.1 GCF_002744175.1 Pseudoalteromonas piscicida
AGCCATGGCTGTGCCACCACCATCTATTGCCTGTGCAATGCCTACGGCCAATTTAGCATATCCATAATATTCATAAGCAGTTAAAACACTTCCTACAACTGTTGCCGCCACACCTGTGATAATACCGTTTGCTATCGCAGATTGTAGTGCCCATACCGCTAATGTTGCAAATATATAGCCACTTGGATCTGTCTTGTTTAGCGGGTTATTTACCACGTAAGAATAG
>NZ_NKHF01000202.1 GCF_002744175.1 Pseudoalteromonas piscicida
AAACCCGTTTGGTAGGAGGCGGTTCAGCCGCCGAGCAGTTTTGCTTTGACAGATCGCTGCGTAAAGCAGCTCCTACCTCAGGTGTAAACCCGTTTGGCAGGAGGTGGTTTACCCACCGAACCATTTTGCTTTGACAGATCGCTGCGTGAAGCAGCTCCTACTTAGGTGCAAACCCGCCTGGTAGGAGGTGGTTTACTCGCCGAGCAGTTTTGCTTTTACAGATCGCTGCGTGAAGCTGCTCCTACTTAGGCGAAAACCCGTTTGGTAGGAGGTGGTTTACCAGCCGAGCAGTTTTGTTTTGACAGATCGCTGCGTAAAGCAGCGCCTACTTAGGCGCAAACCCGTTTGG
>NZ_NKHF01000203.1 GCF_002744175.1 Pseudoalteromonas piscicida
CAGCGCCTACTTAGGCGCAAACCCGTTTGGTAGAAGGCGGTTGACCCGCCGAGCAGTTTTGCTTTGACAGATCGCTGCGTGAAGCAGCGCCTACCTCAGGTGTAAACCCGTTTGGCAGGAGGTGATTTACTTGTCGAGCAGTTTTGCTTTGACAGATCGCTGCGTAAAGCAGCTCCTACCTCAGGTGTAAACCCGTTTGGTAGGAGGTGGTCTACCCGCCGAACCATTTTGCTTTTACAGATCGCTGCGTAAAGCAGCTCCTACCTCGGCGT
>NZ_NKHF01000114.1 GCF_002744175.1 Pseudoalteromonas piscicida
TGAAAACTTAGTGCGTCCAACGGCCTTGGCTAACTTGGCTTATATCATCTACACCTCAGGGACAACCGGACAACCAAAAGGCGTAATGCTCACTCAACACAATGTGCTTTATTATCTTCACGCCTTAACCCGCCAGTTAGGTGACAAGTATCGTAATGTCGACTTTTCTTCTAACTACTGTTTTGACCTGTCTGTGACGACCACCTTATGTCCGCTCCTTGCTGGACAAACGGTGTGTGTCTATGAAGGGGATATTCTTGATGCCGCCGCCTTTAGAGCTCATCTAAGTGCCGCGAATGTTGGCTTTGTAAAAACCACACCGAGTCTTGCCATGGCACTCTTACCTGGTAGCGATGCTCACC
>NZ_NKHF01000204.1 GCF_002744175.1 Pseudoalteromonas piscicida
TCACATGTTAATAATGCCTTTGCTGTTTGATTTTTGTTCCCCTGAGTGGGTTTTGGTCGCGGCGCTCGACTTGCCGCCTAGTAATCTAAGCAAAAGTTGAGCAACAATGAACAAAGCGCACTCAGGGGAACCCAAAGGGCAGCGCTTGATTGGCATTTCTTCTGTGTTGCCCCACAAGGATGTGGGGTAAGGTGACTTTGCA
>NZ_NKHF01000115.1 GCF_002744175.1 Pseudoalteromonas piscicida
TTGATACCCTAATGCTTGGCGGTGAAGCACTGACTGAGCAGGCCATTGATGCGTTAAGCGGCCATGTTAATGCTATTTTCGATGAATATGGCCCCACGGAAGCCACCGTCGGCGCGATGCTAGCACAGGCTTACCCTCGCCTTCATCAAGGCATAGGTAAAGCCTATCCTAACGTCAATCTTCATGTATTATCTGAGTCGCTTCAGCCTATGCCCATTGGCGCACCAGGTGAGTTGTACATTTCAGGCCTTGGGGTTGCCCGTGGTTACTTAAACCGCCCTGAGCTCAATGCCGAGCGTTTTATTGATAACCCGTTTAGTCA
>NZ_NKHF01000012.1 GCF_002744175.1 Pseudoalteromonas piscicida
TGACCCCGCCCATAGCAAGCTGTACAAAACCGGTGATCTTGCCCGTTTCCTAGACAACGGCGACTTGGTGTACCTCGGTCGCAACGATGAGCAGGTGAAAATTCGTGGTTATCGTGTCGAACTAGGCGAGATTGCCGCTGCTATTGTCGACCAGCAAGGCGTACAAAACGCGGTAGTGATTGATGTGCCTGCACCGCAAGGCAAAGCGCTGGCCGCTTATCTTGTCGCAGAGCCTAACCTTGAAATTACCGAATTAAAGCTCGCCCTAAGTGCTGCTTTACCTGAGTATATGGTGCCCAGCCACTTTACCCTAATTGAACATATTCCACTCACAGGTAACGGTAAGCTTGACCGCAAGGCTCTGCCTACGCCAGAACTTCAAGCCGACAACCTTTATGTGGCACCACGTAATGACTTAGAGACTCAGCTTTGTGAGATTTGGCAGCAGGTGCTCGGCCTTGAGCAAGTGGGGATTGAGGATAACTTCTTCCAAATCGGCGGTGACTCAATTGTCAGTATTCAGCTGGTTTCACGCTTAAGAGAAGCTGGGTTAACGGTACAAGTTAAAGAGATATTTTCCGCCCCAACTCCGGCGCGGCTGGCAAAACTTATCCATGCTAATGGCGACAAGCAGGTTACGATAAAAACCGAACAAGGCCAGCTTGAAGGCGAGTTCGATCTGCTGCCTATCCAGCAGTGGTTCTTCGCGAATCAGTTTGCTAATCCCGCACACTTTGTCCAAACTTTTGCCACTGTAATGCCAAGCACAATCAGTGATGAGCGGTTAGTCGAACTCTTGTCCGCACTGGCTGAGCAACATGATGTGCTACGCCTTGTTTTCAATCAGAAGACGGCGCACATCACTCAGCAGTACCAACCAAATAATACCATGGCGCCTTTGGTTAGGCTCGATGCAGATACACTCAGTGAAGATGAGCTTGCCAAGCAGTTAACCCGTTTGCAGTCACAGTTTGTGCTAAATTCAGGCCCGTTATGGCAGCCAATTCGCGTCAAACGCCAAAGCCAAGATGTATTGGTGCTGGCCTTTCACCACCTGATCATTGATTTTGTCTCTTGGCGGATCCTAATTGAGGATTTAAATAGCCTATATCAAGGCAAAGAGTTGGCGCAAAAAACCTCAAGCTATCGTCAATGGGTTGAGACCTTAGCCCAATATGCAAATGTTCAAGTCGAACAAATTAATTACTGGCAGGAAGTACTTGATACTTGCCAAACGCACTTAACAGCGAAGAACACACCGACAAACCAAGTGATTAAACTTGACTCTGCATTTACACAAACTCTGCTGTTTGATGCTAATCAAGGCTACCACACAGAGCCTCGAGACCTTGTCGTCGCCGCGCTTTCACTAACTCTCGCCCATATCACTGGCTGCAATGATCAGGTTATTGCACTTGAAGGGCACGGTCGTGAACACATCGCCGAAGATATAGATCATTCACGTACCGTGGGCTGGTTTACCTCATTATATCCACTGGCACTTCATGCGGGTTCTAGTCTCGAAAGTGCTATTGTTAATGCCAAAGAGCAGCTTCGTAATTTGCCAGATAACGGCGTTGGTTTTGGCCAGTTTTATTTTGCCAAACAGGTAACCGGAACTTTACCTAATGTTGCGTTTAACTATTTAGGACAAATTGGCGGCACCAAGACCCAGCAACCTAATGGCGACTTTTACCTGACCGAGGCCATTACAGGTCAACAAGTCGCAAGCGAAAATAACGGCCATTACGTTCTTGATATCAACGCGGCTATTATTCATGGTCAGCTTGTATTAAATTGCACCACAGCGTTGTCTGAAACTGAATTCACCCTATTCCAAAGTCAGTTCACCGCCAGTCTAAAAGCGGTGCTCGACACAGCATTACATACCAAATCACAAGGCGCCAAACAAACGCCAAGCGACTATAACCTAACGGGGATCAGCTTCGCTCACTTAGATGCATTGCGTACACGCTATGACCTAGCTGCGGTTTATCCAGCAACAAACTTGCAGCAAGGCTTTATCTTCCACCAGCTAAACAATCCAGAAGATACCGCCTACCGCGTGCAATCTCAGATGCAATATTTCGATAAAATTGACCCTGCACTTTACTTACGAGCGTGGCAATTAACCTCGCTGCAATATCCGGCTCTGCGCTGCGCATTTGATGTTGAAGAAACCATGCTGCAACTTATCGTGGACCACACCTGTGTTGATGAAGATAACTTTAGCGTGATTGACATCAGCCAATACACTGAAGCAGAACAACAAGCACACCTAGAAAAACTCGCGAAGCAGGTGTTACATCAGCCCTTTAACTTTGCCAGACCCGGGTTATTGAAGCTACAGTTAATCAAGCGTGGTGAAGCCCATTATCAGCTGATAAAAACTGAGCATCACAGTATTTGTGATGGCTGGAGTGGCCCACTGGTTATGCAGACCGTTCATCAATATTATACGCAATTATTGCAAGGTATAGAGCCTGTATTACAAGTCGATAATGCTTATTTGGATGCCCACGCCTACCTAAGAGATAATCAAGCTGCCACACACGCATTTTGGCAATATCATACCGCTGATTTATCACAGGCAAACGATCTTAACACCTTGTTTAGTCACTCGACGGATTTAGAAACGCTCCGTCATAATCATGACCCTCAGGCGTCAAATTTTACACTATCAAGCGAGACGTTAGGTAAGTTGCAGCAAGTATGTCAGCGACATTCTGTTACGCTTAATGCTGCGGTCCAATTTGCTTGGCACAAGCTTATTCAGATATACACCCGTGATGAGTTTACTCTTGTTGGTACAACTATCGCAGGCCGTGACTTACCCATTGACGGCATAGAGCAAAGTGTTGGGGCTTACATCAACACCCTGCCGCTTTACCTTGATTGGCCCGCAGATGGCACCATTGCACAGCAGCTTGAGAAGATCCAAACTGCCATTTTGGACTTAAACAGCCATGCCAATGTCTCACTTGCCTCACTACAACAAGCTGGCACCCGTTTGTTCCAAAGCATTGTAGTGTTCGAAAACTACCCCAGCCTTGAAAACGAACAAGCTCAGGCGCAACAAGCTCGTTGGCAGTTTGACGCCGCACCAGAGCAAGTGGAATATCCTTTAGCACTGGTGGCGAAAGAACAGGGCGACCTGCAATTTGAACTGATGTACGACGGCAGCTTGCTCAGCTCTGAGCGCATCACGCAAATACAGGCTCAGTTACAGCTTATCCTTGAGCAAGTGGCTGACGAAATTCATCTGCCACATAGCCATATCGAAATAGCCAGCGAAGCACAAAAGGCTTGTATTCTTAACCAGTGGAATCAATCCGAACGTGCTCCATGCGGGTTTAATAACTTTAACCATCTATTTGCCGAGAAACTAGCTGAGTTTGGCGATAAAACCGCACTGGTTTCTGAGGGTGAAGAAATCCTCACTTATAAGTCACTCGATCACAAAGCCAGTCAGCTTGCACAGCAAATACTCGAGTTAAAAGCCCAGGTTTACGGTGCCCAATACCAAGGAGACTTCCCTGTATTGTTGATGCACGAAAAACGTTGGGATTCCATTGTCGCGATCCTTGCTATTGTAAAAGCCGGTGGCGGATATGTACCCGTATCACCAGAGTTCCCTGACTCAAGAATTGAGTATATCGCTAATGATTGTGCAGCCAAGATCATGTTGACACAATCAGGACTCAAAGAAAGAGTTGCTGCGACTAACCTCTCCTCCCTTAAGCAGATCCTCACGGATGTAACAATCGATGGACCCGGTCTTGCGCAAGCGGTGCCTGTGAGCAAATCGGATCTGGCTTATATTATTTATACCTCAGGTACAACGGGTAATCCAAAGGGAGTAGAAATAAGTCATGAGGCACTGCTGAATTATGCAAGTGATGACCATTTTATTGACCACTCCACCATCAATAATATGCTAAGCACATCTAGCATTACCTTTGACGCTTTCATCTTTGATTGTTTCGTTACGCTCAGTCATGGCGCCACTCTACACATAATTGATAAACACCTTCAGTTAGATCCAGAGCGACTGAGCAAGTACTGTCAATCTCACAACATTGACACCAGTTTCTTTACCACAGCGCTGTTCAACCGTTTGGCAAGTGAGGATTTCTTCTTACACGCTGGATTGAAACAAATTAACTTTGGCGGCGAAGCGGTCGACTTAGCTATGGTGGAACGGGTCAAACAGCAGGCACCTGAACTTAGCCTCTACCACGCTTACGGCCCGACAGAAACAACCGTTTATGCTACTAGCTGCTTACTCAATCAGGTGAAGCATGGCGCCCCGATTGGCAGCGCCACGGCCAATAAAGCGCTATACGTTTTATCACCAGCAGGTAAGCTATTACCGCCTGGAGTCGCTGGTGAGTTGTATGTGGGCGGTGCCGGAATGGCCAGACGCTATTTGAATCGCCCAGACTTAACGGAACATGCCTTCTTGATAAATCCGTTTGCATCTAGCAACCATATAGAAGCGGGTTGGAACAAGATGTACAAAACCGGAGATCTGGTGAAATGGCGTGATGATGGGTTACTAGAGTATGTTGGCCGCAATGACTTTCAGGTTAAAATCCGTGGTTACCGCATCGAGCTAGGTGAAATTGAAGCGGCTATCAAACAGCACGCAGAGATCCAAACCGCAGTAGTTAAAGTCAATGAGCAAGACGGTGTGAAACGCATTGTTGCATACCTTGTAACCAGCAATACTCAAGCGCTGGATGAGCGTCAGTTGACGCTCTCACTGAGTGACGCGTTACCTAGCTATATGCTGCCCAGTGCCTATGTGCAACTAGAAACTTTGCCTGTGACTGTGAATGGTAAAATTGATGCTCGCGCCTTACCCGAGCCAGACTTTAGTCAAGCACAAACACAGCGTTTGCCAAATAGCGAACTTGAGCAACACGTTGCAAAAGTATGGTGTGCGGTACTTGGTATTAAACAAGTTGGGTTAGACGACAACTTCTTCCACATTGGTGGCGACTCAATCATGAGTATTCAATTGATGTCGGCTCTTAAACGTGCAGGTTATGCCTTGTCTACCAAAGACATCTTTACTCATCCCACGCTTGAGGCGTTATGCCAGTTTTTAGCCACAAATGAGCAAGTAGAAATCGATGCGGAGCAAGGTGAGCTAAGCGGTGATATACGCTTGCTACCTATTCAGCAATGGTTCCTCGATTCACACTACCAGCATAAAGCTCACTTTAACCAATCGGTTATGCTCGCATTACCCAGCGACATTACACTCGATGCGCTAGAAAATGCCCTTGCTCAACTGCATTGTCACCATGACATATTGCGAGCGCAGTTTTCTCATGACGGTGCATGGCAATCTCAATATCAAAGTATAGGAAGCTGTCCCACACCAAAACTGATCCATTTAGATACTACAACACTTGATGAAAACCAAACCGCGCAAGCGCTGACGAATATACATGCCCGCTTTGAACTTGGTTCTGGGTCTTTGTGGCAACCTGTTTTGCTAAACAGCGAAACCTCAACATCTCGACTGACAATCATTGTCCATCACTTGATTATCGATGGTGTATCTTGGCGTATACTCGTTGAAGATCTAAGCCGCTTGCTTCAAGGTGGAGCGCTAGGAGATAAAACCAGTAGTTACCGTCAATGGTCCGAAGTTTTGGCGCAATATCCGTTTGAGCAACAAATTCCGTATTGGCAAAATGTGTTGCATAGCCAACAAACACTTGATGCTACATACCCACAGCAGCGCTTTACCCATAGCTTTAATAGCCAGTTTACTGAGCAGCTATTACGCCTTGCGCCTGCTGGGTTTAACACCGAAATCAATGACTTGTTAATGAGTGCCTTTACCAAAGCTTGGTGTAATAGCTTTGCCACCGATTACTGTCACCTGACACTGGAAGGTCACGGCCGCGAACACCTGCGCAACGAGATTGACACATCTAGAACGCTTGGCTGGTTTACCAGCATGTTCCCCGTCGCGTTAAAAAATGACGACGATTTGTCGACGCTCATCATTCGCAGTAAGGAAACGCTACGGGCTATTCCAGATAAAGGCCTTGGCTTTAGTGAATTGGTAAGGCGTGGTGAATTCTCTTTTAGTCAATTACCTAAAGTGAGCTTCAATTATTTGGGACAACTCGACAACAATAGCGATACCCAAAGCCATGGCATTAGTATGCTAAACGCAGACTCTGGAGAGGCAAGTAGCAAAGAAAACCAAGACGATATGGCACTGATGGTCAACGCTGAGGTTCGCCAAATGCAGTTGCAGCTTACCTTTGCCAGTCAATTAAGTGAAAGCCAAACGCAAAAGTTTATCACTGCGTTTGAAGCGGCGCTAATACAAGTTGTTGAGCATTCACTGGCGGCAAGCGAACAGGCAGGTCTAAAGACCCTCAGTGATATTGAGGTCGGTGCATTGGTTAATGATTCCGACGCGGCCATTGAGTGGTTTTTGTTTCCACCTGGAGGTGGTGGCGCTGAGAGTTATTTGCAGTCTATTGCACCTAAACTTTCTTCGCCTTGCTATTGCTTTAATAATATTTATGCTGCGCAGGACAAGCCAAAAGGCTCACTGGCCTACGAATATTATCAGTTCCAAACGCTAGCCCTTCAATACGTTATTCACCTTAAAAAGTTAAAGCCCAGTGGTCCGTATCGACTATTTGGCTGGAGCTTTGGTGCAACGCTTGCGCTTGAGGTGGCAAAGCTGCTTCAGCAAAGTGGCGATACCGTTGAACAGATTGTGTTTGTAGACCCTTGCTTTGATTATGCCAGAGTCAATGATGAAGTTTTTGCTCTACACCCACAATTATCTCAGCTAGAACCAGACAGAATTAATTACCATTACACCGCCGATCCTGAGTTCTGTTGCGACGCCAACATTACGCTGTTTAGTGCTGGATGTGAGGTGGAAATCATGCCATCAGATAGTCCTGAGCTGCAATTATCTAATCGCATAATCAACCTTTACCTAGATAAAAATCAGAATCTTATTGAGAAAGCCATGCAACCAAAGACAATCCAAACCTTTACCCTAAAGGGGTCGCACAATAGTTGGATCAAAACACCGGAAGACTTAATAAAAATGTCAGAAATTATGAACACTCTTTAACATTTTATTCGTTAATATAATGTTAAATTAAAACTCTAGGGTGAAGCATTAACAGGAAAAAACCTTTTCACCCTAGCGTTTATTAATTGCCACATTTTCTCACAATATATGATTAAGGAATTACACAATGGCTAAGGAAAATGTAGATGTACTTATCATCGGCGCTGGACCTGCAGGCACAATGACCGCAGCGAAGCTAATTAAAGCTGGATTAACGGTAAAAATCGTAGAACGTAGCCACTTTCCGCGCTATGTCATCGGTGAAAGTCTTCTACCACAAAGTATGCAGCATTTAGAAGATGCTGGATTTATGGAGGCGCTAGTCGCTCGTAATTACCAGAAAAAAATCGGTGCTAACTTTAAGCAAGATGATTTCCAAGAGTTTTTCGACTTTTCAAAAAATTACACCGATGGCTGGACTTGGACTTGGCAGGTGCCAAGGGATGACTTTGACAATGTACTGGCTGAAGAAGTACAAAAGATGGGAGCACCTATTGCGTTTGGCACTTCCGTGGTGGATGCCAATATGGACCTTGAGTCACCTATTGTTAAAGTGGTTGATGAAGCTGGGGTTCAGCAAGAGATCCAAGCAAGATTCGTGGTTGACTCAAGTGGCTACGGCCGCGTGTTAGCTAACTTACTGGACTTAAATGAGCCATCTTCTGCGCCAACTCGAGCCACATTGTTCGCTCAATTTAAACCGGCTGAAGGCATTGAAACTGGTGCTGAAAATAACAAAGTAACCATCTTAGTTCACGAAGAAGATGTATGGGTTTGGTTAATTCCTTTCTCTGATGGTCGCGTTTCCGTTGGCTTTGTTGGTAACCCAGACTATTTAGAAAGCGCAGAAGGCGATGCGAAAGCACGGTTTTTAACTTACCTTGCTCGCGATAAACATGCCTCTGCCATGCTAGAAGGCATGGAGCTGTGCATGGAACCTAAAGAGATCAAAGGATATTCAAAAGGCATTAAACAACTGTACGGCAAAAACTTTGTACTAACAGGTAATGCTAGCGAATTTATCGACCCTGTTTTCTCCGCTGGTGTAATGTTTGCAATTGAATCTGGAGCCCGAGCTGCTGACTTGATTGTCGAGCAACTTGAAGGCAAAGCTGCAAATTGGCAACAAGATTACGAACAGCATATGCTCGATGGTATTGCCGTAATGCGTACCTATATTGAAGGCTGGTATGACGGCCGCTTACGCCGTTTATTCTTCTCGGATAACAAGCCTGAAAAAATTAAGAGCCAAATCACTTCTGTGCTAGCAGGTTACGTATGGGACCAATCTAACCCCTTTGTAAACCGCAGTGAGAAAACCCTGAATTTGCTATCTGAGCTCCATAACAATCCAGAAATGGCGTAATTTTAGCTTTTTGACGTGGCGTGTGAGCTGTTCACACGCCAATTATGATAACTAACAAAGATGCGTTTCAGTAGTAGTGAAAGTAGTTGTGTAATGCTCACTGGTTATTCGGGTTACTAATTAACAACTTAGATAACCCAAGTGTGAGTTAAGCATAGATGTAGCACTTGGCGCTTTAAAGGACGATGACAATGAAAACTAACTTTGTATACTCTGCTGTCGCTGCAGCATTATTATCTGGCACTGCCATTGCAACACCGGCACAAGCTGCTGAATATAAAACAATTCTAATTCATGGCTTTCAGGCCGATCAGCTTAACCGCCCCAACAGCACCAATGTTGAGCTTGAAGGTGAACAGTATTGGTCTTCTTTTTGGATAAACCACGCTGATGAGCGCATTGACTGGCCCTCGTATGAGCGCCTAGAAGGTAAAATTGCCACTGACTACATTTGGCCAAAACTAAAAGCATTTGCTGAGAATGGCACTTGTAACCCAGGCTGCGTATTTGTTACTCACTCAACGGGCGATCTCGTTGCCCGTTATATTCTAGACAACCAAGCTACTTGGCTGCAAAACGCAGGACTTCAACCATTAAATATTGTTGCTACCTTTGACCTTGCAGGAGCTGGCGGCGGCAGTGAGTTGGCTGATACCGCGATTAGTGCAGCGACTTCAGGTGGAGTCATTGGCGAGTTAACACGTCAAGCGGTTGAAGCTTGGCTTGGTGGCATGCCTGAAGAGTTCGGCATTATGTGGGATCTCAAGGTCAATAATGCAAGACAAGTTGCTCAGTATCCTAGCGACAATGCACCGAGACTTCGTTTTATCGCTGACGCCAGCGATTATTATGGCTTGACTTCTGGTTTTTTACCAGGTAGTGATGACGGTGTTGTGTCTACTCACTCATCATGTGGCGCTTCGGCAAAAGGCGAATTTGGTAGTTGTAGTACCAGTGTTGCGATTAACGGTCAATTGGCTTCACAAGATGATGCTGTCACTAGCTTTATGCCTTATCACTATCCACTACTGATGAGCGCTGAATATAGCCACGGCAACCTTCCAGATGCAGGCTATGAAGGTAAAGTTACTGCAGCACGTACCCAATTTAATGCAGGCTACAAAACCATCAGCTACAATACCTATGAAGAAACAACAGGGAGCTGGTTTTGGAAGAAAACCTACCGCTATGTTCGTGAGTCTGACTCGCAAAGCTTTTCGCAGTTGATTTTAAACTCGCTGTAACCCCTTTTTGATTTCTATACCACCGAAGGAACTGGCTCGTACAGTTCCTTTTATGCTTAACTGAGTATTACTATGAAAAAGTTTTTGTTTATCAGTGCCCTACTTGTACTTATTTGCCTAGTAGCTGGGTATTTTGCGTTGCAACAACCCGCAGCACAATTCAATCAGCCATACAAGCAACCTGCCAGTAGTTCAGCAAAGCCGGTAAAATCAACCGCGCCAAAGCCGTCACAACAGCCAGAGGTGAAGTCAAAATCACTGATAGAATCTTTACCTTTAGCACAGGCAGCGGAGTCGGCAGCAGCACATTATGAACATAGTATCTCGATCCCTCCCTATTCTCAGCCACTCAACAAAAATGATGTTGATAGAATAGACCCAAATCATTTTTACGCCATAGAAATGCCACTCGAAGAAACGGATCAGCGCATTTCCCTCGCACTAAACCAGTATCGTTTTGTTCACCCAGCGACTATTGAAATAAGCCTTTCAGGAAGTTCGTTTTCAAGTGCAGTTGCCACTGTGTTAGACCCTACATCACAACAACCCTTAGCCAATGTGCGCCTCTCGAAACATGAAGAAATGTGGCAAGGCGCAATAGATGGCGAAACAGACTGGCCACAAGAGTTGAATGTTATCGTCAGAGCTAACCCTAAAAATGCAAAGCCGGTTGCATTAACCGCAAGCGCGCGCTACTACCAGCCAAGTGCAACCTTATTGGCCATCGCAAAACCATACCCAGAACAGGCTGATTTGATGATCCCACTACAACTCGAGGTAAAAAAAAGTGGTACTTATCGTATTCGAGCTAACTTATTTACCCCGGATGGCACGCCCGTAAGCCACCTAGTTGAAAAGCAAAAGCTCAGTGAAGGAAAACAAGTCTTTCATTTGAAAGCACATCAATCGGTGCTTGAACCGTTTTCGGCCAAGTCTGGCCCCTCTCAATTTACGCTTAAAACCTTTGTCATTGAAAAAATGTCACCTATGCCAGGAGAACTTGCTCAGTTTGGCGACAGCAAAATCTCAGAATATAAAATAATCGACTTTTATTTTGACGCATTAGACAAACGACCCTACCAGCCTAGTGCGGCTGAAAAACAACGTTTAGGATATTTGCAAAAAATGGCAGGTAAGTAAAAAGGCATGCAGTGACTAACCTGAGGTTTGGATTAGAAACGAGCTAATTCATTGTTTTTAAGATAACATTACTTGTCCGAAGCTCAGGTTCACTAATAGCCACCGCATGCCCTAGATTATTGTTAGGAAACTTCGGCTTCGAGTCGCACTCTTATCTGGGCAATTCGATAACAACCAAGCGCGGTGATTGACACCAATGTCATTACCACAAACAGCATCATCCCCGAGTGCAGATCCAAGATAAGCCCTCCTAAAATAGGCGCAACCGCATAACCCAATGAACACAGCCCGGCAGCCCCAAAATAACTGGCTTTTAAGTTGTCTGGCGCTAATCTATCAATATACACATTGATATTGGTAAACATGATGGCCTCACTCAAACTCAACACCATCATTGCAGCTATCCAACCCCAGACATTTTGTACATCATTTACAGCCATCATCAGTTGAGAAACCACCAAAATGATCCCACCGGCATACAATCTATGCTCAATGTGCCAGTGCCTCATCAGATGAAGTAAAGGAAACTGACAGATAATAATCACACTTGAGTTCGCAATAATAAGGCTGGAGATCAACCAAGCTAATTCTGGTACTTGTGCACGGGTAAGGTATTGAACCAAACTCGAGTCACACTGGGCATAAACTAAATATACTAAGGTAGTAGCGATAAGCACAGTTAAGAACACTTTATCTTTACGTAAGATACCAAGCCACTGTGAAAACCTTGGTACAGACTTTTCAGCAGACTGGGCAGCTAACACCTGCGCCTCACTTAACTTAGGTCGAAAATAAAGCAGCGCTAGTAACAGACCAACATAAGATATACCTGTATAAATAAAGCTAAACTGCTCGCCATTGAGTCCAGCCCACAAACCATAAAGCGGCCCTAACGCAGCCCCTACGTTTACTAAGAAGTAGAGAAGGTGTAGCGCAAGCTCTCGGTCTTTGGCATCGGCAAGTTCTTCAGTAAGTAATGCCTTACTTGGTGCATCCCATAGTGTTCTTGGCAAACAAGCTAGAAATACCGAAGTGGCAAATAACCACAACGACTCCGCTACCGCCAACAAAGAAAAAGAAACCACTCCCATGGTCACGGCGGTATAGAGCATTTTGGTGCGACCAAACCGGTCTGCCAAATTACCAGTATAAAACCCCAAGAATACCGCCACCGTTGCCGATAGCGTTAATAGCAACCCTACTTCAGTGGCACTTAAGCCATATTTTTCATACAATATAACCGCTAAAAATGGCCATACCATGTAATAGCTAGCACGGACAAAAAAGTTACCTATTAACATTACCCAGACTAGTGGTGTAAAGCGCTTTAGTCGTTCAGATGCAGAGTGTAGCTCCATAGTTTTTCCTTTGTTGTTATTATCCATTTACCTCCGACTTTAATTCCTAAACCTAAGTTTAGGTCAAGCCCTTAGAATCATTAGGCCCTGTTTATCTTCGGAGTTTGTTTTTGCAGAAAAGGTCAACAGACCCTTGTTTGAATACTAAAACTTTATGAAAGAAGCGTGACAACAGGTAAGAAAACGACTTCATCCATGAAGTCACAAAGGGAGATAAAAGTTATACTAAATGTATTAAGTAAATGCGCTATTTGAAGCACAGAGATAGCGTTAGTGGTTAGGCAAAAATTTTGCTATTTAGTTGTTCTAAATCTGTAATAGGAATACTCAGCACCAGAGGCAAAGCAACGGCAAGTGTGGCCTCTGAACGTTTTGGATTGCCGTATTCTCAATAGTTTGTGCTTAGCTCAAAATACATATAAGCCCCATCTTCAAAGCCATACTTCGCAAGGCTATAATGTCAGGGTCGATAGCCAAGTCTTAACCCCTTAATGTCTCCCTCACCCATCACATAATCTAGGGCAACTTCACTGCCATGTGAGTAAGTGGAAACCAACAACAAAAGTAAGAATATAACTAGGCGCATAACAACTCCTCAACTACTGAAGCCAGTTTACACCGATTTATAATTCTTAAAAGACACCAAAAAAACATATAAATGATGCTATTAAAGCACCAAAAACCAGAATTTCACTGTCACTGCTAATCTAAGCAAGTTAATAACAAATTATGCGTTATACTTCTAAAAACGATCTTGAGAATGTGGTATGCGGTATATAATTGGGAGCGTTATAGGGATATTTACTATATTCAATGTGTTAGCAAAAACACCAACTAAAATAGACATTTACACCGAACACTTTCCCCCCTATCAGGTTGAGCATAAAAATGGCATCATTGGCGGATTTGCCAGTGAGATCGTTCGGCTCATTATGTGGGAGGCTGAACTGAGCTATCAGATTTATATGTTACCTTGGGCCAGAGCAAAGTCCTTTGCTGCAAGGTCACCCTATGCTTTGCTTTATTCCATTGCCAGAACAGAGCAACGAGAAGCAAATCATGTGTGGATAGCGCCACTGTGTGAACTAAAGGTCGCCTTCTACAAACGTGCCAATATTACTCCTCAACAAGACTGGCAAATATGGAAGATTAAGCAGCACGTGGTTGCAGTTGCCGCTGATCAGCTCTCAGAAAGCTATTTACTCGAGCAAGGGTTCGTTGCCGACAAAAATATGGTTTCGGTTAGCAGTTTCAGCCGAGCCGGTGAACTACTGGAAAAAGGACGCATAGATTTTATTTTTGGTGCCGAAACCTTTGTTGATCGAATGGCCGCCAGAATGGGAGTCGCAGAACAGTGGAATAAAGTGCTAGAGATCCCCGAACTAAGCAAAACCCTCTATTTAACCGCTAACCCAAGCGCACCTGAAGAGTACATTACTAGGTTAAAAGCCGCAGCCAATCGCGTACTCGAAAAACGCCATATGGTTGAAGTCGGTTGTCAGGTAAGTAATTAGCCTGAGTATCGGATAATTAATGCCATTCTAGCAGCCAGTTATAGCGCTAACTGCGTTAAACTTGTTTGCAATAGGCTAAGGATCAACGCATTGGGCTTAGGCGTTTCACCTAAGCTGTTGTACCCAACGCCTTAATCCGATTTTACCAACATCCAAAGCATGGTTTTCCTCTTGGAGGGAGTAGACTTTTCGTGAGCGTGCAGAAGTCACACCAGCCTTGAAAACAAAATTCAAAGCCGCATAAACTAGAAAAAACGAAGCCCCGCTAGTGCGAGGCTTTGGATTCAAATTGTTTTATTTAAAATGGAAATAATCTATTCCTTGTACTAAATCCAAGATAAGGAAGGCTTCTCCATCATCCTCGTTTTCCTCATCCACCTTCTCTAAATGAATTACACCATCTTTTACATCCAAGATTTTACCTGAGTACTTAAACTCAGGTAAACCAAAATAGATGTCTACTTTCACAAACTCACTTTTTAAATCGTTCACCGCGTCTATTAAAGAGCGAATATTTGGTTTATAGACGGTACTGTTCTTGTTTTCATCATTTGATGAATCTATAAGTGAAGCGATCTTTTGTTCATATTGACCATTGGTTTCAACAACAATTACATCGTCAACTTTTCTGAGCTTCCCACCATCACGACAACCCTCACCATCGTAGCTGTCAATTAGTACTAATGAGTCGCTCAATTCCACTATATATCCAACTGAAAATGCATCTTGATCTTCCTTGTCAGCACAAACTGAAACCAAGTTTCCTAATTCTTTTTGTAAAGTAAGAATATTTTTTATACTCATTGGTTATTTCCTTTTATAAGGGCGTCTTTCATCACCTTTCTCACCACCTTTCTTGTCTTTTTTGTTTCTGCTACGTCCTTTTTCATGTTTACCTTTTGTACTAGGACGCTTCCCTTTGGTGTGCTCTTTATCACCTTTCTTTTTACTATCACCACTTTTGTTTTTTCTTTCCTGTTTACACTTATTATGAACCCACATATTTGTTGTACCAACAAAATATGTGTGGTCTGTATCAACAGTCATGTTATAAGCATATTGCGCATCATTCTTTATGACAATCTGTTCAATGTTAATAGAATTACCGTTTGCCCCAGATATTGAATAACCTTCGACAAGGTCGGAAGCTGGTAGCCAGCCAGATTTCTCAACATAAAATGGATGCTCAGCAGTAGTGACAATTGTTTCGACAGTTCCATTCTTATCCGCAACTGTTAACTCGATTGTTTGTTCGTGCCAGTCTCTAAACGTATCTGTTACTTCACGCCATTGTTCTCCACCAGTTTTATCGTCACTTTTGGCTAAAACCAAATCACCAACTTTAACTTCTACTATTGGTTTCAACCCTTCTTTAGTCAAAATCAGAGTATCAGGAGAAAAACTACAACCTCCTTTTTTGAACAGATTTTTCAAAAATCCGAGTAGTCCTTTCCCTCGTGTGACAACAATTCCTGCTCCTACTAGACCACCTGCGCCCTCAGCAAAATTCTCTTCACTATATTCTTCTGCTGTTATTTCTCCGTTAGCAAATCTTTCTACCCTTTGGTCTAAACGTTGATCCATACTAGTAGGGAATTTGCCATCAGGATCTGTGTATCTATATGGGTTATTATTGGCGTAAGCGTAACGATTAAATCCATGAACTGAATTTCCACGATAGATATGTTCTAAAGTAATTGCGGGATCATTCGAGTAGAAACGACCTATGACTGGATCATAGTATCGTGCCTGCATATAACTTAGACCAAGTTCTTTATCAAACTTGTGTCCCGTATAGCCTACATCGTCCTTTGCCTCCTCTAACGTTTCACCAAACGGACGATAGTGCTGGCGGCTATCTGCTTCTGATGTCGGTGTTACGTCTCCGTATTTGGCTATGAGCTTTTTGCCTAGGTATATATAGTTAACGCCTTCACCCGTTATGGTATTGCCCTTTTCTCGATACAGCAAAGTTCCATCTTGTGAGTATAAACTATAACTTGTGCCACTTTGCTCCACTTGTTTAACTCGGCGATTGTGTCCGTCATATAAATAAGTGTTATTTTTCGCAGAAGTAAGCTGGTTTGCTATGTTAAAGCTTAACTGATATGTACCATTGTTGGTGATATTGCCCCGCGTATCATACGCTAAGTTTGCATACTTACCATTGGTGCCTGCTCCCGTCACGCTAGATAGACGGTTTGTCTGTCTGTCATAGGTGTAGGTCAGGTTTCTATCTTTGCTTGTATATGATTCTATATTCCCTAAAGCATCGTACGCGATTGTACTGTTGCCAATAGCTGTACCGCCCTCTACCGAGGTCAACCTATGCAAACCATCGTAACTTAAGCTTAAATTATAATCAGGCTGTACCCAATCCAAAATAGAGGTGACATTACCCACGTT
>NZ_NKHF01000205.1 GCF_002744175.1 Pseudoalteromonas piscicida
TTTTCCTCAATCCAACCGCGACGATGTTCGAAGGATTTGCCAGTGAGTGCATCTTCACCGCACAAAAATGCACGGCGTACGCAGCGTGAGATACAGTGGTAGTATTTGGTGTCGGTTAAACTAATCCAACCGCGACGATGTTCGAAGGATTTGCCAGTGAGTGCATCTTCACCGCACAAAAATGCACGGCGTACGCAGCGTGA
>NZ_NKHF01000086.1 GCF_002744175.1 Pseudoalteromonas piscicida
ACCCACTTAACGCAGCAGTTTTTTGTTACCAATCGCCTGCTGCGGGCGCTTATAATACTTATTTAAATTTTGAGTGCAACTGAAATAGCTAGTTTTTTTCACTTTTTATGACTAAGCGCCTAATTTTACGGCACTCCGCTCAAAAAGTGATGACTACATCTTCGCTAAACGCTCTGTTGCCAATTTTGCAGGTGTCGTACTTGGATACTCTTTAATCAATTTATTAAGGAGTGTTTTCGCCTCAGCCGCCTGTCCCTGTTTATGCATAATCGTACCGAGCTTTAACATCGCTTCGGGGCGTTTATTCGATTCAGGAAAATTATCTACTACCGTCGCAAAATGAGACTTAGCTTTAGCGTCGTCCGACTTTATTAAGAATAGCTGACCCAACCAATAATGTGCATTTGGCACATACACTGAGTTTGGATACTGTTGTAGGAAGTTTTGAAACTCAGGAATAGCAGCATCGTATCGCTTATCCTTCATGATCATATTAACGGTACGATCATAAGCTTCATTTTCTGACAGGTTACTACTGAAGGCTTGTTCCGGTGTTACGTCTGCCGTTGCAGGGGTAGACTTTGACTGGTCATATGCTTGGCTAACACGATTTTCAATTTCTTGATAAAGCTCGCGTTGACGTTGTAGTACCTTTTCTAGCTTATAACTTTGCTCTTCAGTCACACCACGTACTTGGCTTACCTCTTCTTGCAACAAATTAAGTTGCTGTTGCAACTCTGCTTGTAGCAAGTTTCTGGTTCTCATCATGCTCTCTAGTTGAGAGATGCGCTCTTCTAAGGTTTGGCTTGAACTTGCAGCTTCTGAAACAGGAGCGGGAGCAGCCCAAACTTGGGCGCTCCCGCTCATGAGAAAGAATGCTGCCAAAATAGTATTCGGCTTCATAATAACTCTTTCTTAGTACACTAATACCGCGCGACGGTTCTTAGCAAATGCTTCTTCTGTGCGAGACTTAACCATTGGCTTCTCTTCACCATAGCTCACTACAGAGATTTGGCTATCAGAAACACCTAGGCTTTGAAGGTATTTTGCAACGGCTTTACCACGGCTTTCACCTAGTGCGATGTTGTACTCTGGCGTTCCACGCTCATCAGCGTGGCCTTCTACTAGTACTTTTACGCTTGGGTTTTTCACTAGGAAATCAGCGTGTGCTTGAAGCAACTCTGCATATTTGCTTTGAATTGTAGATTTATCGAAATCGAAGTAAACGATTTGTTCTTGACGAAGCGCTTCATATTTTTCACGCAGCTTTTCTTCAGCTGACTTTTCGCGAGACATAGTATTT
Organism: Pseudoalteromonas piscicida; assembly: GCF_002744175.1. Classification (GTDB taxonomy): domain Bacteria; phylum Pseudomonadota; class Gammaproteobacteria; order Enterobacterales; family Alteromonadaceae; genus Pseudoalteromonas; species Pseudoalteromonas piscicida_B. The sequence goes on from NZ_NKHF01000086.1 coordinate 1,304, forward strand.
ACGTCAACAGTATTATCTTGTGTGGTTGCCGCTTGGTTACTTTCGCTAGCCGCACCCTCATCAACACTTGAAGAAGAGCTACATGCTGCAAGTGTCATCACAGGCAACGCGACCATTAAGGCTTTTAGAGTTTTGTTAAGTTGCATCGAGTATATTCCTATATCTTTATAAATCTAACCAGCAAAATTACTGTAAAAACGGCGACCAGGCTGGTGCCTTAACCTGACCATCCAAGACAGGTAGTCTTGCCTTGAAGCGGCCATCCATCGACACCAATGCCAATACCTGCTTATTATTGTGCAAGGTGCTGTATATTATCATCGAACCATTTGGAGCAATACTCGGAGATTCATCTAACCTCGTACGAGTCAGTACTTGAAACAGCCCGGAATCTAATTCTTTTTTCGCAATATGGTAGCGGCCAAGCGTACGGTTAACCATGACCAAACGTTTGCCATCTGGTGTAATCGAACCCGCTAAATTCATGTCGCCGTCGAAAGTAACTCGCTTAGACCTACCAGTTCTTAAATTTAACTTATAAATCTGAGCATTACCACCCCTTTCAGATGTATACACAATTTCTTGGCCATTTGGATGCCAAGAAGGCTCAGTATCTATACTACGGTGACGAGTTAAGCGTGTTTCCTGCTTTGTTTTTAGGTCAATCAAATAAACTTCCGTCGCACCACCTGAGTCCTTAGAGAACACCGCAAGTAATTTAGTTCCGTCTGGAGAAAACTGTGGTGCACCATTAATCCCTGGATGGCTAGTCACCAGTTCCCGCTTTCCAGTATAAATATCTTGAATGTAAATTTGTGATTGACGGTTTTCAAACGTTACATATGCAAGCTTATTGGCATCCGGTGACCACGCTGGCGACATCAGAGGCTCTTTTGAGCGTAATAATACTTGCTCGTTGTAACCATCATAGTCAGCCACGACCAGTTGGTAAGGCTTATCCTGTCCATCACGAACGATAATGTAGGCAATTTTAGTTCTAAAAGCGCCCTTCTCACCGGTTAATGCTTCATAAACAACGTCGCTGATCTGGTGTGCATAATTTCTAAAGCCCGTGCCAGTGATAATACTTTGACGTCCTTCAAGTACATGATCATCACTTTGCATTAAACGACCGTTAGTCATGATCCGTGTTTCGCCACCGGTTAATTGTGCTCTAATCACATCAATTAATTCGTACTTCACTAAATAGCGACCGGCAGACTGTTGCGTGACCGTACCAACTACAACAGCCTCAACGCCAGCCTCAACCCATGCAGCGTAATCTATTTCCGAATCAGTCGTCGGTAGTTGCGGCATGTCAGCTTCAGCAACCGGCTTGAATTTACCACTACGCATTAAATCAGCCGAAATCACTTCACTTAAGCTAGAGGGCATCTCACCGGTGCCATTATATTTAAACGGTACAATCGCGATCGGTCTGGCGCTATCTACCCCTTCGGTGATCACAATCTCTAATGCAGCTTGTGCAAACTGTGACACTCCAAGAGTAAAAACCAGTAATAAGGTTGTGAACTTCTTTAGCATGTTCGTCCTTTATAAATTTGGTTTAATTGTTAAATTGATATTTTTAAGCTGTTCAAAAACATCTTTATCTTTAGAAACCGGCAAAGTATCAGCCATCTTCACGGCACGTATTGCAGCCTCACAGACTAGCTTATCCCCACCCAATGACTCTACGTTTGTCACCAGACCATTGAAAGCAAGGCGTATATTGACACGACACTGTTTTCCTTTCATGGTTTCATCAATAAGCAAATTGGCCTGAATACGTTGCATAATAAGCGCTTTATACTTATCGACTTCGCTCAGCACTTGCTGCTGACGAATTTTCGCTCGTGCAGCCTGCTCTCGAGCCAACTGCTCACGAAGCATTTGTTCTTCTAATGCTTTTTGACGTTGACGTTCTGCCTCTTCTGCTTTGCGCTTTTCTTCAGCCTCGCGACGTTTCCTAGCTTCTTCCGCTTTACGTAAGCGGTCTTCTTCAGCTTGACGTTGTGCAGCAGCTTTTTTCGCAGCTTCCTCGGCAGCCGCTTTCTCAGCCCTTGCTTTGTCAGCCTGTTCTCGTTGTTTTTTCTCGATTTCCCGAGCTCGTTTTGCCTGTGCTTCAGCCTGACGCTTTTCTTCAAGCTTTGCTCGACGCTCTTGCTCTAGCTTTTTGATCCTGCGCGCTTCGGCTTCACGGTCTCGCCTCGCTTGCTGGGCTCGCTGCTCTAACTCTCGAATACGACGATCTTCGGCTGCTTTTTTGTCCGCTTCACGTTTCTTTAGATCGGCAATCTTTTTTTCAACCGCTTGCTGATCAACAGAAACCGCAGAAACCACTCGCTCAGGCTTTTGTTCGTCTTGTTGAGGATTTAATGTCACTTCCATGACGCTTGGCTTATCAATTTGGAAATTTGCTGTGGCGAATAACAGACCACCAATCGCACCATGCAGCAATACCGACTTAACCACACTGCTAGATAATGAACTCATTACTCATCCTCAAATGATTTAGTCATCAGGCCAACAGAAGGAACACCCGCTTTTTTCAAAAAGTCCATCAAATAAAGCACTTCCTGATAAGACACTTTGCCAGAGCCTTTAATCATCACCGGCGTATCTGGATTTTGTTCAAGCTTTAATTTTATCACTGCTGCTACTTCAACCGCATCCATTGGTGCTTCAGGGTCCGTACCAACGGTCACAAAGTAGCGTCCTTCGGCATCAATGGTGGCAATAATCGGGGGCGAGTCTTTGGTTTCTACTAATTCAGACTCCTCCATCTGCGGGAGGTCTACTTTTACGCCGTGCTGAATAAGCGGTGCAGTTGCCATAAAGATAATCAACAGCACCAGCATTACATCAATGTAGGGAACGACGTTTATTTCCGCGACCGGACGACGTTTCTTACGCTGATACATTTTGTTTTGCCTCTACTTGAGCTGCGGCTTGACGATAAAGGATATTGGCGAACTCTTCCATAAAGTTGACGTATTGATTTTCTAGCTTTTCAACATTCTTAGCAAAGCGGTTATAGGCCATAACCGCAGGGATTGCAGCAAATAGGCCCATCGCTGTTGCGATCAAAGCTTCTGCAATACCAGGGGCAACCATTTGTAACGTTGCTTGCTTTACCTCACCGAGCGCGATAAAGGCGTTCATAATCCCCCAGACCGTACCGAAGAGACCAATGTAAGGGCTAATAGAACCCACTGTTGCCAAAAAAGAAAGGCTTGATTCTAGTTTTTCAATCTCACGGGACAAGGCTACTCGCATCGAGCGGTGCGTTCCCTCCACGACTAAAGAGGGCGATTGAATATTACCTTTTTTATGTTTAGCAAATTCTTTAAACCCGGATACAAACAAGGCTTCAAGCCCCGATGCACTACCTGTTCTTGCCGCGATTTCATTATATAGTTTACTTAGATCCATACCGGACCAAAATTTTTGTTCGAAACTCTTAGATTGGCTTTGGGCTTGAGAGATAATCGTTTTGCGTTGAAAAATAATTGCCCAAGAAGCAATAGACAATCCAACCAGGGTCAACATCACGAGTTGCACCAAAAAGCTGGCCTTTAAAATTAAGTCGACAAAATTTAGTCCCGATTCCACGTTATTATACTCCCAAAAGTGTTTCGGCAATGGTAGCCATTTATATTATTGAGCTCAGTAAAGCGATATCTAGTGATAGACTAGATTTGCTACCAAAAGGTTCAGCTAGTTTAACCACACTATAAATACCTTACAATCTCAATACTGCGAATTCATTGTATTTGACGATAAATAGAGCAAATCATTTATATAAGACCGCTTGTAATCAAATCTATAGCAATTTCCCCCAGCATAACTTAAGGCCCTAAATATGACCCAAAACTGCATAAAACAGCGGTTTTATGCATAAATATAGAATAAAACCCCACAAACAGGATTGGTCATACCAATTAACAACAAATTATCTAATATTTACAAATCGAACAATAAAAAGACAAAGCCATAAATTACAATAAGTTATAATCAAGCCACTTTCCTTAACCGCTCATATTTCGAGCCAATCTAAAAGCGCTGGTATTAGTTTTTTTTATCTGAAAAAAGAATTTTTCTAGTTTGATGAAAACTCAAAACCACTTTAATATACACCCTGTACTGAGCGAGCAGCTGAAGTTTCAGCAAAGCACAGTTACTTGCAATAGGATTCTGATTTTTCGTATTGCTAAGATGAAACGCTTTGTGGATAAAACCCAAAGTCACTCATCTGTTCCCTGGATTACTTCCTTCAACTTGTTGTTTTGCCCGCATTATTATGCGGGCTTTTTTTTGCCTTAAATTTAAGCCTCAACGTGTTTGCGCTCAACCCTATCTTATTTGACCCAGTTTCTTTATCTAAGTAATTTGCTATGACTCAAACAACGAGTACTCATATAAACAAATAAAGGCAAGCCACAAATGCAATATCATTAGTGTTCTATATATGAGGCGATAAAACCTTACCAGTACACACTCTGCTCACACTAAGTTACACTGACAGTAATGAATCTTGCTTGAATTGGGTTGATACAAAATATCGGATTTACACCAACCCCACTGTCCATGCCGTGGATAGGTATAAAAATGAAATAGCCGAGCAATACTCGGCTATAGAGGATGATGAAGAAATAAATATAATGTCGGTGTATTTACCACTGACAGAAAAGGACAGCTTACAGAACGACTGGTTATTCCAAACTCAGCTTATTCTGACTTAGCCAAATCAAAATGCAGGTAGGCTTTGTCTGAAACAATACGTCCTCTAGGGGTGCGTTGAATAAAGCCTTGCTGGATCAAAAATGGTTCAATCACATCTTCAATGGTTTCTTTTTCTTCCCCAATTGCTGCAGCTAGGTTATCCAAACCCACAGGTCCGCCAGTAAACTTTTCAATAATTGCCAACAGATATTTACGATCCATGTAGTCAAAACCACATTTATCTACATCGACCATATCCAGCGCTAAGTGCGCAATCTCTTCAGTGATGGAGCCATCGCCCTTCACTTCAGCAAAGTCTCTTACTCTACGCAATAAACGGTTCGCGATCCGTGGTGTGCCGCGCGCGCGACGCGCTACTTCAGTTGCACCCGACTCGGTGATCTCTAAATTTAAATGATACGCTGAGCGAGTCACAATCGAAGACAGATCTGCGACCGAGTAAAATTCCAGACGCTGCACAATACCAAATCTATCTCTTAATGGAGATGTCAATGAACCTGCACGTGTTGTTGCGCCCACTAAGGTAAAAGGTGGTAAATCCAGCTTAATTGAGCGTGCAGCCGGACCTTCACCTATCATGATATCAAGCTGATAATCTTCCATCGCTGGATAGAGGATCTCTTCTACTTGCGGGCTTAAACGATGTATTTCATCAATAAATAATACATCACCCTCTTCAAGATTAGTGAGCAGAGCGGCAAGGTCGCCTGCCTTCTCAAGGACTGGACCCGAGGTGGTTTTAATATTTACCTCAAGCTCATTAGCAACAATATTGGCGAGTGTGGTTTTACCTAACCCTGGCGGGCCAAATATCAATAAGTGATCTAAGGCTTCTTGTCTTGAACGCGCCGCCGCAATGAAGATTTCCATTTGCTTTTTAACATGCGGCTGACCAGTATAATCGTTTAGTAGTTTAGGTCTGATAGCCCTATCGACTAAATCCTCATTACCTTGGATCTCAGGTTCAATTAATCTATCTGCTTCAATCATAGTTACATCATCGATTTCAGAGCATCTTTAATAATACTCTCGGTCGTCATGCCTTCTTTATTTACGGCTTTTACCGCCTTTTGTGCTTGAACTTGTTTATACCCTAATGCCATTAAGGCCGCAATTGCTTCGTCTGCTGGCGTATCACTAACTGTAGGATTGTCTTGCGGTGCAAGCACGGCAGCATCGCTAAATGGTGTCAGTAAATCATTACCAAAGTCTTTTAACTTGTCTTTCATTTCAAGTACTAAACGTTCAGCAGTCTTCTTGCCAACTCCAGGGATTTTTACCAAAGTGGTCGCATCACCATGATTAACACAACTGACAAACTGCTCGGCAGACATGCCCGACAAAATCGCAAGCCCAAGTTTTGGCCCTACGCCATTTGCTTTGATTAGAGTTCTAAAAAGCGCCCGTGCGATCTTAGTATTAAAACCAAATAGCAACTGTGCATCTTCACGGACCACAAAATGTGTGAACACCGAAACGGAGTCTCCGACATTCGGTAATTCATAAAAGCAGGTCATTGGCATTTGTACTTCGTAACCGACACCTGCAACGTCAATTAATATCTCTGGAGGCTGTTTTTCTAACAGTGTACCGCTTAACTTTCCAATCATAGTTATCTTAACCTTCCTCTTACTGTTTTACGTGCAGCTCCGGCCATTTTTATTAGGTTTTGCCTTGAGTGCGCATGACAAATCGCTACCGCTAGTGCATCAGCGGCATCGGCTTGCGGTGTGCCTGGTAATTTTAGGATGCGTTTAACCATCTCTTGCACTTGATTTTTATCTGCCCCGCCGGTGCCTGCAACGGCTTGTTTAATTTGCCTTGCGGAGTACTCGCTAACGCTCACCGATTGCATGGTCGCAGCCACAATCGCCGCTCCACGAGCCTGACCGAGTTTTAAGGCTGAGCTAGGGTTATGTGCGACAAACACTTGCTCAATGGCAAAATCACTCGGCGAAAACTGCTCTATAAGCTGGGTGATCCCTTGATAGATCATTTTTAATCGAGTGGGAAAGTCGTGCTCTCCAACTTTAATGCAGCCGCTTCCCAAATACTGGAACTTTGCACCTTGGTGAGCAATCACACCATATCCAGTAAATCGAGAACCCGGATCAATTCCTAAAATGACAGCCAAATGCTTTGTCTCTTGGTTTTTTAGTTATAATGCCAAAATACTGTATAGATTACCAGTTATAAGCTAGTACATAAGATCAAAAAAGGCGACCTAAGTCGCCTCTTTATTTTCTTACTGTGAAGCTATTCGCCTTCACCTTGCTCAGCCAGTTGCTTTTCAACTGAAATAGCGAGCTCTTTCAGTGCATCAGGATTCGCAGGGCTTGGAGCATCTGTCATCAAACATGATGCTTGCGTTGTTTTCGGGAATGCAATAACGTCACGGATGTTGTCTGTGCCACACAGTAGCATGACAAGACGATCAAGACCAAACGCAAGACCAGCATGTGGCGGCGTACCGTATTTTAGTGCGTCTAATAAGAAGCCAAACTTCTCTTGCTGTTCAGCTTCTTCAATACCTAAAATTCTAAATGCCGCTTGTTGCATTTCATTGTTGTGAATACGAACCGAGCCGCCGCCCACTTCATAGCCGTTTAGAACCATGTCATATGCATCTGATAGCGTATCTGCTGGGTTTGCCTCGAGCTCGGCTGCACTTACCCCTTTAGGTGCAGTAAACGGATGGTGCACTGCATGTAAGTTACCTTCATCGTCTTCTTCAAACATTGGGAAGTCAACAACCCAAAGTGGAGCCCACTTTGATAAGTCTGTAATTTCTAGATCAAGACCAATCTTCAGACGTAGCGCACCCATCGCTTCGTTTACTGTATTACGCTTGTCAGCACCGAATAAAATGATGTCACCTGTGTTTGCGCCAGTGCGCTCAAGTAACGCATTGATCACATCTTCACTGAGGAATTTAGCAATAGGTGATTGCACACCTTCAATGCCCGCTTCACGATCATTTACCTTCATCCACGCCAAGCCTTTAGCACCATAAATGCCTACAAATTTGGTGTACTCATCAATTTGCTTACGAGAAAGTTTTGCACCGCCTGGTACTGATAGCACAGCTACGCGACCTTTTTCGTCATTTGCAGGGCCACTTAGTACTTTAAACTCAACGTCTTTTACAATGTCAGCAACGTCGATCAGTTCAAGTGGATTACGTAAATCTGGTTTATCTGAACCATATTTACTCATCGCTTCGCTGTAAGGCATCACTGGGAACTCGCCTAGGTCAACGTCTAGGAAAGACTGCCACATTTCGCGGATCATCTTTTCTGTTACGCCACGGACTTGATCTGAGCTCATGAATGAAGTTTCAATATCGATCTGAGTAAATTCTGGCTGGCGGTCAGCACGCAAATCTTCGTCACGGAAACACTTCACAATTTGATAGTAACGGTCAAAACCAGACATCATCAACAGCTGTTTGAATAGCTGAGGTGACTGAGGCAACGCATAAAAGCTGCCTTTATGCACACGGCTTGGCACTAAATAGTCACGTGCGCCTTCTGGCGTTGCTTTAGTAAGTACCGGAGTTTCAATATCTAAAAACTCGTTTTCATCTAAGAAGCGACGAACAAAACTACTCGCTTTTGCACGCATTTTAATACGGTCGCTCATTTCAAGACGACGCAGGTCTAAGTAGCGATACTTAAGACGACGCTCTTCCGAGTTTTGCTGGTTGAAATCAAGCGGTAAAGGCTCTGAACGGTTAATAATTGTCAAATCCGTGCCTAAAATTTCAACTTCACCTGTGGCCATGTCTTTATTTACTTGGCTTTCAGGACGCGCACGGACAACACCTTTGATCTGAACACAGAACTCTTGGCGCAACGCATTCGCTTTATCCATTAAGCCTTCCACTTCTGGATCGAACACAACTTGCACAAGTCCTTCTCTGTCTCTTAAATCGACAAAGATTAGGCCGCCAAGGTCACGACGTTTATTGATCCAACCACATAGTTCAACTTCCTGATCTACATGGCTCTTGTTTAGTTTTCCGCAGTATATAGAGCGCATAAAATTCCTGTCAGTCCAGTTTGCTCTTACGACTAATCATTTCTCACCACACAATATGAATTCACACTATTGGTAAGCCAGTCGCTAAGACTCGTTTTCAATAACCGCCAATTATATAAAAATACGCTGCATTGTCATCCTCAATCTAAGATCTGATACACTATTCGCACATTTAATTGGTATTTTATTTGATATGTTGTATTTGGGTTGTCCGCAATGGAGCAGCACACATTGGAAAGGTCGCGTTTTTAGTACTCACTGCAATGCCACCAATATGCTCAAAGAGTATGGTCAAGTTTTCAATAGTGTTGAAGGCAATACCACATTTTATGCTGATCCCAATCCGCAAACAGTTCTAAAGTGGCGTGATCAAGTACCTGATGATTTTCGCTTTACGTTTAAAATCCCAAAGCGATTTAGTCACGAAATGGCACTTAGCCACTGCCAAGACGAATTACTTGCTTGGTGTAAAACAATGGCGCCATTATTTCCTAAAATTGGTGTGTTAATGCTACAACTGCCTGCGCAGTTTGCACCGCAGCACTTAGCCAAAATGCAACAGTTTTTATCTTGGTTACCACAAGAGCTCACTTTGGGTGTTGAAGTCAGACACGGGGACTTTTATCGCAAAGGCGAGGCTGAGCGCCGTTACAATCAATATTTAATCAAAAATAATTACAATCGTATTGTAATGGACACTCGAGCACTGTTTAGCGAACCCGCAAGCACGCCAGCAATAGTAGATGCGCAGCAAAAAAAGCCACGATTACCTGTGCACGCCATCGCCACAGGAAATAGTCCAGTTCTGCGCTTTGTTGGTTGCTCCGCACTTGAGTCTAATCGAGACTTTTATCAACCTTGGTTAACTAAACTCAAACAATGGCTCAACGAGGGAAAATCCCCTTATATGTTTTTCCATACTGCGGATAATTTTGATGCGCCATTTTTAGCACGACAATTCATTGCTGATTTAAATATACAGCACCAAATCAATAACCCATTCCCTGCGGAAAAAGAAGCAAAGCAAGAGGCGCTGTTTTAATGGCACATCCCTATTTTTTACACTATTCTGAGCAAGTCCAAGCGCAAGTAACTCAGTTAATCGAAAACAAGCAACTAAGCACCTTTTTTAAAAACCGCTACCCAGAGCCACATCAAATAAAAAATGACAAGTTGCTTTACCAATATGTGGAAGGGCTGAGACAACAGTATTTAAGAAACACGCCACGGGTATCTCAAGCCAAGTTTGAGAAGCGCCACAATATGGTAGTAAATGCGTTAGGGACGCATACGTTTAAAACTACACGGCATGGCCAAAAACAAAAAACATCTCACCAAATACACATAGCCGCACAGCTAAAACACGCCCCTGAGGCAGTGCTGCGAGCGTTGGTTGTCCACGAATTAGCACACTTTAAAGAGAAAGAGCACAACAAAGCATTTTACAAGCTTTGCCTACATATGGAGCCGCACTACCATCAACTTGAGCTCGAATTGCGCTTGTTTATGTTGATGTGTGAGACACAAGGCAATGCTATTTACATTTAAATTAACCTGAACTCGGAATAAGAAGTTAAAAATACCTAAGCTCAAAAACGTAATCCCACTCTAGCCAGAAGTGATTTCTTTATACAAGACAAATTTGTGCGTCAATAGCTGGCCTATTGAAAGCAAATTTAACGCAGTAGTAAGGGATAACAGCTGCTAGAGAACAAGTTGTTATCCCGAGTTCAGGTTATTTGGTCGCTATAAATGAGCAACTTTTAACGACGCTAATATGCGATTTCACCCTTCACATTGATTAGTGAATTAATTCAATTAGTATTCTACTATTTACAGCTTGGCGTAAATCCACCAGCGCGGGCTTTATTGGCTGTTGCTTTGGCTGTGGTCATATTTGCTTGAAGCTGCTTAATGCGGTTTTCAGGTGCTGGGTGCGTAGACATAAACTCCGGTGGGCGTTGCTCACTCATTTTTGCCATGTTTTGCCAAAGCGCCACAGAACCTTCAGGGTTGAAGCCTGCTTTTGCCATCAAATCTAAACCTATCACATCCGCTTCACTTTCGTGCGAGCGACTAAATGGCAAGGCTACACCATATTGCGCGCCCAGCCCTAAGCCTTGCATAATTGCATTTCGATACTCAACGTTATTCATTTCAAGCACAGCCGCGCCAGCTTGTAGCCCTAATTGCAAAATGCTATTTTGCGACACTCGTTCATTGGCATGCTCTGCAATAACATGGCCCACTTCATGTCCCATTACAGCCGCTAGCTGGTCTTGGTTTTCTGCCACTTTTAAAATACCTGTATGCACACCGATTTTGCCACCAGGCAATGCAAAGGCATTTGCAGAGTCATCTTCAAATACCACCACTTCCCATTGTTGGTTTGCATAATGAGTAGGGAGTTGTGCTATTAGCGCATTTGCAATACACTTCACATAGCGATTGGTTTTTGCATTGGCGTCAACTTTTTGCTCTTGCTTCATCTGCTCAAAGCTTGCAACACCCATTTGATCCATCTGCTGTTCTGAGTAAAGTGCTAGCTGAGTACGTCCGGTAGGCGATGTTTTACAGCCAACAAGTGTTGCCGCAACAGCGATCGCGAGAACCAGTTTTTTCATAACTTGTTCCTTTTCTTATTTTACAACTTAAGTTTCTCTAAGTTTACCGCAATTTCGTCACTTAATGAGACTAACTTAGTACAATATAAAAAATTTTTCATGAACTTCTGCTTATCAGATCCAGAACGCCGTTTTTGGTGCGCTACAATAGAGAGCCGTACCAATTTACTTAATTGATCTGAGCTTCGGATAATTAATGTATTTCTAGCAGCCAGTTTTGGGGATAACTTCGCACCCACGCCCTGCTCTCGCTAAAGTACCTACATCCTGTAGGCATGGCGAATTTACGCAGTTAGTGACAAGTTTACTTCCTTAGATTGCTCAGCTATTAAATCGAAACGGTATCGCTTTTCGGCCTCTTTAGAGGACAGTTCTGATTGCTATACATATTTTTTCTAACCATAGATAAGGTAACGATATCAACATATGAAGTCATCAACACTCCCTGCAATCCTATTGCCTCTACTGGCTAGTATTGTTGCGATCACCCCGCTGGCCATTGACCTTTATCTTCCTGCTATGCTTGCCATTGCAGAGAGTTTAAATAGTCCTCTTGAACAGGTGCAGGTTTCTCTTAGTAGCTATTTGGCAGGTTATGCTGTCGGTATGATGGTATTTGGACCCTTAGCCGACAAGTTTTCAAGGCATACTTTAGCCATCTGGGGGTTAGTTGGGTTTACTGCCGCTTCCATCGGATTAGCGCTGACGAATGATATCGACTTATTCTGTTTTTTGCGGGTCGTACAAGCATTTTGTGGCGCGGCTGCGACCGTTGTGGTGCCTGGTGTTATTCGTTATTACTACAAAGAACACACCGCAAAGGGCATGTCCTATGTTTCGATGATCATGATGATTGCACCACTTATCGCACCATCTTTAGGCGCCCTAATCTTGTTATACTTTGATTGGCATGCCATTTTTTGGTTTTTATCGGTTTATGCCATACTCGTGATTGTTGCCTTGCAGTTTTTTAGTATTGCAATACCAACTAAAGCGGATGTCCCTCTTAGCCTATCTTTCTTCTTGCGGAATTACCGGATAGTTTTAACCGAGAAGAGAGCACGCTACGACATCTTGTCTTCTATGTTGGCGTCATTCGCGTTCTTCTGCTTTTTAACTTCAGTGTCGTTCATTTACCTTGAATACTATGAAGTGTCTGAACAACTATTTGGTGTGCTGTTTGCAATGAATGTAATTGCACTTATGCTCGGCAACTTTGCCAACACTCGTATCGTGCCCAGGCTGGGGTCAAGGCGAATGCTCAATATCGGCCTGACAATTGGAGTAGTTTTTGCGACGCTCTTGGTCATTCTCAGTAGCCAGTCAGTCTCGGTATGGGTACTTGCATCAGCCATCGCACCGTTAATGATGAGCTTGGGGATCATTGCCAGTAACGCAGATGCCTTAATTTTACTTAGCTTTGAACACCAAACTGGTACAGCAACAGCAGTGATCGGCACGCTCAGGTTTGGCAGCGGCGCGTTAGTAGGCCCTTTGCTTGCACTGGCAGTCCCCGAATCACCACTGCCATTCTCCAGCTTTATGTTTGCGGCTATCGTGTTAACCATCATTTGCCAGTTACTCAATAGAAGGTTCGAAAAAAGCCTTAATACCAAATGTATTAAGTAAATGAGCTATTTGAAGCGGAGGAATGGCTCTAGTCGCTAGGCAAAAATTACCTAGCCTCAAATAGACCACTTAATTAAGCGAATTGGTATCAATTTCGAGCAGTCATTAACACCTAAAATTAAAAAGCCCCGTCATTTTATATGCGGGGCTTTTGTGTATGTCTAAAATCAATTGCTTTAATTTAGCTCTTTGTCTTTCCAGAACTTAGTGCCTTTTACCGTAGCCTGCAAAGCCAAACCACTTTCAGTAAAGGTGTACACAGTCACATCACCATAATAGGCTTCACCTTCTACCGATGCGCCTTTTTTTGCAGCTTTGGCTGCAGCATCAGCATTACCACCAAAAGTCCATCCAGAAGTAACAAATTTATTCATTGCTTCAGCAGTGTGGAACACCATCACAATGCGATAATCCTTAACACCAATTCCAAGGCCGACGCCACCTTCCGCCATATTCATATAAGTATTACTGCCAGCGGTATTATCGTGCACAACACCATAACCTGTGCCTGCTGAAACAAATAATAGATTAACATTGGCATTTGAGAAAACAGCATAACCCGGCGCGGCTGCAATTTGTGAACGTGTGTCAGGTTTTTTGCTATAGAGCTGGGTCAATACTTCGCTTTTCATATCTAAGATTGCCCGTTGCTTTTGTACTTTATCGCCATCGCCCATTGACGCACATGCACTAAGCATCACGGCTATACAACCTGCCAGTATATGTTTAACGTTGATCATTGCTTTTCCTTTCCTGCATTAATTTTGAATTACCTCTACTATCATAGCTGCAAAATTTGAATGCTGGATTAATTCAGTGATCGGATAATCAGATATCTCAAACTCAGGTTACTTTAGGTATGACTCAAGGCGCGTTAATCCCTCGATAAAGTTTTGTTTGCCAGTACCTAAGCGGAAGTGGCATTGACTGTCCATGACAAACAGTTTTGCAGGGAGCAACAGCGTGTGTGAGGCGATGGCAAATTGCCTCGACCAGTATTCAGGATCCGTGACTGAATGAATTTTCAATAGCGAAAGCACACCACCTTGAGGCGCCACCCAGCTCACTTTATGAGAATATTGACCCACAAATTCATGCATTGCTTTTTCATTACGCGCTATTATTTTGGCGTTTTCTTTGAGTATGGTTTCACTATGCATTAATGCCGCTGTAGCTAGTGCATCGTCTACCTTACTACCACAGATGCTGAGATAGCTCTTACCGGCCAAGAGTAAGTCTGCTAAGGCTTTGGCGCCGCAAATGGCCCATCCAACTCGGAGACCAGGTAATCCTAAGCTTTTAGACAATACGCCTAAGGTAATCGACTTTGCATAATCAACAAAGCGACCACTATCCACACGTGCATCCGCGGCACTTTGAGCCGATACCTCATCGCTTAAGATATACGCATCACATTCTTGTGCTAGTAATTTTATTTGCTCAACCTCAGTATCAGTTAACTTAGCGCCTGTTGGATTATGAGGCGCGTTAACAATGATCAACTTGGTTTTTGCACTCGCCTCACTTTTGAGTTTCTCAACATCAAACTGCCATTGACTGTCTGCTTGTAACGGAATAGTTTTCACCACAGCGCCAAATTGGTGAGGTAATTTGGCAAGCGACGGATAGCTTGGCGTAAATACTAGAACTTCGTCCTGTGGTTGAAGCAGCTGCGCCATCAAAGCAAAAATTGCCTCTTGGGCACCGCTAAATGTGACTATCTGGTCGAGACCCAAAGCGGTCTGGGGCTGCAGATGATATGCTTTGACCGCCGCTCGGAGCATTTCGCTACCTGCCATGGGATTATAACTAAGCTCGCTCTCTAGCCAAGTATCATCGGCCAGCGCCATAAGCCGTGCAAGAGAGATACCCTGAGCACAGGAATCACTCAAGTTGATATCAACCTGCGCTGTAATACTTTGGCCAAACTTGATGTGATCGGGTAATTCTAATTCCATGATTAAACCTAAAAAAACAACATACCAGCGCGACGGCTGGTATGTTTAATCAAACAACTTTGTTACTTTTACTGAGCTTAAACTTAACCCAGTCCAATTATTTAAGACGCCATAAGGTCAATTGACAGCGCTCTAGCTCAACCTTTCTGGCATTTTTTGCAGTCGCAGACATCACCTCGTCTTCCGCCAGCAGCTCAAAGTCTCGGCCTAATAGGATCTCTAACCCATCACGACCGGTAACATTTTCACCACTGACCTTGTAACCACCGAGCCAATTTTCAGTCTGAGTAAGTGACTTATCCCACTGATAGGCAGAACTAATAGCCAGCACACCACCGACGTTTAAGCGGGACTTAATTTGATTTAAAAAGGTTTTAGGTGAGTAAAGATATTCCACCACGCGATGACACAAAATCAAATCGTAATCCGCAAATTGCGGCTTAAGATTATGCCCATCTCCCTGGCAAAAATGAATACGCTCGCTCAGTTCACTAAATCCTAGCTGGTTAGTTGATACTTCATGGAAATCAACAATTTCACCCTCAATTTCAGTGGCAAAGCGTACTGGATTCCCTTCTTTTAATGCTAATGCGTGTTGAATATTACGAGCGGTAAAATCGATGCCATCCACTTGATTGAAATGCTTGGCCAATTCGAAGCTCGCGCGACCAACCGAACAGCCTAAATCTAGAGCTTTATTGGTTGGGCCTTGATAATGTTGCATTAAATGAGATACAACACTTTGCAACGGGTTATCAAAATTCATCACCGTGCTACCGTAGTGCGTCTTTAAGTCATTGGCAACGTCAGTGTCCATTTCACACAGATTCACTTTTTGCACTGGTACATCAGGACTCTCGCTTTCGATATATCTAAACCCAGCATGCTGGAAAAAGTGGCGTCTAAACGCATAGCGTGAATCGCGTACCGCTTCATTACCCGTTGAAATCCACGAACCGCCTTTAATCAAGTTATGTTTGCCATCAAAGGTTGGGGTCGAAAAGTCATCGTACAAAGGGTGTACCTTAAAGCCGGTGTAGGCATCGATTGGACTTTCTGTCCACTGCCAAACATTACCGATAATATCGAATAGTCCTTCCGTTTCAAACCGGTTAACCGGACAACTTGAAGCGCTGACCTCAAGGTTGATGTTCCCAGGCGCTTCAGCCCAAGTTGTCAGATCGGTGTCTAACTTGTTGCGCAACACCTGCCATTCTGCTTCCGTTGGTAGACGTATGTAACCTTCGCTTTGCGCTGACTTCCAGTTACAAAAAGCTTTCGCTTCAAGGTAATTAACCTCTGCTGGCCAGTTTAACGGTAACGGGATTTCCTCTGCTAAATTACGCTGCCAGTAACTTCCCGCTTTTTTTAGCCAAAAGCGCGGCATGGTTGATTTTGTTGACGCTAACCACGCTTTTCCTTCATCGGTCCAATAATCCGGGTTGTTATATCCGCCCGCTTCTACGAAAGTTAAAAACTCTTGGTTTGAAACAAGATACTTACTTGCCTTGAATGGCGCCACACTGACATCTTGTGTGCCATATTCGTTATCCCATCCATAAGTTTGATTCGACTCAGGCTTGCCAAGACGAATATCACCTCCGTTTACCCAGAGTAAGCTATTTTCAGGCGCATCACCGTATTCATCACACGCATGCCAACCCGATTGCAAAGTCAGATCCGTTAATGGCAACATACGAATGATCACAGAAGAAGTTTCTAGGTGAATACGTTCATGTTCAATCCCCATCAAGATCACCCATGCAAGGCTATCTTGAGTGATTGGTAACGTGATATCCATAGAATCTATCAGTGAATTGATCAGGGTATTGACCTGCTGACGGTATGCTCGTACTTGCTCTACGCTCGGCCAATCATAGTTGTTGCTATCTAAGTCATCCCAAGACATTTCGTCTACACCAACCGCACAGGTCGATTCAATATGCGGGTTAATTCGCTGATCGATATATTTTCCTAACATCAATTTGTTAATGTAGAAGCAAGCCGTGTGACCAAAATAAAAAATAAGGGGATGTCTTAATCGTTCAGCCTTTACAAAAAAAGCGTCGTCATTGTTTATGTTGCTAAATAAAGATTCGTATTGTTGCCAGCTATTATTAAAGTACGCTTTGATTTCAGCGCGCTTCTTAGCCACATCATCACCTGAAAGCCAGATTGGCTTTAATGTATTTGGTCTTTCCATAAAATAATCTTCTTTAAACTTGCTACTCAGGTACATGCAACAGCAATGCATGCAGCTTTTACTCTTTTGTCGATAACCCATCGGCGCGTAAAGCGCCTCATACCCCTAAACTCCGCAGTAGGAGCGAGTTTACCTCGCGATATTC
>NZ_NKHF01000206.1 GCF_002744175.1 Pseudoalteromonas piscicida
GTAAGAGTCTAGCTAACGACACCTAGCTTGTTTAATGTTCCAAGGTAACAGCGAGTCAAGATCATCAGGCTGCTCAGCTAGGTGCTGTAAGCAAGTAGAAATATAATCATGCACTACAAGGTCATTTGCCTTTGCGGTTTCAACAAGGCTATAAAGTATCGCACTGGCATGTGCACCCGTCATTTGCCTTTGCGGTTTCAAC
>NZ_NKHF01000032.1 GCF_002744175.1 Pseudoalteromonas piscicida
AGGGCGAAAAAACTGGTTGTTCTCAAATACCAGTAAAGGTGCACATGCCAGTGCGATACTTTATAGCCTTGTTGAAACCGCAAAGGCCAATGACCTTGTAGTGCATGATTATATTTCTACTTGTTTACAGCACCTAGCTGAGCAGCCTGATGATCTTGAATCGCTGTTACCTTGGAACATTAAACAAGCTGGGTGTCGTTAGCTAGACTCTTACGTTGTACCCGCAAAATGTTGGCCAAGTACATGTGTATAGATTTGTGTGGTACTAACGTCATTGTGGCCCAGTAATTCTTGAACACTTCTTATATCACGACCAGCTTGAAGCAAATGGGTTGCGAAGCTATGCCTAAACGTATGGCAGGTGACGCGTTTATTTATTTGAATATTACGCACGGCATTCCCGAGCGCTTTACGAATAACACTTTGATGTAAATGGTGCCTGCAAAGTGTTCCTGTATAAGGATTGATACAAGTAGCGCTGGAAGGGAAAATAAACATCCACCCATGCTGCCTAAACGCGTTGGGATACTTGCGTTTTACTGCATTTGGCAGAGATGGACCTATCCCGTGAAGGTTGTCATCCTGTTGAATCTTAATACCCATTTCAATATAGGTAGGGTTTTTCTGTTCTAATGCTGTAACCACGCATACGCATTTCTTCCTGAAGGCCTTTCAGAAATGGGCTTTTTAGACTCATGATAACTCCTTACCTTATATTTCTGTGTATCTATACAGTGTTATATGGAATTCTCGGATATCAAGGGAAATGATGAAAAGATTTTTTCGCGTTTACGCATGAATAAATTAAAAATATTATTTTTTATCAGAAGGTTATTTATCTGCGATTTGAGATAATAGGTTTGGGAAACGCGCATGCGCACTTTTCCAGATGGTATATTTAGCAGAATGCTGATAAGTTCTTTGCATACTGATAGTTAACTGTGCGCGTTTTCACTGGTCCAACGAGGTAAACGCGCATGCGCACGGATAAAATGTTAGTTGTACATGACGAAACTTAAGAGATCGCTATATATTTTAGAGTTTATGATTGGCTTCGCGCCATCTTTGCTTATTCTCACTTTAGGAGTGATTTTTAGTCCTGCAATTTTAATAGGTTTATTTGCTGGGCATTCTTCCTCTATATTGCTTGCTTTCTTAGTTACTGGAGGCTTGCTTGGGTTCTGGGGAGCAATAAGTTTACTTGTATTAACTTTGCACCCTGAGCAAGAAAATACGAAACCTAAAAGGCTCAAAATATATATAGTGTTAGGTGTTTTATCTTCGGCAGTGGCAAGTTACTCTGTTGGTGGTACAAACTTGTATTTGCTGCCTTTTATTATCGCTCCGTTATTTGTAACGCTACATTTGGTGTTCGTACAAAGACATTATTTAGGTGGTAGTACAGCTAACAAGTAACTAAAGCGGGACTGCTAATAGTTGGCTCAGTTCCACTTCGTTTCACATTGTAGCCAACAATTATCAGCCCCTTAGTTGGGCGTTATGCGACCTAACCTTACGGAGGTGAAATGGTACACATTGAAAAGTTAGATAACTCACACATCGAACTGATAAAGCAAATAAGTGTAGCTGACGAGCAAGTCAAATTTGCAGGTACAGCGGAAGACTTCCTTTCTGACTCTACAGATACCACTCATTTGCATGTGATAAAAAACAATAACGTGGTGATAGGCTTTTTCAAGCTAGACATCGCTTACTCATTTAATCACGATTTTTGCTCGCAAAATGGTCTAGGACTTAGAGCATTTGTAATCGGTATTGACTATCAAGGCAAAGGAATAGGAAAGTCAGCTGTAAAGGCTCTATTTCCTTATCTAAAAGAAAACTATCCAGACTTTGACACCATTTATCTTACGGTCAACTGCAAAAATCCAAATGCACATCGTTGCTATACAAATGGTGGTTTTGAGGATACTGGAGAGAAATACATGGGTGGTGCAGCAGGCCCTCAACACATAATGCGTGCAAAAATCGCGTAACAAAGCGTTTAAGGCAGATTCGCAACGCGTGGCATTTTTGGTTAGATTCAGCTTTTGTGTTTTCGGCACAATGGTTTAGCTTAGGTGGTAGCATTGTTCACTACTTAACGCGGCGTTATGTAACTATGTCGAAGTTTGGAGAGTATTTTGAGTTCCAAAGTGTGCAAATTTTGTGAGAAGTCTCCTGCTATAGATAATTCGCATTTAATTCCTAGCTTTATCTATAAATGGATTAAAGATACATCGCCTACTGGTTATATGAGGGCGACTAATGAACCAAACAAAAGGCAACAGGATGGGTATAAATCTGCATTGTTATGTGAAAGCTGCGAAGAAGAATTTTCAAAGTCGGAAGATCTATTTAAAAAAGAGCTATTTAATAAAATAGCAAATTATAGAAAACCTTGTCCTGAACAATTATCTATCACAAACAATATTAGAACTTGTTTATATATTATCGCTTGGAGAGTGTTGGCTGATGCATATCACTTTCCTAAAGAAAATGACTACACTGATGATGAAATTAATGAGTTTCCTAATTTTTTAGCTGATATGAAATCAGCTATAAACTCAGGTACTACAGACAAGTTTAAAACTCATATCATACCGTGTACTAAAGATGTACTTACCCAGTTAGGGCTGCCAAAAGTAGATTGGTATTTTTATGATCGTATGACTGGAGCAGAGCCAAGAATATGGGACAATTGGGAACGGTTTATCATATTTATAAAAATACCGTCTGCAATTGTTGTTTTTGAAGTAGTACCTAATGACAATGATGACTGGTCTGGAACTCAGATTGATAAAGTCGAAAGCATATCGCTGTCTAAAATAAAGTCTATACCTTCGTATATTTCAGATTTAGTTTCATTTTTTCATCGAGCTTTTGTTGCCAGTAAAGGTGAAGTTACCGAGTTACAACAAGAAAAAATGAAAAATGATATTTTAGCGGGTGATTTAGAATGCGGAGCTATAAAGTCATTAAATAAAACGTGGTAGCCGTTACATAACAAAGCAATCAACGAAGGACGTAAAACGCTTGGCTTGCGCTCCTTCGCCGCTAATTATAGCCAAGAATTTTACGCCTATTATTGCGGCGTTATGTTGCTAAGAGGCTCTAGTGGATCAAATTGAAAAATGGAAACTGATTGAAGCTGAATTAATGGCGGCTTATAAACTCTTGCCTGATGAAACTATTGAATCAGGTGATGGCTATTGTGAAGAGGATTTTCTTACATATATCCATCACAACGAGCTTTTGCTCGCAATGGAAGAGCTTGATGGGGTAATCGTTGATAACGGTATTCCTTGCAAAAAGTTTTGGTCTCATTTGATAAACGCAGCAAAACTTATGAACCATGGTCATGAAGAACGTTACAAATCCATTAAACTAGCCGCAACATAATAGGTTTGGGAAACGCGAATGCGCATTTTTCCAGATGGTATATTTAGCAGAATGCTGATAAGTTCTTTGCATACTGATAGTTAACTGTGCGCGTTTTCACTGGTCCAACGAGGTAAACGCGCATGCGCACGAATAAAATGTTAGAAGCCTATGAGAATTTATGCCTCGACGTAGAGAATTTAAAGGGATTGTGAAAAATCTCGCTGAATTACTGAGTGGTCGAAATAATGATTATTTAGGCTATTGGGGCGTAGGTCAGTTATTTCTGCTAGACCAAGAACATGGAGTTGATACGATTTCGCTAGACTTAATAATTTGTAAGGGCGACATCAGTTCACCTTTATTAGCTGATATGTGCCAATCGATGAAGTCTGAAATGAACCGAATACTTAACGCACATAAGCTCCCAAGTGAATGGGTTAAGTCAGTTTCAGCTAAGTTTAGCTTTAATCAAGAATATCAGGAAAAATATCACTACTGGCGTTCTTCATTGGGCAAACCATACTTGGTTCAAGTAGAAATTGAAACTGATTTAGGGTATGTAAATAAAGCTACGCAAGGGGGCAATGTAAAGCCACATGATCCCTCAAAAGAACAACGAAGAGGCGGCTTCTAACAAGGCGTTTAAAAAGTCGGACATCGTAACGTTTGCTCGGTTTCGCTTCGCTTCAGATTCTAGTAAGCAATACTCTGCCGTTTAACGCGGCGTTATATAGCACTCGGGAATCGGAGAAATGAGTAAAATCTTACTAATAATCGGTATAGCTCTAGCAGTTGCAGGTGCACAGATGTTTATTGCTGACTTCTTACCAGTTGATTTCCTAAAACAGAGCTCAGAAGAAAGCTATCTAAAAATTGAAGCTAGTAAATCATTTTCTCTCATAAGTAACAGGTTGCATTTTTTAGTTGTTGGTATTGTCTGTTTGGTGGCTTATAAATTTAAAAATGTAATTTGCTTTTAATGTGTTATATAACAAATTAATTAAACAATAGACGCAAAACAGCAGGCTTGCGCTTATTCTTCGCTTAGTTTAGCCTGCTATTTTCCGCCGTTTATTAAGGCGTTAGCCCATAGAAATTTTTATGCGAAATTCGCGTAATACAGCCGACCACCTAAAACGCTTTTGTCCAAAAATGAGTTTATTTGACCGTCCGCTATTCGCTATTTTCGAACATTAACCGGTTACGAACGGTCAGATCCGGTTGAGCTCATAGTCCTAAACTGCCAAAACGTTTATGAGTCAGCACACTGAGCCTGCGTCAGATCTCTTGGCCGGCGTACTCAAGTATTAAGCTAAATTAATGTAGTAGAGGCCATAGCCAACAATAAAAGCAGGTACAGCAGAGTAAATGGTGGCAAACAGTGCGGCCCTTGGGGCTAACGCTATCGCTGGAAATAGAGCATCGCCATCGTTAGCAACTGCATTTGCGGCTAGGGCACTAAATGGCACCACACCTTGCAAATATAAAGTCGTGACAACTATCTGCGGTCCGCAACCGGGCAATAAGCCAACTAGAATTGCCACCAGTGGTGCATAAATAGCATAGTCTTTAAACCACAAGGCTAGATCAAGCCCTAAATACGCTGTAGATAATTCATAGAGTAGGAAACTTGCGACCACCCATGCGGTGACAAAATGTGTGTCTTGTAGCACTCTAGTAAGTTTTGAGGGGGGATCGCATTCTCCCTCCTCACAAGTGATATCTTTATAGCTAACGCCTTTGGAGTTGAGTGCCCACACGCAAACTGCAAACAGACACAATATAGCGCCAAGCCAAGCAACTTGAGTATCAAAAGGCGCCAAATCGAAGTTAAAAGCGATGGCGAATGAAATTACGAGGCTAGGTAGTAAACACAGCTTCCAAACTTTGCGGCTCAGGCTAAATGCACGGCTTGCGTGTAACGTTTCTTCTTCGACTTCATTTACCGTTTGTGGCACACAGAAATCGGGCTGATGGATCAAGTGCACGCAAAGACCACTGACTATACCGACACCGACACCCATGGCGATGATAGTCAGACCGGTGAGTGGCTCCTTTGCCAGTAGCAAAAATGCGGCGTCGCCCATGGTCGCTGTGAGTACAGCAACAACCGAAGCAAAGCTGGCTTGCTTTTTGGTAAATTGAGTGACTACGATAATCGCACCACCACAGCCTGGCAGTGCGCCTAATATTGACGCCATACCGATTTCGAGAATAGGGGATTTTGTGCTGAGATAACTGAGGTTAAGTTGTGGAATTCTGTCAACGAGAAAGTAGTACACGAGCAGCGTTGCGGCAACAAAAACACTAACCTGAAAAAAAGCATCGCTTAAGGCAGCCACTACAATGGGTCTAGCCGTGTCAAATGCAAGTAGTGCAATAATAAAAAAAGGTAAAATCAGCCGCTTATTAAACAATAAACTAACCTTAGCCCCATGTGTCGGTTGAGAATATCGAAGTAGAGATGAAAACATAAAGTGCAACCCGTGTATTGTCTAAGTTGCACTTTAGAATTAAATTAAATGAAAATCAATATCATTTACATTATTTTCTTTGGAACTCTGCAGTTGCTTTCCATTGCGGCCATTGTTCCTGCTCAGAAACATCATAGCCAACTTTAAAGAACAATTGCAGATCTTGAATTGCACCGCTTAAATCCCACTCTTCACGGTAGCGATCGCACGGTTGGTGATAACAACCACGCAGAACGAGTCCCATACGTTTACGGTACGTTGCGGTTTCGGCATCAGGAGCCTCTGTTCCACCACCTGCGTACATAGCTGGTACACCCATATTGGCAAAAGCGAAGTGATCTGAGCGGTAGTAACCACCAGCGGCAGGGCGTGGATCGCCTGAAACCACGCGGTCTTGCGCTTTTGCAGCGGTTTCTAGCATTTCATCTAACTCTGATTTGCCAATACCAACTACGCTAATATCTTTCACTTTGCCTAATAGATTTAGGCTATCCATGTTGATGTTAGCAACGGTTTGCTTGGCTGGAATAACAGGGTTTGCTGCATAAAATTTAGAGCCTAATAGACCTTGCTCTTCGGCAGTTACCGCCAAAAACGTCATAGAGCGGGCAGGGCGTGTTGGTAATTTGGTAAATGCTTCAGCAACTTCAATCATACCACCTGTGCCGCTGGCATTATCATGAGCACCGTTGTAGATTTGGTCACCTTTACGGTTTGGATCTGTCCCTAAATGATCCCAGTGAGCTGAGTAAATGATATGCTCATCTGGTTTTTCGCTACCCGGAAGTGTCGCGATAAAGTTATATGAGGTTGACTTCTTGATCGTATTTTTTACGGTAACCGAAGCACTTAGGTCGCCCATATCAACATGATAAGCGCCTTGCGCTGCTTTTTGCTTCGCTGTTTCAAAATCAAGCCCAGCTTTGTTAAACAACTCTTTCGCAACGTCTACCGTTACCCAACCTTCTACCGCCACGCGGTCCATATTATTGTTTTCTTTCTGGAAACCAAACTGCGGGCCGCTCCACGAGTTTTCTACTACGCTCCAAGGATATGAAGCTGGCGCAGTTTCATGAATAATAATTGCACCTGCTGCGCCTTGGCGCGAAGCTTCTTCGTATTTGTAAGTCCAGCGACCGTAATAAGTCATCGCTTCGCCGGTGAATTTGCCTGAGTCAGGGTTAGCAAAACCTGGATCGTTTACTAGCATAACCACTGTTTTGCCTTTAACGTCTAGCCCTTCGTAGTCATTCCAGTCGTATTCTGGCGCATTCACGCCGTAGCCAACGAAAACGAGCTCAGAATCTTTGATCGACTCAAGCTCACTGATACGAGCAGAACCCATCACCATATCTTTTTTATATTCGTAGTGCTTGCCACCGATTTCTAAGGTCATATCAGGATCAGCTTCAAGTGATACCAAGGGGACTTCTTGAAGGAAGCTATTACCATTACCTGGCTGGTAACCTAGCGCTTTAAAGTGTTTGGTCAAATAGGCAAGTGTTAGCTCTTCGCCTTTGGTGGACGGCGCACGACCACCAAATTCATCAGAAGCAAGTGTTTTGATATGCTCTCTTAGTTGAGCATCATTAATACTATTGTATGCAGTATCGATATCTTGAGGGCTGTTGCTGGTGCTAACACAGCCCGCTAGCACCGCCATGGATAATGCGCTGAGCGTCAGTTTAAGTTTCATAATTGCCTTTCTTTTACTTGTTAGGAACCCGTTAGTAGTAACATAAAATCCTCAAAAGTTCGAGGGGGACAAGATGGTCAAACGAGATTGTAGCCAAACACTGGTAATTCGTTTAGATAAAAAGCGATATTGCTAACCGCGGTTAGGTTTGTCCTTGCATTACCTCATTACATTAGCGTGTTACGCTCATTTACAATTGGCTTTTGCCAAGCCCCTTGGGCTTCAGTAAAATAGGCCGCTAATTGCATGATAAATATCTCAATCCTATGAAAAAGTTTACAGCACCAGAGGCGTGGCAAGTGGCTTGTTTAAATACTGAGCCGTTCTCCCATTTGAATCAACTTTTTGACTTAAAAGGCCAACATGATTGGCCAAGCCCAGAGTGGCTGTCATCGCATGTAAACACCATTAGTTCACAGCAGTACGACACTCAGTTCGTGGCCGATGAAACAATTGACTTTGGTGAAAAATATTATGAAGAGATTATCTATGACACCCACCAGATCCCCACACGTAGTAAAAACTGGCACGATTTGTTTGGCGCGCTGATTTGGTGCTTATTTCCAAAAACCAAAGCCTTGTTAAATACGTTACATATTGAAGAAATAGAGCAGTATGGACTGAAACAGCGTAGTAAAAAACGCAATGCCTTAACGCTTTTTGATGAATGTGGCTTGGTGTTGGCGATTGATAATGATGAGTGGCGAGAAGCGTTTAAAGCACATCAATGGCAAAGTGTATTTTACGATAATCCCACGCACTGGCAGCAAAACCTTAAGCCTTTTGTCTTTGGTCATGCAAACTATGAGATGCTAACTAATCCCTTTATTGGACTGACGGGAAAACTGGTTTGTATTAATGTCGACAAAGCATTTTGGCAGCTGTCACTAAGGGAACAATATATTTGGCTCGACAATAAACTAGTCGAACTTATCAATGATGGACTGCTTGAAGACAATACCCAGATGTCTCCCATCCCATTACTTGGGATCCCAAACTGGTATGAACCTCAAGAGCTGGCATTTTATCAAAATACGGACTATTTCAGACCGAAAAGAAGGAAATAGCATGATAGCTATCAACGGATTAAAAAAACGGTTTGCTTTGACTCGCGAACACAAAAAGAAAAAGAGTCAAACGGATCCGCGTGAGCGAGATGGATTTTTTCATAGTGTGGAGGAGGTTAACCTTCATTGTGGGCAAGGTGAAGTGCTTGGTTTACTTGGCCCCAACGGTGCCGGAAAAACAACGACGTTGCGAATGCTATCTACCGCCCTTACGCCTGACGAAGGCCGTATACTTATTGATGGCCAAGATATTGTTAAAAAGCCAGTCATTGCAAGAAAGGCCATCGGCTTTTTATCGGGTTCAACAGGCTTGTATGGACGCCTGACCGCGAAAGAAAATGTTGAGTATTTTGCCCGTCTTCACGGCTTAAAGGGAAAAGCGCTAAAAGCGAGGTGTGATGAGCTTTTTGAGCGGTTAGAAATGGCCACCTTTCTAGATAAACGCGCCGAGCATTTATCTACTGGTATGAAGCAGAAAACCAATATTGCGCGAGCAGTTGTGCACAGTCCTAAAGTCGTTGTGTTAGATGAACCAACAACGGGGCTCGATATTATGACCACACAAACGGTAATCTCATTTATTCGCGACCTCAAGGCAAATGGTACACCGGTTATATTTTCTACCCACCACTTGGATGAAGTGGCACTATTATGTGACCGAGTATCAGTGATTGATAAGGGGATTACTTGCTTTGATGGCAGCTTGGCTGACTTTAAAACTAAAGGTCAAAGTGATGAGCTCAATCAGGCATTTTTAAACTTGTTGACGGGAGCAGTAAATGTTTGAGGTGTTTTTGAAGGAAATCAGAGAGCTGTTACGTGACCGAAAAACCTTGTTTTTTGTGATTGCGCTGCCCATGCTGGTATTTCCTGTGATCATGGCCTTAGTTGGGTTTATGGCGTCACAAGCAGCAATGGAAGCTGAGCAAGAAGTTCACACGTATTTTATTGTCAATGAGGCCTATGCCGAGCAGTTTTCTGAACAGGTGTTTTATCACAAAAGCTTTAAAAAGTATGATGGTGAACGCAAACTTGATAGCGTTGAAGCGCTCAGCGATGCAGTGCGAAGCGGAGTGATTGACGTTGGTATATTTATTCCATCCGATCCGGTGAGCAACCTCGAGTCTGGGATAAAAAGTGAGTGGAAAATTGTGTTTAATGACGCACAATCGATCAACTTTATTTACAACCGCTTATCTAAACTTGCCCACGCTTTTTCTGATGAACTTCGAGCGGCTAAGTTAACAACGCTTGGGTTGGCAAAAGAGCAGCAAGCGGCTGTTCTACAACCTATTTCAATCACTAAAGTAGATACCGCAGATAAACGTGAAAACCTCGGTGAGAAGCTCGGTGCTTTTATTCCCTATATGCTAATTCCGTTGGTGTTGATGGGAGCAAGTTATCCTGCAATCGACTTAGGCGCTGGAGAGAAGGAGCGCGGTACATTAGAAACGCTACTTTTGACACCGATTTCTCGTACTGAACTGGTATTGGGGAAGTTTTTAACTGTATTGGCCAGCTCAATATTTTGTGCTTTAGTTACGGTCTCGAGTATGGCGTTATGGATTGGGGTTGCCAGTAGTTTTGTTGAGCTAGATGTGATTAAAAATGCATTCTCGTCAGTGACCTTATTTGATTTTTCACTTATTTTTGCGTTATTGCTTCCTGTGGCTGTCATGCTTTCATCACTGACGCTCGCCATTTCGATTTATGCCAGAACTTTTAAAGAAGCACAAAACTATATGGGCCCGCTGAGTATGGGAATTTTTATTCCTATCGTGATGTCCTTAATGCCAAATATGGAGCTGACCGCCAAAACAGCCTTGATCCCAATTACTAATGTGGCTTTAGCTATCAAGGAAATCATCAAAGGCACAGTGGATTATAGCTACGTTGCATTGATATTTGGCGCCTCTGCAGTACTCGCAGCAGGACTATTAGTATGCTGTGTTAAGTGGTTTAATCGAGAAACGGTGTTGTTTAGGTGAAGTGCGAGTAAGAGACGGCGCTAGAGCACATTAAGTACTTTAGCGTTGTCATATGTAGGTGAAACTTATAGGTGATACCGAGTGGACAATGGCTTTATTCGTGTTCTACTATGCAGCTTCAATGTTGTCGGTTTTAAGAGTTTCAATTTCAACCACGTTAAGCACCGATTGTACATCTGACCAATGTAGTAATTCGATACGGCCTTCTTGGTTTTCAACTAGCGCAGTACAGTTTTCTATCCAGTCACCATCATTACAATACACTATACCGTCTACGACGCGGATCTCTGGTTGGTGAATATGACCACAGATAATACCATCAACGCCTTGCTTTTTAGCTTCATGGATAGCAGCATGCTCGAAAGCAGCGATAGCCTCTCTTGCTTTATGCACGCGCTTTTTTAACCATGATGCTAACGACCAGTAATGACCGCCATATAGACGTCGTATGCGGTTAGTCCAGCGGTTTAAAAATAGTAAAAAATCATAGGCGGCATCACCAATGATACTGATAAGCTTGTTGTATCTTGTGGCTGAGTCAAAGTCATCGCCGTGTAGTAATAAAAACCGCTTACCTGCCGAGGTAGTATGTATAAATGTTTTGTGTACTTCGACTTTGAACAGCGTTTGCCCATCATAGTTTCTAAAGGTTTCGTCGTGATTACCTGGGATGTAGATAACACGTGTGCCTGACTCTGCTTTCTTTTGTATACATTCTAGCACTTGATAGTGAGAAGGGTCCCAGAAAAATTGGCGTTTCATTGACCACAGGTCAACAATATCACCTACTAGGTAGAGTACATCGCACTCTGTTTTGTTGAGAAAGTCTAGCAAGAACTTCGCTTTACAGTCCTTGTAGCCCAAATGCACATCTGAGATCCAAATACTCGGATAGTATGTTGTTTTCATGGCTTGGCTCTTTAGCGTAATAATAACCATGCTAAGAGGAGAAAATGACAGTGGCGGGGCAGTTAGAAGAAGCTAATATGACAAAAGGGCATACATCTGTATGCCCTTTTTTGATCAATGTAATGACCTTGTGTTATTTGCTTTTGATTGCGTTAACAATAGTTTCAACGGCAGATTCAATATCAAGCATTAGCTTTTCGCCTGTATGACGATTTTTTAGCTCAACCTTATTTTCATCAAGGTTACGCTCACCGATGACTAGAGTATAAGGTACACCGATTAGCTCCATATCGTTAAACATAACGCCTGGACGCTCTTTACGGTCGTCGAATAAAACGTCGATACCTGCATTTTGCAGATCGGCATAAAACTTTTCGGCGATTTCAGGGATACGATGAGACTTATGCATATTCATTGGCACTATCGCAAGCTCAAACGGAGCAATAGCAACAGGCCACTTAATACCATAGTTATCATTGTTTTGTTCGATTGCTGCGGCCACGATACGTGATACACCAATGCCATAACAACCCATGGTTAACGTTTGGTTTTTGCCTTCCTCGCCAAGCACGCCTGCTTTCATCGACTCAGAATACTTAGTACCAAGTTGGAATACATGGCCCACTTCGATACCACGTTTGATCTGAATTTTGCCTTTACCACAAGGGCTTGGATCGCCTTCCACAACGTTACGGATGTCTTCGACGGTATAATCGCTAACATCTCTGTCCCAGTTGATACCGCTGTAATGAACGCCATCTTGGTTTGCACCAGCAACAAAATCAGCCATTACGGCAGCGCTGCGATCAACGATAATAGGCATTGAAAGGCCTACAGGGCCAAGTGAACCCGGTTTTGCACCTATGGTCTTAACGATGTCTTCTTCGCTTGCCAGTTCAAGTGGTGAATCTAACAGCGCTAACTTCTCAGCCTTAAGTTCATTTAATTCATGATCGCCACGAACGATAAGGGCAACAAGACCTCTGTTACCGTCTTCGTCTGGAGCGCCATAAGCGATTAATGTTTTTACACCACGATGCGGTTTAACACCATGTTTGGCTTTTAAGTCGGCAATAGTGAGAGCTTCTGGCGTATCAAACGTGTTAAGTGCTTTGCTTGGCTCAGGACGAACTTCTGTTGGTGCTAGCGCCTCAGCCTTTTCTATGTTGGCAGCGTAATCACTTTCATCACTGAATGCGATTGCATCTTCACCAGACTCAGCAAGTACATGGAATTCATGCGATAAGTTTCCACCGATAGAACCGCTGTCTGCAATAACCGGGCGGTAGTCAACACCTAAACGGTCAAAGATATTACAGTAAGCTTGGAACATCTTATGGTAGGTTTTTTCTAGGCACTCATCATTTAGGTGGAATGAATACGCATCTTTCATCGTGAATTCACGGGCACGCATCACACCGAAGCGTGGACGAACTTCATCACGCACTTTAGTACTTACTTGATACAGTGTGATTGGAAGTTGCTTATAGCTGTTGATTTCACGGCGTACAAGATCTGTAATAACTTCTTCGTGTGTTGGACCAAGTGCAAATGGACGGCCATGACGGTCATTAATGCGAAGTAATTCAGGACCAAACTGTTCCCAACGGCCAGACTCTTCCCATAGTTCTGCAGGCTGGATCACTGGCATTAGCAGCTCAATAGCACCTGCTTTGTCCATTTCTTCACGAACAATTCGCTCTACCTTGCGGAAAACTTTTAGGCCTGATGGCAACCAAGTATATAGACCTGAAGCCAATTTGCGGATCATGCCCGCTCTTAGCATTAGTTGGTGGCTTACCACCTCTGCATCAGACGGCGTCTCTTTAAGAGTCGCTAATATATATTCACTCGTACGCATTCTTATTCCAGTATAAGTTACTTATTGTTCTCTTATTAGCGGCTATTCTAGCAGTGCTGTAGCCGCTTAAAAAGCTTTAATCCTTAAACATCTTCACAATTTATGAGTTTACAGGGGGCCGCTTGCTTTACTAACCGGCAGGTGAGATCTCGGTGACGTGATTGTGTTCACCATCAACGCTCCAGCGAATATTAAAATCGTATAGACTCATGCCATAATCTTGTTGTGAAGCACGTTTCTTTTTATAGGCAGGACGAGGGTCTTGTTTAAGTATGTTTATGATAAATTGTTTAAGCTCAGGATAGTTTTTTTGCTTTTCAATATATGCGCTTGCTTGATCTGAAAAGCTCACTGTCATCTGTGTTTCTGGTCGAGTATCTGCAAAGCCGGCTGTAGCATCTATTAGAGAGTCGGAATAGGGGAGGTAGGGCTTGATATCAATGATTGGCGTGCCATCTAATAAATCTACCCCAGATAAAAGTAGGTCCAACTGACCATTTTTATATTCTATACCTTCGAGTTTTACCGCGCTCATGCCAATGCCGTTTGGCCTAAAGGTTGCCCTGGTCGCAAATACTCCTTTTCGTTCATTGCCACCTAGTCTAGGTGGACGAACCAGTGCGGAATAGCCTTTATCAGCAGTTTCATGGAAGCGAAATAACAACCAAATATGGGTAAATTCATCAATGCCACGAACAAACTCTTCTCGATTAAACTCACCCATAAAGCGTAATTTTGCTTTTGCTTCAGGTACAAGTCTTGGTTGCCTTGGAATGGCGAACTTTTGTTTATAAGGGGATTGAATGTAGCCAATAGGCTCGATAGTGAGCTTTTCCACCGTCGTCTCTGTGTTGATTAAGATGGGTAAAGTTTACTATCGATTGCTGTTTTCACAAAATAATGTCGGTCTGTACCTTTGTAATGCTGTGTAATTCAACTGTTTAGATTTTTGGTATAAAGTTATTTGCAATGGAAATCTAAATAGTGGTTTAGAAATGAATAAGCAAAGCTTATCTCCACAACGTCATTTACAGGCTGGATTTAATACAGGCCCAGCTCAAATACTTGGCACTCGGGCGTACGAGTATAAGCAATTAGTCAGCGCAATTAGGCCTATCCATGGGCTAAAGGAAAAGCTGAATGAGCTCAACCAAAAAAGCGATAAAAATAGATGACAGAGTTTATTCAAAAAGTGAATAAAAGCTGCCAAGAAGCGCTTTGCAACGCATCACCTCTGAAGCCAATTTTAGTTGAAGCAATTTCAGCACGGCGAACTGCGTTACAGTCAATTATTCATGATTTAACAGAAGGGAAAGTTAGTCCAACCAGAGTAGACCTATTACTTAGCGAAGAAGCCGAAAAAGTCAGCCAGCACCTCATTAAAGCGGGAAGCTTGAGTAAAAGAGAAGCGATTGCGACAAGTGAGAAAGCTGTATTTACTCTAGCTCGCCACCTACTTTAATTGGGTCAACTAGATAATTCGATGACACCCATAGAAGATAATTCGATGACACCCATAGATAATTCGATGATAAATAATTCGATGATAGATAATTCGATGACACCCATTATAAATTGTGATGTTTGAAAGTCGTTTGAGAGAACCTAGTTTTTGGAATATCATCAATAGCCAAGGCTATTATAAAGATAATGATTTTTCGTTATTAATTGCTTCTCAAGATGGAAAGCTATGAGCACGCATAGGGAAGTCCTGAGACTGCAAAGTAAGGCATATGGAAGTGAAGTTATGAATATCAGTCTATTTAACCCAGCAAGCGTTCGCAGTTGGTTAGGTTAGTACGTCGGCGCTTTTTAAGTGTTTTACAATGAGCGGTGATAGCGCGCTTCCGACCCACCGCGCCGTGAAATACTCGTGAAAACTGCGTGGTAAGTTTGAACCAGCTCTCGGGTTCTATATTTAATCGGGTAAGAATAGGCTGCATGTCGTCAATATACCCAGGCTTGTCAGCACGAATACATCGGCCTGTGAGCTCAACAAGTTCAATATAATAGCTGAGTTCAAAGGGGAGTCCTTTTGGCATATCTTTTTGTGGGTTGCCAGCAAAGCATAGTAGAGACTTGGGTTGCTGGCCGAGTTTGGCATAATCGATACGCTTTTTAATGCTGGTGTAGTCTGAATTTTCTGGTGTTGTAGCAA
>NZ_NKHF01000207.1 GCF_002744175.1 Pseudoalteromonas piscicida
CATGTTGACGATGATGAGGCTAAGCGATTGTCTGACAAAGCCGTTGTGATACGGTGGCATGAATTGTTTAAAGGCAACGCCGTAACGCAAAAGTTTGCCAACGGCGAACCGACGATGATGAGGCTAAGCGATTGTCTGACAAAGCCGTTGTGATACGGTGGCATGAATTGTTTAAAGGCAACGCCGTAACGCAAAAGTTTGCCAACGGCGAACCG
>NZ_NKHF01000208.1 GCF_002744175.1 Pseudoalteromonas piscicida
AAAAGAAACCCTGATGCCGCGCGCGAAAACCTAGCTTGAATTGCGCGAAAACTGAGAATTATTACGTTTTTAGTATTTTAAAACCTCTTTCAAATGCTAAAACAGCCCTGTTATTGTTTTAGTAGGTAGGGTCGTGCTCGATTTTACAAATCGCTTGTGATTTTATAATCGAGTTTAGTTCTAGTTGATTATTTCTTACTAATTTAAGCTCCTTCAGCGCCTTGTTGTGTTCTTCACTGAATAATTCATAAGCTTTGTGCGGTATGTTGATTTCTGACTTTATGGCATAGATACTGATGCCCGCTGAAAGTATCATAGAAGCTATTGATATCCAGATAGCCGCCATCGCTTTTCTATTGGCATCTTTTGAGGATTGTCTAGCTTCTTTAAGCTCTACATATTCCAAATACCTAAAGTGATCTTCTGCACTTGCGAATATTTTTACATTGGGCATATTGTATGAAGTGTAGAATGAGGTGTGATTATGGAATAACACAGATTTATGGTGTATCAGCAGAGCTAGTTGCTTTTTCTCAGTTTCATTTAGTTGAACATGCTCACATAGCTCTTGGAAACTGAACTCTGTTTGCTTTGTTGCCCACTCTAGTACTCGTATCATAAGGTTATCATCATTCATTATTATTCCCAGCAGCTCCTTATTTCTAGTTAATGAACTTTAAACGATTGGCGCTTCTTCTCACAATAAAGTTTATAGAATTAATTATCTCAAACCTCCACTTCACTATACGGCAAGTCCGGTGCTTGCCCTGTAATGCGATCATTCTCTATATATGCAGAGCCTTCTTGAACACTATCACCTAGCACACGACTGGTTGTGCCGTCGCTGTGTTCTACGGTGGTCGTGCCATCATTATTAACTGTTAGTACTTTTACTATACTGCGCTGTGTGCCGGAGAGTACCGTGCCGAGTCTGTTTAGTGTGTTAGACATTGCGTACCGCCTGAATTGTTTGATTTACCATAATCGCGCCTTGGTTACTGATACTGGCAGAGATAGCCAGTGAGTCCACGGTTGCTTTGTATAGCTCGTCTTCGAACCTTACACCTAACAGCATGCCTGGTCTGATTGGTGGCAGGTCTTGCTTTAGCTTGGTGCGAATGGTTGCGGTTCGTTTGTTACCACTCCTGGCAAGCTCGCACGTACCACGTTGACGCGCGGCTTGTACGTCGGTAATTAGATTATCCACAATGTCGCGAGCGTAATCAGTTGCGGGTGTGCCTTGGCGCTTGATTTTACACGCTACGCCTTGCTGCTCACCTCTCACAAAAACAACGTTGTGCTCAGGCTGAATGGTGTCTCGTGTATTGTGCTCGAGTATTAGGGCATCATTAAGTATTACATCAGGTGTTGCTTGCTCGGTGCTCCAAGGATTGACTGGCCACTCGGGCACAACTGAGACAGTTTTAGTTGTATCGTTAATGTCCAGAATAGCACCAATGCTACTGGCCACTTTTAGCAGTGCAGCCGCTGGCGTCAATCCTCGATACGAAAACGCCCCCTCAGGAATTGGGTAATCAATCATTTTGTTGTCTAACGTCCAGCCAGTGTTTTCGAGTATGTCGGTCATGATACCTGCGAGTGTCTTATCTACGGTGTTTACGTAATTACGCTCCCGCTGATACGGTGCGGCAAGTTCTGCGAATCGAGAACGTATCGACGCGCTGTAGCTATTATTTGCAAATCGATTGCTTGTACTGGGTTGCTCGCAAATCACCACAAACTCATAGCCATTAATGACTAGCTTTAACTGTTGGCCAATCGCACGCTCCATATCAATTCTGCTGCAAAACTTGATGTTGCCCGTTGCCGCAAACTGGCCACGTTGCCATGTGCAGGTGATGTTGTTGATTAGAATTTTTAAATCATCACTTAGTCGATTACAGCTGATTGATGGTTGCATGATGTAATATCTCTGTATCTGTGGCTCTATGGGGATTTTGGAATCAATAGGGGGAATGTCATCATCGGAGCGAACTGGCCCGCCGGGTAACCCCCAGTAGCAGACTTTTTCATAGGGAGACATTCTGAGTTTAACAACGCCTATCTGTGGGGTGGTATTCAGCGCGTTATCAAATCGCACGATGACCTTACCTTTGCGAGGATGGTTTACTCGGTAGCAAATATATGCTCGTTCACTCGGCCCGTAATAGATGCAAAGTGCGGTTTCATGTTGTGAAGCCTCTCTCCAGACTTGAGTTGTCTCAACGTAATTTGGCAGTCCTTTATTCCAACTAAAGTCACTTTCCATTGTGGTGACTGGCATACTGTTTTTCCAGCGGAGAGGTATTTGCTGCTCAAGTGCAATTTGACTTACTTGCCAAAGCAGCGAAGCCTCATTATGCAGTGCAATCGCATTTGCCCAGCTCATTTGATAAATTGTGTCTAGTGAAAATGCGTTGGTGTATTGCAATGCAACCAGCACGGCATAGTTGTCATTATTTGAGTAAGCTACATCAAAATAGGCCACTACCTCCTTGTCTTCAATCGGTTGAGTCGTGCCACCGCCAAACCTGACAACCAGCGGACTGCTATAGTTATTTGCAGGCGTCGTAAACCTGACCGTTATCATTCAATAGTTCCTGGTAACGCCGCTTGTACTCTATCTATCGTCTCAGCATTAAACTGAGGCGGAGCACCATTTTTTCCATCATCAAATATTGTGACCATTAGCAGTGGGTCAACGGTGTACTGTAGAGGTGTAGTAATAGTGATGACGGGGTTTACGGTCACTGGAGCATGCCAGATAACAGAAAGGTCATATCTATTTTGTATCAGCACACGGGTCGCATTAGGATCTAAATCAAGTTCTAGCAATCCGATATTTTGAACATAGTGAGGCTGTACTTTTTTATATCGGAACATCACCACTGCTCCATGTTGATCCAAACATGGCTACAATTTGCATCTGCCGAATGCAATTGAAAGTACCTATGTCCATCGATGGTCAATTCCTGGGGCCAATATGAGTCTTTGTTTAGTCCACGCATAGTATTAATTAAACCTGGCATATAACCTCTTAATGTAGGTTTAGTCGGGTCAATTAATGCTGGAATATTTTTAGATGCATCATTCATCAAAGGAATAGGAGCTATCCCTAAGATCTCAGCACTATCATCTGCAATATGTATACTGCTTCGCTCAAAAGTAACTCTGGGTGAATAGAGCTCGAAGCTGGTTGAGTTATCAGCGGCAAAAATTTTTACTCCAGTGGTTGATGATGTACTGCCAATATCCCTGACCATAGAACCCAAAGAACTTGCCCAATTACTTGATGTTTCATCACTGCTCGCGGGGCTATGAAAAGCAATAAATTGCCCTGCATCTGCTGCAAGATCTTTTGTGTAATCACCGACAAATAACTCACATTGATAGTAATTTGAGGCTGACACTTTATAACGAGGGTGGTTGTTACTCCCAGTCTCAGATACCCAAGCCAATATCAGATAAAATGCACTTGCTGTACCTATGACAACCCAAGCTTTAGTTTGCGTCGTAGATGAAACAGGATGGTAAAATGACTGTGTAAACCCCG
The DNA here is from genome assembly GCF_002744175.1 of Pseudoalteromonas piscicida. Lineage (GTDB taxonomy): Bacteria > Pseudomonadota > Gammaproteobacteria > Enterobacterales > Alteromonadaceae > Pseudoalteromonas > Pseudoalteromonas piscicida_B. The sequence continues at coordinate 3,554 of NZ_NKHF01000208.1, forward strand.
AATGATGTGAGACCTCAGAGTTTATAAATGATTTTGCTGCTTGAAATAGCATGCCACTTGAAGTACTCAACCGCCCCCCCCAATCACCAGCATATGGCCAAAACCGCACCATGCCTCCGCTGCCGCCTTTTGAAGTATCGTTTTGATAAACCACACCATTGGCGTCATCAAATACTTTTGACCAACCAAGCGGTTGCTTAGCACCATAGCCATTCACTAAGCAGGCATCTAGCACGGCTTTTATCTGATTAGCTGTACCATAGGGCTCTGTAATTTGTGGTGCGCCGGCATCATCCCATCGATAAACGGTTACTGGTGTTGGCATTAGTCTTTACTCCCTCTAAATCCAAGCGTGGACTTGTCGTATTTAATTTCTGTGTGACCAGGGCTGACGGAGCGCGTTAGCATGATTGGCTTACTCGCCGTAGTGGTTTCAAATAAGAATGCTTCACCTGGGTTTAGCCCTGAGCCAAATGCTTCTTTACGTAGAATGAAAAATGGTGCGCCTGCGTTAGCGTTAATGGGCGTGCAGTCGCTGGTAATGTCGCCGTTATAAATGGTGCCTACATGCTCGCCCACCACATAAAACGCAGTAGTGCTGGTAAATACAATGGCCCAGCGCTGGGCAATGGTGCCTAGGTTGCTTAGCTCAATTGGGTATTGTGTGGTGTTGATTGCGCTCGATGCCGGAGAGCCAAAATCACCAAAGTTGTTTTGCCAAGCTGAGAGTGTCCGCTCGTCTTTTGTTAGCGCTTGTAAGTCGCCGAGCACATAGGTGCTAGAAACAGTTGCACCAACGTCATATGGTCTTTTCAGTGGCGAGAGTATCTTTAGTGTGTCGTTCTCTATGGCATCCACTAAAACCAGCTCGCTGAGCACTACTGTTATGATGAACGGGCCGGAAAAGTTAGCAATGCCAGGCTTGATTGTGACTTTGCCTGTGGCCTTGTCATAGCTGTAATTGTCATCATTGGCGCTGTAGAGCGATAGCCCATCATTGTCAACAATATCTACCCAGTTGGCATCAACGGTTACTGTTAGCTCTTGGCCATTGCTGAGCGTAGGGTGTTGGGTTCGGTTACGGTCTTGTACGCAAACGAGGTTGAACTCATGGAATATTGGTACGTAGCCGCCTTCCGGTAGTTTACTCCGGTCAATGCCGCCAGGAGGGCTAGGCACATTAATCTCGGTGACTTCGTCATAGTCGTAGCTGATAGAGTCTTGCAGTACATCCACGGTAAATTGCAAATCGACAACGCCAGCGCTACTTACTGAGCCTGATATATTAGTCCCCGTGATATTACCGTTGTCATCACTAGACGCACTGAACTCTACACCTGCTTCTGAGTTTGCGCGGATATAGATACTACTTCTGGAAAACTTGGATGATGGCAAGCTAAATTGTAGTTCACTCAATGTGAGTGGTTTGCGCTGAATTAGCGCGCCAAGTTCTTCAGAAACGGTGCCTTGGTAATCAATGGGTTCAACCTCAATAATAACGCCAGTATCATAATCAATGCGAGCAATAATATAGCCAGCATGAATAAATCGACCAGTGCCATCATCGGTGATCACATCATTTGAGCCTTGTTTCTTTAACTTTACTGTTTTCGGTATGACCGTCTCCGTACTGCCTAAGTTTAGGTTTGGTCCATCGCTAAACGAATGAAAGCGAAAATCTTCATTGGATAGATAGTAAATCCAAAGGTATTCGCCTTCGAATACTCGGTGAGTAGGAGGCAAACTACCAGAGACCGTGATACCAGATAACGTTGAGGTGTAATTGGTGTAGAGTATTTTTTCATAGGTGTAGTCACCGTAGCCAAGTTCTCTCCAATATCGGTATTGTACATAGCGATTGCCACTGTAATTTTGCAGAATGTCCGGAATATCAACGTTGTACTCTGTAAGGTTGCCAAAGCTTTCTATCTTCTTGTATTTATATAGAGCTCCTTCGTTGGTTGGCTTTAACCCTTGTTTGGTTTCAATGCGTTTCACGGTTGGCGCGAGAGAGCGCTGTACTGATTTTAGCTTTAGTGTGAGATCTCCTTGCTGGTATGGCGCAACTAGATTGCTGAGGCCGTGGTACTTCGTTGTGCTGGCCGTCATTAGCTCTAGCATGTCTTCAAGTAATGAGTCATCGCGCAAGTCTGGAGACTCAACCAGTAACGTATGGACTAGCGGATCATCTGGCTGGTCGGCCATAAATACATGTGCATCCGAGAGCTTTGTCGCATCATCCGTTGCCACGGCGGGGTAAAGCTTAACTAGGTCAAACGCGCTTCGGGCATGATCAACGTCACTAATTGAGCTAAACACGTCGTTCAGCTTGCCACTTGTAATGGCATTATTGGTTCGATGGCCTCCGGCATTGGGTGTATTACCCAAACGCTCAGGCTTAAATATCTTTAAATGACTTCTTAGCATTTTTATACCACTTTTAATCTAAGCGTTATGTTTTCAAAAAAATCAGGTGCGGCATCCGAGTAATAACTGACGGCACTGCCTGTACAGGGCTTTTGACTGTGATCCCAAACCACGGTGTATACCGTGCCTCGTATCGATATATCAAACGCGGTTAGCGTGGTTCGGCTATGGTCAAATAGTGCAATGTAGGCACTCGCAGTCTCCAGCACACTCTCAATTGTGATAGGCCGACCAGGTAACAGCGTTTTTTCAATATGTGAGGCTCCGTTTAATGCAAGCTCTGTTTGCTCAGCAACGGCTTGATAGTCGTGCTCATCTGTCCACACTGCGTGTGGTAGTTCTATGGCGTTAATTACTATCATTGGGCGTTACTCAATTGTTCAAGCTCTTCTAAAAGTTGATCACGGATAGTGGTGTATAATTCGGCGGTGTTACCACTGGGTAATTTGAGTTCCAGCACAATGCGTTTACCGGATTGCTGGCCTGTCAGTAGCGTTAGCAATTTATCGAGTTTGCCATTAACAGCATCACTCAGCGGCGAGCTATTGTTTGGCCTAGTCGGCACGGGGCTTGGGCTGTAGTACTGAACGTTTTCACGCGGTGTGATTGTGTTTGAACGCGTTGGGCTACGGCTGACACTTGCCACTGTCTTTAATGACTCGCGTTGCCTATTGATTAAATCTCGCAGTGCGCGTTTCTGTTCGCCATCGATGTAAACCAACTGCTTAAATATCCGGTCATATATTTTGGATAGCTCATCCGTGTTTGATGCGGAGTTAATCGCACGTTCAAAATTCTCATATTGACTCTGCTTCATTTTTTCGCGGCGTCTACGCTCTCGCTCGGCGATGACTTCAGCACTTTCAAATCGATAGGCAGCACCTCTACCTGTTTCATACTTATCTTGGTAATCAACAATTTGCTCAACCGTTGGGCGGTTACGGTTTTTATAATTGCTCATGCTGGTTGCAGCACGATCAGCACTTTGGCTGACTTTCTCCAGCTCTTCTTTTTGTTGACGCAGGCTTTTTAGAGACAGTTCATTGGCCTTTGTTGCATCTTCAGTTGCGCGGGTTCCTCGCTTGGTTGCATTCGTTGCCGCATCCTGGGCGTTCTTAAAGTCGCCGAGCAAGTTATTTACCACAGACAAGATTTGGCTAACTCGGTCTTTTTTGTGTTGGTAGTCTTCAGCTGACAACGCACCAGCTTGGTACTGTTGATTAACTTGAGCAAGCTCTTGCTCAAGCTTGCGCTGCTCAAGACTTAACTGCTGCAAGCTTTTGGTTTCTAGTTCTCGTACGCGAGCCAAGTCGGCTTCTTGCTCTACCACCAACCCTGTTTGATGATTAAGGGCAGCTTGCGCCTTTCGCTTTTGCTCAGCTGAGGCTGTTGAGCTGTCTAGGATTTTTTTATTGTTTTCCATTGCAGCTTTGGTTTTATCCAAAGCCGTAGCAAAACGGTTTACTGCATCGCTATTAATGTCTGTGGCAGGCTTGAGCTTGTTAGCAGCATTAACCAGTTTATCCAGCTCTGCGGTTAGCCCCAGTGCGGCCGCGGCCGCTTGAACGGACGCCGGCACAGTTTGGTCTGTAGCACTGGCGGCTTCAATGGCTGCATTTGCCCACTTCAAAAAGGCTTGTTGCTGCATCGCAATTGGCTCATTGCTTTGCTGTATTAGCTCAAACGCACCTTGCAGCTTTGTGGCTGTCTTAGTTAGTGCATCAGCACTGGTTATACCCAGCTCTTTATAGGCTTTGCTTACATCATTGGTCAGATATGCTTGGCGCTCTAGCGATTCACTGTGTGCTGTAAACTTCACTTCTAATGAGTCCAGTAACACTAGCTGTTGGTTATACTCTTCTCCAGCACCAGCAAGTGCTGTACGTGCAGACTCAATGGATTGGATAAAACCATCAACACCAGCGCGCACACCATTTAGGTTTTGCGCTTGTTGCTCTAATGTTTCTATCACACGCAGTGCTTCAGGTACGGTGAGCCTAAGTAATTCTTGGCGCTTACGCTCTTCTTCAGCGGCAATGCGTGTGGCCTCGGCGAGTGCTTCGGCTTTACGTGCTGCGTTTTCGTATGCTCCGGTGGTTTCGTTCATCACCAACGTGCCAGCAGCCACGGCGGCTTCCACTTCTTCTAAACTGGTAACTAAAATACCAGTGGTTGAGCTTATTAACTCAAGCTCGCCTTTCAGTTTGGCGGCCTGTAGCTCAGCATTGCGTTGACTCTCCGCAACGCCTGCTTCAGCAACTTTTAAATTTTGATACTCACCAACCAGGTTAATAACCTCATTGGTTAACGCCAAATACATACCACCCCGAGCAACAAACCCTAGCGCACTGCGCCAGCGATTGGCTGCAATGGTGGCCGTGTTGGTAGCGGCTGTGGCTGCGGTTACAGCTGCACTGTAAGTGGTAAATGCTTGGGTGGCACTCACTGCACCTGCGACAACATTACTAAAATAAGAGCCGACTTTAAGCGCCAGCCACGCTTTGGCCACAAAGGCAATTTCTTCGCGGTATTCATATAAGGTGCTTATGGTGTCTTTGATGGCTGTGCCAGTTGCCACGATCGTGTCGCTGATTGACTGTGCCCATTCTTGCAATCGGCCATCGGCTGCCATGGCACCGAACTCGTTGTTGAGTTCGGTGAGTTGGCCTTTAAGCCAGTCCATCGCACCAGACTGCGCAATCATGTTATAAAACTGCTCGAGGTTGTCTTTAGCGTTAGATACTTGACCACTGAACAGCGCCATTTGTGCGGCGGCGCTGCCAGCACTGGCTCGGCCCATTTCATCAATTAGCTGCTTAATAACATCACGACCCAGTTTTCCGGCGCTAGATAGCTTTTGCAGTTCTTCAACGTTTTTGCCGGTTACGTCTTGCAGCATATCCCACACTGGCACACCGCGCTCAACCAGCTGCAAAATCTCTTCACCTTGCAGCTTTTGTTTGGCCCAAGCTTGGCCAAGTGCGAGGCTTATCCCTTCAACCTCTTGAAACCCTCCACCTAGCTTCAAGGCACTATCTGTGATGGATTGTAGTGTGCCATCCATTGGGTCGAGGCCGAATGCCTTGAGCTTCACAAATGCCTGGCTAACTTCACCCATTTGTAGTGGCGTATTTTTAGTAAATTCAGTTATCCAGGCGCTGGCCTTTTCACCTTGGGCAATGCTGCCCATGAGACCATTCATTTGCACCTGGAGCTTTTCAAATTTATCGCCAGTCTCGAAGACTGAGCGAACGGCTTGGCCAACTTGGTCTAACCCAAAGTAGGCAGCAGCAACAGCGGCGATTTGGCTTGCGACGTTACCAAGACTTGCTGCATGGGCCTTTTGGGCAGCAGAGCCTTGCTTTAGATCTTGTGTAAACCCATCAACAGACTTACCAGCTTTAGTAAAGCCTGCGGCTAAATTACGCTTTGCAACGGTAAGGTCTTTAGTATCAATGCCTGAGCGTTTTAGCTCAGCTTGCAGAGAGTTGTGCTTGGTAATTTGCTGCGTCAGCTCAGCCCGCATTTGTTGTAAGTCGCGCTCTGCAAGGTCAATGCCTCGGGCAAGCTCTACAAATGGTTTGGTGGTGTCTTGTGCTTGTTTTTGTAATTGGTCTAGCGCATGGGCCGCAGCAGCCGTGGCAATTTCTTGTTCTTCAAGCTCTCGCTTGGAACGCTCAAAAGCGTGGATAAGTTCCTGCTGGTTGCCTAGCTCATCAATCACATCGGCGAGTACGCCTGCTTTTTGGCTGGCGTTCGTTGTAGCAGTGCCAACCTGGTTTAAGTCGCTGCTCAGTGCTTGCGTATTACTCGCAGTGGTTTTCGCTTTATTTGTGACGTCTCTAAGGGACTCACCAAGCTTGGCGCTTGCAGTGGTTGATGATGTTAAGTCATCGGCAAGCTCAGTTGATTGCTTACTCGTTTGCTTTGCAGCTTGAGCCGTCTCATCTAAATTATGACCGAGTTGGTCTGTGGCAGGTGCAGCATCATCAGCGCTTTGCTCAATGTTTCTTAGCTCAGCAACTAACTGTTCAAGGTTTTGCTTGCCAGTGGCTTCGGCCACTATTCGTAATGCGAGCTGGAGTGTTTTATCTGCCATGCCATTTACTCAGTTTGAAAAGAGGTTTGAAATAGTAAAAAGGGGCCGAGGCCCCAACGGGAACTAAGCGTCTAATTCGGTATAGGTGAATGGGGTTGCTTTACCTGCTGGCAGCTTGGCAGTACCCGCTAGGCCGCCACTCACAAACTCACTGGCTGCAAAATCAATTTCTTTATCTGGCATCAGTGACACGTCGTATACTTCCAGCTCAATGGCTTTACCGTTGGCAAGGTTGGTTCCCTCACCAAAAATACGTGCTCGAACTTGTGATTCAATACCACCTTGGATGGTTTTACCGCTTCGCGCATTGTGTTGATAGCTCACGGTAATGCTGCCACCTGCATCTACTTCGCCGCCTTTGACAGAGCGGATCAAACCCAATGCATAGTTGATCTCAAAATCAGTCCCTAGCGTGAGTGAGGTAGTTGCCTGCTTAACTGTAAGACCTTCAGCGGCTAGGTTCTTATGACCAAGCTCTAGCCAGCCCTGATTGGCGGGCAAGGTTTTTGCTGCATCTGTTACCGTGCCGCTGGCTTCGTTTAGATCAACCACTTTACCCATCAGCGCCATTGCCAATAACTCAGAGGGTTGGTCGTCAAACTCGCACGAAACTTCAGCAGGCTTGGCAATCTTGACGTCATCTAATGCTTGGCCATAAGACTCTTTTTTACGAGATGCACGAGTCTTGGCCTCAGCTTCGGTTTTGATGCTGAGCTTGGTCATATTGATAGGGCCAAAAATACCGAGGCTTTGGCCTTGTGGGTTTAATCGGTCAATAAAGAAATTGCCCGCTACTAGTAAGCCACTCATGTAAGTGCTCCTTTAAACTTCATTTGACAGGTAAAGGCCAGCGGGTAAAACGCATGGCCGCTTGTGTATCTTGGTTTGATTGGGGTGTTAACGCGCTGCCAAGGGCCTGCGTTGCCAGTCATCTTTCCGGCAATGGCGCGGATAGTGGCGGCAATGTTTTTGCCAGCGGTTTTGCTGGCTTTGCGCTCAGCTAAGATGACAAGCCAAGTTTGCGTTAACAGGGTATTAGCTCCAGCGTACGCGCTCTCCTTTAATTGCTCACCGTAGTAGAGATAAAACAAGCTCGGGGTATGATTGGTTTTGTCTATCTCTGCTAGGTCATCGAGCGCCTTAACGTGGCGTATGCCAGGCACAGTCTTTAGGGCCGTTTCTAGCAGTTGGCCCGCTGCTAAAAAGTCATCTTTAATTTCAAACATCAGATGAACCCCTTGGCTTTACTGCGAGCAAATACGCTGCCTGCTGATTCCATCACGGCGGTGTCGTTGGTGGTTGCCTTGTCACCTTGGCTATCAATACCCAGCGCCACCTTGCCTTGATTCACTGCTTGTAAAAACTTTAGCGCGTCCGTATAGCGGGTTTGTATGTGCTCTGGCGCGTTATCACCACTTAAAAAGTACCGCGCCACATCACAACACACACGCACAAGCGCTGTAGGTACTGTACTTAACGGTAAGGTGTAACGGCCAGATAAGTAGGCGTTAATCTCAGCTGTTGCATCTTCCAACGCTTGAGTGAGTACAGCCATATCCACTTCACCTGGTGTGCTGTGTTCACGCTCAGTAAGCAGCACCAAGTCTTGGTGATTAAAGCGAGCTTGCATGTCTTCAGCGGCAGCGTAGGTCATGGCTTATTGCTCCACGTTCTTTAGGGCAGATTGGTAAATCTGCCATGCAGCATCACGCTGAGCAGCGGTTGGCTTTATTTCACCAGTGACTATCTCACCATTTTCATCATCACTGATTGAGATGGTTAGCTGCTCGGCCGAAGGTTTTTTAGTGAACTGCTCAATGGCCATTACACCAATGAATGGGTGCAGATCTGGATCAACACCTGCAAGGTCAATTTCAACGCCCTCTACACTGGTACAAATACTTCCTGGCTCCACGTTTGGTGTCGTTGTTGTATCTTCACTCGCTTGAGCAATGCGCGACACCGCAAGGCGTGGATCTGCTTCCAAATTCTCCAGTTGTTCAATAGAGATTTTTTCTGCGGGGATGGTGTTTTCACCACTTTGCAAAGTGATCCTCGCTCGCCTATAGCCCGTAGGCTGTGAGTTATGGATCTTGATAAAAGCCAAACCAATGGCGCTAGCAATCTGAGTCTTTTCCATTTCATAGGTTCTCTCTAGAAGCTCTGGTGTGTAACTCACCAGAGCGATTAACTTACGGGTGGATTACGCGTCTAAGTAGTCCGCTACGCAGAGCTTCAAGCGACCTTTGAGTTCATTAGATGTGTTGTTTTCGATTTCGCGCTCAAGCAGTTTGGTTGCGACATCTTCAAGCTCTGGTGGCACAACCAATTTAGTCGGGCGAATACCAAGCTTGCGACCACCGTCAGCTTTGAAAGCACGCATCCGTTTAATTGCGTCCCACATGTTGTCGGCATTCAGTGCGCGTTTGTTTGCAAAGGCCAACTGCCAGAAACTAAAGCCTGCGGCATCACGACAATCTACGCCGTAACGGAATAGCTTTTTGGTGAACACGGCTTCGTCATCAATTTTGGTCATACTGACAAAAACGGGCTTCTTACGTTCTTGGAATATGATTGGCTTAATGACTTTCGAGCCATCAATCACATACCAGATTGGCCCTGTATAAGTGCCGTCTTCAGCCATGTTGGCAACGCTTTCAACTGCGCCAGTACCATCTGCTTTTTCGTAAACAGGGTGGTCAGTATCAAAATAGTTTTGGCCGTCATAGCAAAGCGTGGTAAAGCCTGCTCTAAGCAGCGGCCAGCACACTTCATCCGGGTGAATGCCCGCTGAGCGTCCCATTTCTTGCATAAGTGGCGCATATACGCCTAGCTCATCATCTTCAATGTCGTTACGGTCAACACTAACTGAGCCTTCAAAATCTTCATTCACAATCGTGTAGCCGTGGGCTTTCATGGATTCAAGCTGACGCTCTCCAACCCACTTTTTAAGTGAAGGGAACTTACCAAGCCACCCGTAAGTGTTGCTTTTGGTTTTGGACTGGATCACCGTCGCAATTTCTGTGAATTGTGGTTCGGCTTCACCTAATCCATCTTGGAAATTCTTTTTAAAGCCCGTTTGCAGGCTAGTTATCAGTGCGGGTGTAATAATCGCCATTACTGGTCTTCCTCTTTCAGTGCTGCGTAATCTTTGTGGCTAATACCCAGTTGGTCAGCCGCGTATTTATCCTCGGCAGACAAAGCGGCAACGCCTGTTTTGTCCTGCGATGGTGTTGGCGTTGGTTTGGATTGCTGAGCGTTTAGCGCTGCAATAGGTTGTCGGCTATCTAACACCGCATTGAGGGCGGCAAGACCATTTTGCTCACCAAGCTGTTTGAGGTAATCAATCTCGGCGGCAATCACGCGGCCATCGGCCTTGGCTTTATCAATAGCGGTTTCAATAGTCACGCCTTGGTGCTGGCTATTGAGTGCGGCCAGTTCGCCACGTAGTGCATTGTGTACATCAACTGGCACAAACTTGGTTAAGTCCACTGTAGTGTTCGACGTGGCTTGTTGAATTTGTGTGTTCAATGCAGCAATTTGCTTGTCTTTACCTTCTGCGCCATCGGCCTTGCTTTTCAGCTCGGTAATGGCCGCTTTGCCTTTTGAGATGTGCTCGCTGGTAACATCACCGTCTACGGTAATGCCAAGCGCAGCGAGGAGTTGCTGGGCTTCGTTCATTGGGTTGGTTCCTGTGTTGTTTAATAGGTACTGGGAGTTCAAAACTGCCACTTCATCAAGCCCTGTTAAGGCAGGGTCATTGGTTAAAGCAACATGGAGTAGCACAAGGGGGCGACCTGTTTGCTTGTCGTAAAGAAAAACAGGGCTGACATAACGGTATTCTTTCGCGGTTAACGCGGCATACGCATTTTTAGTCCATTCAACGCTTCTGGCATAAACGCCTTCACCAGGAACATATTCCAGCGCATCAGGCTTAAACCAGCCTGACGCGGGTGCGGGCTGACCATTTTTTTCCTTGTGCAAAGTTTGGTGGTCGTAATCAAACAAAAAGTCTTTAGTTCGGGTAGTTGCAGCAAGCAAGAGTGAGTCAAATGCAGTGGCATCCATTAGCCACTTACGGCTAGGTACATCAAAGGGGCGGCCGTCGGCGCTTTGAAACTCCCCATCAGGGATAATCAATACGCGCTCACTGACACCTTGCTCATTAGGCAAAGTAGCTAAATTACATATGGCTAAGCCAATATTTTGTGTTGTGGTGTTTGGCATACTCTGACACTAAAACGTTTGTCTTGGTGCCAGTATGTGGAATTGGGTTGGACGTGTATTTTAAACTGGATTAAAAAATTAGTGTTCTGAAGGCTTATCGGTTCCAGGTTTAGTAAAAGACTCTGTAAGTTCTTTATTGTCTTGGTATCCAGAGTTGATATCACTTCTAAACTTTGAACGTGCTTCATCAGTCATTGTTTTCAACTCTTTCATATCTTCATTATCTATCTCCATGATAATATCAAGAGTCTGTGCATAATCGTCTTGATAGCACTCGCGTTTGGCTTCAGAAATATTAGGGTTATTCATCGCCTTTTCGAGAGAGTTTAACCGTGAAGTTGCCTTCCGCTTATACCAAAACTTGAAGATACTTAAAGAACCATAGCTACCTGCTAGTTTGAAGATATGTGCAATCAGTAGAGTAAAGGCTGGTATCATAGTTGTAGCTGCTAACTTGAGTTGCTCTGCTTGCAGCTCACCTGCAAGAACTAACAAGCCCCCCCCAATAACGGATGCGCAGGTATTAGAAATAGCGGAGACTTTTTTTGTCATTGCATTTTCTCCCGCTTCTCCATTTTTTTGTAAAGCTCTGTTAGCTCTTCGAAAGAAGTGTCATTGTTTACTCTGACTTTCCTTGTTACTAAAACACCATTTTCCATTTCTTTATAGGTAACTATCATACCGAAGAATTTGCAAAGGGTTATGTAAACAACAGTCTTTCCTCCCCAATAAAAAAGAGGCATCAACGCGATAATAAGTACTATTAGAACAATTTTTTCTGTCACTTTGCCTCCTTAATTAATTTGAGTGTAGGGGTAACAAGCGAAATATTAAATGTATACTTTTTCTATGTGCCAGTCCTTTTCGGTACGGCTGTTATTCTTATATTTGGCAATCAATTTTACACGGTATGCATCATCAAATATAGCTTCACCTGCGCCACTTCGCACATGCTTAATAAAGCTATCATCTTGAATATTTACGCGCAGATCTTGGTCATCGTGATTTATTCGCCAGCCATGAGACTTATCTTTGTGAACGGTTAGAAAAGTAATGCGAGCGTTGTCATAAACTTCATCTTCCATCACCTTTTCTTTGACTGGCTCTCTTTGCGCTCTAAAGCTTGCGGCTTCTTCTTTTTCAATTTCAACAAGCACCTCACGATTCTCTGTTTTATTATCGTCAGTCTTTACAATTTCAAATACATCAATACCCGCTCTATTCAAAGGCTGTTGCACTAGTTTCTTGAAAGCGGTTCTAATAGATGGTGATGCGATAGCATCTTTTAAATAACTCTCAACGACTAGCGAATCCCCATCTTTCTTCTTTAAAATACACTCACCACGGGTCTTACGTGCGATTTTCTCAATTGGTTCTCCACCTAACCACTTTAAAGCCCCGACGAGTCCTCCACCTGCTAGTGCTCCACTAAAACCTATAGCAGCTAATGTACTAATTTCGGCATGCTCAACAACATTCAAAATAAATTCGAAAGAGCCTTCTTCAAAACCACCTTGTACTTTAATCTCTAGGTCATCATTGGAACCATTAATATGTTCGTGAACCTCTGTTATTAAGCTCTCAAGTCCAGCTAAAGAATCAGCTAAAAGCTTGAGATCCATTGAGTGGTCATTTAAAGCTTCACCATCAAAGCGCAGTACAATACTTTCCATAATTAAATTCTTATAAGTTGTCTGTTGATACGTTGGTATAGGCGGGCAGGTACAGAACGAAGCGCAATGTACCATCCGTATACATTTAATCCAGACTTTAACGGACTATTAATAAAAAGTCTCGGGATATTTGATAGCATTCCTGCTTTAGAAACGTTTCGAAACGCCTTTAACGGCCATATTGCACTACACAACACCCAACGCTAGCACTTGAACATGTAAAAACGCCTCAGAGGGCTTCTGAGGCGTTTTTTAGTTTTCGGTAAAATAGTTGCTGATAGTGTCCAAAATATTGGTTTCTTCATTGAGGCTTATTCCTAAATACTCACGCTGTGGAATGGCAGCTGGGCCAGGAGCCATTTCTGGCAATCCTCCAAGGTTTTGTATGGCGGCATACGGTTTGTTACTACTAATCTGCGCCCAAAACGCACCGCTGTCTGCGGCAATGCTTGATGCTAAGCCTCCAGCACTTACCTGTAACATTTGCCCGCCAACACGTTTGGGGTTTTGTTTTAGGTAGTTTTCACTAAGCGCTGGCCATGCCTCGCCTGTTACTGGGCTACGCTCTTCAGCAAAGGCGTCTTCCGTTACGCCTTCCATGATGGCGGCTATCTCATTCATCGGGTCGCTCAGGTCATCAAAGCGCTGTGCTATTTGTTCAAGCGCCTTAGTTGCATCACCGCTTGTAAGTATCTCAATTCTAGTGGTCATATTGTAATCACCGAGCTGTTAGGTAATAATTGTTTGTGGTGGTAGTGTTTCCAATGGGTAACGGTTATATGCGCTGCATATATGATATGAGTTCGAGTCTCATCCTACCGCCACAATTCGTATACTCCGCCTTTAATGCCGCTTTCGATGGCAGGGCTTGCTACTTTAAATAAGTTAATAATCGTATCGCTGTTACTATCGAATCGCACAACAACCTTTATGGCTTGCTCACCTTGGCTTATTACGTACAGTACTTCACTTCGCTCAGGTTCCCACAATACGCTCGCGCCGCTCTGGTTAATCCATTTGCTTAGGTTGATATACTCGTTTAGCTCAAGTGCTTGGCCACTGGCTTTGTGTTTTTCACTATGGGCATGAGCAAGCACACGCTCAGACAATACCAGCGTTCTACTCGCATCAATGCCCTTATCTTTAAGCTTTTGGCTAATGTCATCATTGAGAAATGACACCACCGTTTTATGTTGCGGCCTTGGGCCAAATGCTCTAAGCCCAGCCGTATCGCCAGCAAGTTTTGCTGCTTGATACTGCTCTATACGCTCAACACTTTTACGCGTCCACAGCTCAAAAGCCTTGGCCCGTTCATCACTATTGTTGAGCGCCTGAATGGTTTCAGCACGTAGCTGTGTGCTTTCCACTTTGCCTAGCTTAACTGCCACAGCCACGTCAGTGCCAAAGGCCGATTGACCAGGCGAATAGGCCCAGCCCACATCTGGCGTCATTACATCGCCACTGGGTAACTTAACTCGTGCATGCTCAGTGGTTTTAACTTCGCCAGATTCGCGGCTCACAATCTCTGCATCAAAGTGTTGTACATAGCCGCTGCCATCCTCCACGGTTAACCCACGCGCTTTTACTTGTGCCTCGGTGAGCGCACGAACTCGACAGCGGCAACCCCAGCCATTGGGCGGGAATATGGTTTGCCAAATGGGGTCATCAAACCTAAACACCTTGCCATGCAGCAGTTTATGTTCAGGCCGTGTTTGTGCATCATCAATAGCAACATACTGCCAATACGGATGCGTTTTACTGCGAGCCAGCATGCGGCGATAGCGGCCACTCATATAGGCGGTTTGTAGATTGGTGCGGTAAATATTGTTTAAGCGGTAAGGGCTACCCAACTGGATTTCATCGCCTTGCTCATTCTTGGTTTTCCCCCACCAACCAAGCTTTTGCAGCTCGGGCGTTAGCTGATCTCTAAATTGCTTTGCTGTTAAGCCTTCAGCAAGCGCCGTGTCGGTGTACTTGCGTATGGCCTCTAGTACTTCCATGCTCTGCACACGGGCCACAGTAAACGCCTTGGCGTGCGCTGTTGTCAGCACATCGTGCCATTCATCGCTGACGGTGTAGCCCTTAGCTTTAAAGTAAGCCACCGCATCCGCAGGCGGTTTATTAAAAGCAATACTGAGATCAATCATTGATCATGCCCCAAATCTCACTCACAAAAATTAGCTTGGTGAGCATTTCGGTTAGTTGGCCTTGGTCGATTGTGGGATAAAGCTCGGCAAGCTCAATAGCGGCTAACTCTTCGCTTTGGTTAAGTTTGTCCAAAAGTGGTTGCAGTGTTGCTTTGTACTCTTCGCGCATATCGCCACTGGTGATTGCATCAATGGCAGTATCTAGCTCTGTTTGCGTGCTGCGTGTTTGGTATTCCGCATTAAGTGCGGCCACCGCTGTATTTAGCGCGGCATTACTAGACGGTTTGCCAAGTACTGGCTCGTTGTTGGTGGGGATTGGGATTTGTAGCTTTTCGTTAGCCCAATGTATGGGAATTTGTACACCTGTCTCAACGAGCAACTTTAGTGCAGGTGCTAACCTTGCAATATCCTCAGACTCTGTTTTATCAAACTCAAAATGTGGCAACCGACGATTGCCTTGGTAGGATTTTCCATTTAGGGCGTACATGGGATAAATCAAATCACGCGTAATGGTCTGCTCCAGCTGTTTTAAATCACTTAGTGTGATGTCTTGTATCACTTCTAAATGTACGTTACCAAGTGCATTAGTGCTGGTTTTGCCGTCTGCCTGAGTGGTAAGTGTTGCACCGATGATAGCTTTTGATTGTGTTAGCTCGCACCATCGGATCATGCTTTCAAACGGATCGGCTTGGCCGTTTGCGGCGCTTTGAAAATCAATTTCCATTCCACGCGGTATGATCCCGCCAGCGTTATGGCCAATCGCCATCACGGCACGCAGGAGGGTGGCTTTTTCCGCATCGGTTGCACCGCTTGGGTACTTACCAACGCGTACAGGCAAACCGTAGATCTCTAAAAATTCGGCAAGGTCTCTCACGCTAAAGTTTTTAAACAAAAATGGCCAACTGAGCACAGACACTAGCCCTGTACGGTGAACATAACCGCTTTTACTCTTATGAGTATGTAAAGCCCAGCCAAAAGGATTCAACGCTTCGCCTTCGGCTGTATTATCGTTCAGTACGATGCGATTAAAGTCGTTGGGGTGGGTTTTAAATATGTTTTGATCACGATGAGTGCAACCTGTGATCATTTGCTGTTTATCTAAATATTCCCAATGTAGCTCGTTGGCGCTAAAACCTTTTAATATGGCATCAGTCGCATCAAATAAAAAGTCATTAAACCAAGTAGCATCTTCAAGCCACTCGTTAAGCATATCGGTATCACGCTTTTCAGCACTACTCGGATTACGAGGTGGTTTAACTTCCCAATCGTAACCAAGCACAGCGCGGCGACGTTTACCCAGTTCGCAGCTTATGTGGCCGTCTTTGTCCTCGATGTCTTTGGCCAAATCAGCCATCGCAGCCAAATTGCCTTCTTCTGCTTCTTTTAGCAAGCTGGCCAGCTTTGCAGGGGTTAGCCCCTGCGTTGGGTGTTCTGCATATTGCCTAAGCAACATGCCCACTTGGGCATTTTCTTCGGTTTGATTTTGATCTAGTTTATTAACTGATAGCGGATCGCCATTAATGTCTACTAGCATAGTTTTACTCGCAAAATAGGTTTGATTGATACCACGTATACATCGAGGTCAAGGGTGTAGCGCTCTGCGGCTTCATAGCTGGGGGCTTCAATATCGATAAAGTCGCTATCGATGGTAAAGATGTATTCGAACTTGATACGCCAGCGCATTACCAGCACCCCGCACCTTGAAAGCTGCCTAGGTCGTCGTAGTTAAAATCGTTGCTGCCGCTCTTGCTTGGTAGCGGGGTGAACTCAATGGGGCAACCGTCCATCCAGCAAGCTCGGTTAGCCATACAAAGCCCAACAGCAAAGTCACCGTGGCGCTTGTCTGTTTTTTTACCGTCATGATCTTTAGTTTTGCCCTTATCAATCTTGGGAATACCGTTTACCACTTTGATGTGGCACATATCATCCAACACATTTTGATGACGTGGGATCTCGATATTGTGATCATCTAGTTCACCTTTTAACTTGGGCATCCACTCGGCATACCAGTTATCGTTAAGGTGTACACATTCAACCAATTCAATACCAAACTCTAAGGCTGCTGCTTCGGCGAGATAGCCACCGTTGCCCGTGGCATCAAAAGCAGCACCGCGTAGCCGTGGTAGTTGGCGCAATATAAAAAACACCACTTGGCGCTGCACTTCGTAAGGGGCGTTTTTAATTTCAATTACAAAAGGTACGCGCTTGTGTAAGTCAGCACGTATGCGAAGTGGTACTAATGATGTTAAATCTCCCGAGCGTGCAAAATCCTCACCGAAGGCATGTTGTTCGTCAGGGTTGAGCTTATCCAGTAATGGCTGGATCACGTCTTTACAAAACTGTTCTGTTTCTTTGTAGCGCTGTTCAGTAGTCCATGTCATCCACTCATCTGTACAAGTCAAACGATGAATTGGGATCGATTTGTCCCTTACCATTGCCTCTTCAATCACAATGCGCTTGAGGTAGTTACCACCACTGCGCTTTGGTACACAAAAATATTCTTCGTCGGCACTCTCTTTATTGGGCGACTCATCAATCCTAGCCTGTCGCCACTCGGCTTCGGCTTCAGGCGACCACTCCCAACCCTTAACAAAGCATATGCGTTTGTATAGCCCATCGTTTAATGCATCATCTAGGGTGATCCGGTGGACCGAATAAGGCTTTTTACCTTCCCGGGCATCTTTAATGTATTCATTGAATAGGTTATCTACACCGTTATGAGTAGAGATGATCCGTACGCGGCTGCCCCACATACGCAAAGCCATTGCAGCCTGAAGCAGTGCATCTAAAGATTCATGGAACGCGGCCTCATCTATAACCACATCACCTTGTAACCCCCGCAGGTTTGAGGGGCGGCTTGATAACGCTTGAATTTTAAATCCGCTGTTAGGAAAGCGGATCATGTACGTTAGGATCTCTTCTTTCTTTTCACTGTCCCAAAATGTCTGCTCGTATACATCAGCTTTTGCCAACTGGTTAAATGCACGGGCAAACAACGCACAAGCGGCGATGTACTCCAGAGCCATTTCTTGTTTAGAGCCAACGTAAAAAACGTTGCTACCGTGGCGCTTTTTAGGTTTGCTGGCAGTTAACACATTGCGGCCAGCTTCCGCCCACGTTAAACCAGTACGTCGTGACTTTTCAGCAATGCAGACCCCTGACTCGTCCTCAAACCAACGTTGTTGGTAGGGTAAAAACACGGGGGCTTTGTCTGGTATTTCAAAGTCATCAGCATCAGGAACGTCAACACCGTAGAGTTGCATTTCCTCTTTTAGGTCTATTTTGGTGGGGCGGCTGGTAGCCGTTAATGTAGGCTTTTCACTCATTACGCTTTACCTAGCAATATGCCACGGATCTTATCTTCTAGCTCTTCGCTCATGCCGTCCTCACCGCGTAGTTCATCTCCCACGGCATTAGCCGCTTCTTCAGCGAATGCTTTGCGGATGTCTTTTTCACGTTGGTGAGCCTTCATAGCTGTAGCTTCTAAACGTTGAGCGGCCAGCATGGCGTCTTTAATCATGCCAATATCAACGTCGTCATCGTCGTCTGGGTTGAGCATTTGCTTTTGCATGGCGGTAAACAGTTGAGAGCGGCCCATCTCTAAGATCATTTTGGTGGTGTCGCCCGTAGGTTTATCACCCAGCTCCGCAGTGAGTGCTTTGGTTGTTTCGCGCAGCTCCCTTAAGCGTTTGCCTATGGCCTCTGTCTTTTGGGCATGGCGACTGAGGCCAGAGCGCGAAATCGTTGCTTCTTCGTCTAGACCTGCATCGAGAATTAGCTGATTTACAGCAACCAAAATATCAGCTTGTGAATTGCCACTATCGCGTAGCATTTCGTCTAGCTTCTTCTTGATGTCTTCTGGCAACGCGTCAATCTTACTGGGCTTGCCTCTGCGTACAGCATCACTCATAGCTATAAACTCCGAGGTGCTGGGCGTTTAATGCCTGGTACTGTGCTCGTGCCGTCAGCTACATCAATGCCAGCGCTCGTAATGCGTGCAACCCATGTATTCTCGCTGAGCTTTTCGTTTTTAACGTAGCCGTTTTGTTCCAACCAATTCAGCAGGGTTTTAAGCTGATCGAGGCTACAGCCGAGGCCATAGCGCTTCAGCACATCTCGCAACATGCTAGTGTTTGCGCCATAGTCCGCAGACTCTTTAAGCGCAATCAAAATACTGATCCGTTGATGTTCAGCTTGTACTTCATGCATCGCCATGATTTTTTCCTATTGGTAATGGGTGATAAAAAGCAATAACCGACGGAACAACTTCGCTGAGCGGTTCGCCACAGTTCTCGCAGCTGAAAAGTGAATAGGTTTCGGCATTCGGGGTGTTTAGGTCTTCGGCATTTATCACTTGGAAACCTTCATGTTTGAAAGCGAGGTTTTTCAAGTCGCTTTCCGTAAACACAACTACCTTTGCTCCACAGGGGCACTGGTCATTAACTATCGCCATTACGTTTCTCTCTCAGTTCGTTTTCCATCAGCAAATCTGTGAGCCGAGTTACATTACTCAGCCCAGGCTTTACCGATTCAATGTTGGTGTTTAGTCGCTCAATTTTTAGCTCAAGGTCGTGTAAGTCGTCGGTTGTAGGCATTTTTTCAATGCGTCGTTCAAGCTCTCGCACATCATCACTCACCGCACGTTTTACTTCGGCTAGCTGTTCTTGCAGTTCGCTTTTGTGTGCGCCTAATTGCTCGTGTAACTCGGTTTTATGTTTGCTGAGCTGGTTTTGCACGTTTGTTTGCGTGTCGCTCACCTGTTGCTGTGCTGTAGCTTTATAACTATTAAACTCTTTGCGAGACGGGAACCGTACATACAAAAATGCCATGATGAATACACCCATCACACCGAGCGCCCACACAATCACGGTTTGCCATTTTTGAAAAAACTCATACATGGTTAAACTCCATTTACTCGTTGTTTTCGCTCAATCAACGATTGGCAATCAACACAGGTGGTACAGTTGTGAATGGCGGCCTTTCTGGCCTGTGGTATTTCAATGCCGCACTCGATGCATTCATCTAGGTCTACGTCAGCGCCTGCAAATTGTTTGCTGTGCTCAGCTAGTTTGCGGTTCATTGACTCATCAATGAACTTTTGTGCTTTGTCAGCTATGTCCATTGCTTGGGTTCCTTATGTTTTTAATTGCCGAAGCAGCCATGCTTTTTACACCCGGGGCTGCTTTCTCAACGGTGCGCCCAATCACGTAGCCACCAATGCCAAGCTGCAATAGCTCCCATGCCTGTTCGCTGAGCCTAAACGTAAGCAGGCCGAACGAGTCCAGTACAATTAGCACTAGAAAGGTCAACATGGTGATAGGTCGCCAGCAGCGTTGTAATAAGCTCTCGCCTTTGGCTTCAGCAGTAATAATTTGAGATTGCGCAGCCAGCACTTGCCCTTGTAGCTCAACAATTCGGCCCTCAAGAGCCAGCACCTGTGCATGGCGCTGGTTGTCGATTTTTGCAAGTTCATTAGTAAGCTGCTGGCGCTCTTCATCGGATGTAAAAACATCGTCCAATAGTTTGCCAACCACAGTACCTAGTCCCACCCAATCACTCATGGCGCTCTCCAAATTGTTTGGCGAGGCGCTGTCGCACTTGTTGATAGGTGTTGTGGCCGTTTAGTCGGCACTGGATATCTGTCTCACAAACAGACTGCCAGCCACGTTTGAATTTGGACTGCATCGTACCGTCGTAGCTGTGCAGTGGAATTTGGTTGGCATCAAACGGTTCGCCATTTTGCCTCGCGGCAACTTCGGCCTTTAATCGTTTTATGCGGCCTTGCGTGTAGCTCCATTGCCAATTTCTACCCATGATTGACTCCCACGGTGGCAAGCTCGGTGATGTGCTCTAAGCGGTTATACCAACCTTCAAGGTTCGGCTTTTGCGTGGGGTCATTGGTGCAGATCCTTGCGTATTTACGAGCGCGGCGCAGGCTCAAGCCAATAATGAGCTGGTTGGGTAAAATACTTTGGCAAGCCTGGAGAGTCTTAGAGCCAAAGCGGCCATCTGGCTTAGCGCCTACATAACGTTGTACGAGCTGAGTCATGCCAGGCACACCGTGTTGAACAGCGCCATCTAAAAGCATAAGCGCAGAGCCTGTATTCATGTGCTCGCAATACATTGGCCGCCAATAATCACGGTGATACAAGCGAACAGCTTGAGCTAATGTGAGTTCAGCAATATTGAGATTTGGATAAGCGCGTTGACTGATCCCAAACTTAGTTAGTCCGCCTCGGTCTGACGCGACATTGTTGATACCGCCATCTGCACGTAAGCCGCCCTCAAGGTATAGAATGGGAATAATTGAGTCGGCAAACTTTAAAGAAAACGGTGCTAAAGCATCGCGGATCTCTGGCTGTTGCTTAAAGTAGTTAAGATTGGGTAAGGTCATTTGGCATCTCCATCAGGCTGTGCTGATAGAGTGCCAATAGCGTTGGTGAGTGTATTTTAAACTGGATTAAAAAATTACAGCAGCTCTTGCACGCTACTTAAGCCAGTGCCACTGTGATTTAAGAAACAAGAGGAATGCGTTGTGCCGTCATAGGCTCCATAACTGTTTTTTGCTTTAACCTCTAACCTAAGCACTTGTCTTGCTCCACTGCTGTCATGTGTCCATATTTTTCTATAACTAACAAGTTGCACCGAGTCAGGATCTTTCCAAGCACGATTTTCTTTGACGTAGGCGAGGCATTCTTCAACCAATTTGTCAGGCGATGGCCTAGTGCTTGGTGCGTTACTTCTTACTTTTACTTTTTCAGCATTTTTAGCACATGGCCTATCACTATATGTTGTTACACCATCTACGTCGCATTTGTAGACTTCAAACGCAAAGGTAGAACTACTGACGCAAAGAATAAGTGGGATCATCATTAATTTCATAAAACTATCCTTAGTTAGGTTGGCTTTTTAATATAAGCGAAAAACCCGATAAGTAAAAAGGCTTTTAAGTAAACTTGTTAACATAAGGTATCAATAAATCACCTGATATCTGGTGTTTTTTTCGCAACGAATACTGATCCACTTTCAAAGAGCAACGCTAAATTCGGGCGCTCTGTCGCAAATTATTAAAATTATTCCGAAAATAAACACAAAACTGTTTGCCTAACATTTGGCAAATGTTATAGTTGAGTTAATGGATTGAGTAACCAGTAGTAACGTAGCACGGACAGCCACGGCATCCGTTCCCATTTTTAATCTAAGTTAAAGATTATTTCTCAATTTTGCTGCTATGCTGTGTGCTCTATTTCAAAGGAGCAAAACCATGAAAAACCAAAAAAATACACAAAAATCACTATCATCAGCTGACTTAGCAAAGGTTGTGGGTGGCAATGGGAGTGGTAATAACCCGATTGAATACCCAAAAAAGAAAACCGTAGAAAGTAATGCATTCGTCGAGTCAGTGATTGTTTCTAGCGTATTTTAGAAACACAGATTTAACGAGTACTAGGGAGAAGTATAATGCTGGCTGGCTATTCTGAACTACTAAACCAATTAAATAGTTGGTTATGGTTAGTTTCAATATCATTGCCGTTTGTTGTGTTGTTTATGGGTAAGGGTAGCCAGTCATACTTTATTGTCGCTGCTGTTTGGTGTACAGCTCAATTGTTTAATCTTCAATTTGAAGAAAAGCTCTGGGCCATCGCGACTGAGCCTGGAAACCTATTTTATTGGTTTGGTTCTTGGGCCACAATTGATGTTTTGTGTATTGCTTTAATCATCTTTTGCCATAAGTCACTAAAGATAAAGATTGATTTTGAAGCTTTTAGTATTTCAATATGCTTAGCTATGTTAGCTATTCTCCAGATACTAACTTACCTTGATGGAGTAGTATGGCAGACTTATTTGCTAGGAGAAGCTTATACACTGGGAGTCAATACAGGCAACCTCGCCAACAGCTTAATTTTAGCAGTTCCCATCGTTTGTAAAGCCATCGAATCTTTCAATCTTAAAAGGGGGACCACGTAATGTTCGCTGTTTCATACATATGTATATTGTTTGTATTCATTACATACCTTGTGTGCCAGCTTTTTAAATATAAATCAACGCCCGAAGACCGCATTCGGAAGCTTATCGAAAAGCGTGTTCAGCGTGACTTTCAAATTAGGGCACACAACATTTTAGTAAAAAAACCAATGATCGATAAAATGGTAAATAACGATCATAGGTATAATGCATTGCTCGACTGGAAGAAAGAAGTTGAAGGTTATTACAGGGACTATGAAGCACAGGTTGAATTAGAAGTTTCTCAATACAACGTTATCAAATTAAAAATCTAAAGAGAGTTAACCCTCTTTAGATTTTACCGATATTTCAGGCATATCTTTAAAATCCACATCCTCGCCAGCTGCCTTCTTTATCGAATACAAAGCGAAGTTCAATACTGTATTAAAAGGGGTTTCCCTTGATTTGGTAACCCAACCAAGCTCAGCTGTATCAAACAAAAATGAGGTCATACCTTCCAATATCTGAGTTTCAGAATAATTTCCGTGGTTTTTATTACCTGTCAGTACGTACTGGATATCCACTCCAAACTCAGCAAATGCAGCTAGTTGAACCGCTGTAGGTGATGTTGAGCCTTTCTCCCAGTCAACCAAAGTTCGTCTTTTTGCGCCTGCAATTGCGGCAAAACTCTCTTGGTTCATTCCCAATTTTTCACGCTCTTCTTTTAGACGAGTTCCAATCATGTGCAGATATCCGCCATAAATATATTGACATGTGCAGATATCTGCACAATAATCAACTCAACATTTAACCAAACCCTTTTCTAACCGTTCGCCAAAACACTTTAGAAAGGGTTTTATTCAAAAAGGTAGAGTACTATGAATCCAACGGAAATTAAAGACGCCATCGCAGACGAAGGCTACACACTATCAATGGTTGCAGCAGCTTTAGGAGTAAACCTTGCGACTGTTTCAGGTGTAGTTTGTGGCCATTCCCAATCACGTCGCATTGCTGAAGCAATCAGTAAAATTATCAAAAAACCTATCAATGAGGTGTTTCCTGATAAATCCGCCTATACCAATCCCCGAGTATTAAGAGGGGAAGAGCGTAAGCAAGGTATTGCACAACTTCAGCAACTGCTGGCCGCCTCGTAAGGGCGAAGTAACCATCTAATCATTAATTCAGTTACAGACCTTACAGGAGCCACACAATGCAGATAATTAGCCCGTACATAGCACAGTGCTATCAGCGCCAACAAAGCCGTGTTTTGTTGTTGGTACAAGCGATTAACCACCACTCTGCGCTCAATATGCGTATAGCTGCCAAGTTCAACAATAAGTTGGCGCAGTTCTTTAGCGCTCGCGCAGTAAACAGTGGCACAAGGTTTATCGTCAATACACAGCCATTCAAGCAAGTTATTAAACTGGTAAGTAGCAAATTCGGTTTGCATGGTTTGATCTCCCGTTTACGTGATGATCAAATTCTAGCCAGCGAGATCACTCCTTGGGAAGTTCCAAAAATTCTTTCTTTTTGGAATACCCGTAAGCTGACTTCAGCATTGCAAGTTGGAGGGACTTATGACCAAGCCTAAACGCCGTCAGTGGAGCCGTGTAGTCGCTCGCAGCCTGCCTGAGTCCTTACAGCTTTGTAAGGAGCATGGAATGGCGACACGAAACATGAGCGTGCCACGCATCGCTGATAGAACGGGCGTAAGCACCGATATGCTTTATAAATACCTTGGTAATGGCGATATGCCCGCTAGCTTATTAATCCCATATATGGCTGCTACAGGCAGAGAGTACCCACTCCAATATATGGCACACAGCTTGGATAAGTTGGTTGTCGATATGCCTAAAAGCAAAAAGCCTTCAATGCCAACATTGAATCATCTAAATCAATTTGCAAATCAGGTAATTGGTATGGCCATGCAATTGGAAGAAGGTGGTGGAAACCATCAACACGTTGCAGAGCAAATAGTTGTTCTGATGCAAGAATTGGCTTACCAAAAACTCGAAGTCGAACGTCTCGACGATCCCCAGCAGCAGCTTATTTAGGAGCATATTATGACTATCAAAGACCAAGTTGCGCCTAAAAAACACCATAACGAGCAAAGTTCGAGCGTTTGGTTGGGTAAACAAGCAGGTAAAACTGTGCTGCTAATGAGTTTGGAGCAGCTAAAAGCACTGGCACACGGAAAATCACAAGGAGAGAACGCATGACTATTTTGACGCAACCGATTGAACTTGAACATGTAAAAGTGAAGAACACACGCGTATTTATTCAATGCCAGTGCTGCAAGCATAAGGAGCTAGCAAATCAAGGCAATATCACACCGCTAGAGTGGCGTAATGCTGCATTAGTTGTTGGTTGGCGTCATGTGATGACCGAGTACACAGATATAGATGTGGTTTGTCCTAGCTGTGTAGAGGCATTTCATACACCTATTCAACAGCCTAAAAGGGAGGCGGTATGAAAATCTCTAATCATCGCAGTGCCTGTGTATTCAAAGAAGGCCATCAACTAACTGTATGGGTTTGTCCAGACAGTGCGGGGCTTGTCAAAAGTGGTCAATGGGATGCTGAAAAAATGGAAAACAACTCATTGTACCTAACGGCCCCAGCGACCCGTGAAAATTGGTATGAACTACATGCTTATGTACGGAGGCTGTTTAGCCCTGTAACCGTGGAGTGTGGCTAATGAGTAACGAACGATATCTATCCCCCCAAGTGCTGCGAGTACTGGCAGCGGTTGAGTTGATGGCGGGTAAAGAGCTGGATGGTGTTGAGCCAAAGCAGCTGGCCCAGGAGTTAGACACTAGTCCAGCAGATGTAACGCGCATATTGGCAAATTTGGCACATGCGGGATGGGCTGAGCGTCTACCGGGGAATGAAAAGCGCTGGCGCTTACATAAAAAGCCTGTGCAGTTGAGTAACACGGTAGACCACAATATTAAAAACGTACTGCGCAACTTACAGCAAGAGTACAGCAACTACAGTATTTTGAGGTAGTTATGAGCGAGAAAGATATAACACCGACGGTTGAGAAAGCCCTAGTTGAAGGTAAAGACCTACTCGCGTCTAAACAAGAAGTTTTGATGGAGTTGGGTCGTCTACAAGCCTTCACCCATATGAAAAACTATGCGACAGTCGCAGAAATCATCACTTTTAAAAAAATAAGAGAATCTAAAGAATACAAGGGGTTAACTTATCAAAAGGATGGAAAAACTGCGACGGTCGCAACAATTGAAGAATTTTGCCCTGCATTTTTGAATCGCTCGTACCGTTCTTTAAAAGAAGCGGAAGAATATCTGGCGACTTTTGGGGAAGAGTTTTACGAAACGTCAAAGCAAATAGGTATTGGAAATCGTGAGCTACGTGCTTTGCGTCAACTTCCCGAAGATGAACAAGCGCTGGTTATAGAGTCGGAAGCCGTTGAAACAGGCGATAAAGAAGCCGTAAAAGAGCTAATCGACGAACTCAAAGCGAAGCACGCTAAGGAAAAAGAGAAAATCACTCAAGAGCTGGACGCAACCGAGCGCATGCTCAAAGTGTCTCGTGATTCTTCATCCAAAAAAGAAGAGGAAATCATTAAGCTCAAAACCGACCTAGAAAGCAAAAAGTTTAGTGCCGAACGCTGGAAAGGCGAAGCCAAAAGCTTTTTTGAAGCCTTGGCTAAAACCCAAAACCAAGTGCGTGAAGGGTTTAACCAAATGTTGGTACTCAGTGAGCAGCTTGAGACGGTAAAGATTGATGATAAAACCTACGATGCCGCTAAATCCGCGTTTTATGCTGACAGCAAAATTTTACTAACTCAACTCGCGCATGTGTGGAACGAAATACACCGCACCTATGGCGACTTAGACGACGCGCGCCCCAGTGGTGAGTGGCTGGCCGAAATGGGCTTTGAAGGCATGGAGGTGATGGAATGAACGCATTATCTCTAGAGTACTGGGCTGAACAGCTAGACAACGCAGGCCACGGCCAAAAAGGCACAATCCGCGAAAAGGCGTGTGAAACACTGGGCCTAAGCAAAGACGCGCTATATCGCAAACTCAAAAAGCTTGGCTGGCAAAGTGGCAAAGCCAAACGCAGTGATGCAGGCACAACAGCGATGGACGATGAAGCCTTGAATATGCTGGTGGCCATTTTAAACCAAGGGGTACGTGATAATGGTAAGCGGATCATGGATGTTACCACGGCTAAATCAATCTTGGTTGCTAATGGCTATGCCTGCTTAAGTACAAGCCAGATCAGCCGTGTACTAGCTAAACGTAATGCCTCAGTTAGCGCGTTAGATAGAGCAACACCGCATGTTCAAATGCGCAGTTTAGCGCCTAATCATGTACATCAAGTAGACCCTAGTTATTGTTTGCTTTATTACCCGCCAGGTAAAAAAGGCAAAGTGCAGCGCTACGCAAATGACTCTGAGTTTTACGCAAATAAGCCAGAGAACTTAGAGCGCATAAAGCACTTGCGAGTGTGGCGTTATGTATTGGTTGACCACAATAGCGGCATGATCCGCGTGCGTTATTACGAGTCAGCGGGTGAAACGCAAGCCAATATGTTCGACTTTTTAATGTGGTGTTGGAAGCAACACGAAGGCTCGCCATTTATGGGCGTGCCACAAATTCTGTTGTGGGATAAAGGCAGTGCCAACACAGGTAAAGCAATTACCAATGTATTAGATGCACTCAAAGTTAAAAACATACCCCATGAGGCTGGTAACCCCCGCGCTAAAGGGGCTGTGGAAGTGGCAAACAACATTGTTGAAAAGCAATTTGAAAGCCGCATTTTGTTTGAACCGGTTAGCAGTGTTGACGAGCTAAACGAGTCGGTATGGGCATGGCAAGAGGCGTTTAACGCCAACAAAATACCTGGCATGAACTGCAAGCATAGTCGGCACAAACAAGCACGTTCAGATGTATGGCTAACCATATACCAACCACAAAACCGCGACTACCTGCGCATGCTGCCAGATGAGCAAGTTTGCAGACTACTACTGACCAAAACAGGTGAAACACGGAAGGTGAACGGTGATCTGGAGATCACTTATGTTCATCCACGTACCAAACAGCAGCACCGCTATGACGTTGGTGAACTGGAGCATGTACGTAACGGGATCACGGTTTCGGTTAGTCCAATTATTGTGGGTGATACGCCGGATTTATTAGTAGGTGTTACAACCCCCCTTGATGAAGTGGTGTATCACCAAGTTCAGCCAGCAGGTGTTGGTGAAGATGGCTTTAGGTTAGATGCCCCTGTAATTGGTGAAGAGCACATCCAAAACAAAGACACAGCGACTCAAAGCGCAGCTAAAGCAGCGGATAGGCTCGCTTTTGAAAATCTCAGTGATGCAGAAATCAAGCAGGCTAAGAAGAAAAAGCTAGCTCCATTTGGGGGCGCTTTGGTCGCTCACACACACCTCAAAAATGTTGAGCACGACACCCGCATTGCGCCTAAGGGAGAAACTATTGAGCTAGACAACGCGATTGCTAAGCAAGTCGCGGAAGGCTCGCGCAAAGGCAAAGTGTTGGACTCGCTCGATTTACGCATGGTTGTAGCACAGCGTTTGGGTAGGCCGCTGCGTCCTAACGAAATTGATTGGCTGAATGGCCAAAGTATTGCTGAAGCGGAAGTGTCAGCGGTTGTTGAACAGTTGCACCTAGGAATTGTGGAGACTCCAGTGCTGAAGATAGCGAGATAGCATGAAAATAACAAAGCTTAGCCATGTGTTTGAAGTACTGGGAGTTAAGCAAGCCCAAGTAGTAAAAGCATTAGCCGCTAAAGGGCTGAAATTTAGCAAAGCTAGTTTAAGCCGTGTAGCAACACAAGCCGACTGGCCAAAAACCTGTGATAGCAAAGCGATTAAAGCAGCCATTGCAGAGTATTTAAAAGAACTCGGTGCAACCAGCGAGCAACTAACCGATTTGTTTACCTGGTATGAGCCAAACAAAAACGCACAACCCGAAGTTGAATATGAAGATCCGGAGCCTGAAATGCTAACAGCTAACGCAAAGAAGTTTTTTAAACTACGTCGTGACCCGTTTGAAAACGAGATAACGAGCGAGGGTGACCTATTTTTGGTTGATGCCCACCATGTAATTTTAGAAGACATGCTAACGGCCGCGAACGCTGGCAGCATGATTGCACTCTATGGTGAGTGTGGAAGCGGTAAAACGATTATTCGTCGCACCTTTATACACCAAGTGCAACAAGATCATCCTGATGTGATTTTGATCCAACCTGCACGATTAGACCGCCGCAAAATAACCGCAGAGTCTATCTCTACCGCTATTTGTAGAGCGCTACAAATCAAGCATAAACCAAGTGCTGAAGAGCGTGATGCAGCAATAGAAGAGGCATTGATTGAAAGCGCCAACAACGGCCATTTACACCTAATGGTAATTGATGAGGCACACGATTTAAGCGCTGATGTGATCAAGCTACTCAAGCGCATTTGGGAGTTAACGCACGGGTTTAGGCGTGTGATGGGGATTGTACTGATTGGCCAGTCGGAGCTTGCCAAAAAGTTAAGCGGCCAGCACGTTCGTGAGTTTAGCTGGCGCTGCAATCAAATAAAGATGCAGCCGCTAGGGATTTATGTTCCCGAGTATATTCGCCATAAGCTATCTCGCGTTGGTGTAGATGCTGACAAGATCTTTACTGAGGATGCCCTTAGCGCGATTCGCGGCAAGTGCATGGGGCGCATTCGCCACGGCATCGCTTTGGATGATGCCGAGCTAGATCGCTCTTACCCACTCAATGTGAACACTTGGCTTGCTAAAGCCATGAATGCCGCCGCTCAAATTGGTGAGCAGCAGATCACAGAATCATTAGTTTTAAAGGTATAGCCATGAGTCAACAGGTAGAAATTACACTCACTGGCGTCGCGAACGTCAAGATCACAAAGCACGTCACGTTACCCAAAGCTGAAGCCGACAAACTGCTGGCTGACGACAGCAAAATGCAAGAAATGCTGACACGGCACAATTCAGTTGAGGTTAAAGATTGGGGCCACGTATTCGGACAAAAGCTACGCGAATTTGCTATTGCCGCGCCCGAGCCTGGCTTCGCATGTGCAAATCATCATTGTGGTTGGGTAGGCAATGAAAGTGACAAAGCCGCTGTGTATGTAGGCGACCAGCTATCGAGCGCATGCCCTAAATGCCATTCGGTAAAGTTTTATAAAGTTCAGCAGGTGGTGCCTCGTGGATAAGCGCATTTTAGACAAGATCAAAAAGTGTTTAGCGTTGGCTAAGTCTGCAACTAACGAGAATGAAGCCGCAGCAGCTATGCGCTCAGCGCAAGCGCTAATGGAGAAACACCGCATTAGTGCTGAAGATGTGGGCTTTTCTGATATAGACGAGCGCCGAACAACGTGTGGCGCTAACCGGTTGGTTAAGTATCAAGCCATGTTTATTAACCTGATTGAACGTGCATTTGGTGTGGATGCATTTATAAACCAAAACTTTTGTGCAAGTAGTGATATTCACTTTATTGGTATCGCCCCGCAGCCTGAGCTGGCTAGCTACTGCTGGGATGTTATGTGGGCAAAGCTAAAAGCGGATCGGACAGCTTATGTTAAGCAGCAATCAAACCGCTGCAAACGCAGTACCAAAATAGCCAGAGGTGATCGATTTGCTGAAGGTTGGGTAATCGCTGTTCACCAGCAAGTTACCCAGTTTGCCCGTACAGACAACGAGAACCAACTCATTGAAGCATATAAGGTACGTCATTACCCAGACCTAGCACGGAGCAACGGCACAGCACGTGGCAAAAAAGCTAACGTCGGCAATGCGATAAGCGACGGGTTTAGGGCAGGAAAAGAGCACTCTATACACCGCCCAGTAAGTGGCGAATCTCAACGTAAACTAACGCAGTAAGGTGAAGAAGTGATGGAACAAGAGTTTTATATAAATCGAAGTGGTTACAAGGTCCCAGCAGATAAAGTGAGCGACAACGACAAGGTGCAAAATGCGTTGGTGTTAGAACTGGTGCAGCGCGCAAAGCAACTGAACGCAGAACATGAACACTTCAAACGTGGTGTGTACTCGCAAGTAAACGACTTTATTGCGGAGATGGCTCATAACTACAACGTTGAGATTGGCGGAGCCAAAGGCAATATCACGCTAACCTCGTATGATGGCAAAAGCCGTGTAAAGGTTGGTGTTGCTGACGACATTAGCTTTGGCCCTGAGATTCTGATAGCAAAAGAACTGTTCTTAGGTGTGGTAAATGGGTTGCTGGAAAAGCTAGACGATGAAGCGCAGCTAATTAAAGACATCGTAATGAACGCGTTTGAAACCGACAAAGAGGGCCAATACAGCAAAGCTAAGATCATGGAGCTGCGCAGTAAATACCGTTACAGCCACAAGTCGGACGATTGGGCCGCTGGTATGGAGGCAATAGATGATGCGTTTATTTTTGGCTCAACAAAAACGTACGTGCGATTTTACGAGCGTAACGAGCTGGGTGCATGGATTCAAATCCCATTGGTTAGTAAATCTCTATAAAGGTGGCGTTATGTATTTATCAAAATCTAGATACATTCAACTCATTCATATTGGTAAAGGTCAATTAGGTTGGGACGATGAGCTTTATCGCCAAGTATTAACTGGTCTGACTAAAAAAAGCAGTTGTAAGGATATGAATGCAGGGGAGCTTAAAAAGGTCTTGGATCACATGAAAGACAAGGGCTTTAAAGTCGAGGCTAAAAAGCACGGTGGTAAAAACTCGCCGATCACACGTAACAAAGAGCCAGAAGACAAAACCTCGCTGGATAAACTGCGTCAGGTGTGGATTGCCATGAGTCATCGCGGCTATTTACGCGATGGCTCGGAAGCCGCGCTACTCAATTGGAGTAAAGCTCAGGCAAAACGCATGAATAAGAATGTGGTTATTGAGCGTTTGGAGTGGCTACGCGCACCAATGGTTCATGCACTGATTGAGCAGTTAAAAAGCTGGTATGCGCGTTGTATGGCCGAACAACTCAAAGAACTGGTTAATGTTTTACAAGGGTTAAAACTCAGTAGCGCACACCAAATTGAAGCAACCAAAACTGTTTACGAGCTGGGAGATTTTAAAAAGTGCAGTGTTGAGCAGCTAGAGGCCGCAATTGCGTTTATTGGAGTTATGTCTGATCGATATTCGGAGGCGTCTAAAAATGGCTGAAGAATACGGCAAAGTTACCGAACGCGGCGATGGCATGTTGCTCACTATATTTGAGCTGGTCATGCGTGGAGTTAGTGAAACCGTTGATGAACAATCGGCGCTAGATATAGGGCGAAAGGTTGTTGATTCAATCCGCCATACATTTGGCGGTGAGGTTGTATATGTCTGCAAAGGCCGTTCAATCGACGCAATCATGATGAGTAACAAAGTTTGGGCTGAGTTTAACGGCAATAATCATGTTGAGTTATCAAAAAAGTACGGCTGTTCAGTGCAATGGGTTTATGAAATTGTTCGCACTATGCAAAAGCTAAAGCGCGATGAAATGCAAGGAGATTTGTTTGATGACAGCAAAGGCAACGGCCCACAGGATAAAGGGCCATCAATATGCTGAAACCAGATCACGAAACAACGATAAACACATGGCTGTTATTGCTAGCTCTAATTACAACACTGCTGCTCGGTTTTGAGTTTGGCAAAAGGGTATATATAGAAGAGCAAATGAGTGAGCCAGTGCAAACAGTCAGATTTGGTCGCAACGGCGGCCCATCAATTCCACCGATAGAACCAGAAGCCCCACCTTTATATAAGGTAATTTGGGAGCTAATGAGTGAGGAAGAAAATGAAGAGTAATAATGTAGCACTACAACATATAGCTAGTTATCTAAATGCTCATGGCTGCAAAACCCTAGATGAAGTTGATGGTGCTTTGCAGTTGTTGATTGAAACGGCTAAAGTTACACAGAGCCAGTACAGAAATGGAACTGCTGAGAAAGCGACCTCAGTCCCGTCAATTAATTAAACATGGAGAGAAAAATGGGAATACCTTCAATCGAAGAGGCTATCATGCTATTTGTCATTGGTTCGGTATCAATACTTTTTATTGTGCTGTTCGTAGCTTGGTGTAAGAAAAAGCGATAAAACAAAAAAGCGGCGCAAATTTTTGAGCGCCGCTGATTTTCACAATATCAAACTCATTTTAAAATAGGCTCTCACTCTATCCCGAACTCTCCCACATATTCCCGCAGTTTTCGCACAATTAGCTATAGAGTTTTTGTACATTGGATCAAAACCCGTTGCAGCAATGCGACGGGTTTTTTGCTATGTGAGATTTAAAACACCTCGCGAGATAAACTCGCTCCCACCACACCCTCCGCATGGTAGGAGGTGGCTCACCCGCCGATTTGTGCACACACCCAGTCCAAGACGCTGAAGATAAAACACAAACACCTCGCGAGGTAAACTCGCTCCTACCTTAGTCTCAACATGGTAGGAGACGGTTCATCCGCCGATTTGTG
>NZ_NKHF01000209.1 GCF_002744175.1 Pseudoalteromonas piscicida
TGGTTTTTCTGCGCTTTTACTTCTTATGCTGCGTTGCTTGATATTTTTACTTGGTCACATAGAACAACTATGCTCCCAGCGATAAAAATATAAAGCGCCTTGCCTAAAAAGCAAAATCATTGAAAAACAGTCAATTGAATGTACTGCTAAAGACAGAGAACAACTATGCTCCCAGCGATAAAAATATAAAGCGCCTTGCCTAAAAA
>NZ_NKHF01000210.1 GCF_002744175.1 Pseudoalteromonas piscicida
CCATCACGTCGATACGCAAGTGGCGTGAAGTAGGAGCTGCTTTACGCAGCGATCTGTGTTTCCAGAACACTTGGACAATTATACGAAACAGCAAAGTCACGATAGCACAAATCGGCGGGTGAACCGTCTCCTACCATGTTGAGACTAAGGTAGGAGCGAGTTTACCTCGCGAGGTGTTTGTGTTTTATCTTCAGCGTCTTGGACTGGGTGTGTGCACAAATCGGCGGGTGAGCCA
>NZ_NKHF01000016.1 GCF_002744175.1 Pseudoalteromonas piscicida
TTTGTAAACGAATTCTATCTGTTGTCACAGCGATAAAAGCAGCTAGAGCCAGCGCTGCTAAACTACATTAAAGATCGCTGCGTAAAGCAGCTCCTACTCCAATGCATAAGAAAAGAGTATAAACGGCTTATTGCGCAGAATGTTATGGTGGGTTGTGTTCTAAAAAAGCTTGGCTATATAGCCAAGCTTTGGGTGCGGTACGAGTAACCGCCTTACTCTTACGACTATGATCCTTCATTTTCTGTCTAATGACGTCCAAAATCTCAATTTGGAGCTCAAAGATTCTGATAGCGATTCCTCGCTGTAGCTTGCCTCAAAACAGGCCTGTTAACTAATCAAATCAGTATGATTGCCAACAAACACAATAATAATCATAATCTTTGAGCTCTATTCCCTGCTCCTTGGTACCTGTAGACTTTCCCAGTCACTTCTTTGCTCAAGTAAGTCGCTTATCTAGCTATTACTAACCTTTAAAATTTGCGAATTCTGATTCGCTTAGCTCACCGTTTGCGTCGGTAT
>NZ_NKHF01000211.1 GCF_002744175.1 Pseudoalteromonas piscicida
ATACCGACGCAAACGGCGAGCTAAGCGAATCAGAGTTCGCGAACTTTAAAGGGTAATTAATCGCTCTCCAATTTCATAAAACGAACAGTATTTAAAAATTTTGAGGAATACACGATGAAAAACGTACTTATTGCACTATCGATCACAGGTTTATCTTTTGCTTCTGTAAACGCGATGGCGGGTGAAGATTTCGCTGCGCTAGATACAGATCAAAGTGGCACTATCAGCATGAGCGAAGCGCAAGCACACAGTGCCCTTGCTGAGCAATTCAAAGCACTGG
>NZ_NKHF01000212.1 GCF_002744175.1 Pseudoalteromonas piscicida
CAAATGTCAAAACAACAAGGAACTTTAAAACAATTTATACTACGGAGTAGGAGCTGCTTTACGCAGCGATCTTTATTGTAGTTTAGCAGCGCTGGCTCTAACTGCTTTTATCACAGTGACAACAGATAGAATCCGTTTACAAGCGTTAAAGCAACAATGAACTTTTTAACTGCTTATACTACGGAGTAGGAACTGCTTTACGCAGCGATCTTTATTGTATA
>NZ_NKHF01000213.1 GCF_002744175.1 Pseudoalteromonas piscicida
TCGCTACAACACCAGAAACTTCAGACTACACCAGCATCAAAAAGCGGATCGACTATGCCAAACTCGGGCAGCAACCCAAGTCTCTACTATGCTTTGCTGGCAACCCACAAAAAGATATGCCAAAAGGACTCCCCTTTGAACTCAGCTATTATATTGAACTTGTTGAGCTCACAGGCCGATGTATTCGTGCCGGTATTCGTGC
>NZ_NKHF01000214.1 GCF_002744175.1 Pseudoalteromonas piscicida
TCAGCTTCTTTGATCATGCTGACAATTTGGGTTTCGGTGAACTTGCTTTTTCTCATCGTAAATTTTCCTATTTTAGTTAATGGAAAATTCTACTTATAAACTGTTTCATTTTTTGGGGGAACTCAGCTTCTTTGATCATGCTGACAATTTGAGTTTCGGTGAACTTGCTTTTTCTCATCGTAAATTTTCCTATTTTAGTTGATGGAAAATTCTACTTATGAACTGTTTCATTTTTTGGGGGAGTTACA
>NZ_NKHF01000215.1 GCF_002744175.1 Pseudoalteromonas piscicida
GGCGTGACAGGCCGCTGTTCTCTAAGGCAAGAGCTAACCAACTGAACTACCACTTTACGCTAAGCTGAAAATCAGGACAAAGCTGTGTTTTTGAAACAGGGATATATTTAAACTTTAGGTAGTAAATGAAAAAGCTTGCTAAGAAGAGAGATGCAAACTGGCGGAGTGGACGGCACTCGAATCGAAGCGTCGAACCGCTGGCGTGACAGGCCGCCGTTCTCTAAGGCAAGAGCTAACCAACTGAACTACCACTTTACGCTAAGCTGAAAATCAGGATAAAGCTGTGTTTATTCAGTTTGAAACAGGGATATATTTAAACTTTAGGTAGTAAATGAAAGGCTTGCTAAGAAAAGAGATGCAAAC